>JBILDO010000024.1:0-76634 GCA_044352585.1 Verrucomicrobiales bacterium
AAGTGACAATCCGCACCCCGGTGAAGGCCTCCTGGTTTCTGAGGATCTTGCGGAAGATTTCCTTGTCCTTGGCTTCGAAGACCCTCCGCCGGTCCACGACCCGTGACATGACGTGGTAAAAAGATCGGCCGGTTCCAAGAAGGCGGGTGGTGCGCATGGCGGGGAAGGCGGACTAAGAGTGAATGAAGCTGAAGGGCAGATACTGTGCGGGTCATTTGGAAAATCGAGCGTTCCACCGCGAATTCAACTTTTTATTAGTCTGACCCTTAATTTCTCGCTCGGCGAGGAATATGAGCCCCCTCGGGCATCCAACGACCACGCGAATTCAACTTTTTGTTTGTCTGACCCCCAAATAAAGAAATTCGATTTCCTGGGAAGCGGCTCTGGCTCGCCTAAGGCACGTCTACGCGACTTTTTAGCGCAGAGTTTTCCACACCGTTCAGTAGACGCGGTTGCCGGTCCCTCGGCGAAGAATATGAGCCCCCTCGGGCATCCAACGACCACGCGGGACTCCATTCCCGTGCCCTGGTTCCTCTGTCCTTTCTCGTGCGAATGGACCAAAACGTCGCCGCTTCCGCCGCGCTTGAGGCGCTTACTCCGCGATCGCCGTTCCCTTCCACCCCATCTTCCGGTGCAACACGCCGTAGAAATCCTGATGCGGCAGCGAGACCAGCGGCAGGCAGAAATCCGCCTTCCGGAGATGCACCTTCGCGGGCTCGTCCAGCACGGTCAGCAACTGCCCGTCGACCAACAGCGAGAGCGAATCCCGCTGCCGCGGGGCCTCAAACACCAGGCGGCTCGTCGCATCGACAACGAGGGGCCGATTCGCCAACGAATGTGGACAGATCGGCGTGACCACAAAAACGTTCGCATCCGGCGAGACGAGCGGTCCACCCGCCGAGAGCGAATAGGCGGTCGAACCCGTCGGGGTCGAGAGGATCAGCCCGTCGCCGGTGTAGCGGTTCGCAAAGACACCGTTCACGCGCGCCTCGACGTGGATCACCCGCGAGGCGACCGCTCGGCAGATCGTCACTTCATTCAAGGCGTAAAAGGTGTCGCCAGCCCGTCCGTTTTGCTCGAGCTCGCCCGCGAGGAGAAGCCGCTCGCTGATCGTGTAGGTGCCCGAGACGAGCGCATCGACGAGTGCTCCGCTTTCCTCCTCCGTCGCGCAGGTGAGGAAGCCGAGCGTGCCGGTATTGATCGCAGCGATCGGCTTCAGTTTCGCCCCCATCTGTCGCACGACCCAGAGAAGCGTGCCGTCTCCGCCGAGGACGATTACGAGATCAACCGACGCCCCCAGATCCCCGAGCGGAATACCATCGGGCAGTCCGGCGAGGGCCGCGGTCTTTTCCTCGAGCCGCACCGTCCGGCCGACCGAGCCGAAGCGGCTCACGAGATCGTGCAGCAGTGCCGCCGCGCCGGGCTTTTCGGGATTCGCGAGGATCCCTATGCGGGGTGTTTCAGCCATGCGAGGAATTCGGTGTTGCCGTCGGTTCCACTGATAGGCGACGGGATCACTCCCTGCCAGCATTTTCCGAGGGTTCCGGTGAGGTGGCAGCGGATCTTTTCCACCGCCTCCTCGTGCAGGGCGGGATCCCTGACAATGCCGCCCTTGCCGATCTGTTCCTTCTTCAGTTCGAATTGCGGTTTGATCAGGCAGACAACGTCTCCACCGGGCTTGAGCACGCCGAAGACCGGACCGAGGATCAGGGTCAGGGAGATGAAAGACACATCGATGACCACGAGATCGACCGGCTCGGGCAGATCGGACGGCTGGAGATGGCGCAGGTTGAACCCCTCCTGCGAGACGACGCGCGGATCGCTCCGCAACTTCCACGCGAGCTGGTTCGTGCCGACGTCGTAGGCAAAGACCTTCGCCGCGCCTCGCTGGAGGACGCAGTCGGTGAAGCCGCCGGTCGAGGCCCCGGCGTCGAGGACGACCTTGCCTTCCACGGCAATGCCGAAGGCCTCGAGCGCACCCTCGAGCTTCAGCCCGCCGCGGCTGACGTATTTGGGCCGGTTCTTCACCTCGATGGCCGCGTCCTCCTCGACCTTCAGTCCCGGCTTGAGGTTGCCCTCGTGTCCCGCAACCCGCACCTCGCCCGCGAGGATGAGCCGCTTCGCCGCCTCGCGCGAATCGCAGAGACCGCGGCGATGCATGAGCTGGTCGAGTCGTTCTTTGGGCATGGGGAGACGGAAAGGTAAGCGGAATCGGTGCGTTTGGCACGGATTAGTGGGGAGGCACGGTTTCCCTTCGCTTTCACCCGACCGGCATTTGCGTCAGGATTCCCTCTCATTCCCCGGCATCGGTTGATGAATTCTTTCAACGCAAATGGGCGCAAATGTCCGCAAATTTTCACGAATGTGGAGGAACTGGAATCGCCCTTCCATCAAAAACTGTAACCACCCCCACCCCGCCCCCGTCTTTTCCTCCCGATCGTTCCGATGTCCTTCTCCCCCCTGCGTGCGTTCGTCCGGCTCTCCGCTCTCGGAGGGATCTTGATCGTCGCGGGAGTGCTGCTCTGGGGGCATTTCGACTCGGGCAAACCCGCGCCCCTAACCGCGGCCAAACCGGATCCGGCCCTCGCGAAGGCCGTGGCCAAGGTCGATGCCGCCTTCCGGTCTTCCTGGATCGCGGCCGGTCTCGAACCCGCGACTGAAGCCGATGCCCTCACCGTCGCCCGTCGATTGTCGCTCGCCCTCACCGGGGCCCCGCCCTCGCTTGAGGAAGTCCGCCGACTCGAGGGGCTTCCGCAAGGCGCCGATCCCGTGGCCGCGTGGCTCGATCATCTCCTTGCCGACCGGCGCAGCGCCGACTACCTCGCCGAGCGCTTCGCGCGAGCCTTTGTCGGGGTCGAGAGCGGCCCCTTTCTCATCTACCGCCGCCGCCGCCTCGTGAGCTGGCTCGGCGACCAGATCCAGGCGAACCGGCCCTATGATGAAATCGTGCGAGACCTCGTCGAGGCCGAGGGACTCTGGACGACGAAACCGGAGACGAATTTCATCACCGTCGCGGTCGTGCAGGGCGGTTCGAAGGAAGGTCCTGATGAGATTAAACTGGCCGGGCGCACCGCCCGCGCCTTTCTCGGACTGAGCCTCGACTGCGTGCAATGCCACGACGACATGTTCGGCGATCAATGGAAACAGGCCGACTTCCACCAGCTCGCCGCCTTCTTCGCACAGGCGGAAATCAATCTCACCGGCATCCGCGACAACTCCAGGAAATCCTATGAGACCCGCTATCTCGGGGAAACCGCCCCGGTGAAAGTCAATCCTATGGTTCCCTACGGCTCCGGCTTTTTCAGCAAGGACGGACCACGCCGCGAGCAGCTCGCTCGTTGGATCACACACCCTGACAATACCCCTTTCGCCCGCGCCGCCGTGAACCGGACCTGGGCCATCCTGTTTGGAAAGCCTCTCATCGACCCGGTCGACAACCTTCCCATCGACGGCCCTTTCCCCGCGGGACTCGAGGAACTCGCCCGCGAGTTCAGCGCGAGCGGCCACGACCTCCGCCACCTCATCCGGCTCATCGCGATGTCCGGGCCCTACCGCCGCGCGAGCCGCTCGACCGTTCCTGACAAACCCATAACAGCGGAGACCGAGGCCGCCTGGGCCGCCTTTCCCCTCACCCGGTTGCGGCCCGAGCAGGTCGCCGGATCCGTCATCCAGGCCTCGACCCTGCAGGCGCTTGACAGCGACACCCACATCATCCAGAAGCTCCGCCGCTTCGGCGAAACGCGGGACTTCGTGAAGCGCTACGGCGATCCCGGCGAGGAGGAGTTCGCCGGCGAATCCGGCACGATCCCGCAGCGCCTCCTCCTCATGAACGGCAAGCTCGTCCGCGAGCGGACCGAGCCGAATCCGGTCATGAACGCGTCGACAAGGCTCGCGAGATACTCGCCGTCGGACGAGGCCGCGGTGAAGGCGGCCTTCCTCGCCTCGCTCACCCGTCATCCCGAGCCCGCCGAGCTCGGCCATTTCGCCGGACTCCTCGCCGGAAGCAAAGGAAACACCCGCGACCGCGCCCTCACCGACCTCTGCTGGACCCTGATCAACACGACCGAGTTCTCGTGGAATCGATGAATCCCCTTCCCTTTTCCGACTGCGGTTCCTCCGACCACCTCCGCGCGTGGTCGCGGCGCCGCTTTCTCCAAGGTTCGGCCCTCGCCGGACTGGGCTGGCTCACGCCGGTCTCCCGGCAACTCGCCCGCGGTGCGGAGGCGACGGGACAGCGGCTGAAATCGGTCATCGTGCTCTGGATGGAGGGCGGCATGAGCCAGCTCGAGAGCTTCGATCCCCATCCGGGCAGCGCGATCGCCTACGGCGGGAAAGCCATCGCCACGGCGGCGAAGGGGATCCGATTCGGTGCCGGTCTTCCCCTCACCGCCGAGCTCGCCAACAACTTTTCCGTGATCCGTTCGGTGTCGGGCAAGGAGGGCGACCACTCGCGCGCGACCTACAACGTGAAAACCGGTTACCGACCGTTCCCCAACCTCGTCCATCCCTCGATCGGATCGATCATCTGCCATGGACTGCCCGAGCCGGATGGAGCCGTGCTCGACCTGCCCTCGCACATCTCCATTCTTCCCGGCGGCTTCCCCGCGCGCGGCGGTTACCTCGGGGCGCGATACGACGCCTTCCAGACGGGAGACCCGGTGCAGCCGATCCCGGATGTCCGACCTCTCGCCACCGGGGAACGCCAGCAACAGCGGCTCGCTTCGCTCGCCCTCCTCGAGCAGACTTTCGCGAAGGGACGCCTCGCCAATCTCGAGAGCGAGCGCACCCTCCACCGCACCTCGGTCGAGCGCGCGCAGCGGCTCATGTCCTCGGAGCAACTCGCCGCCTTCGACGTCAGCGGCGTGCCCAAGGCGGAGCGCGAGGCTTTCGGAGACTCCGCCTTCGGCCGGGGATGCCTCGCCGCGATCCGCCTGATCGAGGCGGGGGTGCGCTGTGTCGAGGTGACGCTGCGCGGATGGGACACCCACATCGACAACGCCGAAGGCCAGGCGATCCAGCTCGCCCTGCTCGATCCCGCCCTCTCCGCGCTGATCCGGGGACTGAAGGAACGCGGCCTTTACGAAGACACCCTGCTCCTCGTCGCGACCGAATTCGGCCGCACCCCGAAACAGAACCTCACCGAGGGGCGCGACCACTGGCCGCACGGATTCAGTGTTCTGTTGGGCGGCGGCGGCCTCCGCGGCGGTATCGCCGTCGGCGGGACCGATCCGGGCGGAGAAAAGCAGGAACCCGACCGCGCCGTCCGCGTCGAGGACGTGCATGCCACGATCCTGCGACGCCTTGGCATCGACACGAGCGAGGAGTTGATCACCCCGATCGGTCGCCCCATCAAGATCAGCGAGGGGCGCGTGATCCAGGAACTGGTGTGATCAGCGTGGCAGAAGCGGCGGGGCGCCGCTTCCACCTCAGTTTGAATCCAATCAATCGAGCGCCCTGATCTTCACATTGCGGAAGGAGACGACGTTCCCGTGGTCTTGGAGGCAGATGAAGCCCCTGGTAGGTTTGCCGAACCTGGGGAACTTCGAGAACTTGCTCGCCGCGACCTTGGCATCCCAGTCGGCCGAACCCTTCACGTATTCGACATACTTGGTGCCGTTCATGGATTGGACGCACTTCTCCGGCGTGATCAGGATGTGGATCGTATTCCATTCGCCGACGGGCTTGGTGGCATCGACGGTGGGCGCGTAGAGCTGGTAGAGCCAGCCGGCCTTCTGGGGATCATGCCCATCGACGTTGTCCTGGATCTGGATTTCAGGACCGGTGCGCCACGGGGTGTCCTCCTCCTCGGTGACGTGATACATGAGCCCGCTGTTTCCGCCCTTGGAGATCTTGTAGTCGAGCTTCAGTTCGAAGGCGCCGTAGGTTTCCTTCGTGATGATGTCGCCCCCGCCCTTTTCGGTGAGGGTGAAGGCACCGTCGGCGACCTTCCACTTGTCGCTGAGTCCGTCCTTCTTGAAGTTGCGCCACTGGGAGAGGTCGCTGCCGTCGAAGAGGAGTTTCCAACCCTCCGCCTTTTCGGCATCGGTCAAGGTGTTGGCCTCGCCGGCCTGGAGTGCGAGGGAACCGGCGAAGGACGCGGCGAATAGGAGAATCGGAAACTTCATGGGGGATCCTGTATCATGCGGCCGGGATCCAGGCAAGGACGTGAAACCGGGCGGACCGGACTACTTGACCCGGATGAGCACCTCGTTGCGCCGCATCGGCCCCGGGGTCCACGGCGGATCGTAGCCGGCGTGGATGGGATCCCCCACGGCCTCGAGCCCGAGCGCGGCAATCTTTTTTCGCAGTTCCTCGACCCGCGTTTTCCGGTCCTGCGCCGCGGCCACACCAGAATAACGGATCGAGGCGTAACGTCCGGCATCCATCGTTTTCAAGGTTACGGAAGGATCAGCCGGCAAGGGAACCCCCGCCTTCACCACGCTGAGGGGAACGACGAACTGCATCTCGCCCGGTTCCCCACCCTCGCCCGCAGGCATGAAGACGGGCGTGGTCATCTCGATCTTACGCTCCCCCTGGTTCCCGCCGGAGATATACTGGAAGAGCCGTCCAAAGCTCCCGTTTTGCGCTCCTTCCTTCATCGGAGTCGCTGCAACGACGTGCTCTTCATAGCGCCGGAGCTCGAAATCGCCGTCTTTCTCAAGGACCTCATACCGGGCTGTCTCATAGCCTGCGCGGGAGGTGGCGACGAAGGCGAACGTGGCCAAAATCAGGATCAAAAACGAGGTTCCAAATGCGATACGACCGAGCTTCATGCCTTTCTATACGCGCCCGGTAACGGTCCGGATCGGCCGGATTCATGCCGATTCGCGCGCCCGCGTGATTTCCACGGAGACGCGGTCGCAGTCGGCGAGGATGAACTTTTCCACCTCGAGGGTGACGGCCGAAACCCCCTCGAAGGCCAGCACGGCGGCGGCCAGGTCGCCGGCGAGCGTCTCGATGAGGCGGCGCTCCCCCGACGCCGCGACCTCGCGGATCCGTTGCGAAACCCGATAGTAGTCGAGGGTATGCTCGATCCGGTCATCGAATCCCCTGAACGAAGTCCGGAGGGTGATCGAGGCGTTGACCGCGACGCTCTGGGGCAGGGCGCGTTCCTCTTCGGGAACCCCCACCCGGGTGACGACCCGGAGGCCCTTGATGTGGATGCGATCGCTCATGGGCGCGCAGCCTAATTCCGAAATCCGAAATCTGAAATCCGAAATTCCACACTCATCCCAGGCGGAAGCGGATCTCGCGGATTTTGTCGGCTCCGAACTGTTCCTGCATGCGCCGGAGGATCTGGCCCTTCATGCGTTCCAGTTCGTAATGGACCGTGGAGTGAAGCACCTGGATGGCGAGGACGCGGCGCTCGAGGGAGACCGGGCGCGCGTTGGCGGCGATGAAGTTATCGACCAGGGTGTGCCAGGCCTCGAAGACCATCTCCTCGTTGAACCGGTCATTGAGCCCGAGCCCCTTGAGCGCCTTGCCGGTCGCCTCGGCAAGGGTGGACTCGTGTCGGCTCATGTCCTGCGGTTCCCAGTAGCCACGCCACTCGGCGATGGCGCGGTCCTTGAGGGATCGGCGGGGTCGGTAGCGCATGGGCGGAACCTAAACGCGGAACCGGAGCTGCGCCATGGGAAAACCGATGGACCCCGGCACCGTTGCCGGATCACGAACGGAACTGGAGAGTCACCCCTCGTTGCCGTTGCATCCGATCGCCTCGACGGGACAACCTTCCATGGCCTCCTCGCACAGGGCCCGCTCGTCCGCGGTCTGGGGCTGCTTGTAAACGAAGGAGTATCCTCCGTCCTCGTTGCGCGTGAAGTTGGCGGACGCCGTTTCGCGGCAGAGATCGCAGTCGATACATTGGTCGTCGACGTAGAATTCGCCGGGGACATTGTCGGCGTAACGGTTTTCAAGATCGGCCATGACGATGGAAATTGCTTGGGGTTTCGGGTCTCCGGACCCGCGGGACCTCCTCAAAACTAGGATTTTTTTGATTGGACGCAACCGATTTCATTGGCTTGTTGGGAGGGAGAGATCGTCCCGAACCGGGCGGCCTCAACCCTGCCGATCATGAATCCCCACGCCCCCCTTTCCGCCCCGAACGATTCCGACCGCGTCATCCCGCGCGAGGGCTGGCACGTCATCCACCTCTTTTTCCACATCGAGCAGGCCCAGTGGTCGCTTTATTCGGACGAGGAGAAGCTGGAGGCCAAGACCCACCTCGCCGAGCTGGTCCAGGAGATCCGCTCGACCGAATCCACCCAGCTCCTCACCTTTTCCATGGTCTCGCCGAAGGCGGACATCGGCTTCATGCTCCTGACCGACGACCTGCACAAGGCGAACCGTTTCGAAAAGCGGCTCGCCCGCGCCCTCGGCCCCGATGTCCTCACCCCGGCCTACAGCTACCTGAGCATGACCGAGCTCAGCGAATACACGACGACGGAGGAGCAATACGCGGCCGATTTGACTCGTGACGAAGACATCGCCGCCGGGACTCCGGAGATGGAGGCGAAACTCGAGGAGTTCCGCAAACGGATGAAAAAATACAACAGCGACCGCCTCTATCCGAACATGCCGGACTGGCCGGTCTTCTGTTTTTATCCCATGTCGAAGCGCCGGAGCGGCAGTCACAACTGGTTCCATCTCGATTACGAGACCCGGCGCAAACTGATGGCGGGCCACGCCCGTGTGGGTCGCGGCTACGCCGGACGGGTCCGGCAGCTCATCACCGGATCGACCGGCCTCGACGAATGGGAGTGGGGCGTGACCCTCTTTTCCCACAACACGCAGGACATCAAGGAGATCGTCTACGAAATGCGCTTCGACGAAGTCTCGGCTCTCTACGCGGAGTTCGGCGACTTCTACATCGGTCTGCAACTCCCGCTCGACGAACTCTTCCGCCGCGTCGGCATTTGACCCACCGCCCCTTGCCCGGAATGAAATCCCCGCTCGTTCTCCCGCTGTTCTTCCTCTCCGCGTGCCTCGCCGCCTCCACTGCCGCGCAGGATACCTCGATGCTCCCCGCGAACGCCCGCGTCGCGGTGATCGGCGACTCCATCACCGAGCAGAAGCTCTACTCGAAATACCTCGAGTGTTACCTGCTCGCCTGCACCGGGCGCGACGACATCACCGTCTTCCAGTTCGGCTGGAGCGGCGAGCGCGCCGACGGGTTCGCCAACCGCCTCGTCAACGACCTCGGCGTCTTCCATCCCACCGTCGCGACGACCTGCTACGGGATGAACGATGGCAGCTACCAGGCCTACAATGAAGGCATCGGAGCCGCCTACGGGAAGAACATGACCCGTGTCATCGAGGGTCTGAAGGCCGGTGGCGTCGCACATGTCGCGGTGGGTTCGCCCGGCGGGGTCGACCCGGATTTCTTCAACCGGCTCGACGGCAAGGTCTACAACGAAACCCTCGCGAAACTCCGCGACATCGCAAAGGGGCTCGCCGAAACGAACGGACTCGCCTTCGCCGATGTTTACGACGCGATGATGTCGGCCCTGCCAAAGTCGAAGGCGGCCCTCGGCAACGATTACGCCCCCTTCGGCGGCGACGGGTTCCACCCCGCCCCCGCCGGCCAACTGCTGATGGCCCGGGCTTTCCTGAAAGCGCTCGGACTCGACGGAGAAATCGGAACGATCACAATCGATGCCAAAGGCGCCACTGCCAGCAAGGGGCACGAGGTGATCTCCACCGCGGACGGCACCGTCGAACTCGCGAGCCGCCGCTGGCCCTTCTGTTTTGATCCCGATTCGAAGAATCCCGACAGCACCCGCAGCATCCTGCCGTTCACGGATTTCAACCAGGAACTCAACCGCCTCACCCTCGTCGTGAAGGACCTCAAGACCCCGAAGGCCAAGGTCACTTGGGGGAACGAGACGAAGGGGTTCTCCAAGGAACAACTCGAGGCGGGAATCAATCTCGTGTCGGAGTTTTCCACGACGCCATTCGACGAGTCCTTCCGGAAACTGATGGATGCGGTCGCGGTGAAACAGCAGTTTGAGACCTCCGCGATCAAGAGTCTCGTCACCCATTTCCGCATGCTCGCCGCCGACGCGGAGAAGGATGCGGAACTTGCCGCCGCGTTCGAACTGATCCGCAAACGGGTCGCCGCGAAGCACGCCGAATACCACGCCTCCGCCCGCAAGCGGATTCAGCCGGTGAAGCACACCGTGAAGGTGGAACCGGCCAACTGACCGGCACCCTTCCTCCGGAGCGCCGATTTCCCAGGCGGCGGTCCTGTCTCCATCGGGATGGCTGGGGACAGCCTCCTTCCCTGGTCCAGGAAACGCGGCTTTCCCAAGCGGCGATTGCGCGCAATTCACGGGATGTCACCCCGCAACAAGCGGAGGAACGATTCTATCGTTCTCCCATCACGCGCCGCAGACCGGGTCCGCCGTTTTCCCCGGCTGCGGAAGGTTCCACAAGCGCTCCATCCCTCCACTCATTGAAGGTGGTAAGGAGCGAACCGCGCAGGTGCCGCTCCTCGAGAAGCGCCGACGGAACCGCCTCCGAGACCCGCCGAAGCACGTTCCGGGTTTCCTCGAGGAATCTCGCCGTGGAAAAGCGCTCCGCGTTGCGCCGGATCCGCTTCGCATCCCAGGTCCGGCTCTCGAGATCACGCACCGCGGCGGCGAGGGATCCGGCCTCGGGCCGGTCGAAATAGACCCCGGTCTTGTTCTCCACGACCGTCTCCAGCGCCCCGCCGTCCCGGAATGCGATGACCGGCTTGCCACAGGCCTGCGCTTCGACCGGGACGATGCCGAAGTCCTCGCTGCCCGGAAAGACATAGGCCCGGCAGGTCGCCATCTTCTCCGTGACGACCTCGTCGGGGGCGCGGCCGAGAAACGAGATGGTCGGTCCCGCGATCCCCTCCAGCCGTGCGCGGTCGGGTCCGTCCCCGATCACGACCAGCCGTTTCCCGAGGGCGGTGAAGGCCCGTATCGCGAGATCGATGCGCTTGTAGGCGACGAGCCTCGAGACGATCAGGTAGAAGTCCTCGCTCCGGTCCCCGATCCGGAACCGATCCACATCGACGGGAGGATAGACCACGATGCTGTTGCGGCCGTAGCATTCGCGGATGCGTCGGCGCACGTTTTGCGAGTTCGCGAGGAAGAGGTCGATCTTCCGGCTCTGGCGCAGGTCGCTCCAGCGGAAGAGCGGCATCAGCATCCTGACAAAGCGGCGCAGGAGCGGATTACCGATTTCGTTCGCGAGATATTCATCGGGGTTCCAGAAGTAACGCGGCGGCGTGTGGCAATAGCAGACGAAGCGCATCCCGCGCGGCTTGCGGACCCACTTCGAGAAGCTGCTGCTGCTGATCCACGCGATCCGCGCGGCGGGGAGCCGCAGCGAACGGAAGGCGAAGGGATAGAGGAAGAAGAGCTTCTTGTGGAACTTCAGCATCCCCGGCATTTTCTGCATCCACGTGTTGACGACGCGGGGAGAGCGGAAGACCGGAAAGAGGTTCGATCCCATCGTCGCGCTCGTCGCGATCGGCGCGCCGGGCCAGGCCAGGGCCATGACTTCGACGACCTTCTCGGCCCCGCCCATCTGGATGAGGAAATCGTGGACGAGGACGAGATCATCTTCGGATGTGGTCTTGTCAGGATTCATGAGTTGAAGGACCGCGGGGATCAGCGTGCCGAGCGCGGCGGGAAGAGCACCTGCCGGGCGGTGTCGCAGAGGATGCAGAGATCCATGAGCGGGGACCAGTGCCGCAGATAGAAATGATCGAGCCGGACACGGTGCCTGACCTTCCTCGGCGTATCCGCTTCGCCGCGGCACCCCTTCACCTGGGCGAGGCCGGTGATGCCCGGCTTCGCGAAGTGGCGCACGGAATAGTCCTCGACGATTTCCGCGAAGCGGGCGTCGTGTTCGACGAAGTGCGGACGCGGTCCCACCACGCTCATGGGACCGGCGAGCACGTTCCAGAACTGGGGCATTTCATCGATGCTGCTCTTGCGGAGGAAAAGCCCGCCCCGATAGATCCGGGGATCACCATCCACGGCCTGTATTCCCGGCGTGTCGTTCACGTGCATCGTACGGAACTTGAGGACTTCGAAGATCTCTCCGTCCCGGCCGGTGCGTTTCTGGCGGTAGAAGAGCGGCCCCGGGGAAAAGAGGACCTGCATGGACTTGACCAGCAGGCAGAGACCCGGCAGCACGGTGGCGACGACGACGGTGGAGATCACCATGTCGATGGTCCGCTTGATGAAGCGGTTCAGCGGATCCTCGAGCGGCTCGCGCCAGTTCGTGAGGTAGAGCCGCGACCCGTCCCGGTGCGAGTCGAGGTTTCCGCCGAAATGATCCTCCTTGTCATCGACCCAGATGAGCCGCATGCCGAGGGAGTCGCAGAGCTGCTGGAGCGCACGGATCAAGTCGGGCCGATGCTCGAGCCCTAGCGCGAGAAGGAGTCTCGCCTCGCAGGTCCGGCAGATCTCGCGCAGGTTCACGAAATCCCCGAGGACCGGAAAGGCCGGAGCCGCCGCCAGCGCCCCACTCCCGTAGGTGACATAGCCGAGCACCTCGGCTCCGGGAACATTTCCGGTCATGTGGAGCGCGGTGTCGCGCTCGATCTCACGTGCCGGAGCGAGGACGACGGTGTTCGCCTGGCTCCGGCTCCTTCCGTCCGCTCCGCGGGGTTTGGCGTAGAGGCTGCGATGGAGCAGCTTGTATCCGACCTGGTTCATCCAGGAGGTCCAGAGCGACTGGTAGACGAAGTAGATCGCCAGAAAGGCCCGCGAATGGCTCTCGTCCCTGCTCATCACGATGACTCCGAAGATGGCCACGAGGGTGAAGAGAATTTCCCGCTGGGTGACGGCCCAGACCTCCGTCCGGGACAGCCCCCCGAGGTAGCGCATGCGCCGATCGCGCACCAGCAGCTCGATCAATCCGGCCGCCGGAACGAGAAAACAGACCCGGGTATAGTTCCCCGGCATCAGGTCGGGACCGTAGACGACCGCATGCAGGATCCAGACGATTCCCCAAAAGAGGGCAAGGCTGCCAAAGAGCTTCAAGAGAAAATGAAGCCGGATCAAACCGTAATATCTGTTAGAAATCATAACGCCACGGAGTTTGATTTATCAAAATTTAATCTCGCTAATGCGATTTTTTCAGATTTTGATTGATTTTTTCAGCAGTTCAAGCAAATTTCAAAAAAATTTTCTTTTTCTGGAAATTATCCGACCCCTCCCCTGCCCGATGTCCACGCATGCCCTAACCACCCGCCAACGCCCGATTGTCCGCGCCGAACTTGCGCCGCGTCAGGATTGGGATCTCATCGAGGTGTCACCCCTCGTCGATCTCGACGACCTCACAGGAATCCTGAAGCGCCGGCTCGCCTGGTTTGTCATCCTTCCATCGCTCTGCCTCGCGGCCGCGCTCGCCTATGTGTATCTGGTCGCCGAGCCGCTCTTCCAGAGCAAGGCGATGGTTTTCGTCGACCCGATGTTCGACCGCTCGCTTCAAATCCAACCCTCGGGGATGGGGATGTCGGACCTCGACTCGCTCAACTCGCTGGAAAAGGCAATCCTCTCCGACACGATGGTCCTTCGCGTCATCGACAAGCTCGGACTGCGTGACGAGCCCGGCTTCCTGCCCAAATCGCTCCAAAAGCTCAAAGCCGGGGGCCAGGAGATCACCGATTCGCGCCTGCTGAAGGACCTGCGCAAACAGCGGTTTTCCGCCAGCCTGATCCGTCCGACCCGCCTCATCGAACTCTCCGTCCTCGACCCTGATCCGGTGCGGGCCCAACGCATTGCGTCGGCCTTTGTCGGCGAATTCGAATCCTTCCTCGGCGACCAGAAGCGCGAGGAGGCCGGACAGTCCACCGGTGAACTGCGCGCCCGCGCCGAAGAAGCCTACCAGAGCGCCCTCGAAGCGGAAAAGGAACTCGAAACCTTCCGCCGCGAGAATCCGGAGCTCACCGTCGAGCAGGATCACCAGCTTTTCGCCGAGCGCCTCACGAAAATGGGAGAGGAACTCAACACCGTCTCGAGCAAGGTCTTCAACCTCCGCAGCCGCGTCGACACCCTGAAGGATGTCGATCCGGAAGCGGACCCCTTGAAGGTGATCAACCTCGGCGGTTTCTCCGGGATCGAGCACGTCTCCGAACTGCTCAACCAACGGCTCAACGCGCACGCCGCGCTCGCGACGGTGAGCGGCCAGTTCCAGCCGACCCATCCACGCCACCGCGAGGCGCGGAGCCGGGTCGATGAGATCGACGCGCAATTGAAATCCCTCGCCACCGACCTGAAGCAGTCGCTCGAGACCGACTGCACCGCGGCCATGACCAATGAAAAGTTCCTCGGCGAGCGTGTCGCGGACCTGCAGGCCCAGCTCACCGGGGTGAAGACCGCGAGCTCGCGGTTCCGGGCCATCCAGCAACGGGTCGAAACCGAATGGCAGATCCACCAGTCCCTGCGCGAACGCATCGGCAAGACCTCGATCGAATCCGAGAAATCCTCGAACGTGACCCGGCTCATGTCCGAGCCCATCGTCGCGCACAAGCCCGCGAAACCGAGCAAGCCCCTCGCGGCCATCATCGGTGTCGCCGTCGGCGGGCTTCTCTGCGGCGGCCTTGTCGCCACCGACCTGCTCAGCGGCAAGCCGTTCATCAACCGGCGCCAGGTCGAGCAGACCCTCGCCGCCAAGGTCGTCGCCGAGATCACCACGCCCGCGCGCGGCGGGAGCGACCGCGACCTGATGGACGCGATGACCCGCGTTCTTCTCTCACCCGAACACCGCGGCTCCTCGATCCTCCACCTTTCCTCGCTCCATGAAAACGAGGACGGCCTGCGCGTCGCCGCCTGCCTCGCCTCGGCCTCGGCGTTCCACGGATGCGCCACCCTGCTCGTTTCGATCGTTCCCGGAGGCGATACCCGGCAACCGCTGAACCTCGTCCCGGTCGCCTCACAAACCGACAATCTCCACACCCTGAGGCTTCCCTCGAGCTTACTCGTCGCACCGCAGGATGCGTGGCAGCTCCTCGGCCCGCACCGCCATCACTTCGACCGCATCGTCATCGAATCGACCGCGTTCACCCAGGAGAGCCAGGTGCCTGCCGCCGTCGCGCCCCTGGCCGATGCGAACCTCGTGCTCGTCGATCGCACCCGCGGAACCCGTGCCGAGATCGGGGAGAGCGTCTCGCACCTGGCCCGCAGCGTCAGCGGCGCGCTCTCGGTCATTCTCCAATCCTGAACCGATCAATTTGATGGTGAACAGCGAGACCACCGCCGGTCCCGGAATCGACCGGATGGCCGGAATCGACCGAAGCGACACCGGGCCCGTGCCATGGCGGCGGCTCGTCAAGCACGCCGTCCACGCCCTTCTGCCCTCGGCTGTCCGGATGATCGGAGCCGGATTCCAGTTTCTCAGCACCGTGATCGTGGCGCGCGCACTCGGAGACGGACCCAGCGCACCGTTCTTCTTCTGGTCTTCCATACTCATAACCTCGGGCCCCATCGCAACCTATGGCCTGGAGCAGATCGCCTTGCGAACCGTGCCACGCCTTGAATCCGGAGGAAGGGGCGACATCGCCGCGTTCGTCGCCCGGCTCCGCGGCCTCTCCGTCGCCGTTTCCCTGATCCTCGGCTCTGGATGGATGATCTACGCGATCGCGACGGAGCCGGCACCGGGCGGATTCCGCCCCTGGCATGTGCTGCCGCTCATCGCCCAGGCCGGCATCGCCCTGACCCTGATCAACGGTGAAGCGCTCAAGGGCCTTTCCCGCCCGGTGCTCGGCAGCATCTTCGGTCACGTCCTTCCGGTCGGGATTTTCTTCATTTTGGTCGCGCTCTTCGCGCACCGTTCCGACGCGACGGCGATTCTCACGTTTTATACAGGCAGTTTCCTCGCCGGAGCCGCCCTTGCCCGCTTCGCGCCGGGAGGAAAGGCGGACGGATCCTTCGTCCTTTTCCCCGACCGGAGACGACTCGTGGCGCTTCTCCGCGAAGGGTTTCCGATCTGCTGCGTCAGCCTCTTCGGAGCGCTCGGCTTCATCGTTCCTCTGGCGGTGTGCGAGCTCCTCCTCACCGGCTCCGAGATCTCCCACCTCACCGCCGCCTTCCGGATCTCGATTCTGTTCATCGTTCTTTCCGGGGCGATTCACGGAGTCTTCGCGCCCGCCCTCTCCCGGAGCGCCGCGGCGCCTGCTCCGCTCCTTCCGGTGCTCCGCGTCTACGGGAAATCGATCGGGATCGCCCTGCTCGTCCTCGGCCCGCCTCTCGCGATCGGGATCCTCTTTCCCGGCGCGGTGATGACGGTCTTCGGCGAGGAGTTCCGCGACGGGTCGGGGGCGCTGCGCTGGCTTCTCGTCATCCAGTTCCTCTCCCTCCTCATGGGCCCGGTTCCACACCTGCTCCTCATGACCGGACATACCGTGTTCCTCGCGCGCATCGGGATCGCGAAATTCGCCCTCGTGACCTTGTTGTCGCTCGTTCTCATCCCGCGATGCGGCGGCCTCGGCATGGTCGTCGCCATGGGCATCGCCTTTCTCGGAGAAGAGCTCGCCGGCGTGGCCTACACCCTCCTCAAGATGCGACGAACTTCGGCGTCCACCGAAGCCGGAATCCCATGAGAACGTCGCACGGCACCACCATCGTCGCTCCGCCGGCCTCGGCGCCCTGCCCCGCGGGCGGGTGGCTCCCGTGGTGGTGCCGACCCTCACGGATGCTTCTGGGGGCTTCGATTCCGGCGCTCGCGATCTTCTCCTTTTCCGACCCCGCGCTTTCCCTGGCAAAAGCGCAACACTTCTACGGCGCCCGCGATTTCATCGTCGGACTCTGCGGCATCGCCGCGCTCATGATCGGCGCCGCCCTCGGTGAATCCAGTCTCCCCGGGCAGCTCTGGCAGCGTCTCACCGGCACCCGGGGTAGGCACCGGGAAACCATGGCCGGCCCGCGCCTAGGCGAAACCCTTCTCCCGGTCCGCTTCGACCATTTCCTCATGGCGGTCTTCCTCGTCTCGCACCTCATCTTCTTCCGGAACTTCCTCCTCAATCCGGGTCTCATCGCGGGCGTCCTCGGGGGGAATCTCGAATTGAAACAGGAGTTCAAGACCATTCCCGGCGTCACCACCTGGAACCAGGTCTCCCTCGTTCTCGGCGCGATCCGAGGGATGCGATGGTCGGGCCTCCTCCCGGGAAAGATCAAGCTGATCTCGCTGTTTCATCTCGTCTTCTTCGGGACCCTCTTCGTGCGGGCCCTGCTCTGGTCGGAACGGCTCGCCCTCATCGAGGGCGGAGTCCCCTTCTTCATCGGGGCGCTCCCGAGGGTCAGCGCCGCGGCCGGACCGGTCGGACGCACCCTTCTCCGCTTCCTGCCCCTGCTGCTCCCCGCCCTGGCCCTGCTCCTCTTCATCTCCTTCGAATTCCTCCGCTCGTGGCAGTCCTATTCCGCGATCCACTCGAGCCTCTTCGAGTTCGGCTGGCGCCGGCTCTACACCTACTATTTCGAAGCGATGAACACCGGTTCGGCGATCCTCGAGGTCGGGGGATTCTATGACGGGCTCGTCGGGCCTCTTTCCTTCAAGGCCCACGAGGACATTTACAACGGCCTTTACCTCGGCACCCTCGACGTCGAATACAACAATCCGGGAGGGATCCACTATGTCGCCTCGCGCACCGGCAACCTCCTCTTCGGCCCCTTCCTCGCGATGATCGGGTTCTGGTCCGGCCTGACCTGGCGCGCCTACACCGAAGGACGCCTCTTCTCCCTCTTTTTCCCGATCACCTTCCTCGGGCTCATGGAGATCCTCCGCATCCCCTACTGGCTCGGCCTGAACCGGGTTCTTCCGACCAGCCTCGTCATCGTTCTCCTCCTGCTCTGGGCCGCGACCTTGAAACGACGCGTCCGGATACAGCGAACGACTGAAGACGAATGGCCCTCCGCGGAATCCTTGCCCCCGGTCCCCTTCCAGCGATGATCCCCGTCCGTCTCAACGCCCGCTTCCGCGGCCGTCCCGTCACCGGGGTCGAGCGTTTCGCCAGCGAAGTCGTCGCCCGGCTCGGAGCCCGCGATGACCTCCGCCTCTCCGAATCGCATCCTGACAAACCCCTCGCAGGCTTGAAAGGCCACGCCTGGGAACAGTTCGTGCTGCCCCGCCGGACCGCACGCGGCGAGGCGCTCTTTTCCCCGTGCAACACGGGGCCGATCTCGGTGAGGAATCAGCTCGTCGTGATCCACGATGCCGCCGTCTGGGATTATCCTGAGGGATTCAGCCGGTCCTTCCGCACCGTCTATCAACAGCTCCTCCCCCGGCTCGCAAAGCACGCCGCCGTCGTCGCGACCGTCTCCGAGTTCTCCCGTGGCCGCCTCGCCGTCCATCTCGGCATTCCCGCCGAATCGATTCTCGTCCTCGGCAACGCCGTCGGTCCCGCCTTCACCCCGGGGGAACCGAATCCTGTCGCCTCGAACCCGATCGGGACAGAGACTGCAGGGGGTCCGCTCCTGCTCTGCGTCGGGTCGATGGATCCCCGCAAGAACCTCGGCCGCCTCCTTCGCGCGTGGCATTCACTGCAAAACACAGGCCGTCTCCCCGAGGGGGCGCGGCTCCAGATCGCGGGCGGCGCGAATCCACGCAATTTCGCCGCGATCGACCGGATCGAGAGCCTCGGCATCGAATGGCTCGGCCGCATCGACGACGCGGAACTGATCCGCCGCTACCGCGCCGCCGATGCCTTTGTCTTTCCCAGCCTCTACGAGGGCTTCGGCCTCCCGCCGCTCGAGGCAATGGCCTGCGGGTGCCCCGTGCTGCTCTCCCGCGCCGCCAGCCTCCCCGAGGTCGGAGGATCCGAGGATGAGGGAGCGGTGCGTTATTTCGACCCGCACAGCGAATCCGCCATCGCCACGACGATCGAGGGATTCCTCGGCCAGCCGCCCGCCTTCCGCGATGGCACGCGCCGCCGCGCCCTCGCACGGGCGGCCCGCTTTTCATGGGACGGGATCGCCGGACGGGTCGCCGAAGCCCTTTCGCGGATCGCCTGAGGATTTCATCCTGACAACGCCACAAAAAGGCTCACTCCGGCGGTCCGTTCGCCGCGACCACGGCGAGCGCCTCGATCTTCTTCCGCTCCGCCTCGCCGAGCCGGGCGAGCGGATAGTCGACCGGCTCCTTCCGCCCCGTCACGAGGAAACGCACCATCCCCCCGCGGATGACCTCGACCGGCCCCGGTTCGCCCGCGGCGGGCGCGGAGAAGGCGAGCAACCGCGCCTCCATCGCCTGGCCCGAAATGTTTTTCCAGACCTCGACCGGAGTCACCGCGATGTGCTGCACGACCACCGCGCGCGGGGCGGGCGTCACCGCGGAAGCGCCGGTCGCCGCGGTCGATCCTCCGTTGTCACCAAGGTTGCGCTTCGTGAAGC
The DNA here is from genome assembly GCA_044352585.1 of Verrucomicrobiales bacterium. GTDB lineage: Bacteria > Verrucomicrobiota > Verrucomicrobiia > Verrucomicrobiales > DEV007 > Arctic95D-9. The sequence continues at coordinate 19,371 of JBILDO010000024.1, forward strand.
GGTTCGGGTTCGCCGGTACGACCTGCGCATTCGCCGGGACCGCCGACGCGAAAGTGACAAACCCAAAAACGAGCCACGCATGGAACCCGATTTTCATCGGGTCCGAGCGTAGCAAGGGGCCGGTGGATCCGGCAAGCGCGAATCACAGCACCTCCGGCACCACGTAGGGGGCGCGATACTCGCGGGTCGCCAGCTTGTTGGCCGGTCCGTCGAGTTCGCCGTTGCCTTCGGCCCACTCCGTCTGGGGATTGAACTTGATCATGGGCCCGAGGACGATGCTTTCCTTCGCGAGATCGACGCCGTTCCGGCCGAGGTGATCGGCCATGGAACCGAATCGATCCGTGAGCAGGGCGTCGTCCTTGATCTTCTCGAGGATCTCTTCCTTTTTCAGCGATGCGCCGAGGCGGTGCGAGATGAGTCCCGTGTGGCAAAGGGCGCTGGAGAGGTGGGTCTCCTCGCAATCCGCATACTGGTCCTCGACCTTCCGGCTCTTCACCGCGCTGATGAAGTTCTCGAAGATGTCCTCGGTATCAAAGGGCTCGGGGTTCGGCATCTCCTTGCCGTCGAGGTCCTTGACCTTCACCTTGCCGCCGGCGTCGGTGAAGACGAAGCCGCCCTCGCAGGCGACGACCACGGAGACGCCACCCATTCCGGGAAATTCGTCGGGAGACTCCATGTTCTTGCCCCAATCCTTCTGCGCCTCCTTGCTCTTGGGCAGGCCGCGGGTTTCGAAGATGAGCGGCGCCCCGTCGTAATCGTGCCAGACGAGCTGGGTGTTCGGCGTCTCGCCGTCGTCATCGTAACCGAGGCGGCCGCCGATGCTCATGGTGCGGGGGGCGATCGTGTCGGCGCCGAGATACCACCGCGCCACGTCCATCTGGTGGATGCCCTGGTTGCCCATGTCCCCGTTGCCGTAGGCATAGAACCAGTGCCAGTCGTAGTGGAATTTCTTGCGGCGCAGGGGCTCTTCAATTTCGGCCGGCCCGCTCCAGAGATCGTAGTTCACGCCCTCGGGAACCGCGCCGCCGCCGCCCTTGCCGATGGATTGGCGCGCCTTGTAGCACATGCCCTTCACATACTTGATCTTCCCGAGCTTGCCTTCCTGGACGAACTTCACCGCCGCCTGGATCGAGCCCATCGAACGGCTCTGGGTGCCGCCCTGGCAGATCTTTCCTTCCTTGCGGGCGAGCTTCACGAGCTGGCGCCCTTCCCACACGTTGTGCGAGATCGGCTTCTCGACATAGGCGTCCTTGCCCGCCTGGATCGCCCAGACTCCGGCGAGGGTGTGCCAGTGGTTCGGGGTGGCCGTGGACATCGCGTCGATGTCTCCTTTTTCAAACATCTCGCGCATGTCCATGTAGCCCTTCACCGCAAACTTCTGCTTGGTGGAGGCCGCGTTGACCCGCGCGTCGAGCACCTTCGGATCGGCGTCGCAGAGGGCGGTGAGACGGACGCCCTTCATGCCGGTGAAGGCACTGATGTGCGACTGGCCGCGGCCGTTCACCCCGATGACCCCAATGCGGATGTCTTCGTTCGCGCCGAGGACGCGGGAGTTGGGCCAGGCGAGGGCGAGACCGAAACCGGCTCCGTATTTGAGGACGTTGCGGCGGTCGATCGTGTTGGGTTGGGTCGGGGTGTTCATATTCACTTCGCCGAACCTATGGAAAAAGCGGCGAAAGGGCAATCCCGAAGAAATCCCGCAGACGCGTCCGGCTTCGGACCATCGACGGCCCCGGGGAATGCGGTTGAGCAATCCTTTTCCGGCGATACGCTGCCCGGAGACGTTCCTCTCACCCGAAACATCCACTGCCATGTCCGATCCCGTCATCCACGTTTACTGCGGAGGTCTTTTCCAGACCAACGGATACCTCGTCCGCAAGGACAGCGGTGCCTGGCTCTTCGACGCCCCCGAGGGCATCACCGGTTGGCTCGAGGACCACGACATCGTTCCCGACGCCCTCCTTCTCACCCACCAGCACCACGACCACGTTCTCGACGTGGCTCGTATCCAGGCGGTGTTCGGCTGTCCCGTCTATGCCCATTCCGATCCGTCGGATGAACTGACCCTCTCGAAGGGGCTCGAACGGATGATGGGGATCCCCTGCCCGATCGATCCTTACACCGTCGACCAGCGTTTCGCCGGACTCGACACCATCGACCTCGGCGGACTCGTCCTCGATCTACATCACGTCCCCGGCCACTCGCCCGACAGCGTTTGCTTCAAGCTGCGCGAACAGCCCGTCCTCATCGGCGGCGACGTCCTCTTTGCGGGCGGCATCGGTCGTACCGATTTCCCGAACGGGAACCACGGGCTCCTTCTTTCCGGGATCCGCTCCAAGCTCTGGCCTCTTCCCGACGAGACCCGCGTCCTGCCCGGCCACGGACCCGAGACCACCATCGGCGAGGAGAAGGCGACCAATCCCTTCCTTGCCTGATCGTCACGGTTGGTCCGTTCCCTGACATCGCGGCGGGGAAAAAGCCAAGATGCGCTGAGCAATGACGGATAATCCCGGCGATACTTCTCCTATGAATCCCAAAATGCTCCGCGTCCTCAGCACCGTCTTCCTCCAGGCGGGCCTCTTTTCCATTCTTTTGTCCATCTTCATCTGGTGGTATCTCGGCGGCGGGGAACCCGAGCAAAAGGCCCACGCCGAGCGCTTCGGAATTTTCATCGGACTGTGGGCACCCACCCTCCTGATTCTCTCGAACCGCTTCGACCGTTTCGCCGACAAGGCGGTTGCGGTCCCGGCGCTGCGGCCGGAGCATCAAGAAACGGTGAACGAATCCTAGGTGCTTGCAATGCACCGGCGTCCTTTCCCACTTCGGCGGACGGTTCATCGAACCGTCCCTACCGCGCTTGTCAGAACCGCAGCCCTTGAAAATCGAAAGACAAACGCAGTCCCTATCCGTCCAACCTCGGCCGAGCAAATCCTCACCCCAATCCCGGGACTTCCCACCCCTTGCGGTAGGCCCGCTTGAGGAAGCGGTTCGCCTCGGGCACGTTCACCACCGCGAGCTTGTCCGAATCCCATTCGATCTCGGCCCCGCTGCGGTAGGCGACGTTGCCCAACAACACCGTCTCCGTAAGCGGCCCCGCATAGGCGAAGGGCGTCGAGGGCTGGCGCGATTCACGGATCGCCGTGACCCATTCCTGGTAGTGGTTCGTGTCGGGCAGATCAGCCCACCGGTAATCGGCGAACTTCACCTTCGGGAAGAGCTCCGGCATCTCGGGGAAGCCCACGAAGAGGTTGCCCTTTTCCCCGACAAAGAGAATCCCGTTGAGCGAGCCCTTCCAATCCGCCGGAGCCTGGAAGAGATCGCGGCCCGGCTGGCGGCCGGCCTCATACCAGCGAACCGTCACCGTCTCGGTCGTCAGGGCCGTGCCGGGAAACGTGTAGAGGATCTCCGCCCAGGCCGGACCCGATTCCGGATGCGACGCGGGACCTTCCGCCTTCACCTTCGACGGAGCCCCGAGGCCCAACCCGTTCACGACCGGGTCGAGGATGTGGCAGCCCATGTCGCCGGCCACGCCCGTGCCGAAATCCCACCAGCCGCGCCAGTGGAAGGGGTGATAGGTCTTGTCGACCCACGGCCGCTCCGGCGCCGTGCCGAGCCATTGGTCCCAGTGCACCGTGGCCGGCGGATTGCCTCCGGACGCGGGTCGGTCGAGGCCTTGTTTCCAATACGTCCCAGGGCGGTCGGTCCACGCATGCACCTCGCGCACCTTGCCGATGGCCCGATCCTCGCGCAGGGCGTGGATTGCGATCTTCAGGCGCTTCGTCGCGTGGTGCTGGATGCCCATCTGCGTGATCACTCCCGTCTCCTTCGCGATCCCGGCGAGGACGCGCGCCTCGTGGATGCTGTGGGTGAGCGGCTTCTGCGTGTAGCAATGCAGCCCCAACCGCATCGCCGTGGCCGTGACCGGTGCGTGGGTGTGGTCCGGTGTCGTCACCATGACCCCGTCGATGCCCTTCTGCTCGAGCAGCTTGCGCCAGTCGGTGTAGGCCTTCGCCGCGGGAAACTGCGCCTTGGCCTTGGCGAGACGATCCTCGTCGATGTCGCAAACCGCGACGATCTCGTTGCCGGGGGCGAGCTCCATCATGTCGCTCCAGCCCTTGCCGCCAACCCCGACACAGGCGATCGCGAGCTTTTTGTTAGGATCGGCCGCGGAGAGGATCGCGGGACCGGCGGCGGCTCCGATGAGGGATTTTTTGAGAAACGAGCGGCGGGTCGCGGGATTCATTCGTCCATCGTGAGAGAAAGTCGGGTCGCGGACAAGAGGCTCTTGGGTCGGGTTTGCGTAATGGGGAGTTTTTACGGAGATTATGGAAATAACAGATTCCAGATCGCACATTTTCCGATCCTGTCGTAAACTCCCCGGCGCCGCATGGGAAAATCACGAATTCAGCGACTGCTGTCACTCCTCCTTGCCACTTCGGCATTCATGTTGTCGGCCGAGGAGGCGAAAGCTCCGCTCGGTCTGGAGTATTCGATCCGGGCGGACGAAAATGGTTCGCTCCTCTGGGAGATCATCGATCCCGGCGGGAAACCCCGCGAGCTCGCGGCGGAGGAAAAGTTCCGCCTCTTGCGCGAACGCTATTTTCCCGAGGCGGTTGCGAAGGCCCAGGCGGGCAAGGCACCGGAGGTCTGGATCGTCGGCTTTTTTTACCTTGATGAGCGGATCGCGGAGCCCGATCCGGAAAAGGCGGAGGCCGCCTTCCGGCGCGGACTGGACCTGGGGCGACCCGATGGGATGCTCTATCTCGCCGATTTTTACCATCGCAAATCGATGTCCCGGGACCGTGATTCCGAGGAACGCGCCCGCCACCTCGATCGGGCCGAGGCTCTCACCCGTGCCGTGCTCGAAGCGGGACGCGGGGAAGCCGCCGGAATCGCCAATACCCTCGCGAGCGTCCATCTTTTCGGCTGGTATGGATTGGAAAAGAACCTCGAAAAAAGCGCGAGCCTCCTCGACGCGGTGGAGAAGGTGATGCCGGACGCCCCCTTGACGCAGTTGCTGAAAGCGAAGCTGCTCATTTCTCGGAAGGATTATCCAGCGGCCTTCACCTACGCGGAAAAGGCGGAACAGGGATTCCTTGCCGCGGCCGAAACCGACAAGATCGGCGCGGAGGATCTGCATCGGGCGAAGACGGCGAAGATCTCGGCCGCCGTCCTCGGCGGAGACCTCGCCAAAATCGATCCGGACGAGTTCCTCCAGATCTCCAAAGACTCCCTCGGATTGAACGGACCGCTCGCGTGGTCGATCCCGGGACTGCTGGCGCTGCTCCTGCTCTTCCTCCTCTGGCGGACGCGCCTGGCGTGGGCGCGTCACGGCGGGCCCGGACTGCGGCTGACCCTGTTCTGGATCTCCGCCGCGATCCTCGCCGCGGGGATCGGGTTCAACATCCGCCTCCCCGGCCTCGACAACGGCGTGGGCCACTGGATCGGTGCCCTCCTCGTCACCGCCGCCGCGCTCGCCGCCGTGACCATGGGCGGGTGGGCGCGCCACTTCGGGAGCGGTCCCCTTTCCAATGGACGGAAACCCTTCCTCAAGGGAGCCGCGATCGTGACCGGGGGCGTCGCCGGGATGCAACTCGTGGCGATGGGCTACGGCGCGATCTACCAGTTCATCACCGGCGGCCCGCTCGACAAGCAGCTCGTGAGCCTCTTCCTGAAGAGCGAGAATCTCGTCCAGCTCGCGGGCACCGTCCTGGTCGTCGGGATCGCAATTCCCTTCTACGAAGAGGTCTTTTTCCGCGGCTTCCTTTTCGCCTCCCTCGATCGCCGGTGGGGCGCAAAGGCAGCCCTGGTTGTCAGCTCGATCTTCTTCGCGATCGTCCACGGGCTGACCTTCTTCGTGCCGCTGCTCTTCCTCTCGCTGCTGATCGGCTGGCTGCGGCTCCGAACGGGAAATCTCCGCATGAGCTTCTACCTGCATGCGGCGAACAATTCCTTCTCGGTCCTCGCCGGCTATATTCTCGGAGCGGGCGGATGAAATGGGTTCCCCGCCCCCCGGGGAAGCCTGCCCGGACGGGCGCGTCATCACGTGAAAGTCGACCATCGACACAGGGCTCGTGCCTCGACATATTCTCGTGTTTGAGATCCGTTCCGTTCAATATTTTGTCGCCGTTTTCAGCGGGAACCCTCCTCTCCCTGCTGATCGCGTTCTCTCCGGCCCGCGCCGAGGAGGCCCCCGAACTCGCCGCGAGGCGCGAGGCGGTGCAAAAGGCCTTCAAGCAGGACGTCGAGAAGTTCGTCGCCGATTATTGCGTGCAATGCCACGCCGACCGCCCCAAGGCGGGGCTGAATCTCCGGGTCGCGGTGAAGAAGCCGGGAGATCCGGCCTTCCTCCGCAAATGGATCGAGTGCATCGCCAACGTGGAGGCGCACGACATGCCGCCCGAAGACGCCGACCAGCCCAGCGACAAAGAGCGGCAGCGTTTTCTCGACGCCCTTTCCCAGGTCCGGTATCTCAGCAACCGCGACCCGGGTCCCTTCGTGATCCGCCGTCTCACGAAGGCGGAGTTCGGCAACACCCTCCGCGATTTCCTAGGCGTCGATCCCGCGGTGGCCAAGGATCTGCCCGAAGAGGTCCCGGGCGAAGGATACCTCAATTCCCTCTCGCCGATGCAGGTCGAGCAATACCTCGGCATTGCCAACCAGGCGATCGCAAAGCTTTCCGCAAAGGACCATGCGCGGCTTTTCGGAGAGGAAGAGGCCGGGGTCCGCGAAATCGCCCGGCGTCTCGCCCGCACCGCCTACCGCCGCCCGCCCACCGATTCCGAAATCGACGTCCTCGCCGGGGTCTTCGACCTGGGACAAAAGAACGGCTTCGACCGCACCGCGGCGCTCGAGTTCATGCTGAAGGCCGTGCTCGTCTCGCCGCAGTTTCTCTTCATCACTCCTTCGAAGGATACGCCCGGCGATGAAAAGATCGTGCCGCTCGACGATCATCAGCTCGCCTCGCGCTTGTCCTATTTCCTCTGGGCGACGATGCCCGATGCCGAGCTCGCGAAACTCGCCGACGAGGGCCGTCTCCACGATCCGGCGGTAATGAAGGCGCAGGTGAAACGCATGCTCGCGAGCCCGCGCTCCCGCGCCCTCTTCGACGGATTCGGAGCGCAGTGGCTCGGGCTCGACAAGATCGCCACGAAGACCTTCGACCCTGAAAAATTCCCCCAGATGACGCCCGCGTTGCGCGAGGCGATGTACGAGGAGGCGCGCCTCTTCTTCGACAGCATCGTTCGGGAGAACCGCAGTGTCGTCACCTTCGTGAACGGCGACTACACCTACCTCAACGCGACCCTCGCCCCGGTCTACGGCCTCGAGAAGACGGTGAAGGGTGCGGCGATGGAGAAGGTGAGCCTCACCGACGCGAACCGGGGCGGCATTCTGACGATGCCCGGAGTCCTCGCGACCACTTCCTTTCCCGCGCGCACCAGTCCGGTGATCCGCGGCGTCTGGGTGCTCGAACAGGTCCTCGGCGAACACGTCCCGCCCGCCCCGCCGAACGTGCCCGCGCTCGAGAAGCAGGATCAGAAAAAAATCGCCGGACTCACCCTGCGCCAACGCACCGAACTGCACCGCACCGAGGCCGTCTGCGCGAATTGCCACAAGATTCTCGATCCGATCGGCTTCGGCCTGGAGAACTTCGACGCGATCGGCCGATGGAGGGAGAAGGATGACTCCGGCGGTCCCGTTGACGCGGCGGGAGAACTGCCCGGCGGCAAACGGTTCCAGTCGCCCCGGGAACTGAAGGCCATCATCGCGGCACGCGATGATGATCTCTCGCGCAATCTCACCGAAAAACTCCTCGCCTACGCCCTCTGCCGCCAGCTCGACGGATACGACCTCATCGTCGTCGACCAACTGCATAAAACCATCGCCGGCGACGGCCACCGGATGCAAACCCTCGTCAGCGAAGTCGTGACGAGCTATCCGTTTTTGAATCGACGTGTCCAGGATTAACCCCCATCTTTCCCCATGGCCTCTCCACACCTCATCAGCCGTCGCACCTGCCTCCGCGGTCTCGGAGCCTCGCTCGGACTGCCCCTGCTCGAAACGATGGGCTGGGCGGAATCTTCGAAGGGAACCGCCGCCTCCAAACCGCCGGTCCGTCTCGGGTTCATGTACATGCCCCACGGGGTCATCATGGACCAGTTCTGGCCTTCCTCGCCGGAGAGCTTCCGCAAGTCGCCGCCTCCCGGGCTCGAGTCGCTGCGCCCGATCCTCGACCAGTGCCTCCTGATGAAGGGAATCTCCGGTGTTCCGATCACCCCCTTCGGCAGTGCCCCGCACGCCCTCGAGCTTTCGACGTGGCTCACCGCCTCGCTGCCCGATGCGGCGAAGCGCAGCCAGATCCACATCGCCATCTCGGCCGACCAGATCTTCGCGAATTATTACGGCGCCCTCACCGCCCTTCCCTCGCTGGAGCTCGCGACGATGCCGCAGACCCACAAGGAGAACCAGGAGGGTCTCAACGAGGGCTACTACTCGCATTGCAGCTTCCGCTCCCCCACCCAGGCGATGCCCGCCGAGATCAATCCGCGGAACGTGCTGAACCGTCTCTTCGGAAAAACCGATGCGGTCGGCGGGGTCGTCACCGCCGACCCGCTCGACCGGCAGATGCTCGACCTCGTCATCGGCGGAGCGAAGGACCTGCGGCGCAGGCTCCCGCACGGCGACCAGCAGAAGCTCGACGAATACCTCGACAGCGTCCGATCGGTGGAGCGCCGCATCGCCGCGATCGAATCCCGCCAGAGGGAAGCCGCCCTCGAGAAGGCCGGCATCGCCCCCGGAAAGCGCCGGTCGGCCGACTCGCCGCCGATCGAGGTGAAGATCCCCGAAGGCGACAAGCGCAGCGAATACATGCAGGTGATGTGCGACCTCACCATCCTCGCCTTCCAGACCGACACGACCCGCGTCAGCACCTACATCGGATCCACGCCGAACGGTGTCTCCTATCCCGAGCTCGGCTTCAGCGACACGCATCACAGTCCCACCCACCACAACAACGAGGCCGAAAAAGTCCGCAAGGTCGCGGCGATCACGAAGTTCAACATCGACCAGTTCGCCTACATGGTGAAGAAGATGGCGTCGCTCCGCGAAGGCGACGGCACCCTGCTCGACCATTGCCTCATGATGTGGGGCTCCGGGCTCGAGGACGGGAACAAACACACCCGCGAGAACCTCCCCTTCATCATCGCCGGAAAAGGCGGCGGATCGGTCGAGACCGGGCGCTTTCTCACCAACGTCAAAGGCAACCAGGGCGACCTGCTCACGACCCTGCTTGGATGCGCCGGGGTTCCGCTCGACCGGCCCATCGGCATCGCGACGAAGGAGATCTCGGAAATCCGCAAGGCCTGATCGGGCGACTTCCCGCGACGGCGATCCCCGCCCGCTCACCCGCGCCGCTTCACCACCGTGTGAACGAAGGGAGCGGAGACGCGCCCGTCGCGATCGGTCGCCCGGATTTCGACGGGAATACGACCTGGCGCGGGCAACGTGACGCGCAGACGCCAATCGGCGCGTGTCGATAGGATCCGGGCGGGGCGGCGACCGACTTTTCCACCGATCCGCGCGATCCCTGCTCCGGCGGTGGCGGTGCCGCTCAGGATGACGCGCGATTGCTTGCCGCGCAGGACGACGCGGGCGGGCCGATAGGCCACGACACGCGGCCCGGCGACCGGTCCTCCGCCGGCCGATGGCGTTCCGACGCGTTCGGCGGAGCGTTCGTGCAGGTAAACTTCGAGATTGTCGTATCCCGTGGTCGAAAGATCGCGCCCGGCGTGCCCCGGTGTCCGGGGATCGAGTCCGCGGGCCGTCTCCCAGGCATCCGGCATGCCATCGAGGTCGGAGTCGACCGACGCGGCGGGAGCGGTGCCCGCAAACGCGGGGAGGAGGGCATCCCCTGCGGGATTCGTGTTCGGCGCGGCGGGATCGATGCGGTCTTCCTGGACCGGCTGAACGATCCTTTGGTCCATCGGATCGCGGGGGAAGGCTCCGGCTTGGGCCAGGAGGGTTTCGCGGAGCACGGCGGCATCGGTGTAGGTGACCGGGGGAAAGGGATGCCGCGTCGTTCGTGCCGTGGCGGAACGCGGCGTGGCATCGGGCAGAGTCACCGTTGCGTAGTCGTTGCAGCAGTAGAAGAGTTCGTAGTCGCGGCGGCCCGGATGAAGCGACATCATGTTGCCACTGACAAACAACTCATTCCCGCCCGCGGAGGGGGCGCGCAGGATCTGGTCGTCCCACATGCCGTAGGGAAAAGCGGAACCGGTGCGGAAGACGTTGCCCACCGCATTGAGCCGGTAGTGGATCGGATAGGGTTGGCCGAGGCCGTTGGTGACGACGTTGGTGTCGGCCCCCAGCGCGATGAAGAAGCGGGGATCCCAGTAGAGGTTGTTCGAAAGCTCAAGGTCCATCGTGCTTCCGGCGGCGGCGGCGGATTCGCGGGAGGCCTCGGGAAGGCGGCCCTCGATCCGCACGAAGAGATTGTGGTGGATCGAGAGCCGGTCGAGGGCGAAGCCGTGGGCCGGGTTCGAGTAGTTCATCAACATCCCGCCGTAGAAGGAATGACCGCCGACCGTCTCGGCGAGGAGACTGTTCTGGATCGTGATTCCGTTGGAATACGAGATCTCCACGGCCTCGTCCACGGCGTTGCCGACGGAGACATGATCGACGATCGCATTTCTCGTGTAGCGGAGGCGCAGCCCGTCATCACTCGGGCCCGATGCGCCAGGGCGGATGCGGATGTGGCGGAGGATCCAGTTTTCGGCGAATTGCGCGGGGGCCCGCACCGCCTGGTCCTGGAACGGTGTCTCGTCCGTGACGAAACCACGGATTGTGATGCCACCCGGCGAGGTTTCCCCCGCGATCGTGACATCGCCATGGCGGAGGTGGATTTGGGCGTCGATGAGTCCGCTCACCGCGAAGACGACATACCGGGGTCCGCTCTGATCGAGGGCGTCCTGGAGCGATCCAGGTCCGGAAGCTGCCGTCGTTGTCACGACGAGGACGCGTCCGCCCCGTCCGCCCGTGGCGGTGGCCCCGAATCCCTCGGCGCCGGGGAAGGCCGGGATCTGGGCGGAGAGAAACGCGGGAAACAGTGCGAGGACCGAGGAGAGCGTCGCAAGGGCCTGGCGGGAAATTTCCATGGCGGGATCGCCTCGATTGGTCCGCTCCGAGGCGTTCGTCAACGGACCGTGAGCCGCTTCACCACCGGTGTGGCCCGGAGCGCGAAAGGATCGCCCGCCTGAGAGGCGGTGAGGACGACGCGCCCGCTCCGCCGAACCCTGGCGATCGATCCTCTGACGGAGAGAACCGACGGGGCGGAGCTGCGCACCGTCACGGCCAAACCGGAATCGGAGGAGACGTTGAGACGGAACCGGTTGCCGACCCGGAGCTGGCTGCGCCGGGGGGTCACGAACCGGATCCGCTGGGCGGTCGGTTCGGCCGTGGCGAGGCGGAATCCGATCCCCATCGTCTCGACCGTCGGGCTGGTGCTGAGGCGGAAGTTGGACCGCATGACGACCTCGGTGTCCATCCAACTGCCGCCGCGCGAGACCCGCCGGAGCGTGCCTCCGGAATCGATGGTGCCATCGGTGATCTCGGCCACGTTGCCGCCCTGGTCGAACGTTCCGTAGAATGTCGGGGCCGGATACGACATGACCCAGGAGAGGGCGTTCGTCGCCGGGAACAAGCTGCTGCCCGTGACGGCGTATCCCTCGTTGTATCCGTTGACGATGGCATCGTCGCGAAGGAAGTTCCCCGAGAGGATGGCGTCCGGGGCCCCGGCACCGGAAGGCGCGGCGCTGTAGGGGACATTGTCGAAGGGACTTTGGATGGGATAGAAATGGTAGCCCCCGAGACCCGCGGCCAGTGTCGGATTGTGGTAGGCGGCCTTGTACCATTCGTCCTCGGAGGGAATCCACCAGAGCGGGGGACGGCGCGTGTTGGGGTTGGTCCCGTTCTTCACGAACCCGACATGATCGAAGGGTGGCACGAGGGTGTAGGCACCGTCCTCGGTCGTGGTGGTGTCCTGCGCTCCCGAAGGCTGGCCGTTGGACATCCAGTTCGCGAAGCGGGCCGCATCGAACCAATTCACGAAGGTGATGGGCCGGGCGGGATCACCGAGGGCTGAATACACATAGGCGCCGGGAACTCCGATCCGGTCCACGCCCGCGACCTGGGCGGTCGAAGTCATCGACGTGTTGTATAGCCCGTGGGTGTCGAAATCCGCGACGGCATTGAGAAACTCGACATATTGCGACAAGGTCACCTCGTAGCGCGCGATCCGGTAGTTGTAGGCGACCGAGCCGAACCCGGTGGTGGCGTCGGGCGTGTTGCCGGCATAGCGGATCGGAACGGTGTCGATCACGACGGTTGATGCGACGACAAACGGGGTCGGAATCAACATGAGGGCGTGGAGCAGGGAGACGAGTTTCTTCATGGGCTTGGAACCGGTTTGGATTTCTGCGGAACTGGTGGAGACGGGGGAGGCCGCGGAACGCCTTCCGGGTTTTCCCGTTTATCCCGCAGGCAGAGACGATCCACGGGACGGCTTTACGCAAAAAAAGCGGATCCGCTACCCGGACGGTCGGCACACCGCCACCCCGCCGCTCCGGTGCGGAAGGACCGCCCCGGGGTCACGGCCGCAGGAAATGCTCGAAAAACCGGTAAATGACCTCGTTCGACCCGGGGTTCGGCGCGTGTTCGGGCCGGTTGTGCATCGCGACCCGGTTTTCAAAACCGAGGAGACGGTTCACCGCCACGGAATGGTTCAGCGCCTTCCATCGCTCCGGCGGATCCTCGCTGCCGCCGGATACCAGGAACGGCCGCGGAGCCATCAGCACGTGGAGTTCGTGCAGGTCGCGCCCTTCTTTGAGCAGTTCCGGATAGAGGCCGCGGGCCGGATTCGCGGCCGTCGGCACGCCGCGCTCGCGCCACGGTTTCGGATGATAGCCGAGATACCAGGGCTCCCAGTAGTTGACGCTCGGACGCGTGTCGAAGACGATGCCGGGATCGCTCCAGGCGGCGCAGGCGAACCGGTCGAAGAGGCACGAGGCGAACATCGACCATTTGCCGCCGTAGGAATGGCCCGTGATCCCGATCCGCGCGGGATCGACCTCGGGGCGCGCGGCGAGGACGTGCCAGGCGTTCGCCGCAGCATACGCCAGCATCGAGAGCGGCTGCACCGTTGCCTTCTCGATCGAGGGCCAGTAGAGGGCGTAGTCCTTCGAGGCGCTGGTTTCGGTGGTGCCGATCGAAAGGGTCACGAATCCCCGCTTCGCGAGCTGGTAGGCGAAGTCACGGAATTCGTTGCCCATCCCCGCGGCGGTCTCGGGTTCGTAGTAGACGGTGAGGACGGCGGGATGTTTTCCAGTGGTGGCTTTGTCAGGAATGAAAAGGTAGCCGGTCGTCTTCTGCGTGGGAGTCCAGGAGAAGCGGACGCGGTGGCGGGTGAAGTTCTCCTCCTCCACCGACTCGAGCACCTCCACGACCGGTTCGGTGATCAGGGACGGCCATTCCCCCATGAGCCCGTGCCAGGTGCGGAGGATCTCCCCCCGGCGTTTTTTCCAGCCGTCGGCGTCACGGACCTCTCCGCCATCGTCGAAGCGGAGCGGACTGCGGAAGCCGCCGAAATCGTTCGCCAATGCGGCAGGCGGGCTGAAATGGGGGCGGAGGTCCGCCGGAAGGGTGGCCTCGTCGGCGGCGTGGGCGAGCGAGGCGAGGATCGCCAGTGCGGGGAGACAGCTACGAATCATGCTCCTTACTACCACCCCGGGGCATTCTCCGGAAACTGGCGGGATCAAGGCGCGGGCGGGCTTGTGAAGCTCGTGCTTCCTCTTTATAGGATGGGGAATTGCAATTTCCCTTCACCGCGACCGCCATGCAGGGCTCCCATCCCGATCGACGTACCCTCCTCAAGCAGGCCGCCGCTTCGCTGGGAACCGGTCTCGGGTGCGGTTCCCTCCTTGCCCAGAACTCATCCGCTCCCACCGCTCCCGCCGCGATCATGACTCCCGAAGAACTCCGCGCCCGTCTCCTCGAATGCCTCGGCGGCCCCTGGCCCGAGCCCGGTCCTCTGAACGTGCGCCACCGCGAGACCATCGCCGGCGATGGTTTCCGCATCGAGTCCCTCACCTACGAGACACCGTCAGGCCTTCCCGGAGAACCGGCTGAACCGATTCCCGCCCTGCTCCTCATCCCCGACGGGGTCGATGCCGCGCATCCCGCCCCCGCCGTGGCCGTCTGGCACCAGCACAACGGGGAATGGCACCTCGGAAAGAGCGAACCGGCCGGACTCGCCGGAAATCCCGCACAACACACCGGCGCGGCGCTCGCGCGCGAGGGATATGTCGTCCTCTGCCCCGACGCCCAATGCTTCGAGGAACGCCAGGATCCCTCGGGGAAACTGAAGGGCGGCAATTTCGAGCGTTTCGAGTTCCTCCGCTACCTCTTGCGGGGAAAATGCATGGCCTGGAAGAACATTCTCGACATGCGCCGGGCGGTCGATTTCCTCGTCTCGCGTCCCGAGGTCGAGGCGGGAAGGATCGGCTGCTACGGCCACTCGATGGGATCCACCCACACCTGGCTCGTCGGCCCGTTCGAACCCCGCCTGAAGGCGCTCGTGGGAAACTGCTGCCTGCCGACCTACGCGGCGATCGAGTCACACGGCCTCCTCCACTGCTTTCCCAACTTCGTGCCGGGCTGGCTGCAATACGGCGACACCCCGGAAATCGCCGCCCTCACCGCACCCCGGGCGCTCCATCTCAACCTCGGCGAGGAGGACGGTGGCAGCCCGATTGCGGAAGCCCGGGAAGGGATCGCCAGGATCAGCGCCACCTATGCCGCGGCCGGGGCCGCCGACCGGTTCGGCAGTTTCGTCGAACCGGGAATCGGACATGAATTGTCCGAGGCAATGTGGAGGAAAACGAAGGACTGGTTCGCGAGATACCTGCGGGCCTGAAACCCGCCCCATCCTCGACCGAACCTGCCGTCGGAGGAGTCGGTTCGATCGACCGCTCGAAGCGGGTTTCAGTTGAACGTGAGCGTTTGTTTCAGCACCCCGGAACGATTCCCCCTCGCATCGAAGACCTCGAACTCGATGAGGTTTCTGCCGCGGCGGAAGCCCTTCATCCTCGCGACCATGGATGCCGACTTGCCCCGGAGGGTCTGCGCCTTGATCCATCGACCCTTGTTGATCCGGTAGCGCCAGAACCCGAGTCCGATCGTGTCTTGGGCGACTCCCCGAACGAGAAGGGTTCCCGGCGGATTGACTCCCCGGATGCTGGTGAGCCGGAACCCGGGCCCGATCACGTCGTCGATGTTGAGGGTGAGACTGTAGTTGACCGAATTTCCATCGAGATTGGTGGCCTTGAGGTTCAGCACCGAGGTGCCGATCTTGTTCTTCGATTCGAGGTAGAGCAGCATCCCCTCGACCCCGGCGTCGAGAACGCTGGGGTCGCTGTTGGAAACGAGGGTGATGACGACCGGAGGACAGGGGGTGATGGAATCGATCGGGAGAAGGCTGTTCGCCGAGAGCGTGGCGGGAGCGGTGGACTGGGGCGGCGGGCCGGGAGTCGTCACCGGGTCGAGCACCGGCACGTCGAAGAACGGGCGCGGCGACTGACCGGGGAAGGAAATGAGGTAGGCGTTGGTGGGATTTTGCGAATCGTTCGGCGCGTTCGTCACGAGGTTGTTGATCGAGTCGACGATGCCCTGCCCGGCCGTTCCCACGACCGCTCCGAAGGCGGTGAAGCCCCCGTTCTGGAAGTTCAGGTTCGCCGGGTTTCCGCCGAAGCTGTCCACGTTGAAGAACCACTCGCTCGTGGCGCTGTCGCGGGTTCCCCCAAGTTTCGCCATCGCGATGGTGCCCCGGATATTTGAGATCCCGGGCTCGTTCTGCACCGGATCAAGCTTGGTGACCTCCCGCCAGCTCGCGGGCGCGGTGGCCGAATTCCGCGCATATCCCCCGCCCTGGATGATGAATTGCGGAATCGAACGGTGCACGAGGGTGCCGTTGTAATTGCCCCGGTTCACATAACCGAGAAAGTTGTTGACCGTCTTGGGCGTCGCCGTGTCGAACAGCGCGACGATGATGGACTCGCCCGCGGTGTAGAACCACGCCCCCATGGGACGGGCCGGATCCTTGAACAGCGTCGAAATGTCGAGGAATCCCTTCACCCCGAGGTGTTGTTTCGGCAGATTGATCGGCTTGTCCACGACCGGAGAGGAGACTCCCGGAAGGACGCGCAGAAAGCGGACCTGCTCGAATTTTTTGCCGCCATCGAAAGTGACTCCGACAAACATGCGATACACTCCCGGGGCGGCGACCGTGCCCGTAATCGCCCCGGTCGTGCTGTTGAGGCTCAGTCCCGGGGCGATGTTTTGCACGGTATAGGACTCGGGAGTGCCGATGCGGAAGGTCTCGGGCGTGTCATTATTGAAGACAAGGATTTGTTGATTGACCGCGGATCCCGCGCGGAACCCGCTGCCCTCGGGCAGTTCCTTGGGAACACGGTTGTTGGTCGTGTTCCCGGGGTCCGGATCGGTGTATCCGGGATCGGAGAACAAATCGAGCGGCCCCGTCGGCTTCACCAACACCTGCGACTCGGTCGCCCCGGAGGCTTCCGTCCCCTTCAAGGCGGTGATGCGGAATCGGTAGCTCTGCTCGGCGTTGGAAACGGCGGTGCCCCGGTACACCTCGAAGTTCGCGGGAACCGTGGTCAGAGTCGCCCAAGCGCCTCCATCGACCTGGCGTTCGATCCGGAATCCGGTCTCATCCGTGGCATTGTCGATCCACGACACGTGGACGCGGTCTTCGTTCGGGGCATATGCCACGACCCCTGACGGAGCCGCCGGGGGGACGGCGAGGACCGGAAAGGGAATGGCCAGAAGGAGGATGGAGAGCAGACGGGGGCGCATGCTATGGGAACTTGTCGCCGGGTCGCGACACCGTGACAACGTTTTTCCACCGCGTTCCCTTAGGAAAAGCGCACTTCGCGGGGTCCGTCCCGGTGTTCGAACCCTTGACTTTCCTCACACCTTACCCATTTTGCCGTCCCCTTATCTGGTAACCCCATTCTTCAGATCAAAACCATGACCACCACCCCTGCCCCTGAAAAACGCGAATTCCAGGCCGAAGTCAGCCAGGTGCTGGACATCGTGATCCACTCCCTCTACACCGACAAGGAGATCTTCGTGCGCGAGCTCGTCTCGAACGCCTCCGACGCGCTCGAGAAGCTGCGTCATCTCCAGCTCACCGAGAGCGCGGTCGAGGGTGCCGACCTGCCCCTCGAGATCCGTCTCACCGTCGACGAGGAGGCCAAGACCCTCACCATCGCCGACCACGGCCTCGGCATGACCCGCGAGGAACTCCACGAGAACCTCGGCACGATCGCCCACTCCGGATCGAAGGCCTTCCTCCGCAATCTCGAGGAATCGGCCCGGAAGGAGAGCGCCCTCATCGGCCAGTTCGGCGTCGGCTTCTACTCCGCCTTCATGGTCGCCGACGAGGTCATCGTGCACAGCCGATCCTGGCGTCCGGGATCCGAGTCGCTCGTCTGGACCAGCGACGGAAAGACCGGCTACGAGATCGCCGCATCGGAGGAGGAACTACCGCGCGGTTGCCGCATCGTCCTGAAACTGCGCGAGGATTGCGCCGACTTCGCGACGACGCACCGCCTCCGTTCGATCGTCGAGAACTACTCGAACTTCGTCTCTTTCCCCGTCATGATCGGCGAGGACCGCATCAACAAGGTCGAGGCGATCTGGCGGAAGAAAAAGAGCGAGGTCACCGACGAGGAATACCAGGAGTTCTACAAGTTCTCCGCCAAGGCCTACGACGAGCCGCGCTACCGCATGCACTTCAATGCGGATTCGCCGATCGAGCTGAACGCGCTCCTCTTCGTCCCCACCGAAAACACCGAGCTCTGGGGCATGGGCCAGATGGAGCCGGGCGTCTCGCTCTATTGCAAGAACGTCCTCATCGACGACAAACCCGAGGGACTCCTCCCGGAATGGCTCCGCTTCCTCCGCGGCGTCATCGACAGCGCCGACATTCCGCTCAACATCAGCCGCGAGTCGATGCAGGACAGCTCGCTCGTCCGCAAGATCAACCGCGTCGTCACGAAGCGTTTCCTCAAGTTCCTAGACGGCGAGGCGAAGGACAACGCCGACAAATTCCGGGAGTTCCACGCGAAGTTCTCCCGCTTCCTCAAGGAGGGCGTCGTGACCGATTTCGAGCATCGCGAGGGTCTCGCCAAACTGCTCCGCTTCGAGAGCAGCATGACCGATCCCGGCACCCTCACCGGCTTCGAGGACTACCTCACCCGCGCCAAGGACGGGCAGGACAAGATCTATTACCTCGCCGGCACCGACCGCGCCTCGGTCGAGGCGGGCCCCTACCTCGAGGCGCTCAAGGCGCGCGGTCTCGAGGTGATCTACTTCCTCGACACGATCGACGAATACCTCCTCCAGCACCTCCGCGAATTCGACGGCAAATCGCTCGTCTCCGCCGCTTCTTCCGAAGTGGAGCTGCCCGATGATGCCGGTGCCGAGGCGCCGGGCGAGCCCCTCGCCGAGGAAGCGATGACCGCTCTTTGCGAATTTCTCAAGGAGGAGCTCGGCGAGCGCGTCGACCAAGTCGCTCCCGGGAAACGCCTCGTCAGCAGCCCCGCGGCGGTGCTTGTGCCCGCCCACGGGATGAGCGCCCAGATGCGCCAGATGCTCCAGGCGATGAACCCCGGCGAACCCTTGCCGCCCCAGAAGGTCGAGCTCGAGGTGAATCCCCGTCACGGCCTCGTCCACGCCCTCGCCGCGGCCCGCGCGACCGATCCCGAACTCGCCAAGGTCGCTGCCGCCCAGCTGCTTGACCAGGCCCTTCTGGCGGCCGGTCTCCTCGAGGACCGCGTGAGCCTGATCGATCGCGGCTTCCGCCTCATGGAAGCCGCCCTCAAAAAAACGGCCGGTTGACGTTTTTTTCGAAACGGCTGCGGCTTTCCGGCGTTATTGGAATCCGGGAACGCTCGTTCCCTCCGGGGCGGTCGCTCCGGGCAACCCCAATCGTGAATCCAAGAAAAGATGAATAAATTCCTCGTGTTGGCCACTCTCGTGGCCGGTTTGGCATTCGGCCTCCAGGCCGAAGAAGGCAAGGGCAAAGGTGAAGGCAAGGGCAAGGGCAAAGGCGGAGATCCCGCCCAGCGCGCCGAAGCCATGATCAAGGCCCTCGACAAGGACGGCAACGGCACCATCTCCAAGGAAGAGTTCCTCGCCGGCCCCATGGCCGCCAAGGCCAAGGAAAAGGGCGGTGATCCCGAGAAGATGTTCGCCGGCCGCGACACCAACAAGGACGGCCAGCTCGACAAGGCCGAGCTCTCCGCCCCGCCGAAGGCCCCGAAGGGCAAGGGTGAAGGCAAGGGCAAGCCGAAAGCCCAGTGATCGGGCCGGCGTGTTCTGAAACTCTGGAAAACCCGTCGCGGACCCCCGCGGCGGGTTTTTTTGTTTCCTCCGGAATCTGCCCTCAGACGCTCCTTGCTCGTTGCCAGCGCGGCGGCAAGGCTTATTCGCGGAGAATGGACGGGGCGACACAGGATCAGAAGCGCCAGTCCGCCGCGAGGATGAAGTTCCTCGCGGGACCGTTGATCCCCGATCCGTGGACGCGGTAGGCCTCGTCGGTGAAGTTCTCGAGGGCGGCGGTGAGACTGAGGCCGTTCCCGAGGTCGTATCCGCCCCGCAACGTACCGATGACATAGCCCGGGGTGCCTCCCGGCGGAATGCGCTCGGTGTCGAGCTGGTCGCGCAGGGGCAGCAGGTCCTGCCGGGCCGAACCGTAGGCGAGCAGTTCCACCCAGACCGCCCCGCAAGGCGTCCAGCGGACTCCGGCTTCGGCCGTCAGCGGCATGATCCGGCTCATCGGCTCGAGGACACCGTCCCTTTCGAGGTCGCCATCCTGCCATGACATCCAACCGAACAGGGAAAGGTGCTCGTTCAGACCTTGTTGGATCTCGAATTCGAAACCGCTCACATATCCCTCGCCGCCGTTCGTCTTGGTGACCTCCTGCGAGCCTTCGACGATCCTCCCGGTCCGCGTCCCCACGATGAAGTCCTTGATGTCGGTGTAGTAGTAGGCCACGGAAAGGCGGGTCGATTCGAGATCCTTGCGCACGCCGATTTCCATCGAGGTGTATTTTTCCGGCTCAAGACCCGGCGAGGGGGTTTCGATCTCTCCGGACCTGGCAAGATCCAGCCGCGAGAGATCGGAAAGACTCGGTGCCCGGAACCCCTGCGAGACACCGCCGAAGAGCGCGAGCGTGTCGCTGCCATCGAGGTCGTAGAGGAATCGTCCGCTCCCGACCGCGCTCGTCCAATCGTCTTGGAAGGAGAAGGCATTTCCGCTGACTGGTTCTTCGGCCCGGCCGATGTCGGCCTTCGCGACGGTCCCGCGCACTCCGAGCCAGACCTCGAGCCGGTCGTTCAGGGTGAGGTGATCCTGGATGAAAACATCGGCGAGTTCGTAGGTCGAGTCATCCGGCACCGGTCCCTGGATGGAACGGTCGTCGAAGGAACCGTCCGCGTTGTAATTGAGCCGGTAGGAATCGACCCGGTCGATGTAGTAGCTCGCACCGTAGGTGAGGTAGCCGATCGCGGTGTCCGAAGAGAGTTGGGCAATGGCACCGTAGGTATCGACATCGGATCCGCTGAGGTTGCGCCGCCCGTCTCCGACGGCGCGGATGCGGAACTGCTCCTCGGCCTGACGCTGATGGCTGATGCCGACGAGGTAGTGGTCGACGACGCCTCCGGGATTGCCCTCGAGTTGGAGGTAGGTGAGCTGGCGCTGTTGGTCGAGCGAGCGACGTTGGTCCGATCCGATGTCGGTTCCGCGCCAGGGAATCCCGAAAATGGTGCTGTGGGTGCGCCACGCATCGTTCTGATGGACCTGCTGGTGCAGGAAAGTCAGGCGCGTGTCGGGGTTGAGGAAAAACTCGGCCTTCAGGTCCGCGTCCCATTCCTCATAACCCGTGTTCGGATTTTCGCCCTGCCCTGAGGTGCGCAGGTTTCCATAATCTTTTCCGGTGAACCCGAAGAGGAACCCGTATTGATCCGCCTCCGACACGTAGCCTTCGACGCGGCCCGTGTAACTCTGCTCGGCCGAGGACCAGCGCGCGAAGGTGCGTCCGCCCGTGAGGAACCCGGAATCGGCATACACCGGACGGGCCGTCAGCGCGTTCAGGGTGCCGCCGATGGCATCGGCCCCATAGAGGACGGAGCCCTGCCCCCTCACGAGTTCGACCGAACGGAGCGAGTAGGGATCGATCGTGTTCCAGTATTGGTTCGGACCGTCCCGGAATGTCGAATTGTTGAGACGGACGCCGTCGATCAGGGCGAGGTTCCGGTAACCGGTGAATCCGCGGATGAAGGGAGACCCCTGGCCATGCGAGGTCTTCTGGGCCATGACCGAGGGCGTTCTTCCGAGAAGTTCGGGAACGGTGCGGTCGAGCCGGTCGATGATCTGCTGCTCGCTGATCGTCGCGATCGAGTAGGGGGAAAGGTTCACGGGAGCAACCTGGCGGGTCGGAGTGACCACCAGGGGCACGTCGAGGTTGCTTTCCGCATCGGCCAGGAAGACCGGCCCGGATTCCGGCTCCGCCCCCGTGATGACGATGGGATCGAGGGTGCTTTCCACCGGAGGCTCCTCTTGGGCGACGACGGGAACCACGAGGAGGGTCGCGGCCATCAGGCCCGGCACGGGAACGAGACAAAACAGATTTCCAAGGGACTTCATGATCAAACAAACGGTCCCCCTTTAGAGCGGATGCCTTCGCCTCTGACAAGTGGTCGCCACAGCGTTCCGAAAAGTGCGCAGATTTCCGCCAGAAACTGGACAGAATCTGTTCAGTCGGTGTCGGCGGCACCCCGCAGGCGCTTGCGCAAGGTCGTCCGGTTGGCCTGGAGATCCGAGGCGAGGCGGGCGAGACGCCCCCCGTAGCGTGGCAGCAGTTCTTCAATCAGGACCGACTCGAGCGCTTCCGAGAGATCGCGATAGTTCGGCCGTGGATCGGATTCCAGTCGTTCGTCGATCCAGTGCGAGAGCGCCATCCTGAGCGCCTTGGGCACCTCGCCTTCGGAATCCATGACCGCTCTTGCGCCCGCACCGAGGTGCACCGGCAGATGACGCGACTCGAGCAATCCCGCCCCCGCCGCCGCGGTCAGGGCAAATGAGACGACGTTCCGCAGTTCACGGAGATTACCCGGCCAATCATGCCCGAGGAGGCATGCCAGCGCGGCCTCGGCGAATTCGACGAGACGCCCCGGAGCGAGTTGTCCGGCAAAAAAATCCGCCAGCGCCGGCAGATCCTCGAGCCGTTCCCCCAGGGGAGGGAGACGGATCTCGAGCACCTGCAGCCGGTAGTAAAGATCGCTCCGAAGCGCTCCGGTCGTCACCGCCGCGGCGAGATCGCGGGAACTCGTGGCGAGCAACCGGGGGAAGGAATCGTCCGCCGACTCCATCGACCGGACGAGCCATCCCTGCTCCTCCGGGTCGAGGCCTCCCACTTCCTCGATGAGAAGACTTCCGCCACGGGCATGCCTCAGGTTCGATTCGAGATTCCCTTCTCCCGGCGAATGGGTGATCCACACCGCCTCCGCCGTGGACGAATGCTCGTGAACCAGCCTCGCCACCCGCGTCTTTCCCGTCCCCGTCTCGCCACGGATCAGGACCGGTTCGGTGCTCGCGCAGGCGTGCGCGATCTGGCGGAAGACCGGGCGCATCGATGGCGCCGCCCCCAGGAAGGCCCCGTCTCCGGCCAGCGGACGGACCGCCTCCTTTTCCGGCAGTGCGGCACGCAGTTCCGCCGCCAGCGCCGCGGTGAAGGCGGCGAAGTCGAGGGGCTTGGTGAAAAACTCGCGCACTCCGAGCTTCCGTGCCGCGATGGTGTTTTCGATCTCCCCGTGCGCGGTGACGACGAAGGTCGGAATCCGTTCGCGCTCCGCCAGGCCCCGGAGAAAAGCGAGCCCGTTCTCGTCGGGCAATCCGATGTCGAGAATGAGCGCGTGGAAGGGACCCGACTCCCTCAGGAGACGCCGCGCCCGGGCCGCGGTCGGCGCGAGTTCGCTCGCCGCGCCCGCCTGGCGCGCGGCGGCGGCGAACGCGAGGGCGAGGGCGCGCTCGTCCTCGACGATGAGAACCCGTGGAGTGGTGTTCATGTCAGGCAAAAGAGGTTTCGGTCGGGGTTCCACCGGATCCGGTGCGATCGATGAAGAAACAGCGCACCCGCGCGCCGCCATCCGGCCGGTTCGAGATCTCGATCCGTCCGCCGTGGCCCGACATCACCTCCGCGGCGAGGGTGAGCCCCAGTCCCATGCCACCCTCGCGTTCCGAGAAGAAGGGCTCGTTCCAACGCGAGAGCGCCTCCCGGCTGAATCCCCTTCCCTCGTCGCCGACCCCGAGGATTACGGATCCGTCTTCGTCCCGCACCTCCACCGAGATCTTCCCGCCCTCGGGCATCGCCTGGACCGCGTTGATCAAAAGATTGCGCACCACCTGCTCGATCCTCGGCCCGTCCACCCCGATCCAGGCCGGATCCGCCTCCGGACCGGCCACGGTGACACCGGCGTAGTCGAACTGCGGAGCGAGCCGGATCAAGACGCGGCGGACGAGCGCGACCAGATCGTGCCGTTCCGTCTTCGGCGGGGCGGCACGCGCCACGAAGAGCCACTGGTTCACCAGATCGGTGATGCGGTCGACCTCCTCGCGGATCAGGACGATGGAATCCCGGCCTCCCGGCAACGCTTCCGCCGCAAGGAGATCGGCATGCATCCGGATGGCCGCCGCCGGATTGCGGATTTCGTGCGCGAGACTGGTGGCGATGCGACCGAGCGCCGCGAGCCGTTCCGCCTGATGCCGGCGGCCCGTTTCCTCGCGGAGACGCCGATGGCTTTCTACGAGGGAACGCGCCAGCGTCCCGATCTCGTCGTTCCGGCTCGTCACCTCACGCGGCAGGATCTCGGGGTTTTCGTGATCGAGATTCGGCAGCCAACGGGTCAGCAGGGTCAAGGGGTTCACCAGCCGCCGTGCCACCAGCATCGCCAACCCGCCTCCGATGACCGCGATGATCATGGCCGGGAGGAGCCCCTTTCCGGGCGCGAACGGTGCCGCCTCGCGCAACAACACCAGCGCCCCCTCGCCGGACCGCAGCGGCGCCTGGGCCAATTCCCACCGCCCCTCACGAATCGCCCGTTCCTCTTTCACGGCCACGGTGGCGAGCGCCGACCGCACCTCCTCCGGCATTCCTTCGATCGTTCCCTCCCCGAGCCGGAACCCCACCGCAACCCCAAGGACCTCGGCGAGGTTGCGCGCCAGTTCCGGGGAACTCGGAAGACGCAGCCGCTCCACAAAACGGGCGTTTGCCCGGGCCGTCTCGGCGAATTGATGCAACGACTCGCGCCGGTGGATCGATTCGATCCAGCCCAGCATGCCGCAAGTCCCGGCCAGCACGAAAACCGAGAATGGCACGACCAGACCGCGGACGAGACCGCCCTTGCCCGGTAAACGCGGAACTTGGAACATGGCCAAGTCTTGTCCATTTCATCCGGAAATGGGAGGGAAAATGAGTGATCTGGATAGAAAAAGCCCACTTTCCGGACACGGAACCGCGGCAAGCCGGACGCAACCCCGGACGCGCGACGGGAAAACCCGCCGCGATGCGATGCCTGGTCCCGGGCTATTTCACCGCCAGTTCCTG
This sequence comes from Verrucomicrobiales bacterium, assembly GCA_044352585.1. Taxonomy (GTDB): domain Bacteria; phylum Verrucomicrobiota; class Verrucomicrobiia; order Verrucomicrobiales; family DEV007; genus Arctic95D-9. Next base: position 44,114 of record JBILDO010000024.1, read on the forward strand.
TCCTCTCGCGTTGCGGAACTGCGGACTCAGGACGATGCGCTCGACGAGATCGCCGGTGCGGTGTCCCTCGGTCGCGACGAGTTCGTCGAGGAGCGGGTCGTCCGAGAGCTGCACGCTCCGCCCGAGGGCATACCCGAGCAGTTTGCGGGAGAACTGGCGCAGGAAATCCTCGCGCCGCTCCCCTGCGAGATAATCGCGGAGGCCCGCCAAGCCATCGACCGGTTTGCCGCCGGGCAGTTCGGTGCGGGTGTCGGCCGCGCGGGCCCGGCCGATCGCGTCGAAGCCCTCGAGGGCGAATCCGTAGGGATCGATTCGGCGGTGGCATCCGGCGCAATTCTCATCGCGGCTGTGGCGTTCGATGAGTTGGCGCTCGCTCAACCCCTCGGGGGCCTCGTCCGGGAGCACCGGCACCCCTTTCGGCGGATTCGGCAGCTTGTCCCCGAGGATGACCTCGCTCACCCAGGTGCCCCGGAGGATCGCGCTGGTGCGGGAAGCCCCCGAGTGCTTCGCCAGGGTCGCGGCGAATCCAAGAAGGCCGCCGCGGCCCTTTTCGCGAAGCCCCTCGATGCGGGTCCATTCGGCGGGTTTCGGATTGGGGCCGGGCCGGACGCCTCCGGTTCCGGATTGCGGATTTTCCATGCCATAGAACTTGGCCAGCGGCTCGTTGACAAAGGTGTGGTCGGCCTCGAGCAGGGAAAGGACGCTGCCGTCGTTCTGGAACAGGTCGATGAAGAAGCGCGCCACCTCCTCCTGCATGGCGTCGCGCAATCCGGGGAAATCCGGAAAGTGCCGCTCGCTCTTCTCGTCGAGCGTGGCGACGTCGCGGACATGGAGGTATTGGCAACCGAACTCCGTCGCGAGGTTGCGGACCCGCTCCGTCTTGAGGAGGCGGCGCGCCTGGGCCGCGAGGACCTTGTCGTCGCGGAGCGTTCCCGCGGCTGCCGCGGCGCGCAGTTCCGCGTCCGGCGCGGAGGAGGTGATGAAATAGCTCAAGCGGGTCGCAAGCTCCCAGTCGTCGACCGGGCCGGTCATCCCGCGGGCCTTCTCCCCGCGATAGAGAAAGGCGGGAGAGGTGAGGACGCGCGCGAGCATGAGCCGAACGGCCTTGTCGTGGGCCAGCTCCTGCGTGCGGAGCCGGTCGTAAAACGCCTCCACTTCCGCCTTTTCGGAATCCCGGAGCGGACGGCGCCAGGCGGCCCCGGCGAAGTCGAGCACGGCGCGCATCTGCACGGGTTCCAGCTCGACCCGGCGTTTTCTGAAGGCCTCGGCGTCCCGCAGGATCGGGTCGCGCAGGGGCTCGAGGCGCTTGTCGCCGTTCGGCGCGTCGGGACCGTCCTGGGTTGAATATTGCCAGATCTGCTCGAAGGCATCGACGAGCGTGAGCGCGTCTTCGCTGACGAAGTGGAGTTCGTCCCAGAGCCGGTCGAGTTCGGCCTGTTGCGCCTCGTCGAGGAGGAGCCGCCGGAGCGGTTCATCCTCCCGATGGAAGAGTGTCAGGGTGACCACCTCGTCGACCGGAACGATCTTCGTGTAGCAGAGCGCCGCGGGAAAGACGGCCCGGAAGTCGTCGAAGGCGCCCTCGAAGCGGCGGCGGGCCTCCCCCCCGTCGTGGACGAGGACGGGCGCATCGAAGATCACGGGCGGCTTGCTGTCGGTCCAGGCCCCTCCCTGGTTGACCGCCGTGGCGTTGGCGGCGAGGAGACCGGACGACCGGTCCGGTTTCGTGGCGAGCACCTGCATCTGCACGCTGGCATCCTTGGTGCTTTCGGGGTGAAGGCGACCGTTGACCACCAGTTCGGCGCCCGGAAGCATCGCGGCGGGAAGACGCACCTCGATCACCGACGGAGCCTGCACGCACAGGCTCGTGGGTTCCACCCCGCCGCCCCGGGGATGCTTGCCGAGGAGGGCCGGGTCGAGTCCGTATGCCGGAGCGGCGGCCGGGGCGGGGACATCCGCGGCCTGCGCCTTCGCCGAGCGCCACGCCTCGCCGAGGAGCGGGCCGTTGGAGGCGAGAAGCCGGCTCCGCAGTTCCCGATCGGCCGGACCGGCCTTCCCGGCCGCCTCGTCCTGCCGGAGAAGTTCCGCGACCTGCTCCGCGATGCGGGCGCGTCCGGCCGCGTCCCCCGCCTGCCGCCATTTCGAGAGCAGCGATTGGGAGTCGGTCAGGGTGGCGGGTGCCTGGGCGCCGCTCGCCGGCTGGCTGAGGAAATGCCAGACCGCCGCGTTGCCGTGACGGTCGGCGTGCGGATTGCCGGCGAGGATGTCCGGAGCGACGTCCTTGGCGAGATCCCATTCCCTCGTGCCATCACCGAGGGTGAGATTCACCGGGGTGTGATCACAGGCGTGGTCGCTGCCCCTCGGATCGATCACGAGGGCGATGACGTCACCCGCCGAGACCGCGACGTTTTCGAAGGGGCCGAAGGGGATCAACGTGTCCGCCTTGCTTTCCCCCGCGGCCAGCAATTCACGCGTGTGACCGCGGCGCAGTTCGAGGCTGTAGAGAATGCCGTTGCCGCAGGCGGTATGGCCGTCCTGGACGTTGCCGCTGATCTTCACGGTCCCGCTCACCGGACTGCGCCACGCGATGACGGAGGAGAGCTTCGGCGAGGGATGCGTCGCGACGCTGAGCGGTTTCATGCGGCCGGGGATGCTCACCGCGCCATCGGACGAGTTGGCGAGAACGCTGAGCGCATCCTTGCCGGACCAGCCCTTGATGAAGTCATAGTTGGCCACCGAGTTCGTTTTGGTGGAGAGCAAGGGTTCCAGCTTGAGACCGTCCGCCCCGGCGATGCCGAGATGGTTGAGCCATCCGGACAGAAACGTGGCATCGACCGCATGCTTCTCCGCGAGCTGCCTGAAATCGACCGGCTGCTCCGACCGGTCCGCCTCGTCGGCCGCGGCGAGGCAACGCACGGCGCTCTCGACGACCGCCTCGCGTTGGCGTTCCATCTGCCGTTGGACGGCCCCCACTTCCCCCAGCGCGAGGTCGGCACGGCCGGGAATGACGAGCCGGGCACCCTCCCAGAGCGCGAAATCCTCCCCGTTGCCGTCTCCGGCGTCGCTGGTCGAGAGATAGAGCGTGAGATCGCCTCCGTCCGCGGGAGGCTGCAGTTTCATACGGACCTCGTTCCGAGACGCGAGCGGGGTCACGGGCTCGAGCCAGGATTTCGGGCCGCCGACCTTGCCGAGGTGCCCGATGTTGGCGAATCGCCAGAGCGTCTTCTGCCACAATTCGATATCGGCCGGGGTGAGCGTTCCGGCCTTGAACTTCGCCCGCAGCGGATCGAGGACGAGGGAGGGTTTCGTGTCCGTGAGGGTCTTGCGGAGGATGCCGAGATATTTCGGGCTCAGGCCCTCAGTGCCGCGGCGGCCTTGCAGGGCGTCGAGATAGGCCGCGAGCGGCAGAATACCACCCCCCTGATTGACTTTGCCGGTTCCACCGACCTCGACGGATTGATCTCCCTGGTCACTGAAACGAGCATAAAACCCGCGGATCTCCGCCAGCGTTTCATCGGTGGCATCCCGTGCCGAGATCCCTGCCGAGAAGCGGATCCCCGTGGGGGTGAGCACGAGATGGGAGGCCACCTCCTTGGCCGCATCGAGATATTTCGTGAGCAGCGCCGGCGACATCACCAGCGCCGCACCGGCATTGGTGAAGCCCTCGCCCGCGGCGCCATCGATCGGAAACTCCCGCGCCGGATCGAGCGATTCGATGCCGGTGAGGTCGCGCAGGGTGTAGGTGTATTCCATGTTCGAGAGACGCCGCAGCACGACCGGGCCGGGATCGCCCGCGTTGGCGAGCGCGATCTCGTCGAGGGTCTGGCGGACCCAGGCGGTGAGCGCCTCTTTCTCCGCGGCGGTGGGCTGCTTTTCCTTCTTCGGCGGCATCTCGCCGAGTTCGATCTGGTCGAGAACGTGCTCCCACACCTCCGGTTCCTTGCGGATGTCCGAACTCTCGAGATCGAGTTCGCCCTTCTGCTTTTCGGTGGAGTGACAACCCAGACAATAGGTCTTCAGAATCGCGGTGTGCTCGGCGGCACGCGCGGAATGGGCAAGCAATACCAGAGCCGGAATGAGGAGTTTCGCTTTCATGGATCCAGGGGTTCGGGTTCAGAAATCACGGGAGTAGCCGGCGAGCCATCCGCCATCGACGGGGATGACGGCGCCGTTGAGGTAGGAGCTTTCGGGGGCGGCGAGGAAGAGGACGGCGTGGGCGATCTCCTCCGGCTGGCCGGGGCGGCCGAGCGGGACGTGCGCGAGCATGGCCTGCACCCGGTCGTTGAACTTGCCGTCCTCGCCATAGAAGAGCCGCTTCGTGCCCTCGCTGAGGATCGAGCCGGGGGCGATGCAGTTGGTGAGAATGCCCTGTGAACCGAGCTCGATGGCCATGGTCCGGGTGAGATTGACGACACCGGCCTTGGCGGCGGTGTAGGCGCATTGCAGACGCGCGGGGACCAGGCCCATGACCGAGGAGATGTTGACGATGCGTCCACACTTGCGCTGGAGCATGTGACGCGAGACGGCCTTGCTGACGAGGAAAAGGCCGGTGAGGTCCACCCGGAGGATGCGGTCCCATTCCTCGGCGGGAAAGGTGTCGATGTTCACGCGATGCGCCATCGTGTTGATGCCGGCGTTGTTGACGAGGATGTCGATGCGGCCGTGCGTGGCGATAATCTCGCTGATGGCGGACTCGATCTGATTTTCATCGGTGACATCCATGCGCACGGCCATGGCTCCGGGCGTGGCGGAGGCGAGCTGGCGGGCGCCTTCGAGATTGATGTCGGCATAGACGACTTTGGCGCCGCTGGCGGCGAAGGAGGCGCAGATGGCCTGGCCGATGGCACCGGCGGCGCCGGTGACGAGGGCGACTTGATTTTCGAGCTGGACTTTCATTTCGGGAAAACGATTAAACGAGACCGAGGAGGGGCTGTTCGACGAATTGGCGGAGGGTTTGCAAAAAGCGCGCCGCGGCCGCACCGTCGTTCACGCGGTGATCGAAGGTGAGACTGAGCGTGAGCCGGTCCCGCGCGGCGAAGCGACCGTCATCGAGCGGCACGGCCTCGCGCACGATGGCACCGATTCCGAGGATGGCGGATTCGGGAGGGTTGATCACGGGTGTGAAGGCCTCGACGCCGAGTCCACCGAGGTTGCTCACGGTGAAGCAGGCGCCCTGCATTTCCGCAGCGGCGAGTTGTCCCGCGCGCGCCGCATCGATGAGCGACCGCGACCGTGACGCGACCTCGGTGAGCGGACACGTGTCCACGTTGCGGATGACGGGCACGAGGAGGCCGTCCCCCGTGTCCACGGCGATGCCAAGATGAATCGCGGCGGGCAGCAGGAGATGGTCCCCCGCCCAGGTGGCGGCGAGCATCGGATGCCGCCGCAGGGCGCCCGCGGTCAGCTTGAGGAATAGATCGTTGAGGGTCGGGATGACGGACAGGCCGCCCGTCTCACCGGCGGCCTTGAGCTGCCGGCGGAAGTCGAGCAGCGCGGTGGCCTCGCAACGCATGGTGATCGTGACGGGCACGGTGGTCTCGCGGCTGTGCATGAGCCGGGCGGCGATGGTGCGCCGCATCGGCGTGAGCGGCACGATCTGGACGTCGGCGGATGGAGGAACCGCGCATGGAGGAACCGCGGCGGCGAGGACGTCGCGCTCGCGGATTCGTCCGCCCTTGCCGGTCGCGGTCAGGCCGGAGAGATCGACCTGATGTTCCCTCGCGGCGCGCCGGGCGCGGGGGCTGGCGGGAGCATGCGCGCCCGGGACCGCCGCGGTCGCGGAGGGGGCGGCGGAACGGGACGGCTCGGGGTGTTCCGGGGATTTCTCCTCCTCCGCCGCACTCGTCGGAGCGACGGATCGTTCCGACACCGGCGCGGATTCGCCTTCGGCAAGCAGGTAGGCCAGGATGTGGCCGACCTTGATCAGGTCGCCGGACTTCGGACCATCGGCGGGGATCGACAGGACGCCGCTATCGATGGACTCGACCTCCTGGGCGGCCTTGTCGCTCTCAAGGGTGAAGAGCGGATCACCCTCCTTGATGAAGTCACCGTCCTTCCTGAGCCACTCGAGGAAGGTGCCCTCCTCCATGGACCAGCCGAGACGCGGGAGTTGGATTTCGATTGGCATGGTCAGAAGGGGGGGAAATGAAAACCAAACGGGGGTAGATACGGGGAACTCATGGTTTCGTGTCCGTTGTTTTTGTTTTGATAGGTCACTCGGCGCATAGGTCCCGGATGGCTTGGGCGATGTCTTCGACATTCGGAATCACGGCGGCCTCCAGCGAGGGGCTGTAGGGCGTGGGGGAGAATTTGCCGTTGAGCCGCCGGATCGGCGCGTCGAGTTCGTCGAAGCCGCGGTCGGCCAGCTGCGCGGCGATCTCGGCACTGATGCCGCAATGCGCGAAGTCCTCGTCCACGATGAGGAGCCGGCCCGTCTTGGCAACGGAGCGGAGGATGGATTCGGTGTCGAGCGGCGAAACGGTTCGCGGGTCGATCAGTTCCACCTCGATGCCTTCTCTCGCGAGCGCCTCGCAGGCCTGCAGCGTCTTGTGAACCATGAGGGCGAGGGCGACGACGGTGATGTCTCCACCTTCACGCACGACGGCAGCCCGGCCGAAGTCGATGAAGTATTCTTCCTCAGGCACGGGACCCTTCACCGTCATCAGCTCGCGATGCTCGAGGAAAAGCACGGGATCATCGCCGGTGAGCGCGGTCTTGAGCAGGCCTTTCGCATCGCGTGGGGACGACGGCACGACGACGCGCAGGCCGGGGAAGTGGGCATACATGGAGTAATAGCTGCCGCTGTGGTGCGTCGCCGCGTTGTGGCCGATGCCGATGCATCCGCGCAACAGCACGGGCATCTTGAGGCGTCCGCTGCTCATGTATTGCATCTTGGCAATCTGGTTGATGATCTCGCCGACGGCATCGAGCACGAAGTCGGCAAACATGAAGTCCACCACGGGCCGCGTGCCGGTCATGGCCGCGCCGCCGGCGAGTCCGACGAAGCCGCGCTCGCAGATGGGGGTGTCGCGCAGGCGCGCGGGACCGTGGATCGCGAAGAGGCCGCTCGTCGTGGCGAAGTTCCCCCCGCGCACGCCGATGCCTTCGCCGAGCACGAAAATCGTGGGATTGCGCGCCATCTCCTCGGTGAGGGCCTCGAGGGTGGCTTTCATGAAGGTCAGTTCGCGGACGCCGGACGAAGCCGCGGGCGCGTCGCGCGGGGGCCCGCTCCTCGGCGTGGCATAGACGTGGGTCGTGGCGCTTTCGGCGGTCGGATAGGGGCTCGCTTCGGCGAACTCGTGGGCGGCCTCGGTGAGGGCGGCGACCTCTTCCTCGATCGCCGTCAGTTCAGCCTCACTGGCACTCCCTTGCTCGAGCAGATGCTGCTTCAAACGGGCGATCGGGCAGCGCGTCTTCCACTGCTCGACCTCCTCGCGGGTACGGTAGGTGAAGTCGCCCATGCCCTCGGCGTGGGCGCGGGTCCGGTAGGTCTTGCATTCCAGCAGGGTCGGTCCTCCGCCATCGCGCGCCCGCGTCACGGCCTCGCGCGCCGCGGCCTCGATGGCGAGGACGTCGTTGCCGTCGAGTTCGACGGCGGTCATTCCGTAGGCGGCGCCCCGGGCGGCGACGCTGGGGTTGCCGGCCACGGTGGCGAAGGGCACCTCGGTGGCGAACTGGTTGTTTTCGCACACGAAGAGCACCGGCAGCTTCCAGATCGCGGCCATGTTCAGCCCCTCGTGAAAGGCCCCGTTGTTCACCGCGCCATCGCCGAAGAAGGCCACGCCAAGGCGCCGGGAACCCGTGATGAGCGAGCTGTAGCCCGCTCCCGCCGCCTGGAGGATGCAGGGCGCGACGATGCCACTGGTGCCCATCATGCCGATCTCGGGCGAGAAGAGGTGCATCGAGCCGCCGCGGCCTCGCGAACAGCCGGTCTCGCGGCCGTAGAGCTCGGCGACAAGCTCGCGCGGCTCCATCCCTTTCGCGAGCGCGTGGCCGTGCCCGCGATGGGTGCTGAAGACGGCGTCGTCCTTGTCCAGATGGGCGCAGACCGCCGTGGCGATGGCCTCCTGCCCGACATAGGTGTGGCAGGCGCCGTGGATGAGGCCGCGCTGGTGGGACTTGGCGAGACGTTCCTCGACCATGCGGATCACGAGCATGGTGCGGTAAAGGGCGAGGGGGGAGGATGGGTCCGGAGAGTGCATGGGGAGATGGGGAAAGGGAGTGCTGGAACGATGGCTCAGGCCTGCCTTGGCCTGAGCCGCAGAAAACTGATGATGAGGCCGCCGCCGATGAAACACGCGGCGAGAAACTGGAGGCACTGGGATTCGCCATAGCCCTGCTGACGAAGCCATCCGGTGACGTGGTTGCCCGCATATCCCGCGAGATTGGCCCCCATGTTGATCAAACCGGTCGCGGCCGCGGCCGCGGAGGCCGTGAGGGTGAGCGAGGGCAGGGTCCAGAAGGGCGCGATCCAGAAGAAAGCCCCCAGCGCGGTGAGGCAGAGCCAGATCATCTGCGTGGCGAAACCCTGCCCCGGAATCGTGCTGCAGAGGAGGAACAAACCGGTGGCGATCATTCCGCCGACCGCGTGCCATTTCCGATCCCCGGAGCGATCCGCCGACCAACCCGAGACCAAAACGCTCGCGATGCCGCAGGCGTAGTAGATGCCGCTGTAGAGGAGTGTCATCTGATCCGACCCCCCGGACAGGTTTTTCACCGTGGTCGGCAGCCAGAAGGTCATCGCGTAGCCGCCGCTGTTGCCGATCATGACGCCGACCGCGAGGAGCCATACCGCGGGCAATCGCAGCGCCTGCCACATGCCGACCTTCTGCACGCTTTCCTTGGCCGCCGCCTCGGCCGCGAGTTCATTCTCCAAATGATCGCGCTCCGCCCGAGTGAGCCATTTCGCATCGCGCGGACGATCCGTGAAGCAGGCGAGCACGATGACCCCGAGCAGCACCGCGGGCAGTCCCTCGACGATGAACAACCACTGCCATCCGTCGAGCGAGAACCACTCCACGTCCAGCAGCAGCGACGACACCGGTGCGCCGAGCGCGAGGCTGAACGGCACCGCCACGAGCAGCCACGAGAGCGCCCGCGAGCGGTCGCTCTGCACGAACCAATGCGAGAAATAGACGATGATGCCGGGAAAGAATCCCGCCTCGGCGACGCCGAGAAAAAACCTCATCCAATAGAACTGGGCCGGTGTCTTGACGAACGCCATGCCTGCGGAAATGAGGCCCCAGGTGATGAGGATGCGCGCGAACCACTTCCTTGCGCTCCAGCGCTCCACCAGCAGCGCGCCGGGGATCTCCAGAAACAGATAACCGATGAAGAACACGCCGATGCCGAAGCCAAACACCTCCTCGGAAAACCCCAGCGCCTCACCCATGCGCAGCTTGGCAAAGGCCACGTTGGCGCGGTCGAGATAGGCGATGATGTAGAGGATGATGACGAGCGGCAGGACGCGCCACGCGACCTTGCGTCGCAGGGCGGGAACATCGACGATTGGAGTTTGGTCAGGCAGGGATTTCATCGCGCGGGTCAGGGTTGCAGCACGAGCGCACGGCCATGGCCGCTGCGGATGCCTTCGATTTTGATGGGACCGAAAACAAACCACGCGCCCTTCTCGGGCACGCTGCCGAGTCCGGTGAGAAACTCGACGAGGAGCAGGTCGTGCCTCGCGGCGGCCCAATAGGTCGTGAGCGCGGCCTCGCGTTCCACGCCGCCCGCGGTGGGGGCGTCGATGCCGGCGCATCCGACGCCACGCTCCGCGAGCAGGGCGATCGCCTCGGCGGACAGGGCGGGCCATCCTTCCGACTTGCCGGCGAGCGGCGCGGCGAGACACTCGTCCATGGCCGGGCCATCGGGGAGCGGCTTGAAGGTGGCCTCGGTGTAGCCGGTGCGGAAGAGGACGATCTCTCCCTTCGCGATGGGGCCGTGGGCCTTTTCGTGATCGAGGAGATGCCGGGCGGTGATGAGGGGCGAGGCGGGCCAGTCCTCCCCGCGCGTGGTGCCGCGAAGAGAGGTGACATCGACGACCCTCGCATCACCCATCATGCGATGGAGCGGCAGTTTCTCGATCGTGATCGTGCTGTTTCCGAGCGGTCCATGCTTCGCTTCAAAATCCCCGCGGAGACGGCGGATCTCCGGCGCGAACCGATTCGCGTCAAAACCCGGCGGAGGAAGCGTGAAGGCCGGCGTCACCACATGTGTGCCCACCTGGCTGTCAAAGGTATGCGTCCACGCCATGTAGGGCCCGCGCGATTTGGCGAACTCGTTGAGCGGTTCGGCGAGGTAGCGCTGCGCCTCCTCGCCCGGGCCGTGGCCCTGCCAGGTCACGGGCAGGTCGTTGTCGAGCGTGACGGAGACATCGGTGACCCGCTTTCCCCGTGCCGCCTCGATGAGCCGCGCGGCGAGTTTCGTTTCGGTGATCGCCAGCACGCGCGCCTCGCCGCCGGAGCCGCCGGCGTGCTTCGCGGGCAGCAGGGCGTAGAAGGCGCCCGTCGGCGGCAGGGCCTTGAAGTTCGTGCCGCACTCGATCCAGATCATGCCGAAGGACCCGCCCGCCTGGTGCGTGGCCACGGCGAGGTCCGGCAGCGGTCCCATGCTGGCGCCGTCGAGCCCCGCTGCCATCACGCCCTTCTCGCCGAGATATTTCATGGTCTCCGGCGCGGGGGCCGGCCAAGCGGGCGCCATCTTCGTCAACGGTCGGACGACAAAGCGAGCCCCCCCGCGGTTCAGCGGCAGGTAGTAGGTGTCCGTGTAATCGCTGCGGAAGAGCACGACATCACCGGTGCGCAGCGGCCGGTGCTTTTCCTCCCACGCTTTCACGTGCTCCGGACGGATGAGAAAGCTGGAGCCACCGGGCGCGTCGTCACGATGCGCGGTGACATCGATGACGCACGCCTCGCCCACGAACTGCCAGGCGGGCACTTTCTCGCCGGTCACCAGCCCCATCGGACCCGCGCCGGGCAGGCCCGAGTCCGGAGGCGGCACGAAATGCGCGGGCGCGTCCCACTGCGTGCCGGTGTGCTCGTCGAGCACGATGGTCTCGCGGTGAAAAGCACCCGGGCCGAAGGTGAAGCGCGGAACGGTGACGTGCTGCATCATGCCGAGCGGCCAGACACAGGGCCACTCCGGCGAGACGGGCAGCGAGAGATCGTGGACATGCTCGGCCGTCACCTGGGCCCGTGCGGTGGCGGTGCAGGCGAGGAGGAGCAGCAGGATGGTTCTCATGGGAGTCTTGGGTGTTGGAGTCATGCCTCAGCCACGACCGGATTGGTGAGCGCACCGATCTTTTCGATCTCGATGGTCACGGAGTCGCCGGGCTGGAGGAAAACGGGGGGGGTCATGGCCGCGCCGACCCCCTGCGGCGTGCCGGTGAGGATGACGGTGCCGGGCAGCAGCGTGGTGCTGCCGCTCAGGAACTCGATCAGCGTGGGCACGTCGAAGATCATGTCGTTGGTGTTCGAATCCTGCATCGTTTCGCCATTGAGGATGGTCCGGATGCGCAGGGTGTTCGGGTCGGGAATTTCGTCCTTCAGCACGAGGCAGGGGCCCAGCGGGGCAAAGGTGTCGAAGGTCTTGCCGCGGCACCATTGGCTGCCGCCGCGTTTGATCTGCCAGTCACGCGCGCTCACGTCGTTGGCGCAGGTGTAGCCGAGCACGTAGTCCAGCGCGTTGGCTTTCGAGACGTTTTTGCAGGCCTTGCCGATGACAACGGCCAGCTCGCACTCGTAGTCCACCTCGTCGCTGGCGAGATGGCGGGGCAGGACGATGTCATCGCCCGGGTTTTGCACCGCACCCGGTGATTTCATGAAGAGCACCGGATACTGCGGGATGGCGGCGTTGCTCTCCTCGGCGTGTTGGCGGTAGTTCAGGCCGATGCAAAAGATGGCGGCGGGCTGCAGGGGCGCGAGGAGCTTGCCCGGTGCGAAGACTTCCCCGGTGACGCGGAAGTCGCCGAAAAGATCGCCCTCGATGCGACGGGCGGTGCCGTCGGATTGAAGGGCTGCGTGCTGGATGGTGCCGTCGTCGGCTTGGTGGCGGATTAGTTTCATGGGGGGAATGTGAGGAAGGTTCAGAGGTTGGTTTTGACGGTGTAATCCAGATCACGGAGCAGGGCGGCGAGCGTCTCGTGGAACTCGGGTGGCAGCGGCAGGACCGGCGGACACGGATCTCCGACCTCCGGCCCGATCAGGTTTAGACCCGCCTTCATGACACTGAACCAGTGGGCTCCATCGCCTCCGTTGTGATAGGCGCTGAACTGCAAGCGCATGAGCGGCGAGAGCTTTGACCATATCCGCCGTGCGGCAGCCAGGTCACCGTTGACCGAAATCGCCTGGTAAAGTTTCACGGCGGCGGCGGGCACCATGCTCGGGATGCCGGAGATCCACCCATGGGCCCCATGGCAGAGTCCTTCGAAAGCTACCGAATCGATTCCGGCATACACGGAGAGCTCTCCATCGGTCTCCTGCAGCAGCGAGCAGATTCGGTCCGGTTCGGGGTTTGACATCTTCACGCCCTTGATCGCGCCCTCGCGGAAGAGCTGGGCCAGATGTCCGGTGCGGAGGTCCACCGCGGTGAGCGGAATGTTGTGATAAAGGACCACGGGGATGTCGACCGCGTCCGCGATTCGCCGGAAATGATCCATCGTCTGGGCCGGGGTGGGCGCCATGTAGTAGGGCGGAACGATGAGCAAGGCATCGGCACCCGCTTCCTCCGCGTGTTTGGAGAGATCGATCGTGAGACGGGTGGAGACATGATGGGTGCCCGCCACGATCGGCACGCGGCCCGCGCAGGCTTCGATGGCGGCCTCGAGAACCCGCTTGCGGTCGTCCGACTCCATCCCGGCAAATTCCCCGGAACTCCCCAGGGGTGAAATCGCGGTGACGCCCTCGGCGATCAACCAATCGACGTGCGGCTTCAGCTTCGCGAGGGCAAGGCTGCCGTCGGGGTTGAAGGGAGTGATCGAAGAGGCGCAGACTCCTCGGAACAGGGGTTTGTGGCGACTCGTCTCGTTTTGGCTCATGCTAGGGTGGTGTTGGCAGGTTCGGGTGTTTCAGTTTTCGGGTAAATGGTTCTCGCGGACATGCGCGATGGCCCCGCGGACCGAGGGATGGGATCCGCTGAAGGCAAGGGAAAGCACGAGCAGGCCGAAGAGGGTGTCCTCGTCCGAAGGAGCGAGCCGATGGGAATCGCCGAGCCGGCCGCAGATGAGCTGCCGCAGAACCCTGTTTTTGAGCGCCACACCGCCGGAGAACACCAGCCGGCTCCAGTCACGATCCGGGGCGATGCGTCCGGCGCACTTGGCATAGTTATCCGCCATGCCGGCGAAAAGTGCGTGGAAAAGATGTCCCACGGTCATGTTGGACTCCCGTAGATTGGATAGACTGCCATGATCCCCCATGTTGCCGGGATAAAACGCCGGGTCCACCCGCAAGCCCCCCCCATCGACCCGCGCGGCCTCCGAATGGATGGACTCCCAGGGATCCTGCAGGGTGATTCCCTGCATTGCGGCGATTTCGGTGAGCAGCCGCAGCATCGCGTTCAAGGCCCGGCCGGCCGGGAGATGGGTGATCGTTTTGAGATAACGACCGTCAAACCACGGCCGGGTCTGGAAGTCGCCGGACTCGCATTGCGCGGCGATCCGGATCACGGCGGACCCGGTGGAGATGTTCACGGAAAGCTCGTCCGCCTCGAGCAAGGCTCCGACCTGGGACACATGATAGTCGCCCGCCGGCGCATGGATCGGCAGGGAACGGGAGCGATTGCTCCATTCGCCAATCACGGCACCCTGGGGAACGATCGCCGGCCATTGCAGCGTCCCGAGGCCGAGTTTTGCGATGACATCGCGATGCCAGTCCAGCGTTTCGATATGCAGGGCCCCATGACCGTGGGCATGCGTCACATCGGAGACCGGCGCCCCTCCACACAAGCGCGCGGCGACGAAATACGGCAGCGCCGCGGGGATCGCGTCCGAAGCGGGCAGGGCATCGTGTCGGCTGAGCCAGAAGAGAGGGTTCAGCGGGATGCCCAAGACGCGTTCGTTTCCGAGTTGCCGGCGTTCATCGCGGGTGATGAGGCTTTCGATGGCATCGAAGCAGCTCGTCTCCCCGGACGGAACCGGCTGGAGCCCGCGCTGATCCTGCCACGTGATGAAACGGGTCAGCGCCTGACCCGCGGCATCGCAGAGAACCACACCGTGGAGTTGGCTGCACATGAGGACACCGGCCGCGTCCGGACAATGCAGATGCAAACGCTCCAGAATCTCGCGCACACTCTGCACCAGGAGGTCCGGCTCGATTTCGCGAAAACCCGGGTCCAAGCCGCTCACAAACGGGGGCGAGGGCGCCCGCACGACATGGGAAAGCCGCAAGGCGCCGGCATCAAGGACCGCACCCTTGATAAAGCTGGAACCGATGTCGATGCCGAGGTAGCGCATGTCAGCGGGTGGCATGAAGTCGCAGCCGTTCCTCGGCCTCGCGGCTGGTTTTCTCGAACAAGACGGCATTGCCCGGCTGTTTCAGGTCGTGGTCAAAGGTGGGAATCATCCGTCTCATGCGCTCCTGGCCTTCAGCGCTTGCAAGCAGGTGCGGCAGGCAGGTCTTGACGACTTCGAGCGCGATGTTCACCGAGACCGAGGCTCCGGGTGAGGCCCCGAGCAAGGCGGCGATGGAACGATCCGCCGAGGAAAACACCTCCGTCCCGAAATACACCGCACCCCGATCCGCCTTCTTGATGGTCTGGACACGGATCCCGGCCTCGACGAGCCGCCAATCCCCGGAACGCGCGTTGGGATAGTAGGCGCGTGCCGCGTTGAGGCGCTGTTCCATGCTTTGCAGGCCCTGCGTGATGAGATAGCGCACCAGCGCGTGGTTGTGCAGGCCCGCCCGAATCAAGGCACCCAGATTGCCCGAGCGGATGGAAAGCGGCAGGTCGCTCCAGCGGCCGTGTTTAAGGAAACGGGTCGTCCACGTGGCAAAGGGACCGAAGAGCAGCTGGCGCCGGCCATTGAGCCGCCGCACATCGAGATGCCCCGAGCCGAGGCTGGGGGAGGAGGGCGGCGTGGCCCCGTAAACCTTGGCGTCATGACGTGCGCAGATCGAGGGGTCGTCGCATACCAACCACTGGCCGCCGATGGGGAATCCCCCAAGCCCCGCCACTTCGGCGAGACCGGTCGATTGCAGCAATGGCAGGCTGCCTCCGCCCGCGCCGACGAAGACGAACCTGGCGCGCTGCGTGCGGATCCCGCCCGTGGCCTGATGCTTCATCGTGACCCGCCAATCACCGGCACTGCGTTGCAGTTTGGTCACCTTCCACCCGGTCGCCACCCCGCAGTGTTCCTGCCGGGAGAGCCAGGCGCAGAGCTGGCGCGCGAGCAGGCCGAAGTTCACCTCCGTGCCCGGCGCGGTGGTCGCCGCGACCGGCCCGGGGTCGCGGCCTTCCATCACGAGCGGCATCCACTCCGCCATGACGGCTGGCTCCTTGGTCAGGGTGATCCCGCGGAAAAAATGATGGTCCTTCATCGCCGCGTGACGCGTGTCGAGAAAGTCCACGTTCTCCGAGCCCTCCACGAAACAGATGTGCGGGACCGCATGGATGAAGTCCGACGGTTCGCCCGCCATGCCGTTCGCGGCCGCGTATCCCCAGAACTGTTTCGAGTGTTCGAACTGCTCGAAGATCTGCAGCGCCCTTCCAATGGGGACATTGCCCGCGCCGTCCCGCTCCGGGGTGTAGCTCAACTCGCAAAGCGCCGCGTGCCCGGTGCCCGCGTTGTTCCAGCCGTCGGAGGCTTCGCGGGCCGGTTCCGGCGTGATCTCGACCAGTTGGATGCGAAGCCGCGGATCGAGCCGGTTGAGCATCGCCGCGAGCGACACGGACATGATGCCGCTCCCGACAATCACGATGTCGGGAGCGTCGAGGATGCGGGTGTCCGGCTCCGGCGGCGTGTCCATGGGTCCGATCGTTGCGCTTCAGCACCAATGAGCCCCTTGGGTTTCGACATACACCGCGTAGAGACTGCGGCTCGCCGTCATGAAGAGACGGTTCCGGCGCGGGCCGCCAAAGCAGACGTTGCTGCACACCTCGGGCAGCACGATCTGGCCGATGCGCTTGCCTTCCGGTGAGAAGACCTGCACCCCGTCATAACCTTCGCCGACCCATCCGGACCCGGCCCAAATGTTGCCGTCCTTGTCGCAGCGGATGCCGTCGGCCAGACCGGCGACTTCCTTGCCATTCAGGTCCATCTTCATGGAGGCGAACTCACGTCCGTTGACTGCCTTCGCGCCCTCGATGTCCCACACCTTGATGTTCTTCGGCGCCTCGGGGTAATGCGTCGCTCCGGTGTCGGCCACATAGACCTTCTTGTAGTCCGGCGAGAAACAGAGGCCGTTCGGCTTGAAGATCTCGTCGGTCATCTTTTCCACCTTGCCGCCCGGGTCGATCCGATAGACCGCCTCCTTGAGGAGGAGGTCGCCCTTGTTGCCCTCGTAATTCCCAAGGCTGCCGTAGCCGGGGTCGGTGAACCAGATGCTGCCGTCGGGATGGACGGCGCCGTCGTTGGGGGCGTTGAAGGGTTTGCCATCGAACTTGTCCGCCAGCACGGTGATGGTGTTGTCAGGTTCATAGCGGACCACGCGGCGGTTGCCGTGCTCGAAGGAGATCTGCCGCCCCTCGCGGTCGAAGGTGTTGCCGTTGCTGTGGCCGGCGGGTTGGTGGATCGTCGTGACCTCACCGTCATCCTCCAGCCAGCGGTGCTGCACGTTGTTCGGGATGTCGCTCCAAACGAGGTATTGGCCCCAACCGCTCCAAGCGGGTCCTTCCGCCCAATACATGCCGGTGTGGAGCCGTTCGATGGGCGCGGAGCCGATCTTGTATTTCTCGAATGCCTTGTCGAGGGCGATGACGTCCGGCTCGGGATAACGCACTGGTGGCGCGCCGGGGCCGAAATCGCGGGCCAGCAGAGGCGTGGCGGCAAGGGAGCCGAGGGAGGTGAGGAAGGAACGACGGGTGTTCATGGCGGGGATGGTTGGAATGCTGGAGTTAGGCGGGGGAGGAAACACTATTGACGATGTTTGGCAGTGGTTCGCCACGCACCGCCATCAGGGCGATGCGTGCGGCGGTCTCGCGCAGCGTCTTCACCGCGGGCGGACTCGCCGACGCGATGTGCGCGGCGAGGATGACGTTCGGCATCGTGCGGATGGGATGGTCCGCCGGAATGGGTTCAGGATCGAACACATCGAGCGCGGCACCGGCGAGTTTTCCGGATTGCAGGGCCTCAGTGACGGCGGCGCTGTCGGCGAGATCGCCGCGGCCCACATTGATGAAAATCGAGCCCGGCTTCATCTTCGCGAAGGCCGCGGCGTTGAACATCCGCTTCGTCTTCGCATTCGACGGACAATGCGGGGAAACGATGTCACTCTGCGCGAGCAGTTCATCGAACGACGAGACGGCCACCGCGCCTGCATCGGTGATCTCCGCCGCTGCCACAACCGGATCAAAGACCAGCACTCGGGCCTTGAACGCGAGGAGGCGCTTCACCACCTCGCGCCCGATGCGACCAAAACCGACGATGCCGATGGTGAGATGCTTCAGCGAAGACATCGCGGTCAACGGCGTGGCGAGGCCCCATTTTCCCGCGCGGATGTCAAGCGCGTTCGCCACCACCTGCCGGCTCATCGCCAGGATGAAGGCGAGCGTGTGATCCGCCACCTCATCGATGCAGTAGTCCGGGATGTTGCACACCGGGATGCCGCGCTCGCGGGCCGCGGCGCCGTCCACATTGTCGTAGCCGATGCCGTAGCGCACGATGGCTTTCGCCTTCGTCATTGCCTTGACGACTTCGGCATTCACCGGCGCAAACTGGGCGATGACGGCGTCCGCATCGCGCACGAGTTCGGCCAGCTCCTCAGGTGAACGCTTTTCTTTGAAGGAGACGATCTCGATACCGGCGGGACAAAGCACCGCTTCCTCCAGGCTGAGGTCGGGAAAGGTGTAGTCGGTGATGGCTATTTTGGGCATGGTCGTGTGTGAGGGGTTGAATTCAACGGATGGCTTTGAGCACGAACAAGGCGGCTGCGGGTTTCTCGCTCAAGGTGATCGCGTGACCGCGCATGAGTTCCGCTCCGGTGCGGACTTCTATGCCGCCATCAAGGTTTTCGATCTCGTAACCTTGCCGCGGAACGAGTCCATGAAGTTTGACGGTAAGCGTGCCACTCGCGGTATCGGGACGGCGGAAGGCTTGCACGATGCCCTCACCGAGGTCGGCCCGATGAAACTGCCACGCGATCCACGAAGTCGTGTCGAGGCTGTGGGGCGTGAGCGGATGGTAGTCGCCGATGTAGAGCGGGCGGATCTTGAGATAGCTTTCGAGGTGCTTCCGCAAAGCCGCGACGGCTTTCGGATTGCGGTAGTTGCTGGAGAATCCGCCGCAAGCGCCCATGCCGCTGCGCAGGGCGAGGTCGTCGGTGGCGGCGGCGCCGAGTCCGTGGAGCGGCAGCCAGTGCGATAGGCCGTGGGTCATGGCCTGGACATTCTGTGGAAAGGTTTTGTCTCCCCAGGTGCTGTCGCTGCGCCAGAGAACGATGCAGCGGCGCATCATTTCGAAGTCGAGTCGTCGGCCGCCTGCCGCGCAGTTGTCGAGAATCAGATCGGGATGACGACGGGCCAGTTCGTCGAGGAAGGCGTAAAGGCCGTTGATGTGGCGGATTTCGCGCAGGCCGACTTCATCGGGCTTTTCGTCGGTGTGCCAGAAGTAGGAGGGGTAGAGATTGAAGTCCTGCCGGTAAAAGCTCAGACCCGAGCGCGTGATCTCTTCCGAGATGGATTCGATGGCCCACTGCCGTGCCTCGGGATGGCCGAGGTCGAGCAGGTAAAAACCATCCCGCTCTTGGTAGCGAAGCCGATCCGGTGTGCCCGTCGGTTTCAACAACCACCCGGGATGCTCGCGCGCCAGCCAGCTGCCGCGCATGGCCCGCTCCGGCTCGAACCAGGCGAGGAAGCGCATCCCCGTCTTGCGCACGGCGGCCCCCACCGGTGCGAGTCCATTCGGGAAGCGGACCGGGTCGGCCTGAGGATTGCCTTGGCCTTTTGGAAAGCCTCCTTCGTTCCAGCCGGCATCAAGGTGATAGCAGTCCAGCGGCAACTTGAGTGCGGCGACGTCGGCGGCGAGTTGGACGAGCTTTTCTTCGGACGTCCCGTTGAAGGGAAAGATCCCGTGCACCCCGGCCTGCACCGGCATGAGGGTCATCGGCGGATAATTCTTCGGCGTGAAGTGCGCCAGCATGAGGCGGCGGAACTGGTTTTGTCCGTCGATCCAGTCGCCGCTGTAGTTCATGGCGAGGATCGAGGGCAGCCGCACTTCCTCGCGCGGCGCGAGACGGAAACGCGTGCGTTTCAGGCCGGCGGTGACGCGCACGCGACCGTTGGCCTGAAGTTCGAACGACGCCTTCCAATCCCCGGTCCAGCCGATCGCAACGATGAGTCCGCCGCCTTCGCCCGCGAGATTGAAGTAGGGCATCACGCCATCCGAGGAGCGTCCGCCGAAGGACTCGAGCGAGAAATTTTCGCCCACGACGAGCGGGTTGGTTTTCGGTTCAAAATCACTGGGCTCCGAGTGGCTGCCTTTGCTCCAGTGCACCCGCACCTGGACATCGGGCGGGAAGGCGACCTCGAAATCGGCGGACTTCAGGTTTTCATAGAGAGGAGAACCATCCGCTTCGGGTGCCCGGAGGCGGAACTGCCATTCGGTGGCGGCTTGGTCGGGATAGGCCTGTGTTTCGATGCGGAGACCGGGAACGGTATCCCGCAAAGGTGCCGTGGGGCGTTCGATGGCGTCGGCGTAGACCGCAAGGGACAACGCCGGAACGCCAATGAGTATGGGAAGGGGCCTCATTCGCTAGTCTCGGGTTGGGAGGTGCGGCAGCAGTTGGTCGAAAAGGGCTTGATGCTGTTTCACCAAGGCGGCGTGATCGGCATTTCCGGCGAGGTTCCGGCGTTCCACCGGGTCGGAGTCGTAGTCGTAGAATTCGACGGACTCGACCCGATCCGTGACGCGGGGCGTGTCGGCGCCGAGATCCGCCCGACGCCATTCGATGTAGCGATAGCGTTGCGTGCGCAGCGTCCAACCCATCACGCCATCCTTGGCCGGACGTGGAGACATCTGGCTGATCGCGGCCTCGTGCAGCGGAGCGCTCCCGCCGCATATCAAGGGCAAGAGGCTTTTTCCTTCCACGGATTCCGGCACGGGCAAACCGGCGAGTTCGCAGAGCGTCGGATAGATATCGACGAATTCGACCAGCGCCGTGACGCGCGGCGTCTGCGTCCGATGCGGCGCCGCGATGATCAGCGGTGCACGGGTCGCATCTTCATAGTTCGTGACCTTCCCCCAGTGGCCGTGCTCGCCGAGATGCCAGCCGTGGTCGCCCCAGAGGCAGACGAGGGTGTTGTCGGCGATGCCCTCCTCTTCGAGCGTTTTCATCAAGAGACCGACCTGCGCGTCGATGTAGGAGACACAGGCTGCGTAGCCGTGAATGAGTTCGCGTTGCTGCGGCTCGGGAATCGCCCCAGTCTTCGGCACGTCGGAGTAGGCACGCAGTTCGCCCGAGTGGCTGTAAAATGCGAGATCGTGAGGGCTTCCCTGCGGCAACTGCTGCAACGGCGCGAGCGGAAGCGATGCGCGGTCATAGAGATTCCAATACTTCTTCGGGGCAATAAACGGCAGATGCGGCTTCACAAAACCGACCGCGAGAAAGAACGGCTGCGTTTGCGTTGCGAACTCGCGGATGCGCTTGGCGGCGGTGAAGGCCACACCGCCGTCGTGATAGGCATTGTCAGCGATGTCGCACGCCTCCGTCGCCGGCCCAACGGCTGGCTTGCCCTGCGCGGCAAGCTCGGCCAATCGCGCCTTCGTCACAGGGTCCTGATAGCCGCCCGGCGCGGGCTTTTCACCCGGAGCCATCTCCCACGGGCCATAGGGCACGGTCCACGAGGCGCGGTCGTGCCCTCCATCCACGGTGCGGCCGTCGAAGACCTTGTGGATCGGATGGGTGAGGTAGCCGTGATTCCTGAACTGCTGCGGCAGCGTGACGAGATCCGGAAAGCGCGTTCGCAGGAGGTCCTTCGGTTGCGTGGGATTGAAAAACACGCGCGTCGAGTCGGGTCGAAGCCCGGTGAGCACGCTCATCCGCGATGGCGCACAGAATGACATCTGGCAATAGCTCGAGGCGAACAGCGTTCCACGCGCCGCGAGCCGGTCGATGTTCGGCGACTGGATCCAGGACGCGCCGTAGCAGCCGAGCAGGGGCTTCAGATCATCCACGACGATGAAAAGGACGTTGGGTTTTCGCTTTGGCGCGTCTTCGGCGACCGCTGAACAAGCCAGCACTGCAAAAGAGAGCAACCATGACATCGCTCTCACGGACGTCCTCCCTTCGTGATCTTTCCGAGCTGCTCCGCGAGCACTGGAATCCGTGCCGCGGCCTCGATCGTGCCGACGAGGTTCGTCGTTTCGAGCGGATCGTTTTGTTCGTCATAGAGCTCCTGCGCGACGACATGACCGGTCTTGAAGTCACGCCACTCGTGGTAGCTCCAACGGTTGGTCTTGAGCGCATAGCCCATCGTTTGCGGCAAGGCCTGAGGCCCACCGCCCCAGTAAAGCGCGGGGCGCGGATGCTGCGTGAGCGCGGCGGCCTTCACCGTGGTGCCGGCGTCCTTGAGCACGGGCACGAGGCTGGTCCCGTCGAGCTTCGGCGGATCTGGCAGGCCGCAGATTTCCGTGAGGGTGGGGAAAATGTCGATGAGTTCGCTGAGCGCCGCGGTCTTCGCTCCGCCCTTCCCGATCCCGGGAGCACTGATGATGAGCGGCACGCGGGCGTCCCACCCGAAGAGCGTCATCTTCCCCCAGGTGTCGTGCTCGCCGAGATGGAAACCGTTGTCACTGGTGACGACGACGATGGTCTTCTCACGCAGCTTCAGTTCATCGAGCGCGTCCAACACCCGGCCCAGCTGCGCATCGGCGAAACTCATCGCCGCATAGTAGCCGTGGCGGATCTCGCGCTTTGCCTCCTCATCGAGCGTGCGGCGCTGACTCGGCTCACCGAGGATTTCGTGGTTCGCGTGAAAGGCGATTTCGGGTGCGTTGCGGGGCCGTGCGGCGGGCTCGATGGCCGGGATGTCCTCGCGACGATAAAGGTCCCAGTAGCGCTTCGGCACCTTGTAGGGCGAGTGTGGCTTGAAGAGGCCCAACGCGAGAAAGAACGGCTCCGGCTTCTTCGCGAGGGCACGCAGTTCCGTGATCGCGAGGGTGGCCGACCCATGGTCGAAGCACGCTTCGTCGGGCACATCACGATTCTCACAGAGCGGACTTTTCGCGAGGTTCGGAGGCCGTTCGGTGCCACTCGGCAAGTCGAACTCGTCCTTCGTTTTGCCGCCCGTGCGACGGTCCGTGACGCTCAGCTTTTTAAAGTCCTCCTCCTTGCCATAACCCCCGAGCACCTTGCCGATGCTCATCGCGGTGTAGCCGTGCTGCATGAACCACTGCGGAATCGTGACCGCATCGGGATGCAGGTCGTAGAGATACCTCGTCATGCTCCAGATGCCGAGCGAATCCGGTCGGCGTCCGCTCATGAACGAAGCCCGCGAGGGACCGCAGATCGGCTGCTGGCAGAAGTTCCGCGTGAACACCATGCCGCGCGCGGCGAGTCGGTCGAGGTTCGGAGACTTCGCCGCCGGATCGCCGTAGCAACCGATCCGGTTGTCGAGATCATCGAAGACGACGAAAAGCACATTGGGCCTTTCCGCCGGTGCCGCCGCCACCTCGGTGGATGCGAGCGCCAACGCGACGAGGCAAATCGACTGGAAGAACCGGCGCACGCTCACACCTCCTCCAACATGGATTTCGCGTCACCGAAGGCCTTCGGACGGACCTCCATCTTGTCCATCATCGAAAGGAAGAGACGGCAGAGCTGGCGCTCGGGCTTGTCCTTGTAATCGAGGACACGCCCCGTCTTGAGGCGTCCGCCCGCCCCTCCAAGGACGATGACGGGGAGCTGGTCGTTGTCGTGCCGCGCCCCGGCCATCATGCTGGAGCAGTGCATCAGCATCGTGTTGTCGAGCAACGTGCGTTCGCCCTCGCGGATCCCGTCGAGCTTGCGCGCGAGATAGGCGAGCTGCTCCATGAAGAGCTGGTTCACCTTCAGGAAGTCCTCTCCGTCGGTGTGGCTGAGGAGGTGGTGGATCATGTAGTCGATGCCGTGGCCGGGCTGCTGGATGCTGGGCAGGTTCGGGAACCGCAGGGCGCTGTGGTCGTTGTTGAGCTTCAGCGTGGTGATGCGCGTCGTGTCGGTCTGGAAGCCGAGGACGAGGATGTCGCACATCAGCCTCATGTGCTCGGCGATGTCCTGCGGAACGCCGTCGGCGGGGCGGGCGATGTTCGGCTTCTCGAGCGTGGGTCGCCAGCCCTGCAGTTCGCCGCGTTTGCCGGCGTTTTCGATGCGCTTCTCCACCTCGCGCACGCTGTCGAGATACTCGTCGAGCTTGCGCTGGTCGCTGCTGCTGATGCCTCTCCGCAGGTCCTGCGCATCGGCGAGCACGGCATCCAGAACGCTTTTGTCCGCCGGGGAGGTCTCGTCCTTGAAGAGGCGGTCGAACGCGAGGGCGGGATACAGTTCCAGCGGCGTCGGCGTGGTCGGCGAGGACCACGAGATGTGGGAACTGTAGAGCATCGAGTAGTTCTTGTGCACCGAGGGATTCGCCTTCTCGCACGCGAGGACGAGACTGGGAACCTTGGTGGAGCGCCCGTAGGTCTGCGCGAGCAATTGGTCGAAGCTCGTCCCCGACTTGATCTCGCCGCCGCTCGCGATGGGAGCGCCCGAGAGCATGTTTCCGGTCTGCGAGGAATGGATGTTCCCTTTGCGGGCCTCCTCGTGATACAAACCGCGCACGAAGAGAAGGCGCTCGCGGAAGTCCTTCAGCGGTTCGAGGACGCGGCCAAGCTCCATCGCCTTGCCCTCACCCTTGGCCCACCATTCCTTCGATTGGAAGCCGTTGCCGGAGAAGGTCACGCAGAGCCGCACCGGTGCCTCGCTGGCGGGTCGGTTCTTCTTGGGCTCGTCGCCCCAGACGTTGACGGATTCCATCCACGGCAACGCCATGGTGACGCCTGTCCCGCGCAGGAAGGCACGACGGTTGAAACGGTGGGTTTTCATCGGGTTTTTTCGGGGATTCAGAGGTTGTCTGCTGAAAACGGTCACGCGAGCACTTCGGTCACGACATGGCTCTCCTCCACGCCGGTGAGACGGAAATCGAGGCCGGCGTGGCGGTAGGTGAGCCGATGGTGGTCGAAGCCCATCAGGTGCAGGATGGTGGCGTGGAAATCGCGGACGTGCACGGGATCCACCGAGGCGCGGAGTCCGATCTCGTCGGTGGCGCCGTGGACGATGCCGGGTTTCACTCCGGCTCCGGCGAGCCAGGAGCTGAAGGCCCAGGGATGATGCTCGCGCCCCTTGGCCTCGGCGGTGTTGTTGAAGGGCGTGCGGCCGAATTCGGTGGTCCACACGACGAGCGTGTCCTCGAACATGCCGCGTTGCTTCAGATCCCGCAGCAGCGCGGCGATGGGTTGATCGACGTTCTTCGCGAGCGGTGCGTGCGTCGCCATGTCGCCGTGCGCGTCCCAGTTGCCCGAAGAGCCGGTGTCGATGAGTTCCACGAAACGGACTCCCCGCTCGATCAGGCGCCGCGCGGCGAGGCATTGCCAGCCGAAGCCGGTGGTCTGGCCGCGTTGCAGGCCGTAGCCCGCCAGCGTGGCATCCGACTCGGCTTTGAAGTCGAACGCGTCCGGCACCGCCATCTGCATGCCGAAGGCGGTCTCGAAGGTCCGCATGCGCGCGGCGAGCAGCGGATCGCCCGCGCGCGAGACGAGGTGCTCCGCGTTCATCTCACGCAGGGCCGCGAGCTCGAGTTGCTGACGATCCGCAGGCAGGCGCGGGGCGACATTCGCGACGGGCTCCGCTCCCGGTACGACGAGCGTGCCCTGATAGGCGCCGGGAAGGAAGTCGCTCGCGAAGACCTGCGTGCCCGCGTAGGTCTGCTTCGGAGCGATGACAACGAAGCCGGGCAGGTTGCGGTTCGGCGTGCCGAGGCCGTAGGTCACCCACGAACCGATGCTGGGCCGCGACTGGGCGAACGAGCCGGTGTGCATGCCGAGCGTGGCGTTGTAATGGTTCGAGTGCGAGGTGTGCATCGAGCGGATCAGGGCGATATCGTCCACACAGGTCGCCAGGTGCGGAAACAGGTTGCTCACCTCGGTGCCGCACTGCCCGTGCTTCGCGAAGTCCCACTGAGGGCGCTTCAAATAAATGCGCTCGTAGCCGGGACGGCCTTTGATTTCGGGATGGTCGGCCTTGATCTCCTTGCCGTGGCCCTTCACCAGCTCCGGCTTCGGATCGAAGCTGTCCACGTGCGAGACCCCGCCGGTCATGAAGAGGAAGATGACGTTCTTCGCCTTCGCCGGGAAATGGGATTCCTTCGGGGCGAGCGGATCGGCGCTGTCGGCGAGCAAGCGATCGAGGATCCCGGGAAAGAAGAGCGATCCCGCGGCGGCGGAGCGGAGAAAGTGGCGGCGGCTGGTGTTCATGACGCGCTTTTCAAGGTTGGGAGGGATTCCGATTGGAGGCCCCGCGGCTCATGCCGTGTGCCTTGCTCTTCACGAGGTTCTTCAGCGCCGCGTCTTTGCTGACGAGCTTGCCGGCCTGCACGTCTTCCTCGCGGAAGCGGGCGAAGAGGATCTCGGCGTCGGTGTCGCGGTTGCGGTCGTAGTGGACGTAGATGTCGCCGTTCGGGGATTGGGCAATGTCGGGATAGGAGACGCCGCTGCGCCCGTCGAGGAGCAGCTTGCCGGACCAAGTCTTGCCTTCGTCGGCAGTGAGGAAGGCGGTGAGTTCCTGTCGGGCAGGTGTGGCCTTCGTGATGTCCTGGCCGTGACGGATGACAAGCAGGTTGCCAGACTGCAGGCGGCGGATCACGGCCTTGCTGTTCACATGCGGAAAGGCGGTGGACTGCGGCTCCCAGGTCTTGCCGCCATCGGTGGAGAAGCTCTGGAAGGTCGCCTTCATGCCGCGCGAGAGCATCCAGAGGCGACCGTCGTTCAACTCGGCGACGGTGTGCTCGTTGAAGCAACTGTCCTCATAAATGATGCCGCCGCGATACCGCCAGTGGCCTCCTTCATCATCGGAGACGAACACGTTCGCGCCGCGCACGGGATCGAGCTCGCGGTAGCAATCGGCGAAGGGCTTGTCGATGTGCCAACGTTCCCACAGCGACACGGGCAGGATCCATTCGCCGTTCCTGCGGACGATGGGTTTGTTCAGCGAAGCGCCGAAGCCGAGGTAAACCGGCTCCGTCCACACGGGCTTTTCCGCATCGGGATCATCGCAACGGACATACCAATTGCTGCAACTGCCGTCGAACATGCCGACCGACTGATGGAAGAACAACCACATCCGCCCTTTCGGATCGCACCAGAAGGAGCCGAGCCGCGTGCCCATCTTCAATCCTTGCGCCTGCGGATCGATCACGAACACCGGATCGCGCCACGATTTCCCCTGATCATCGCTGTAGCTCGCGAGCAGATAGGCATTCGGCCCGTCCTGCCCGCCCGCCCAGCAAGTCCAGAGACGTCCTTTGGAAGTGGACTCCATGCCCGCCGCCATGGCGAAGGGCAGATATTTCCGCGCGTAGGCGGGAAACGGATTGAAGATGAGCTTCGGCGTAACGTGGATGCTGTTGAGAAGCTCCTGGCTGACCTTGGCAGCAGGCTTCGGCGCGTCTGCGGCGTGCAGAATCCCAAGCACCGCGACGATGAGGAAGATGGTGAGGATTGAAAGGCTGTGTTTCATGATTCAGTCCACGTGCAGAAACTCGTTGCCCGCCATGAGCACCCGCGCCTGCGCGGCCCATTTGCCCGGGATGTCAGCGGGGTAACCGGCGAGGAAGGCTCTCGTCCGCCCGATCTCCGCGGCGGAGGGCCGCCGTTGGAAGAGAATTCGCCAGGCTTCGGTGATCCGCGTATCGTCGTCGGGCAGTGCGAGGAGTCTCTCCGCCAAGGCATCGGCCTGGGCGTGAAAGAATGGATCATTGATGAAATACAACGCCTGCGTCGGCACGGTGGTGGTCTGGCGGGCGGCGGTCGTGGCGTTGGGATCGGCGCCGTCGAAGAGCGAGAGGAACGGATGCCGCCGCTGGCGCTGCACCATGAGGTAGGCGCTGCGCTTGTTCGTCTCATAGACGGCGTTGAACGGATTGTGCTGGCTGAACTTCCACGTCACCTCGGAGGGAAAGGGATGCGCCTCGGCAGGGGCAAGATCGAGCTGGCCGGAGGCGCTGAGCAGACTGTCGCGCAACTCCTCGGCGGTGAGGCGCCGGCGCGGATAGTGAGCGAGGAGGCGATTGTCGGGATCGGCGGCGGAGGGTGCCGCGCCGGCGCGCTGATACACCCGGCTTTCCACGATGAGGCGGTGCATGGTTTTCACACTGAAGCCGCTCTCGACGAACTTCGCCGCGAGCCAGTCGAGCAGCTCGGGATTCGTGGGCTTCTCGCCACGGGCGCCGAAGTCGTTCGAGGAACGCACGAGTCCGTGGCCGAAATGCCATTCCCAGATGCGGTTGGCCATGACGCGGGCGGCGAGCGGCGATCGCACGATCCAGTCGCCGAGTTCCTTGCGCCCGCTGCCGGACTCGGCGGGCACGGTTTCACCACCGAGGATGGAGAGCCAGCGGCGCGGCACTTCGTCGCCGGGTTTTTCCGGATCGCCGCGTTGCTGCAGGCGGGCGTTCTGCGCCTTCGCGTCCACGACGGCGTAGGCGACCGGGATGACCGGCATCGGCTCGGGCTCGGCCGTCGGCTTCAAGCTCGCGCCGAGCTCTACGAGCGCGGGACCATAGGCGGGAGCGGCGAAGTGGGTGAGTTGAAATGCGACACCGTCACCGCCTGGAACCGGATGCGCGTCGGCCACGCGACCGACCAGCGTGATCTCGCCATCGAGCGGACTGATCCAGGCGACCGTCACGGTCCGGTTCGCACCCGGATGCACGAAGAACGACTCCGCCGCGAGCGTGGTCCAAACCATCACCTGCTGGTCGGCCGAGTTCACGAAGACCGACGGCTCGCTGCCAAGGCTCCACGATTTCAACGCGCTGTTTCCACTGATGTTGTGACGCTGGTCGGTGAGGAACACCGGTCCCGTTGTCGTCTCGAGGAAGCACCACGCCCCGCCGTCGTGCCCGGGATGCGGATTGCCCTTCATGAGTTCCGGCACCAGTTCCGCGACACTCCACCCGCGTTTGGCTCCGTCCACCTCTGCGATGCGCCACTCGATCAGCGTGCTGTCCGCGCCGTGGCTTGCATTGGGCGACACCGCGAGTTGCACGACCTCGCCTTTGCGCACACGAACGCGATGCTCGAAAGGCGCGCCGGCACCCTCCGTCACCTGGGACTCGGCCAGCACCCTGCTGCTCGTGCCACCCAGCTTCGCGATCGCATCACCTGCGGACTTCGCGGCATCGAGCCGTTGCTGCTTCGCCGCTTCGAGTTTCGCATTCTTTGCCTGCCAGGGTTTCATCAGCGCATCGGCCTCCGACTGCGGAATGAGCGGCACCATGTCGCGCGGCTGACCTTTCGGCTCGCATCCGGGAAAGGCGAAGCGCGTGCTGCTGAAGATGCCGTAGAGCGCGTAATAGTCCTCCGCGGTGATGGGATCGTATTTGTGATCGTGGCAGCGCGCACAGCCGGTCGTGAGGCCGAGGAAGTTCTTCCCCACCGTGTCGATCACGTCCTCGTAGGTGAGGTGCATGTCCTTCTCGATGTCGTGGCCGAAGCGCCGCGCGATGGCGAGATAGCCCGTCGCGACGATCCCTTCGGCCCGCTGCGGCGGGGACTTCTCCGCGTTGAGTAGATCTCCCGCCAGCTGGAGGCGCACGAAGTCGTCGTAGGGAAGATCGCGGTTAAAGGCGTCGAAGACCCAGTTTCGATAACGCCACCCGTGCATGAGCGGCCGATCGGTGTTCTCGCCCGCGGTGTCGGCATATCGCACGACGTCCAGCCAGTGACGCCCCCATTGCACGCCGTATTGCGGGGAGGCGAGGAGGCGGTCGGTGAGATTGCGGATTGCGGATTGCGGATTGCGGATTGAGTCGGCCAAGAACACTTCGACCTCATCGGCGCCTGGAGGCAGACCGGTGAGGTCGTAGCTCAGGCGGCGGATCAGCGTGCGGGGATCGGCGGGCGGAGCGGGCGTGAGTTTCGCCCCGGCGAGTCCGGTGTCGATGAAGTCATCGATGCTCCGCTTCGCATCGGCCTTCGGCAGTGGCTGGAAGGCCCACCAAGACCGTGCCTCCGACTCGCTCATGCCCGCGATTTTCGCCTCCGCCACCCGCGGATCCGGCGCCCCCCGCTTCACCCACTCGACGAGGTCGGCGATGACCGCGTCCGGCAACTTGCCACCCTTCTTCTTCGGCGGCATCGCGAAGTCCTCGTCATGGTAGCGGACCGCCTCGATGAGCAGGGACTCCTCGGGTTTCCCGGGCACGATGGCCGGTCCGGAGTCGCCGCCCTTTTCCCATCCCCGACGGGTGTCGAGGAGGAGCCCGCCCTTGGAGTTCACGCCGGAGTGGCACTCGTAACAATGCTCCACGAGGACCGGGCGCACCTTCGACTCGAAGAAGGCGTGCTCCTCCGCGCGGACCGCGGGAGCAATCAGCAGCAGGAGCATGAATCCGGGGGGCTTCATGGGCGACGGGGGACAACGTTTTCGATCACGACGGATCCGGCATCGGAGGAAGCCACTCGCGCCAATCGAGGATGTGGCTCCGCATGAGGCGCTCGCAGTCGGCGGGAGTTCCCGTCCGGAATGTCCGCACGATCTCCCCGTGGCTGGCCAGGGTCTCCGACTTCGTGCTGTGGGACTGGACCTGCTTCGAGCGCTGGAGCCCCCCGAGCCACCATTCCAGCTCGCTCCGGAGCGAACTCCAGAGCCGGAGGAGGCGGCTGTTGCCGGAGGCGGCGAGGATGATCTGGTGAAAATCGAGATCGAGTGCGGTCACCTCGTGCAGGCTCCGCGCCCGCCGGGTCGCCGCGAGATTCTTTTCCAGAAGGGAAGGATCGGCCTTCAGTGCCGGTGCCGCGAGTCGCGCCGCAACCGGCTCGAGGGCAAGACGAAGGGCGAAGAGCTCCTCGAAGTCGTGCGGACTCAGATCCCGGACCCGCGCCCGGCCCGTCGGGGTGAATTCGACGAGGCCCTCGCGTTCGAGGAGGACGAGCGCCTCGCGCACCGGGACCCGGCTGACCCCGAGCCGCTGCGCCACCGCGGCCTCGGCGAGCCGGGACCCGGAAGGAAGCTCGCCCGACACGATCTCCGCACGCAGTTTCGCGGCGGCGGTCTCGGCGAGGGACGATGGCAGGGAAGGAGGCTTCATTTGGTATACGATAGTGAATTTGGTATACCATTCCAGAGCTCGCTGCAATCCCCGGGATGAACGTGATCGCGTCCGGAACGAAACCGAGCCCCGGTCGCCGTCGGTGCGTCCGCTCCGGCAACGGCGGCATTGGAGGCGGCGTTGCGGTTTTTCCGGTATCGGCCTTTGACGGGCTTGCGTTCGCCCCCCGGACTCCATTACCGTCCCGCCCATGCGACGCCTTCTCCTCCTTCTCTGCCTCCTCCCCTTCCCCGTCCGCGCCGAATGGCATGCCCACGGCGGATGGGAGGTGTGTGCCTGCAAACAGCATCTCCGGGCCCGCTTCCCCTTCGATCCCGACGCCGCCCATGCGGGCAACGGACGCAAGTATGCGCGCGACCGCGAGATCGACGTGAAACACGTCCGCCTCGAGCTCGATCCCGATTTCGACCATCGCTCCCTCGCGGGCAGGGCCACCCTCACCTTCGCCCCCATCGCGAAGCCGCTGACCCGACTCCGTCTCGACGCGGTCGATCTCGCCGTGAGCGCGGTCGAGTCCTCGGCGGCGCTGAAGGACTGGGACGTCGGCAAAACCGCGATCATCCTGACATTCACCCAACCGATCGCACCGGGCGCGGAGACGAGCGTGACCGTGACCTACACCGCCGAGCCGGAGGACGGCTGGTTCTACCGCACCGAGGCGATGGGATATCCGAAGGGCGACGATCACTTCTGGACCCAGGGCGAGCCGGAGCGGCACCGTCACTGGTTCCCCGGATACGATTATCCGAACGAACGCTTCACCAGCGAGGTGATCTGCCGCGTTCCGAAGGGCATGACCGTCCTCTCCAACGGCCGCCTCGTCGAAGAGGGTGCGGCCGGAGACAAGACCCTCTTCCATTGGAAGCAGGAGCAGGAGCACGTGAACTACCTCATCTCCGTGGTCGGCGGTCATTTCAGGAAACTCGAGGCGAAACACGGCGACCTGCCCCTCGCCTTCCTCACCCCGCCCTCCGAGTTCGCGGTGGCGGAGAATTCCTTCCGCGACACCGCCGCGATCCTCGCCTTCTTCGATGAGGAGACCGGGGTGAAGTTTCCCTGGGCCAAGTATTACAGCGTCTGCGTCGCCGACTTCATCGCCGGCGGCATGGAGAACACGAGCGTGACGACGCTCACGACGGGCACGCTCTTTTCCTCCGAGTCCGAGAATCTCCGCACCTCCCACCGCCTCGACGCGCACGAGGCCGCCCACCAGTGGTTCGGCGATCTCGTCACCTGCAAGGACTGGTCGCACCTCTGGCTGAACGAGGGTTTCGCGACCTACTACACGCACCTCTACGACGGGAAAAAATCGGGCGAGGACGAGATGCGCTACCAGCTCCTCGGCGACCTGCGCCAGATCGTGTCGAATCCCGACGAGAAACCCATCGTCTGGCGCGGCTACGCCGACCCGATGGAGCAGTTCGATTACCGCGCCTATCCGAAAGGCTCGTGGGTGCTCCACATGCTGCGCTCGCAGCTGGGGCCCGATCTCTTCCGCACCGCGATCAAGACCTACCTCGAACGCCACCGCAACACCGTCGCGACGACGCACGATCTCGCCGCCGTCTTCGAGGAAATCTCGGGACGTTCGTGGGATGAGTTTTTCGACCAGTGGGTCTTCCACGGCGGCGATCCTCAGTTGAAGATCGACTACGCCTGGGACGAGTCGCACCGCCAGGCCAAGCTGACCGTGCGCCAGACCCAGAAGTTGAACGAAAACGTGCTCCTGTTCGACTTCCCCCTGCCGGTGCGCTTCATCGACGAGGATGGAAAACGGCACGACTTCACCGTGCGGATCCACGAGACGAGCGAGGACTTCTATTTCCCCCTGCCGAAGAAGGCGAAGATCGTGCGCATCGATCCGGACCTCACTGTCCTCGCCGGGATCGACTTCACTCCCGCCAGTCCCCTGCTCCACGCCCAGCTCGAGAATCCGGACGACACGATCGGACGCCTCCTCGCGGCCGCCGCGCTGGGCGGGCGCAAGGACCGGGAGAGCATCGACCGGCTCGGCAAGATCCTGAAGGAAGAC
>JBILDO010000075.1:0-23707 GCA_044352585.1 Verrucomicrobiales bacterium
CAACGCGCCCTACCCTTCGGCAGCGTGCGAAATGACCGACAAACGGTCCAACGTTCCGGCCGGTAGGGCGGGTTGTCCCAACCCGCCGCCGTTATGCCCTGGACGCCGCTGATGCCTCGCGGCGCGTTGGTAACAACGCGCCCTACCCTTCGGACAACCCCGGCCCGAGCGTCCACGACGACTCCAATTCCCCAAAGCCCCCGAGGGCGGAACCCGTTCAACGGTCGAACTGCGCGTCGAAGATGATGTTCGACGGCGGGAAGTCGAGCTTCCGCACGAAGGCGGCCGATTCCGCGGCTCCGGCTTCCCGGTCCATGCCCCCGTCCTCCCATTCCACCGAGAGCGGACCGGCGTAACCGATATCGTTCAGGGCGCGGATGATGGGTTCGAAGTTGATCTTGCCACGGCCGACCGACTTGAAGTCCCAGAAGCGCTTCCGGTTGTGGAAATCGACATGGCCGCCGAAGACTCCCGCGTCCACGGGACGATCCGACCATCCCACGTCTTTCATGTGGACATGGTTGATGCGGTCGGCGAAGCGGTAGATGAACTCGACGTAGTCCACCCCCTGGTAACCGAAGTGGCTCGGGTCATAGTTGAAGCCGAAGGCGGGATGGTAATCGATCGCGGCGAGGGCGCGCTCCGCCGAAGCGATGTCGAAGGCGATCTCGGTCGGGTGAACCTCGAGGGCGAATTTGATTCCGTTCTCCTGGAACACGTCCATGATCGGTCCGAAACGATTCGCGAAGTCCTTGAAGCCCGCGTCGATCTGGCCCGGCAGCACCGGCGGGAAGGAATAGACGAGGTGCCAGATCGAGGAACCGGTGAAGCCGTTGACCACCCCGACGCCGAATTGCTTGGCGGCGATGGCGGTCTTCTTGAGCTCCTCGGCGGCGCGCTGGCGCACGCCCTCCGGATCCCCGTCGCCCCAGACGTAGTCGGGGATGATCTGCTTGTGCCGTGCGTCGATGTTGTCGCAGACCGCCTGCCCGACAAGGTGGTTCGAGATCGCAAAGCACTTCATGCCGTGCTTGTCGAGGAGGGCGCGCTTCGCCGCGCAATAGGCGGCGTCGGCCTTGGCGACCTCGAAGTGGTCTCCCCAGCATCCGAATTCCACGCCGTCATAGCCCATCGCCTTGGCTTTGGTGATGATGGTTTCGCAGTCGAGATCGGCCCATTGGCCGGTGAAGAGAGTAACGGGACGTCCCATGGTGTTGGTTGCGTGGTTAGGGGTTCAAATGAGGCGCCATAGGTAGCGTTTCCGGCGTCCGGATTCAAGCGCGAAAGACGCACGCAACAAGCTTCGACGGAGCGCTGGTGAGACGTGTTGCGGGCCGGTGTCCCGAAAAACGAAAACGGACCCGTTCTCGCGAAGGGGTCCGTGCCGTGGAAGAATCGAGGAATCAAGGATTGATCAGAAGGTCGCAGTGGCCCCGATGTGGAAGCGCCCCGACTCGTTGGTGACCACGTTTTCGGTAAACACCGGGTAACCGTAGTCAAGACGGAACTTGAACCAGTCCGAGTAATCCCAGCGAAGACCGGCTCCGACCGAACCGATCTGGAAGGTGGAGGGCTCACCGGGAAGGAGATCCTCGTTCCCGAGGTTGGCCGCGTCGAAGAAGCCAAGGAAACGGAGGCTGTCAGTCTCGTTTTCCCAGTCCCAGATACGACCGAGGGAAAGTTCCGGGGTATAGAGTTCAAACGTTCCCCAAGCGCCGTGGTCGCCGCGGGCGATCCGCTGGTCGAAACCACGGACGGTGTCGTAACCGCCGGCTCCGAGTTGCTCGGAAGGCTGGAGATTGGAGTTGGAATCCTGGCCTTGGACACGGAAACGCATCGACCAGTCCTCATGAAGGCGATGCTGATGCTCGAAGCTGGCGATGAAGTAAAAATAATCCGAGCTGGAGAGAGCCCGGCTCTGTTGGAAGGCGAAATCCGAGTTGTGGTTGTTGAATCCGCCCGGAGACCAAACGCCGCGGACATCGAACTGGCTCACGCCACGCTGATGTTGGATGGTCTCGTTGTAACCGAGGCTGAACTGGAAGATTTCGACCCGGGAACCGAACAGCTGGGTGTTTCCGATGTTGGTGAAATCGACAAATTCGAGGTTGTTGCCGTTCGACTTCCAGTCGAAGCCGAAGTCCATCTCGCGCTGGCGGTTGGCGGTCCCGTCCAGCGGAATGCCGTAGCGACCGCTCAATTGGATATTGTCACCGTCGGAGTCGAGGGAATTGCCCCCACCGACCGGAATCGGGTCGGAATTGATGTCCACGTAGGAGGCGAGGACGGTGATCCAGTGGCGCCACGGGAGGGCATGCGTGTAGACGAGGGAGTTCGCCCGCACGTGCTCCATGTCGAAGTCGCTGGTGTATTGGTAGCTGAGGCTGCGATTCGGTCCGAAGGCGTCGCCCATGTTGAAGCCGACGATGAAGCGGTCTTCCCCGAGGAAATCGACGCCCGAGTCCTCGTAACCGGTGTAGAACCAGTTGGCCTTGGTCTGATAATTCTTCAGGATCACGTCGGTGGTCCCAAACTCGTAGCCCGGGGCATACACCATATCGACCTTGCGGTAGGGACTGCGATTGACCCAGGAAAGATCCCGGAGCACTTCAGAGGCGCGGATCACCTCGCCCTTCTTGATCCGCATCTGGCTGCGGATGAACTCCTCGGTGTCGGCGTCGACCCCCTCCACCCGGATTCGGGCGAGCTCGGACTCGATCACGACGAGCTGGACCACACCGGAGGTGATGTCCTGTTCCGGAATGAGAACATCGACGACGGGACGGTCCCCCTCGCGGTAGGCGACGATCACGTCCTTGACCATCTGGTCGAGGGAGGCGAGGGAGACGGGTTTGCCGATGTAGCTCTGGAGGACGAGCCCCACCTGCCGGGGGAACTGCTCGAAATCGTGCCAGATCCCCTCGACGCCGGGCCATCCATCCGGGCGGACATCACCGGGTCGGGGAAGGAGGACGATCCCGAGGAGTTGGTTGACGAGATACTCGTCGTCGCTGCCCCCGCCGACTCCCTTGCCGGCGGCGTCATCGATGTGGAAACGCCCCAACTTGTCGACCTGAAGCGGGCCTTCGCCACCTCCGTTGTCGAGCACGGAACGGGTCTCGTAAACCTTGTTCTGCACCGTTGGCGGAAGCACATCGAGCAGAATCTCCGTGCCATATTGGTCGGTCACGGTTTGTTGGGCGCTCGCGACCCCAACCAGCGAAGCGGCCGCGATGCAAAAGGACATCACCGCCCGGGCCCGGATTCCGGTCGTTTCGAGTTGGATTCTCATCAGATTCAAACAGTCGCGGTCCAATTTCACCGCTCCTCGGTTTACTCGCTTAACACACGTTAAAAGGGTTGAAAATGCTTTTTTCGGAATTTTTTCGGTTTTCCCTCACCCGGTCGATGCTAGGGATTCCGACCGGGAATGGAAGAAAAATCTCACGTCTTTTTAACAGACACCCACGCTCACCTCGCGTCCTCGCGCTTCGCCGGGGAAGTTGATGGCGTCCTCGCCCGGGCCCGGGAGGCCGGCATCGGGCGGATCGTCTCGATTTCCTGTGATGAGGAGGATATCCGGACGAATCTCGATCTCGTCTCCCGCCATCCCGGAGTCTTCACCACCGCCGGGATCCATCCGTGTTACGTCCACGAGGTGGGCGTCGGGGACTGGCTCGGACGGGTCCGGGAGCTCGCCTCCCGTCCCGAGGTCGTCGCAATCGGGGAGATCGGCCTCGATTTTTACCACCCGCCCCAAGATGGCGGGACGGTGGAACGCTGGCGGGCGCTCCAGCAGGACGTGTTCGAGGCGATGCTGCAATTGGCTCTGGATCTCTCCAAGCCGGTCGTCGTCCACCAGCGGGAAAGCGGTCCCGCGGTTCTCGCGGTGCTGGCCCGTTTTCCGCAGGTTCGCGCCGTGCTCCATTGCTTCACGGGTGGCCCGTCCGAGGCGGAGGAGGCCCTCGCCGCCGGTCATTGGCTCTCTTTCACCGGAGTGCTCACCTATCCGAAATCGGAATTGATTCGGGAAGCCGCGGCCCTGGTGCCCGACGACCGGATCCTCCTCGAAACGGACGCTCCGTATCTGGCTCCGGTCCCGTTCCGCGGAAAATCCTGCGAGCCCGCCATGGTCCGCCACACGGCGCTCAAGCTGGCCGAGGTCAAACGACGGAGCCTCGACGAGATCACCGACCTGACCTCGCGGAACGCGGAGCGCTTTTTCGGAATCGTCGGCACGAACACGCTCTGATCGGGTCACGTTTCCCGCCGGGCTCGTTCTTGCCGAGTTCGATTCGGCGATTATGTTCCGCTCCGGGAGAACCGGCCGGCCGGGCCTCGTCGCCCGGGATCACGCGGTCCCTTTGCCCGGCCTCCCCGAACTCCATCATCTCATGAGCGTTACCCTCCGCCGTGCCTGCCTCCGTTCCCTGCTCTGCGCGACCGCGTTCTCCCTCGCCTCCTGCGTCGAGGAATACGGGCTGACCGGATCCGCGAGTTCCTCGTCCGGCGCTTCGTCGGGCCGCGAGGAAGGTCCTCTCACTCAGCACGACGTCGCCCTGCGCTTTCTCACCGCCTATATCCGTCTCGACCGGACCATGGCCTTGAAATACGCCACGCCGCAGGCGGTCAGCAAGCTGAACTGGAACCTTTCCCATCGGGGGAACATCCCCTACTACGACGACAAGATGCTCCTTCAGTTCAACGGGGGATGGGCCCGAGTCTTCTTCCAGAAGATCGGCGGGACCTACATGATCGTCGACTTCGAAGTTCACGGCCGCTGACAACCGTCAGGCGAACCGGTCTCTCGCCGAAAACGCGACGCCGAGGGCCGCGGCCGAATCGCCTCCGATGGCCCACTCGAAATGCGTCGTCGTCACCGACGCATCGAGCGGGCTGGTGAGGTAGACGGGCCAGGCCCGCTCGCGGAACCCCTCTCGAACCCACTCGAGATACGGGTCGCGGAAGCCCGTCTCCGCGAGTCCCCCGCCAATCACGACCAGGCCCGGATCGAAGACGCGGACCAGATCGGCGAGACCGTAACCGAGGAGATGGCCCTGTTGGCGGAAAAGGGCGATGGCCAGTTCGTCCCCCTGCTCGGCGAACTCCCGCAGACGAAACGCCTTTTCCTCGACGGAAGAGCCGTCATTGAGCGGATGCGCGGCATGCTCCGGTTTCGCCAGTTCGATCGCGACCCGCCGACGCAGGGCGACCAACGAAACCCACGCCTCGAGGCAGCCGAGCTTGCCACAACTGCATGGCGGCAGGGATCCGTCCTCCTCGCGATGCGGGATGGAAATGTGTCCGACCTCGAGGGCGAGGCCGTTCGCCCCTTCCCACGCCCGGCCGCCGGGCAGGACGAATCCGCCCCCCAGTCCGGTGCCGGGAGCGACGAGGAGCAGACTCCCGAAGTGCTTTTTTCGGACCGCGTATTCACCCACGGCCGCCGCGTTGCCATCATTGGTCATGGAAACGGGAACCCCGCCGATCCGATCGGAAAAACGGTCGCGGACATTCGTGCCCACCCAATCCGGACCGAGATTCGCCTGGGCCCAGATGACCCCCTCGCTCGAGGGCGCGGGCACATCGAGGCCGACACCGGCGATTTGGTCCCGCCTGATCCCGGCCGCGCCGGTGAGTTGATCGAGCGCCGCTTCAAGTTGCCCGAAGGTGGCCTCGCAGCCCTTCTTGACGAGACTGGGGACTTCCACAGTCTCCCCCACGGGATCCCCCTCCCCGTCCACGAGGACACTCTTGACGGTGGTGCCGCCGATATCGAGACCGGCGAAATAGAGAGGGGGATTGGACATGATCGGGAGGGGCGGGTGGGAAGGCGCGAATCGGTAATCGTCCCGGCCTCGATCGTCAACCGCCCGTGGCTCATCGGTCTCAACGGGTCACCCGGAGCCTCCAGAATCCCCGCGACAAGCTCGTCGCGTCGGCGAATCGCCAGGCCGATCCCCCGACGGACGAAAGTGTCATCGAGGCTTGGTGGGGATATCCCGAGGCGGCGTTGAGAGCCCATGCATTCCCCAGGTTCTTCCGCGCCACGACAAACCAGGCCGACAGATTCAAACTGCGCTCGATTTCATAGATCAAATCAACCCGTCCTGAGTAAGGAACAAGGAATCCCTGCCCTTCCTGGCGCGGCAGGATCTCATCGGTCGAAGCGTTTTCCCCGGAAGCTCCCAACGCGTAGGCGAGCAGATTGGAGATTCCGTCACCGTTCGGATCCGCGGCTTCACCGGGATCGGCCATCCCGGCGGACCAGGCCGCATATCCCGTCGTCGGCACGTCGATTTCCACGACGTTTCCCTGGGAAAGGTTGTCATAGGAGGCGGAGGCGGTCGTTTCCTGTTTCACCGAACGCACCATGTAATACCAACGTCCCGCACGCGGCGGCACATCCACGAACCCGGCGGCCCCCGCGGAGGTTTGGCCGCCGGTCCGGACAAAGGGTCCGAAGGGTTCCATCGACCGGTAGATCCGGCATCCCAGCCGGTTCGCTTCGCCCGAAGGATTGCTCCAGGCAAGCGTCACCTCATTGCCGGAGACCGAGCCATTCAGCCCCGTGACGGGCTTGGCGGGGTGGGATCGCAAGGTCGGATCCCCCATGATCGCGACGTGACACTGGTCCGGGTTCGTCCATGACTCGTCGGTCGGCGGAAAGGGGCCGTCCGGCTGGTTCACTTCCCGGACCACGTGACGATAGGCATCCACCATCGTCCCTCCAGCGGCGAGCGGAAAAAGGCGCCACGCCGGCACCCCGGACCAGACACTGACCAGACCGCTCGAGTCCGCCCGGGCTGCCAAGGGCGCCCGCAGATAATTGTCCGTCGAATCCCAGTCTCCGAAAAAACTCCCGAACAATAGATTGAAAACAGCCCGGCAACGGGTGTCCCGGAAATCGGCGCTGGATCCAACGCCTTCGGCGCCGGTGAACTCCCCCGGCCCGAACCCATAGGCCACGAGATAGTCCTGATCCAGAAGCGCCGGCACCCAATCACCCGCCACCGTATTCGACGGGCCAAAGAGGGCAACGCCGCTGGTCCAGCCACTGACCGCCGCGGGAAAGCCGAACTCCGGGCCGAACTTGGTGTCATCGACGAGGGCCCGTTGGCCCAAGGCCGCGAAGTTCCCCTCCCGGTGCCGGAAGGCGTGAAGGCGATCGAGATATCGGCGTAGCAATTCAGTCTCGGAGAGTCCGCCCGAAATCCCGCCGAGATTCGACAGATCGATCCTTCCCACCGCCATCTCCGGCAAATGCTCGCCGACGAGGAGGGAAACGTCGAACTTCCCGTCGCCGGGAACATTGTGATTGCGGCTACCATCCATGTTGGCCACCGTGTAATTGACGCTCGAATCGGTCCAAACGCCGTCCATGTCCCCGTAGTAGGCATCGGTGGGCCAGGCTCCCCGGTGGTGGTCCTGCGGCGGAGGATCCCAGTGCCCGTCGGGACAGATCTGTCCGGAATAGGCGACGGGAATCCGGCCGACCAGAAGCACCGCCCGGGTCCGGGCGGGATCGAGCGCATACCACCCGCGGATCGCATCTCTCGCTTGGGCCGGTGTGGCGGTCCGCGGGACGTCCGTCCGCAGCACCTCCCAACCATCGCCCGTCAGATCCCGGGCGAGACGATCCAACTCCGCCTCGAGTGGAACCGCCATCGTCGCATCGACCGCAAGAATGATCCGCCCCCGATCCTCCACCGCCGGCACTTCCGCCCCGGACCAGACCCATCCCTCGGCCACCGCGCCCAAGGGAGAGGAATGGATCCTCTCGACCCGGTATTCGTAGAGGGTCTGGCCCGCCGCGCTCGAATCGTTCCAGCTCACCGCGGAAGGGGCGAGCGCGGTGTGGAACTCCCATGCGATGGTTCCCGCACGCCGCCGGGAAACGGTCTGGCCCGTGACCGGATAGGGGCTCGCGTTCCAATGGAGGACCACCCGCGGCACCGACGCCGACACGCCCGCCCGCAACTCCACTGCCGCACTGCGAACCTGGGCTTCCGTGTAAACCGCCGCGTCCTCCGACGTCGCTCGCGGGAGCAGAAACAACGGAGCGAGCAATCGCCAAGCACTGGAATTCGCCAATCTGATGCGCAAAATGTATAAAAATTAAAACTATTTTCAATTATTTTGTAAAATTTTATATAATTTCAATACGCGCTTTGCGGTCGGTCCTTGATTCGTTCCGTCGGAAAACTGGACACGACTTCGGGAACCGTATCCGCGCGGAATCGGCGGTGGAAATTTTTTTGCCCACCGCCACATTGGGGCCATGAAACTCCTTTTGCCTTTCTTGGCCGCCGTGGTTCTCCCGGCCTCCCTCTCCGCACAGCAAATGCTGGTCGAAGCGGAATCGTTCACCCAGCCCGGAGGCTGGCAACTCGATACCCAATTCATCGGCACGATGGGATCGCCTTACCTCCTTGCCCACGGACTCGGCAATCCGGTCGCCGACGCCACCACCGAAGTCACCTTTCCGACGACCGGTGAATACAAACTCTGGGTGCGAACGAAGAACTGGGTCGAGAAATTCGCCGGCACCGTCGATGCCAAGGCCGCGCCGGGACGGTTCCAGGTGAAAGTCGGCGGGAAGTCCGTGGCGCACGAATTCGGCAAGACCGGCGCGGAGTGGCATTGGGAGGACGGCGGCACCGTGAACATCACCGAGGCGAAAACGACCCTCGCCCTCGCCGACCTGACCGGCTTCAATGGGCGATGCGATGCGATCCTCTTCTCGAAGGATCCCGCCTTCGTCCCCGACAACTCCAGCGAGGTTCTCCCCGCCTGGCGTCGCAAGATGCTGGGCATCGCCGAAGAGGCCACGACCGAGGGGCCCTTCGACATCGTCTTCGTCGGCGGCGGTTATTCCGGTGCCTGTGGGGCCATCTCCGCGGCCCGCATGGGACTGAAGGTCGCCCTCATCCAGAACCGACCCGTTCTCGGCGGGAACGGGTCGTCCGAAGTCCGCGTCTGGGCGATGGGCAACACCCCGCCCGGTCTCTATGCCGTCGGTGACATCGTCCGCGAGTTCGAGGACGACGCCAAGGCCTCGCCCGGCACCTACGAGGAATTCGAAGACGCGAAGAAACACAACATCGTCACCACCGAGAAGAACATCGGGCTTTATCTGAACCACCACGCCTTCAAGGTCGAGATGGACGGCAAGACGAAGATCGCGGCGGTCGTGGCCTTCGACACCCGGACGGGCGCTCTGCGCCGCTTCACCGGCCGCACCTTCTGCGACGCCACCGGGCACGGCACCATTGGATTGATGGCCGGAGCCGACCACGAGATGATCGACGGCGGGCGCATGGGCATGTCGAACATGTGGGCCTGGGAAAACACGGACTCCCCCCAGAGCTTTCCCGAGACACCCTGGGCCCTGAATCTGGAGGAAGGCGACTTCCCCTACCCCAAGAAATTCCACGCCGAGTGGTTTTGGGAGAGCGGCTACGACAAGCATCCCCTCCTCGACCTCGAGGAGATCCGCGACTGGAACCACCTCGCCGGCTTCGGAGCCTGGAATGCGATCAAGAACAAGGCCGCCTACGAACGCTACGACCCCGCGATGCAGGGCCACAAGAACGCCCGCCTCACCTGGATGGCCTACATCGGCGGCACCCGCGAGACCCTCCAGCTCCTCGGCGACATCGTCCTGACCGAGGAGGACATCGTCCAGAAGAAGCCCTTCCCCGACGGCTGCGTCCTCACGACCTGGTCGATCGATCTCCATTATCCCGCCGAGCAGTATGAGAAGAAGTTCTCCGAAAATCCCTTCATTTCCGTGGCCGTCCACGGCAAGGGCGTCGATCGCAAGAAGGGCTACGCCGTTCCCTACCGCTGCTTCTACTCGCGCAACATCGAGAACCTCTTCATGGCCGGGCGCAACATCAGCGTCACCCACGAGGCCCTCGGCACGATCCGCGTCATGAAGACCTGCGGCATGATGGGTGTCGTCGTCGGCAAGGCTGCCGCGATCTGCGCCAAACACAACGTCACTCCGCGCGAGGTTTACTACCAGCACCTCGAGGAACTCGTCGAACTGATGCGCCTGCCCGGCAACATGCGGCGCGCGACGATCAACGACGCCTTCGCCGCCGATCCGAATCTTCCCGACCTTTCCGAGCCGGAGACCGATTGGATCACCAAAGCCCAGCTCGAGGGCCTCGTCATCGATGACGAGGAGGCCAAGCTCACCGGCAACTGGACCCACGGCGAGGGCCTGAAGCACTACGTCGAAAACGGCTACCGCTACACCGGCCCGGCCGCGGCCGGCTCTGACAAGACCGCCACCGCCCGCTTCGAATTCACCGTTCCGGAAACGGGGGAATATGAGGTCCGCATCTCGCACCAGGCCCACGAGAACCGGTCCTCGAAGACCCCTGTCACGGTGGTTTCGGCCGATGGGGAAAGGACCCTCCCGGTGAATCAACGCATCGCCCCGCCCCTCGCGAAGGGATTCTACGGACTCGGCGTCTTCCGTTTCGAAGCCGGGAAACCCGGAGCCGTCGTCGTGAGCAACGTCGGCGCCGATGGAAACGCCCATATCGACGCGGTGCAGCTCATCCTGCAGAAGTGAGGTGGGAAGGGATTGAGGTGTCGAGGCTTCAAGGGATTTCACCTCACTCCCGTCCCTTGTGCCGTTCCGACCATGTCGTAGGGTCCGGATTCTTTCCATGACTCCCGAGGAAGCCCTCAAGTCCGTGTTCCTCCTCCAGGTCTCGCCCTTGAGCCATTTCGAGGTGCTCTTCGATCAACTTCCCGGTGTCTCCTTCTTCGCGAAAAACCGCGATTTCCGCCTCGTCGCCGCGAACCGTGCTTTCTGGGAGCGGCTCGGCGCGAAGAGCGAAACCGGCGTCATCGGGAAGACCGACTTCGAACTCTTTCCCGAGCAACTCGCCCGCAAGTTCCGCACCGACGACGAGCAGGTCGTCTCCTCGGGCAAGCCGAAACTCAAGATCGTCGAGTTGTTCTTCAACCGACAGGGACTTCCCGACTGGTATTTCACGAACAAATTCCCGGTTTTCGGGCGCGACGGCTCCGTCATCGGGGTGATGGGCACGGTGCAGAGCTACACCGGACGCAAGACCGCCTTCGTCCCCCACCAGCAGATCGACCGGGCCGTCACCTACCTGCGCGAGCATTTCCACCAGCCCGTCAACCTCACCGAACTCGCCAAACGCACCGGCATGTCGGTGCGCCAGTTCAACCGCCGCTTCCGCGAAGTCTTCGGAACCAATCCCCGCACCTTCCTCATCAAGACCCGCATCCAGGCCGCCTGCGAAACCCTCCGCACCACCGACCAGCCCATCGCCGAGATCGCGCTCGACTTCGGCTTCTGCGACCAGAGCGCCTTCACCCAACACTTCCGGAGGCACATGGGACTGACGCCCGCGGCGTATCGGAAGCGCGGGTAGCCCCGGATGGCGTCGCCGGAAAAGCGAATTCCAGCCGGGGTGCCCACCGCGATCGCCCCTCCGTGACGCGGGGAGGCTTGGGACAGCCTCCTTCCCTGCACCGACTCAGCACGTCCAAGGAACGCCGCTTTCCCAAGCGGCGGTGGCGCGTCCATCGGAGCCAACCGCCAACCGCCAACCGCCTTCCCCCCACTCCACCACTCCACCACTCCACCGCCCCACCGTCACCCCCGGAACCGCTCCCACAGCCGCACCATCGCGAGGGTGTCGAGTTCGCAATACGCCAGCAGTTGCCGCTCCAGTTCCGCCTTTCGTTCCGGAGCGGTACCTGGCGCGACCGCCTCGCGGTAGGCATCGAGGGCCATGGCTCCGTCCGC
Source organism: Verrucomicrobiales bacterium (assembly GCA_044352585.1). Classification (GTDB taxonomy): domain Bacteria; phylum Verrucomicrobiota; class Verrucomicrobiia; order Verrucomicrobiales; family DEV007; genus Arctic95D-9. The sequence continues at coordinate 11,804 of JBILDO010000075.1, forward strand.
GACTCCGTTGAGGGAATCGTAGGAAAGCTCCGGACATACCGCCGGCAGGACCACCTTCAGACTCCAGGTTCCGTGTTGCGAGGGATCGTAGAAGTGATCCCGGGCCACCGGCAGGAGATCGACGATCCGGTCCGCGAGCGCCTTCAAGGCCGCGGCGAGGTCCGGGAATTGGCCGGCGAGCTGCTGCACGATGCGCCGCTCGAATTTCGCGTTGTAGACGAAGACCGGCCCCGTCGTCCCGGTCCGCTCGACGAGCGCTTCCGCGAGCGGCCGCGACGGATCCGCCCCGCTCAAGTCGAGAAAGGCCTCGTGACTCACCGTCCCGTCCGCCTCGACCCGGTGCAGGCTGAATTGGAACGGGATCGGCTCGAAGGGACTCGTCCCCTTCCACACCGGGACGGGCTGCATCACCGTCTCGAAATCGAGGAACCAGGCCGGGAAGCCATAGGACGCCAGCACCGCCGCCGCGCCTTCGCGGTCGAACCAGGGCTCACCCGTGATCATGACATCGCGGACGCGCCGTTGCAGAGGCGTCAGGAACTCGTTCGGCACCTCGCGCAAATCCTGGATCCCGAAGGCCTCGACCGTTTCCTTCCGATGTCCGGAAAAATCCGGCAGCGAAGAGAGCGGATAATCCGGCCCGGGATGGCCCCGCGCGCAGTGGGCGGTGAAGGGACATGCGAATGGATCCAGACACTGCGGGCCAGGCACCACGTCCGGAGCCTCGCTACGCTCTGCGACGGACCGGGCCCCGGCGACCCATTCCTCCACCTCGACCTCGCGGGACTCGGTTTCCCCCGTGAGATCGACCTCGCGGAAGAGTCCCTGGTAATTCCCGTCGCCCTCGTAGACAAAGGGAGTGTCGAGATGGGCGACCGCGACCGATCCGATCGGCCACCCGGCCTTCCGTGCCACCCAGGCCCGGATCGCGAGGTCGTCATGATGCCAGGCCTTCACTCCCGCCGTCGCCTTCACCTCGATCATCCGCCAGCCCCGCGACCCCGGCGCGCCCGTCGGCAGCATCGCGTCGATGAAGACGACGACCCCGTCCGCCGTCACTCCCGCCCCGAAGACCGGCCCTTCCCCGGACGCGAGCGCCTCCGCGCTGCGCCGCACCGCCTCCTCCACTCCGGCCCCCGCCCCGTCGATCACCGCTCCCCGTCCGTCGGGGTCGTAGAGCCGCCGAGCCACCTCGAAGACCTCCCGCCCCAGGGACGCGTTCTCCAACGCCGCCCGCCACGGACGCCCCGTCCGGTCCACGCCACCCCAGTCGCGCAGTTCGGGGCGATGCAGTTCCAGCCAGAGCCGCTTCGGACACTGCCGCCAGGCGAGGACATCGGATCGGGAGAGGGGCATGGGGAAAGGTTCCCACGGGAACCCGTTCGCGCAACGATTCGGTGATTGCCGGTCGGGTTCCAGAAAGGTTTCCGGGACGGGCCTTCAGACGGAGTTGCCGTCGCCATGTTCCCCGATCCGGATGACCTCGCCGAAGGGCACTTCCCAGCTGCACTGTTCGGTCATGATCCAGAGAACCGGATACTCCGGAGACCGTTCGGGGAAGAAACCGAAGCCGTCGGTCAGGTAGATCAGGGCGTCGGGCAGAAAGTGGGTGCGGACCGCCTCCTCGCGGATCCAGTCGAAGACCGGCAGGAACGAGGTGCCCCCCCGGCCCAGGAAACGGAAGCGGTCGAAGCGGGTCGGCGTCCAGGCGTCGAAGTCGTCCACCTTCTGGATACTCGCATCGCACTGGATGAGGGTGAGTCGGCACTCGGTGACCGAGCGGAGCTTGTCGAGCTCGGCGAGGATCCTGGCGAGATCGTGGTCGGACATCGATCCCGAGGTGTCCACCGCGGCGACGATGTGACTGGGGCCCGGAACCCCCATGGTGGGCAGATAAATTCCCCGCCAGAGATGTTTCTTGTTCGGAGGCATCAGCCGGTAGTCGTCGCGTCGCAGGCCCGTGAAGAAGCGCGAGACCAAGGTCCTCCAGGGAACCTCTCCGCCGCCGGCCTGACGGATCTCGGACTCGAAGAGGCCCGGGGCGGAGCCATGGAGCTTCTCAGCCATGGCCCGGGTGATCGCAACGCGCATCCGTTTGCGCTCCTCGGCGGTGGGAAACTCAAGGGCGCGGACACTCCGGCCCCGCAGGTCGTCCGGAGAGAGGTGAAGATCCCAACCTGTGCCGCAGGCTTCGCCCCCGTTGGCGTCGTCACCCGCATCCGGATCCCGTCTTCCCGCGCGGGAGGGCCACGGCGTTTCCCCGGCAGCGAGGCCAGGTGGCGGCGGATCGGCGAGGCGGGCGTAGATCCCCTCGGCGGTCATGCCCCGAAACCTCCGGTCGTAAAGCCCGACCTTGGGCATCTTCAGACCGAGTTCGACCAGCATGAGATTGGTGGCATAATCGATGGCCAGGTTCCAGACCCCGGGGTCACGGTCACCACGGCGGTCGATGTGGCCGAGCACGCAATGCATCACCTCGTGGGCGAAGACGAAGGCGATTTCATCCGGGTCGAGGCCGGCGCAGAACGCGGGATCGACGTAAATGTAGTATCCATCCGTGGCCATGCTCCCACACCATTCCATGTCCTGCGCGTTGACCACCGGAAATCGGGCGATCGCGGACGCCAGATAAGGCTCGCCGAGCATCAGCTTGACGCGGGCCTGAAGGATCTCGCGCGGGAGGTCGTTCACGACTGTTTTCGTGCCTGGGTTCGGATTCCCTTGGAGTCCCGGTCACTCACGCGGCGGGCGGGAGACCGCCCGCGGTCCCCGCGCGAGGAAGGATCGATTCGCCCGTGGGATCATGCTGGGCGTGGCGGCGGATGGCAAGGGAACGGTTTTCGACGGCGTAGCAATAGGCGCATCCGTGCGGACAGGTATCGTATTCGCCGATATCGAACATCTCAAAGCACGCGCAATCATTCCGGGTTCCCCTGACACGGGCGTCTATTGGACGACCCGCCACGTCCGAGAGACGTCCGGCATCCACGCAACGGGCCTCGTCGCACCCGGGCGGAACATGCCGGGGTTGTCCGCAAACCGTCAAACGGATCCGGTGCGAGGCTGCCACCTCCGCCAACTCGCGGGCGAGGCCGTTCTTCCATTCGTCGCCGGGTTCGTCCCAGGTAAAATCGTTTCTCGCCGCGGCGGCGTTCATGTTCCGCAGCGTCTTGCGGAAGAACCGCGCGAAGGAAACCACCACCTCGTCGACACAACCTTCCAGCGAGGCGGCGGTGCGGGAGAAAGACCGGAGGTGGTGATCCCGCCGCGTCAGCGAGGAATCGATAACCGGGTCATAGCGCCAGACGCAGACCCGGGGTCCGAACCGTTCCGAAATCCGGCGGACATCCGCGGTCGCCTTCCCCGGACTCACGACCGCCTGCTCGAGCGCCCGCGGATAGGCGTTGATCGTGTATTGGAGGATGAAGGGGTATCCGAGGTGATGAATTTCGGGAAGGTGCTCCATGAAGGGGCCCGCGTTCTTCGTCCAGAAAACGAACCCGTCGACCGCGTCCGGTCGCAGGGAGACGTGCCGGACCGTTCGGTTGTAGGGGCTCGGCACCTTGCAATGACCGGCGCGCAACCGGTTCATGAACCACTCGCCGTAAAACGCCGGGATGTCGGTCTTGTAGCTGGCCGAGATGATCATGCAGGGAGTGGTAGCGGAAGCAATGAGACCGCGCGCGGGCAACCCACCCATGGCGGAGCGGGATGGCGGACGGTGCGTGTCAAAATCGCCCGCATCAAAGAATGAGGTCGCGGTGCAGCTTCATGAACTCGAGGATCCTCGCGTGGGTGGCGAACCTCGGGTGCTTTTGGAGGAGGTTGCGGAGCAGGAGCACGCCGAGTTCGGGCTTGAGTCTGTGGATCAGGACGGCCGCGGCATCCAGCACCTTGCGGTCCTTGGACTCGGCGGTGATGTAGGAAATGAGCGCGTATTGGTCGCCGAGCTTGCCGGGCAACGCGGCGTTTTCGGGATCGGTCAGGATTCCGCGGATCGTTTCCTCGCTCATCGCGTTCTCGCAGTAGGCGACGAACTCGATCGCGGCGGCTTCCCCGACGATTCCGAGCATGATGTCGTGGGCGCTCCTGGTCCGGCCGACCGCTTGGATGACGTCCGAGACCATTTCCCACGACCGCGGCGTGGGGAAACCGCGATCGCTTCGACCCATGTTGAAAAGGAGCTCCTGCCGGGTGCTGAGGAAGCCCATCACCAGCGGATGGATCCCTCGGTCGACGGCCCATTTCCGCCAGTCGTCGAAGTCGACCTCGAAATCGAGGTGCACGAACCGGTTCGCGAGAGCCGAAGGCATCCGGAAGGTGATCGAGGCATCCTCGGCACGGTTTCCGGCGGCGATGATCCGCCACTTTTCGGGCAGCACGTATTCGCCGACCCGGCGATCGAGCGTCAACTGGTAGAGGCTTGCCTGGACCAGCGGCGGAGCCGCGTTCAGCTCATCGAAAAACAGGATGCCTTCGGACCCGGGATCCGACGGAAGGAAAGACGGCGGACACCAGTGGGCCATGCCGTTTTGAACCGTCGGAATGCCCCGCAGGTCGGTCGGGTCGAGCAGGGACGCTCGGATGTCAAGAAGGGGGAGCTTGCGGTCGTTGGCGACCTTGCGGACGATGGATGATTTGCCGACCCCCGGCGGACCCCAGATAAACGCGGGCCAACGGGTATCGAGGAGATGCTGGATGACTTGTTCGACCCGGGTCGGCTTCATGGGATACGTTCGTTGATGGATTCCATCCAGTCGTTGGAGGGTCGCAACCAGCGGGCGATCGCGTCGCGGTGTGCTTCCCCGAGGGGCAGGGACACGGGCATTTCGCCGGAGAACCAGGAGATGTATTCCTCCGTGCACCCGATGATGGCGTTCAGGGGCACGGCCTTCCCGCCGGGCGGTTCGAGACGGATCAGGACCCTGGGAATCTGCGGACTCTCGCTCCCACCGTCCAGCAGCATGGAGGAACCATCGGCCATGTGGGCCATGCAGCGGATCATCGATTCCGGGTTCCCGGAAAGGACATGAACCTCACCCTTCCGGCATTCCACGCGGAGACCGAGCCGGTCGAAGGATTCCTTGAGCCCCCGGATGCGGCTGCCGACCTGGAGACGGCGTGCGAATTCGGCAGGGGCCGACTTGCATTCCGGAAGACGGACGGTGATCCGGAACCCCTCTTCCTCGGTGCGCAGAAAAGCCGTGGTCACGCCAGGCCCGAGCGACGCCGCCAGCGGGATGGCTGTCGGCGCGAAAACCCATCCGCCCTTCGGCTGGCCGCGGCACTCATTGTTCGGATACCTCGCGACGTGGTAGGTCGCAAGGGAGGGTGTGAAGACGAGGCCCCCGTCGCGGCCAATCGTGTCGCGGCTCACGATGCGGACCCGGGTTTCTCCGATCTCCGCCGAGAAGGCGGCCCTGACGAGGAACACCGCGCAATCCACGTCGGCCTCATTGAGGAGGAAGGGTTCGATGACCGTCCCCCCCTCGGAGAGGATCGACTGACGAACCGTCGCGGGATCCGGCGTGTCGTGCAGGGAATCCAGCCAGCGGTCGAGCACGGTCCGGAAGTCCTGCCGGACCGCGGGATCGGGGTGATAGAAGCCCGTGGCGAGCGCCAGCCCCAGGCATGCCCCGGAATAATCAGTCGCAGCCGTCATCCTCGTGATTCGGTTTGATTCGAATTGCGCGGGCGACGGAGAGGTCCGCCAGCTGCGCGTAGTGCTCCTGGATTTCGTAGCCGACCGCACGCCGCCCCATCCTCACAGCGATCTCGAGGGTGGTCCCGGATCCCGCGAAGGGATCGACCACGAGCTCGCCGGGCCTGCTGAACAGGGCGATCATCCTCCGCACCAGCGTGAACGGGGCCTTGTGCGGATGCACCCGGCGGCGGCCGGCCGGGGCCATCGTCCACAGCGGCGAGGCGCAATGCCGGATCTCCTCGCGACCCAGCTCGACCGGAGACTCCGGGTCCGGCGGGATGTCACGGTCCGAGAAGACGAGGATCTCCTCCACTTCGTCGGCGCGGAAGGCACCGACCACCGGCTTGACCGGGAAACGATGGCTGAGGGAACGGCGGTTGAACTTGTGCCAGAAGACGCGAGAGAGCAGGACGAGTCCGGTCGATTCGGCCATGTCGCGGTGGAGCGAGGCCAGGGCAACGAGAACCCCTCCGTAATGGATGTCCTTGACCTGGACGACCAACGCCCCTCCGGGCTTGAGGATGCGCCGGATTTCCTCATACACGGGGCGCAACCCGAGGGCGAAAGCGGTTACCGCGGAGCGGACCTCCGGCAGTTCGGTCTGCTCGTCCAGCGGCTTCTCCAGCAGATCGGCGATATCCCCGGGGAAATAGGGCGGGCTGGTGAGCACCAGGTCGGCTTCGTGGTTGCGCACGATGCCCATGTCGGAACCGTCTCCCCAGACGATCTGGTATTGGCCCGGGTGGTTCATGAATCCGGGTGGCCGGGCGTGTCCCCGTGCGCGAGCTTCCGCCTCAGGGAAGCCGCCTCCTCGCGCTGCACCAGGCTGAGGTGGCCGAGCCGTCCCAGCAGTTTTGCGGTGGTGGTCGGCTTGCCCTGCCAATGAGGTGTCCCTCCCGTCGCGGCGAGGTGGACGGCGGCCCGAAGGCGACGGCGGATGCGCCGGGGAAGGTTCGGCTTCTCGTTGACAACCAGGCCGGTGACCACCTGCCGTCGGCCGCGCCGGTAGATGTTCGTCTTCTTTCCGTCGAGCTCGTAGCCCAGCTGCCCGAGAATCTTCGAAACAAACGGCAGGATTTTCAACACGTTCGTTCCTCCGGAAAAGGTGAGGTCGTCGGCGTAACGGGTGTAGATGATGTTGTTGGCCTCCGCCGCCTTGGCGATGGAGGAATCGGCGGCCCGGAGGATGAGATTCGCCAGGACCGGACTCGTGGGTGCACCGGTTGGGAGGCCGCCGGCATGGCTGCAAAGGTCGGCGAGAACGCGGCGGGCGCCCTCGGAGAGAATCCCGGCGGCGGGTAGCGAACAGGCTCGCAGGATCAGTGGATGCCGGGTAGCTGGAAAAAACGAACGGATGTCGACGTTGACGACACACGGCTGCCCCACGTGCGGAAGCGCATTGGTCAGGATGGAGCGTCCGCTGCGGAATCCGTGTGCGGCGGGATGCAGGAACAATTCATCCAGGCCGGAGCGCAGGATGCGCCGTTGCAACCGCTTGAGCGGGTCGCTCGGAACCGTGACCAAGCGCGTGCCACCCGATTTCTTCGGCAGCGGATGGACGCGATAATGATGGTCGAAAACATGGCCGCCACGGTCCCGGTCGGGCGAATTCCAGCGCTCGGCGCACAGGAAGGCCAGATACCTGGCATCCGCGATCGAGAAGGCCAGGGCCAGTTCATGGGCCACTGCGATCGTTGGCTTGCTCTTCCATCGCTTCTGCGCCCACGGAATGAAGTGGCGGAGCATCCGTTGCGACACCCCGATGGACCCGGCGGACACCTTTCCGGCGAGGACCCTTTGCAATCTCGACCTGAACTCAGGTTGTTCCAGGAGCCGGGCGGCGTGGAGTTCTTCCAGCCGAGGCAGCAGCCAGGGCAGGTGCTTCAGAATGTTCCTCCTGATGAGCCGGTTGGATCCGCCCTTGAGGAAGCAGGCTTCCCAAGCGGGGGCTCCTCGCTTGCCGGTCAACCGGAACAACACGGGCAAGTCGACGGGCGAGCGACTTGAATCGAGGAGCCTTCTGAACTCGTCCTCCGAGACCCGCAGCGCCGGAGAGGCCGTCAACAACGAAGGGGCGTGAACCAGGGCCAGACGAAAAACCGTCAGGCGCAACCCCGGGTCCTTGGAAAGCCGGGCCGCGCGCATCAGCCTCGCGCGGGCGGCACGGAGCACCGGATCCGTGGAGGTCATCACCGCGCCCGGCAGGGACTTGTCGGCGTTGGAAACGAAAACCATGAATCGCCCAGCGTCTTTCAGGTGGTCCGCGACAATCCGACACATCGAGCGCCGCGCCAGATCGTCGAGATCGATCTTGCCGAGGAGTGACGGGTGATGTGAAAGCAGGGACATCACCGTGGTCCTGTCTCCGAGGATCATCACGTCCCTCGCAAAAACCAAACGGCACTCATCCGAGGTTTTTTCCTCGGCGAGACGGCCGAACAACCCGTCGCGCAGACTTTTCCGCCGGAGAAGGCGGGGCCTGAGGCAGGCCAAGGCATCGTCGTCACGAGAATGCAGGAACGCCGAGATCCACTCCGGCTCCGTAACGTCCTCGACGAGACGGTCGATCGCGGCCGGAGGCTGGTCTCGCGCGACCTCAAGGCGGGATTCCGGAGGGCGGGAGAAAAAACCAAACACCAGTTGCAAGCGGCCGCTCCCGGACGATCGCGATGCGTCAACGGAAGGAGATCGTCGCACAGGCTCCCTTTGCCCGGTCGATGAGATGCCACGGTGCAGGGCCTCGAGGATTTCATCGGAACACTCATTCGCGAAGCGCTCGTTGCCCAGCATCATCGCGACACTCGCCGTTCCCGGGTGACCGCTGCGGAGGTCCTCGAGCGCCTTGGGATAATTCCCGAGCCACGCCCTGCGCGAGAGGGCCTGCGGCGTGTCCGGATGACTCTCCGGAGCCTTGAGGATCCGCCGGCCCAGCGGACCGGCCAAGGCCGCCTTGAGAAAGGCCGGGTCGGCCAGAATCCAGCGTCGGAGCCTTGCCGGCAACTTTTTAAGGGCCTGCTCGTCGAGCCGCTTCATGCCGCGGGCGAAGCCGTCCCCGATCAGGATTTGACGGATGCCTTCGTGGGAATCACCGGGCCGGGTCCCGAGGACCGACTTCAGGAAGCCGACCGTTTCATCCACGGTCCGCTTGTTCCCGGCCGGTCGCATTTCCCGCTCGAAGAGAAGCAAGGCCCGCAGGTCGTTGAGAAAAAAGGCCGCGACGCAAGCCCGGGAGGGCGGGTTGCCGTCCGCGAGGAGCCACCCGATCATTTCCATTGTCCCCGGTTCCACGGGGAGCGCCTCGACGAACGCCTGGTGTTCCTCCGCCGGCTCGAACGGGTCGGTGACCGACCAGTACTTCATCAGGGCAGCAAAAAGCCCGATCACACCCGTCGGTGCCGTCGCCGCCACGTTGCGCGCGAGGCGCGTCCCGCTGGATCTGCTTGCCTTCGCGCATTCCACCATGGCGCCGCGGACCTTCAGAGCCCCCTCCCCCGCAATCCGCCGGAGTTCCGAAACGCTGGCCTCTCCGGAACACGCGGCCTCGTGGAGCTCCTTCCGCAGGGCGGCCAGAGGGTCGTGGACTTTGGTGAGAACGGGGAGCATCACACGCGGGGCGGAGGTGTCGGGAGGGTCCGCCGTTTACTTCAGACTTCTCTTTCGCTCCGAGGCGTGGCCGTGGATCAAAGCCCAGCTCATGCCCTCGAGGCCGAATGGCTTGCCAGAGGGATCGAGGGCAGGCGCTGGGCTTTGACGCCGCGCGACATGTCCGTCAACGATCCCACTGCGCAACTCTGGCGAAACACCAGATGATCCTAAAACAGGGCGAAACCCTCCCGACATTTCATGTGACAAAAAATGGATAGCTGGATGGATCAAGGTTGGAAACAAAAAACTCGCCGCACACCGGGAACGATCGGACAGCCCCTTTCCGCGCCCCATGGTTCCGCCCAAAGCGGACGGGACCGAGCCCGGGGACCTCGGCGGCAGAATCGTCGGGATCAGGAAGGAGTTCATCAGACGCTCCGCGGAATCACGGGATCGAAAATCGGGAATTGGAATGAAAGGTTCAAGACGAGACCGGACATCCGGACGGAGGTTGCCACCGGGGAGGAAAAAGGCCGGGTGGCTGATCCCGCGACAGGCCAAGGTGGCGTGTTTTCAAAGCCCCTCAACCGAAAACCGCCGGAGGGTGGGACAGACGTAGGGGGTCCCCCGTTGTTTTTCGAGAGATCCCCCGCCTTATCGTTCCCTGAATCCCTCGCCGCCTCCGGCCGCCCCCGGTGAGTTGGCGCAACATTCTTCGGGAGGACATCCGGCCTGGGACGCAGCGCTTCACGGTCCCGGGCAAAGGTCGCTTTCATGGTGACTCGGGGCATGGCGTCGGGGTTCTTGGATCCAGGGACCGTCGTTCGAGACCGGCGCGTCGAGGCGATAATTCCGGGAGGAGGGACATGGGGATGGCTGCCGCATGGATGAGTAGACCACATCTTGACAAAAAACAACAGTTTGACACTTTGATGAATCACCGGGCCCCCTGCCTCGTCCATTCTTCAACCCATTCATTCCAACGACCATGAAAACACTCCTTGCTCTCGCCACCTTTTTCCTCTCCCTCACGATCGCCTCTGAAGCCGGGGCTCAGACCTTCCAGGGCACCGGCTCGAACTGGGGCTCCGGATGGACCTCCGACAGCAATGGCGGCTATCGTGGCACCGGCTCCAACTGGGGCTCCGGATGGACCTCCGACGGCAACGGCGGCTATCGCGGCACCGGCTCCAACTGGGGTGCCGGATGGTCCTCCGACGGCAACGGCGGCTATCGCGGCACCGGCTCCAACTGGGGTGCCGGGTGGAACTTTTTCAAAGGTCTGTTCCGATAATCCAGCCGTTGGTTCGGGCCAGGCCGTGATGCTACGGACCGATATCCGCGAAACAGGCACGCTCCCTTCGGACGCAGCCTCCGGCAAGTCAGGACGGGAGATGCGTTGAGGTAGCAGATCCCGCTCCCTCGGTTGGATCGGACATCGCGAACCGGGGGAACTCGCGGCAATGGCGCGCGTCGCCACACCGGTTCGTCGCTCCCACCGCAAGGCGTTGCCCGGGTTCCTCCCGCGGACCCGGCTACGAGCCCTGACCGCGTGAAAGAGATCAAAGCCAATCCGCCCTGAGGGAGGCCACCGAATTCCGTCAATTGGCAACCCTAGGACGCCCCCAAGAAACAACTCCTCCCATGCCACTCCAAAAACTCCGCCCCCGGCCTTAACCTCGCCCGCGGATCGAACATGAGCGGCATCCCCTCACGACCCAACAGGGTCCGCCCATCGACCGAACCCTCCTGAAACCGCCCCTTCGCGACCTTCACGAGGAAGTGCCCCCCCTTCGGGACTGCGGTCCAGAGTCCCGCATCGAACATCCAGTGGGAATCAGGCGTCAGGGCCAGCCCGTTGCGGGGATCGTCGTTGCCGCTCCGGGCGTGCTGGTGAATGTGGGCGGCCTGGACGAGGGAACTCGTCTCGGTATCGAGCCGATAGCCGGTCAGGGCGCAGGTGTAGTGATAGCCTCCGAGAACCTCGCTCTTGAACCGGCTGTCGCGGCCCTTGCGTTGGCTCGCCTTGAAGGCGTCGGCGTCGCGCTGGAAAACCTCGATCTCGCCGGTGTCGGGCAGGGGCAACCCGAGCCGGGCGCAGAGCATGACCTGTTCTTGTGGCGTGAAGTAGATCGAGACCAGCGTCCGCCGGGCGGCTCGACGAAACGCCGGATCCGCGAGGAGGAGGGCCAGTTCCGGATCGAGGCGGCAGAGACGGGTCGTGGATTTGGCTTGTGAAGGGGTTCCGTCCCCGGTGAGGCGCGTCCAGATCTGATCGCGTTCCCCGCCGAGGGCGTGGAACGGCATGGGAATGTCCGGGGCATTGCGCTGCCGTTCGAGCACGAGTTCCCAGTAATCACGGAAGCGCGAAACTAAGCGCACGTCGTAGTGGATGAGACCGTCGGGTCCGATCTCACCCGCCTCAATCAGGTCGATCACGGTGAGCAGCATCAGCGGTTTGTGTGGCGCGGGGCCGCGCGCCTCGGAATGAGATGCCACTGATTTTTGGACCGGTGTTGGTTATTTGAGGGTGTGGTTGAGTGCCTCGAACTGGGTCGGTGTCAGGTAATCGAGGGAGGAGTGTCGGCGGAGGGTGTTGTAATACGATTCGATGT
>JBILDO010000076.1:0-23668 GCA_044352585.1 Verrucomicrobiales bacterium
CCCATACGCCGATCCCGCCGGAGGGTCCATGGTGATCCTGCGCGAGACGGATGGCGCCCACTTCCTCCGTGGGGACGCTGTTCTCGAACTGGCCCGCGCTCTCGGCGGTCCCTGGCGACTTCTGCTCGCCGGACGACTCCTGCCGCGGTGCCTCCGCGACGCCCTCTATTCCCTGGTCGCGAAAAACCGCTATTGGATTTCCCGAAAAGGGGACTTCTGCGAGCTTCCGGAACCGGAGTTCCTCGCTCGCATTCTTGAATGATCCGATCCTCAGCGGTGGGTCAGATACCAGTCGTCCGTCGTCATGCTCGCGAGCATGGCGAGGCAGTAGCGGTTTTTCGCGCGGGACGCTAGAATCTTCCGGCTCTCGTGAAAGCTGCCAAAGGAGAGGACTTCGAGATCGACGAAACGCAGGCCCCAGTTCTTCATCCGGTCCGCGTCGGGGAAATAAAGGTCGATCGTGTGGGTGCCGACGAGGGCGCTGCCGTAATCGTCAACGACGAAAATCCGGTCGTATCCGCGGATGCGGAACTTCGTGCCTAGGGGAAAGCGCGACCAGTCGGCCGCGACGGAATGGTATTCCGGCGTGTAGCGCAGCTCGGTGCCGAGGGCGGAGCGGTTGCCGTAGGGCAGGTGATCGGCCTCGGTGTGGGTGTAGGCGGTCGCGCGGACGCCGCGGATGAGCAGGGGACTTTGCGGGGACGGTGCGGCCGTCCCGGGTCCATCGGCCCGGACGGAAGCGCACGTCATGGCGAAGACGGCAAATGCCGGGAAGGCGAGGACCCTCTTTTTTGAAAACGATGCAACCATGAGCCGGGCGATCCGGAAACCCTCCATCGCACTTCCCAAATTCGCTCCGGACCCGCCACGGCGTCAAGCCGTTCTCCCCGGAAATCGTTGCGGGAGCGGATTTCCCGACCTCCGGCGCCCGATCGCAAGACGGGCAGGAGGATCCCCCGACAAACCATTTGAAACAGCCGCCTTTTCTGCCATCCTCCCAAGGCCCATTTTCCAAAGGGGCCGCTTCCTTCATGGGCAGAGAACGGAACAAGGCGATCCTCGCACTCGAGGACGGGACGGTCTATCACGGCACCGGATTCGGTGCCGCGACCACGCATACGGGCGAGGCCTGTTTCAACACCTCGATGACCGGTTATCAGGAAATCCTCACCGACCCCTCCTACCGCGGGCAGTTCGTGACGATGACCTACCCCCTCATCGGGAACTACGGCGTGGGCGAAGTCGATGCCGAGAGTTCCGCCGTGCACGTGCGGGGCTTCGTCGTCGAGGAACTCTGCGACATTCCCAGCAACTGGCGCAGCGAGCGCTCCCTCCACGATTACCTCCTCGCCGCCGGGGTGCCGGGAATCGAGGGGATCGACACCCGCGCGCTCACGAAGCGCCTCCGCGTGGCCGGGGCGATGCGCGCCACTCTCTGCACCGACGGCAGCCTCGACGCCGCGGGCGCCGTCGAATTGGCCCGTCAATCCGCCCCCATGGAAGGCTCCGATTTTGTCCGCGAGGTCACCACGCCCGCCGCCTATCATTGGGATCCCGAAGGCGTCCTGAGCCGCCAGTGGAGCTTGTTCAATCCTTCGCTTGCGGATACCCTCGTCGAGTCGGACGGGCAATACTACCGTCCCCTTCCCGATGCGAAATACCGCATCGTCGCCTACGATTTCGGGATCAAGCGCAACATCCTCCGCAGCCTCCGCCAGCAGGGTTTCGAGGTCGAGGTCGTGAATTCGCGCACTCCGGCGGCCGACGTCCTCGCGAAAAACCCCGATGGTGTTTTTCTCTCCAACGGCCCCGGCGATCCGGCCGCGCTCGACTACATCCATGGTGAAATCCGCCAGATCATCGGCAAAAAACCCATTTTCGGGATCTGCCTCGGTCATCAGGTCCTCGCGCACGCCTTCGGCGGCAAGACCTTCAAGCTGAAATTCGGACATCGTGGCGGGAATCATCCGGTCAAAGACCTGCGCACCGGCCGGATCGCGATCACCTCCCAGAATCACGGCTTCGCCGCCGACGCGGACTCGCTCCCCTCCCATGTCGAGGTCACCCACCTCAACCTCAACGACGGCACGGTCGAGGGGATGCGGCATCGCGACCACCCCGTGTTTTCCGTGCAATATCACCCCGAGGCGGCCCCGGGACCGAATGACGCCTCCTACTTCTTCGAAGAATTCGCCAATCTGATTGATCAATCCCGTTGAATCGTGGTAAAACCCCCGTTCCCATGGCCACCATCACCATTTACGTCCCGGATCAGCAACCCATCGAGCTCGCCCTCGATGGCTACGAACAGGTCTCGATCGGACGCGGCCCCGACAACGACATCGTCCTCGACCACGTTTCCATGTCCGGCTCGCATGCCATGCTCCACAACCAGGGCGGCATCTTCATCCTCCAGGACCTAGGCTCCACCAACGGCACCTTCGTGAACGGCAGCGCCATTTCCGAGGCGCAGCTCTCCAGTGGTTGCCGGGTCCAGTTCGGTGCGGTCGAGGCCGTCTTCCACGACGAAACCGAGGGCGGACACGACTTCGGCGCATCCGCCGGTGGCAGCGGCTATTCCAGCGGCCAGGTCGCCGACCTCGCCGAGGTCTCGAACCGTCCCGCCGGATTCAAGAACCTTTCCCCCATCGAGAAAGTGACGAAAAAGGATCCCCTGGGCCAGGTTGCGACTCTCGTCGGCGTCGTCGCCATCCTCGCCGCCATCGCCCTCGTTGTCCTTTCCGTCATGATGAAGGTGGATTGATTCGTCCAGAGACCCCTCATTCCCCGCCGGAGCACGGGCCTTCCCCCGAGTCGACCCCCGCGTCCCGCTTCCGGTCCTTTTTCCCGAACGTAGTTTTCCCATGTCGAATACGATTGTGATTGGCGCCCAGTGGGGCGACGAAGGCAAAGGCAAGATTGTCGATCTCCTCACCGAAAGGGCCGACGTGGTCGTGCGTCCCCAAGGCGGGAACAATGCCGGTCATACCGTCATCAGCGAGGGGCGGCAATACATCCTGCACCTCATTCCCTCCGGCATCCTCTGGCCCGGGAAGCTCTGTGTCATCGGCAACGGAGTCGTGATGGATCCGGTCGCTCTCCTCAAGGAAATCGACGGGCTCGAAGAGAAAGGCATCGGAGTCTCGCCGGAGAATCTCGTCATTTCCAACCGCGCCCATCTCGTCATGCCCTTCCACCGCGAAATGGACGCCTACAAGGAGGCCCACCGCGCCGTCAAGATCGGCACGACCAAACGCGGCATCGGTCCGACCTACGGCGACAAGGTCGACCGCATCGGCTTCCGCCTCCATGAACTCGTCGGCGATCCCGCCGCCTTCATGGAGCGTTACCGCACCCGGGTCGCCGAGTGCAACCGTCTCTTTGAGTCCGTCGGCCTCGAACCGCTCGACGCCGAGGCCACCGGGTCGGAACTGCTCGCCGCCGGCCAGCGCCTCGCTCCGTATTGCGCCGACACCGTCGAGGTGCTCCACCGCGCCATGAAGGACGGGCGAACCCTGCTCTTCGAGGGCGCCCAAGGCACCTATCTCGACATCGACCACGGCACCTATCCCTACGTCACCTCCTCGAACACGACTTCCGGCGGGGCCTGCACCGGGTCCGGCGTGCCACCCCACCGCATCGACCGCGTCGTCGGCGTGACGAAGGCCTACACTACCCGGGTCGGCGAAGGGCCGTTCCCGACGCAGAACGACCAACTCGCCGACCGCTTTCACAAGATGGGCCGCGAATTCGGCGCCACCACCGGACGGAAGCGCCGCTGCGGCTGGCTCGACCTCGTCCTCGTGCGCTATGCGGCCATGGTCAACGGCTTCGACGAGCTCGCCATCACCATCCTCGACGGACTCGACGACTGCGAGGAAATCCCCGTCTGCACCCACTACGAGCTCGACGGGAAAACGCTTCACCTTCCCCCCGCCTCCGCGAAGGATTTCCAGCGCGTCAAGCCGGTCTACGAGATGCTGCCCGGTTGGCGCAGCGACACGACGGGCGTGACCCGCTACGAAGACCTCCCCGCGAACGCCCTCGCCTACCTGGCCCGCATCGAGAAGGAAACCGGAACCCATGTCAGCATGGTCGGGGTGGGTCCCTCACGCGACCAGACCATCATTCGCTGAGCGGCCGAGCCGCTCTCCCAGCCATGTCCGCGTACGATCCCGCCAAAGAGATCCCGCGGCACATCGCCATCATCATGGACGGGAACGGACGCTGGGCCGCGGCCCGCGGGCTGCCCCGACGGGACGGTCACCGGGCCGGAGCCGAGTCGGTTGAGGAAGTCCTGCGTTCCTGCGGCGAGATCGGGGTGAAATACCTCACCCTCTACGCCTTCAGCTCGGAGAACTGGAAACGGCCCGAGTCCGAAATCAACGCCCTCATGGGGCTGCTCGCGCATTTCCTCCGCGAAAAGACCCCGACCCTGATGCGGAACAACATCCGTCTCCAGGTGATCGGCCACATCGAAAAGCTGCCCGCGCGCAACCAGCGCCAGCTCGCCGAATCGATCGCCATGACCTCGAAAAACGACGGGCTCACCCTCGTCGTCGCCCTCAGTTACGGTTCGCGCGAGGAGATCGTCGACGCGGCGCGCGCGCTGATGCGGAAGGCGCAGGCCGGCGAGATCGACCCCGCGGCGCTCGATGTCGGGACCTTCGGGAAACACCTTTACACCGCGGACATCCCCGATCCCGACCTCCTCATCCGCACCAGCGGCGAATGCCGTGTCTCGAACTTCCTCCTCTGGCAGATCAGCTACGCCGAGATCGTCATCACCGACGTCTTCTGGCCCGACTTCCGCCGTCCCCACCTCGAGGCCGCCATCGCCGAATTCCAGCGCCGGCACCGCCGTTTTGGCGGTTTGTGAGGATCTCCCGGTCTTTCGCCCGCCGCCCGGCGAGGCGGAAATTTGGCCTGGCGCGGAAATGCGGCCTTGGCTTCGGACCCGGGCCGGTCTTTCTTGCGACATGCCCTGGCTCATCAAGTCCGAACCCGACGTCTTTTCCATCGAGGATCTCGAGAAGGTCTCGCGCGAGCCGTGGACCGGAGTCCGCAACTACCAGGCCCGGAATTTCATGTGGAAGGAGATGAAGATCGGCGACCTCGCCCTCTTTTATCATTCGAACGCGACTCCTCCCGGCATCGCCGGTCTCGCAAAAGTCGCCTCCGCGCCCTATCCCGATCCCACCCAGTTCGACACGAAGTCGGAATACCACGATCCCAAGGCCACGAAGGAAAATCCGCGGTGGTGGCTCGTCGACTTCGCGCACGTCGCGACCTTTCCGGAGCTGATCCCGCTCGATCAGTTGAAATCGGACTCCCAGCTCTCGGAAATGCGGGTCTGCCAGCGGGGGACACGCCTTTCGATCACGCCGGTGGAGCCGAAGCACTACCAGCGCGTCCTGAAGCTCGCCGGGGTGAAGGGCTGAGGCGTCTTCCGGAGAGCGTAGCTGCGGTTTCCGCAGCGGGTCGTTTCAATTCACGAAAAACACGTCGACGACGAACCACACGATCATGCCGAGGGCGAGGAGAACCCGGCCGATGATGCCCGCAATTCCCCCGACCACGGTTCCGACGGTGGACTGCCCGGCCTCCTTCACCTCCTTCTTGGCGACGAAAATCTCAAAGATGAAAACCCCGGCGATCGGCCCGAGGATGAGCCCCGGCAACCCGAGGAAGAGTCCGACGATGCCGCCGAGGATGGCTCCGACGATTCCCCATTTGCTCGAGCCGAACCACTTTGCCCCAAGGGCGCCACTGACCCAGTCGAGCAGGATCGAAAGCCCGTAGAGCAATGTGATGAAGACGAGGCCCTGCCAGGCAAGCCCGGATGACTCCATCCCCATCGTGAAGTAAAAGAGGAGCGATCCCGCGAGGATCATGGTGGTCCCGGGAAGCACGGGGAGGAAGGTGCCGAGGAACCCGGTCACGAGGAACAGGATCACGGTCAACCAGATCAGCGAGCCGGAGAGGGCTTCGCCGGAAAAATAATCGGACCAGGCGGCGAGCAGGGGGAGCATCGGGGATCGTGATTTGGGGGATGAATGAGGGTGCGCAGAACCTCGGACCGTTCCCTTCAAGGGGCGCTTTTTCCAGAAAAACCGAAACCGCCGATCGCCGCGTTCATATTGCGATGTTTTCCTCGACGAGAACCTCGGCGAGGGCTTCCTCCATTCCCGCCCGACAGTTCGCGGTGGTGCGATGAAGGTAGGAGTGCAGCGAGGCATCGGTCGGATTGCGGTTTTCGCACTGCTCGCTGTAGCGTTCGAAGGCGACGAGTCCCGAAAGCAGGTTCGCGAGGTGCTGGGGGCACTCGCATTTCACGATCGAGGAAAGGCGGGCGATCCGGTCGAGCTGTTCGTCGGAGAAACGGCGCGGGGGAACCTCGGTCGGAGGACGAAATGCGCGTTCCACGGCGGTGGAGGCCTCCCCCTCTGATCGCCCCGATCGGAGCGCGAGCTGGATGTCGGCGATGCAGGCAAGCTGGACTTCGGTCGCATCGACCGGGGCGCGCAGGGCGGTGATGCGCTTGATGTCGAGCGGTTGGATGGTGTCTTCGCGGGCGAATCGATAGACGAGGATGGCGCGGCGGAACCGGGACAGTTCGATCAGTTCCTGGATCTCCACGATGTCCTCTGGAAAAATCGTGTCCCGCTCGAGGATGAGGAGATCCGCGGACCCCGGTCGCAGGCTCGACGTCAATTCCTCCACCGTGGCGAATTCCGCGACGACCCGGAGCGCCGGGGTGTTGTCGGAAGCATTCCGGACCGCTTGTCTAATTCTTGTACCGATCAAGGCGAGCCGACACACCCCGACCGGAGCCTCTGCTTCGAGGGCTTCGTCGGAAACGCGCGCTTCGAGGGCGTTGGAGAGCCGCTCCTCAAGTTGCGCGGTCGACAACCTTGCGATGGTCCCGATGGCGTGGCCGTTGTCGACGAGGGTTTTTAGCAGGGAGAGGCGCTGGATATCCTCGCGATGATACCGACGCCGTTTGGAGTCGCTCCGGCGCGGCTCGACGACGCCGTAGCGGCGCTCCCAGACGCGCAGGACGTGGGACGAAATGCCGGTCAGCCGGGCCACTGCGCTGATCTCAAAGAATTCATCTTCGTGGGTTTCCATGGGGCTTTCGACAAAAATTGAGCACTTTTTCCTCAAAGGTTACGAACTTGGGGAGGCCTCTCGATCAATTTCGCAAAAAATCCCTTGTCTAAATTGTGTTTATAGACAAAGATTCGTCACGTAAGTTTTCGAAACCACTCCGATGACTCCCTCCATGGACACTCCAGACGATCGCCGCGCCGAAGCCGAGCTGATGAACCGGATCGCCGCCCGCGACCACCGGGCCTTCGACGAATTCACCGAGCGATACTCCGCCCTGGTCTTCTCGACCGCCTTCAAAGTCCTTAACCACTACGAGGACAGCGAGGATGTGGCCAACGAGGTGCTGGCCACGATCTGGAAGAAGGCCGACACATATCATCCCAAGAAGGGCTCGCTCGTCACCTGGATCTGCACGACGACCCGGAACCGCGCCATCGACCGCGTCCGCAGCGTGCAGCGTCGCTCCGCCCTCTATGACCGCTTCGAGGAGAAGGTCGAGGGAGATGCCCCCGAGCACTCCGCCACGGGCCGCGAGGCGCTCTACCGTTCCGATGCAAGGAACATTCTGCAGAACGCGGTCGTCTCCCTCTCCCCCGAGCAACGCGAGGTCATTGAGTTGGCCTACTTCGAGGGGCTGACCCAGAAGCAGATCGCGGAGCGGATCGACAGCCCGCTGGGGACCGTGAAGGCCCGCATCCGCCGGGGAGTGGAGCGTCTTCGCCACTCCATCAACGACCGACTCCACGGCGAGGGCGAGCTGCTCCTCGACAGTGTCATTGAGTAAGACGGTTTCGTGGACTCAGGGTTCCTTCGAATACCGCTCCCACGCATCGGCCACCTTGCCGTCCTTCTCGTCACCCCGGTGGAAGAGGATGCGGTGGCGCAGGGTGAAGGTTTCCCCCTTCTTCAGCACGACCGGAGCCTCTTCCTTGTCACCAGCCACGCTTTTCAGTCCGAAAGGGTTCGCGGTGAACAGTCCGTAGGCCCGGGCGTGCCACGGGGTGGGGTGGCGGAGGCTCGAGGGATGGTTCAGGATCGCGATTCCGAGGATTTCCCCCCCCTTCGCGTCAACGGGGCCGTTGAAGTCGCACCATGCGGCCCGTTTGCCCCAGGCTTTTTCGTTCTCCTCGCCGGTGCTCGTGACGATGCGTCCGCCTTGTTTCGCCTCGACACTCATGGCATGGGCCACCCGGATGCTCAGACCGGCATCCTTGGCGTCGGAAAAGGTCACCTTGTCGGCCACTGCCTTGAAGGCGAGGAGTGCATCAACGACACGCGTTCCGTCGTCCGCGACCGAGAAGGTGAAGGTGCGGACATCCTCGGCCAGACGGTTCCCGGCGGCATCGACGTAATCGCTCGAGACTTTGAGGACGGCGCGCCCGTCCGCGGCGGAGGCTTCGAGGACCTCGCGGTGTTTCGTGGCACCGAGTGACTTCTTCAGCTCGGCGAGCTTCGCCGGATCGCCCTTGGCGCGCTCGATGAGAGTGAGCTCCTCGTGCCAAGTGTCAAAGTCGTTGATGAACTGGTGCCCGAACCAGAAGGACCGGTGGTGCGGGTGATCCTGCTTCTCCCCCTCGACATCCTTCATCGGGTAGGCCCGCGTCATCTCCTTTCCGGTCGGTCCGATCACGGGATAGAAGAACGGCTTGTTCGCCTTCGCGTCGGCGGTCACGTATTTCGTGAAGAGCTGCCCGTCGATCTTGACGACGACCCCGTCGGCCTCCTGTTCGATCGTGAATTCGGCGGCGAAGGAGGGCGGGAGAAACGCGAAAGCAAGGGCAAGCAGGGCAAAGGAGGTTGGGCGTGTTTTCATGGAAAGGTGCGTTGGATCTCGGGAACTCATGGAATCGTATTCCGCGATCCGCTGCAAGCGCCGAAACACGCCCCCGGCGTCCGACCGCCGAGTCTCTGTATTCCGATGGGCGATCGGGAGGGATGGGGAAGCCCGCGACAAACCGGCGCGAACCAGCGGGAGACGCAACCTTCCCAGCGAGGCGGGGTTTGGTGGGTTCCGGTTCCATGAAACGATTCCTCCCCGCCCTGCTCCTCGCGATCTTCGTCACCCCCTTGGTGCGGGCCGATCCGCCCAACCTGATCTTCATCCTCGCCGACGATCTCGGCTACACCGACCTCGGATGCCAGGGCAGTGGCTACTACGAGACGCCGAACCTCGACCGCCTCGCCGCGGCGGGGATGCGGTTTACGAACCACCACCACGCGCAGAATTGCCAGCCGACCCGGGCCGCGCTCATGAGCGGCCAATACGGCGCGCGCACCGGGGTCTACACCGTGGGCGGGATCGACCGCTTCGACTGGAGTCGGCGCCCGCTGCGGCCCGTCGACAACGTCACCGAGCTGCCCCTCGACCGGATCACGATCGCGCAATCGCTGAAGTCGGCCGGCTACGCGACGGCGATGCTCGGCAAATGGCACCTCGGGGAAAAGGACGCCTACCATCCCGCGAAACGCGGGTTCGACGAGGCGATCGTCTCGAGCGGCAAGCACTTCGATTTCGCAACGAATCCCAAAGTCGAGGTGCCCGAGGGCGCCTATCTCGCGGACTTCCTCACCGAGAAGGCAGGGGACTTCATCCGGCGGAAGAAGGACGGGCCGTTTTTCCTCTACC
This sequence comes from Verrucomicrobiales bacterium, assembly GCA_044352585.1. Lineage (GTDB taxonomy): Bacteria > Verrucomicrobiota > Verrucomicrobiia > Verrucomicrobiales > DEV007 > Arctic95D-9. Next base: position 9,740 of record JBILDO010000076.1, read on the forward strand.
TGCCGCATTTCGGCGTGCATTCGCCCTACCAGGCGAAGCCGGAATGGATCGAGCATTTCAAGAAAAAGGCTCCCGTCGGAGGCCATCACAATCCGGTCTACGCCGCGATGATCGCGAGCGTCGACGAGAGCGTCGGCCGGATCCTCGACCTGCTCGATGAGCTGAAGCTGGCCGAAAACACCATCGTCGTCTTCTCGAGTGACAACGGTGGTGTCGGCGGCTACGCGCGCGAGGGCATCAAGCAGGGCGGCGATATCACGGACAACGCGCCGCTCCGCTCGGGCAAGGGCAGCCAATACGAGGGCGGCACCCGCGTGCCGTTGCTCGTCCGCTGGCCGGGCGTCGCGAAGCCGGGGTCCACCTGCGCTACGCCTACGATCCACGTCGATCTACCCGCCACTTTCCTCGAGATCACCCAGGCCCCGGCCCCCGATCAGCCGCGGGACGGTGAAAGCCTCGTCGCGCTCCTGAAGGATCCCGCCACCTCCCTGAAGCGCACCGCGATCTACCAGCACATGCCCGGCTATCTCGGCGCGGGCAAGGACACGTGGCGGAGCACCCCGGTCGGAGTGATCGTGCAGGGAGACTGGAAGCTGATGGAGTTTTTCGAAGACGGCCGTCTCGAGCTCTACGACCTCGGCAAGGATCTCGGGGAAACGAACAATCTCGCCGACACCGAGCCGGAGAAGGCGAGGGAACTCCTCGGGCAGCTCAAGGCCTGGCGTGCGGAAATCGGGGCGGCGATGCCGACGCCGAATGATCCGTCCTCCGCTCCGGTAAAGAAGGAGAAGGGCAAGGGCAAGGGCAAGAAGGGTGGAAAGAAGGCGGCCGCAGAGTGACGCGGCTCACTTCTTCTTCTCTTCGGGCTTCTTCTCCTCCGGCTTTTTCGCCTCCGGTTTCTTTTCCTCCGGTTTCGGCTCCGGCTTTTTCTCTTCCTTCGGGGGAGGCAGGGTCAGCCAGAGATCCTTCGCCTCGTCGATGGCATAGGGGCCGCGCTGGTTGTCGTCCTTGAAGGAGAACACGGCGGTTTTCTCGAGCGGCTTTTCGGCCTTGGTCTCCTTCGCGATCACCCGGATGGGTCCGCTGAAACCGGGCGCGTCCGCCTTGGCTTCGAGCTTGAGAACGGCCTCGGTTGCCTTCTCCGCGATCTTGACGGGTTCCTTCAGGGTGATCCCGGCGGGCAATCCGGAGAGGCCCAGGCTCAGTTCGCCGGTGTGTCCGAGGAGCCGGGTGACGGTGGCCTTCCAATCAAGGGGCTTTCCGCGCTCCATCGCGTATTGCGCCTTGTCCATCGTCACGGTGAAATCGGGCGAGGCCGGTCCCGCGCTGAGGCGGTATCGCATGTCCGCCCCGGCCCGGCCGAAGCGGTCGGAGACCTCGAGCGTGTAGGCGCCGTCCTCGGCCACGGACCAGAGGTATTCGGGATCGGAGGTCTTGTTGGAGTCGTCTTCCTTCCGGATCTCGGATCCGTCCGGTTTCAGGACGCGCAAGACCGGATCGATCGGGAATCCGAGGGCGCGCCCTTCGACGCGGAGGAGGAATTTGTCTCCCTTCTTCGCCTTCACGGGATGGCGGTTCGGCTTGCCCTTTTCCTTGAGGGTCGCGGCGAGCGCTTTGCCGGGAACGAGGTCGGGGGCGGCCGCGTCCGGCCCGGGATCGGCGGGAAGGAGCCGCGCGGGGATCTGCTCGCGCTTCAGGGCGAGACTGAGGCGGTAATGCGCGTTCTTCGCTCCGGTGTAGGCGACGCTGGCGGCCGGGGGATGGGAAAACCCGGCGAGGGAGAGCACGTAGTCGCCCTTGGATCCGGCGGTGAAGGAAAGCGAGGGATCGAGGTTGGTCGGCCCGTCATGAACGAGAGCGAGGCGGTGTCCGGAGGGATCGTGGACATGTAACGCCGGATCGACCATCGAGCGCAAACCGTAGGCCTCGACGCGGAGGTGGAGGGTTTCGCCCTTCTCGAGGGAGAGGCGGTAGGCGTCGAGCTCGCCTCCGGTGGAAAGGGTGCCGTTGACGACGAAGGGAAGTTCCGCCCGGTCGAGCGCGACGGCCGCGGAGAGGGTGCTGTTGTCCTTTTCCTCCTCGACCCGTTCGGTCTGGTTGCCGACGATGAAGATCAGCGGCGCGGTCGCCCCCTCGGCGTTGTGGGCCCGCACGAGGACGGGTCCGGCCGGGACCGATCCGTCGATCTTGAGTTTTCCCGAACCGGGCTTTTTCGGATCGGGGGCGAAGGTGAACCCCTTCTCCGAAAACCAGAGGCTGCAGGGCCAGGGCTCGAACTTGCCCGACAGGGTCAGGTCGATCTCCGCACCCTGTTTGCCGCCGGGAGGAAAGACGGACTCGAGACTCGGTGGAGCCGCCGTGGCGATCCACGGCACCGACGCGAGCGCGAAGGCGATGAGGGGGCCGCGCTTCACGGCGGATCAGGCGAAGAGCTCCTTGATGAGGCGACCCTTGTTGACGAGTTGCACGGGGCGGTTGTTCGTGTCGTGCAGGATCGTTTCGGGATTGACCCCCAGCTTCGTGTAGAGGCTGGCGGCGAAATCCTCGGGAGCGTAGATGTTCTCGTTCGCGTAGTAACCCTTCACGTCGGTCGCTCCGACGATCTGCCCGCCGGGGATGCCCGCGCCGGCCATGAGGACGCTCATCGCGAAGGACCAGTGGTCGCGTCCGGCGTCTTTGTTCACCTTCGGGGTGCGCCCGAATTCGCCGAGGAGGACGACGAGGGTGTTTTCGAGGGTGCCGCGGCGGGCGAGATCCTGGATCAGGGCGCTGACGCCGGTGTCGACCTTATCGGCCTTTCCCTTCTTGAAGTTCTCGAAGAGGGTGCGGTGGTCGTCCCACCCGCCGTCGTAGACGGTGACGAAGGGCACGCCCACCTCGGTGAGGCGACGGGCGAGGAGGAGGCGCTGGCCGAAGTCGTTGCGGCCGTATTCCTCGCGCGTCTTCTCGGGTTCGAGGGAAATGTCGAAGGCCTTCTGCGCTTCGTCGGAGGTGACGAGGTCGAAGGCGCGGGCGTAGTATTCGTCGAACGAAACGGCGGGATCCTCGGCGGCGGTGTCGGTGATGCGCCGGAGAGTGTCGAGGGAGCGACGGAGCTCGACGCGCGATTTGGCGCGACCGTCCTCGATCTCCTTGGGCAGGGTGACGTCGCGGACGCGGAAGCTCTTGCTCTCGGGGTTGTCGGCGATGACGAAGGGCGCGTGCTGGGCCCCGAGGAAGTTCGGCCCGCCCGAGCGGGAGACCCGCGGCGTCGAAACGTAGGCGGGCAGTCCATGCCGGACGCGGCGGTGATGGCTCACGACCGATCCGAAGCTGGGATGGAAGGTGACGAAGGCCCCGCAACCCACCGGCACGGGGGTTGGAGCCCCGGTCATCAGGTAGTGGTTCCCGGCCCCGTGGTTGTTCTGAGCGTGGGCGATGGAACGGACCACGGTGAATTGATCGAAGCCCTTCGCGAGCTTGGGAAACTTCTCCGAGAAATGGACGCCGGGAACACAGGTCGGGATCGATTTGAATTCGCCGCGGATCTCGGCGGGCGCGTCGGGCTTGGGATCGAAGGTCTCGTAGTGGGATGGACCGCCGTCGAGCCAGATGAGGATGCAACGGGTGTCATTTCCGGGGGAGGGCACCCCGGCGGGCGAGCCCGCCGCGGACGCGCGCAACCCGAGAATCTGCGACAGCCCGAGGCCGCCGAGGGCGCCCATTCCGGCCTGGATGAAGTCCCGGCGGGCGACCCCTTCGCAATTTCGGATAAGTCCTGACCTGATCATGGAGAAAGAGTCCGGCGTTCCGGACCCATCGGCAACTTGCGTCATCGCGGGTCGTGGGCCCGTCGGACGAGCAGTTGTCCGCGGGCGGTGGCTCCGCAGGCCGCTTCGACACGGAGCATGGAATTGACCTTGAATTCGTCCAACCGGCTGCCTACCCTGCCCGCATGGATGCGTCGAAAGCCAGGTTATTTGCTTGCTCCGCGCTGATTCGGATCGTCTTGGCCGTCCTCGCGGCCTCGGGCTCCTCCGGCATCGCAGCGGAGCGGGTCGCCCTCGTCATCGGGAATGACTCCTACGCAAACGTGACGCCGCTCGACGAGGCCCGCAATGATGCCAACACCATCGGAAAGACCCTCGAGGAGATCGGCTTCACCGTGGAATATCTCCTCGACGGCCCGTGGAAGGACACCCGGATCAAGATCGAACAGTTCGCGACGACCCACGCCGATGCGGCGCTCGCGGTGGTCTATTTCGCCGGTCACGGGGTCGAGATCCAGGGCGAGCACTATCTCCTCCCGGTCGATTGCAATCCCACCTCCGAGAGTTCCTTCGAGCACGAGGCGATTTCCCTCGGCTTTCTCCTCGACCAGCTCGCCGGTCACCAGAGTTGCCTGCGCGTCGTCATTCTCGACGCCTGCCGCAACAATCCCTTCGCGACCGGCGGAAAGCGCAGTTTCGGCGCCCAGAAGGGATTGGGGGCAAGGACCCGGCCGGCCCCGAAGCAGACCCTCATCGCCTATTCCGCAAACACCGGCCAGGAGGCTCTCGACGGGATGTACACCCCCGCGTTGCTGAAGCACCTGAAGAATCCGAAGCTCCGCGGCGAGGAGGTCTTTTACGCGATCAACAACGAGGTCTCGGATCAAACCGGGGGACAACAGGAGCCGGCCATCTACATCACGGGCGGCCGGCCCTTCAGTTTTCATTCCGAACAGGGAGAACTCCCCGGACCCTCCGATGATCCGACGCCACTCGCCGCGACCGAGACCCCGCCCGCCACGCCGACGGCGACTCCGCCGCCCACCACAACCGTGCCGGCGGATCCCACGGCGTTTTCCAAGGAGGAGATCGAGACCTTTTTCTGGAGCTGGATCGACTCCTGGCAGGCCCGCGATCTCGCCCGCTATGAAAGCCATTACGGCAGCTATTTTGCCGGGACCTCCTACTCGCACACCTCCGGGCACAAGAGCATGACGCGGCGGGAATGGATGGCGGACAAGGCCGGGAAATTCTCGAAAGCCCAGCGCATCGAGATCGGCGTCGAGAACGCGAACTACCAGACCGACGGCGACGCCGTGATCCTCGGGTTCACCCAGAAATTTCTCACCCAGTATGGCAAGGAGCCCTACCGCGACGAAGGCGTGAAGATCCTCCTCATCCGCCGCGAGGACGGGGGACTCAGGATCATGAGCGAGAAATTCTTTCCGCCGGACGTGCGGCACACCGATGGCACGGCCGGCGATTCGGGACTCTATTCGGTGATCACCACCTTCGTCCACGACTGGGCCGATGCCTGGGAGGCCCGCGACCTCGAGCGTTACAGCACCTTCTACCATCCCGACTTCCAGGGCAAGAAGGGGTCGGGCATGCTCGGCTACGATGCCTGGATGGAGGACATGGCCGCGAAGTTCAACAAGGCGGGGCGGATCACCGTGGGGATGGGCGAGCTCGACATCGAGGAGACCGGCGACCGCTACCGGGTCCGCTACAAGCAGACCTACAAGTCGTCGAACTATTCCGACGTCGGCTACAAGACGCTCACGCTCGGCAAGGACGCCGAGGGAAATCTGTCCATCATCGGCGAATCGTGGAGCGCGAACTGACAGGAACAATCCCCGTCCGGATCCTCGCGGCCGGTTGGCTCGTCCTCGCTTTGCCGTTGGCGGCGCAGGATCGTCCCAGGGAATCGAACCGGGCCCCGGCTCCGGTTTCGGGATTCGCGATTCCGCTCGGATCCGAGCGGATCGAGTTCTTCGTCGAGGGCGACCCGTCGGTGAAGAGTCCGCTCGTGGTCTCCCTGCACCGCAACGAGAACACCGCCTTTCCCGTCGTGCGCGAAATCCTCGCCTCCGAGCCTGGCCGCTTCATCGGCATCCGCACGCCGGGTGAGCGGCGTCTCAACCTGAAGGGCGGGAGCCGTGCCTTTTCGATCGACCCGAACCGCCTTTTCAGCCTTGCCGGCATCGAGGCGGACCTGAGGAAGTTCAGCTTTTTCAAGGAGGAGATCGCCCGGGAGATCGAGACCTTTGCCGCCGAATACGTGAAGCGGACCGGAATCGCCCCCGGAAGGGTCGTGATCGCCGTGCACAACAACACCGACGGGGGTTACTCGCTCGAGAGCTACCGGAAAGGCGGAGCCGAGGAAGCCGCGGCAGCGGAGGTGCACCGGGTCGAGGCGATCGATCCGGATGACTTCATGCTCGTGACCCATCCGCGGCATTTCACCGCCCTCAAGGAGGCCGGATTCAACGTGATCCTGCAGGACAACGCGGGAGCTCCCGACGACGGATCCCTCTCGGTCTATTGCGGGAAACGGGGCGTCGACTACCTCAATGTCGAAGCCGAATTCGGCAGCCGCGAGGAACAGGAACGCATGCTGCGCGCCGCCTTTGCCCTCGCTGCGGGCCACGCACCCGCGCCGGCGAAGGTTCCCGTGGCACGCCCCATCGAGAGCGGGGCGGTGCCGATCACGCCGCGCACGGGCCGCGGCGATCCCGCTCCCTCCGGCGTTCCGCCGGCACCGATGGAGGGCAAACCGGTCCTGCGCCCGGGAATCCGGATTCTGACGCCGAAGCGGAAGATTCCCTGAGTTGCGAACCGGCCAACGCCGGGTCGTGGAGTGAAAAGGTTCCGTCAAATGGGATTGCAAAGCGTTTCCCCGTGGAGTGAATTCCCACATGGAAGACGAACCAGTGCAAAAGGTCGGGGTCATCGGACAGGGCATCATCGGCAGCCGCGTCGCCGAATGCCTCCGCCGGTCGGGGCGCGATGTCTACGTGTGGAGCCGGACGCCGAAACCGCTCCCGAATTTCCTCGGTTCCCCCGCGGAGGTCGCCGCCATCTCCGACGTCATCCAGATCTTTGTCGGCGACAGCGAGGCCTTGAAGCAGGTTCTCGCCGCGATCCACGACCGGCTCGAGCCCCGCCATGTCATCCTCGCCAATGGAACCTTCGATCCCGCCACGGTTGTGGAGGCGTTCCAGCGGGTCAAGGAAACGGGGGCCGCCTTTCTCGACGCCCCGTTCACCGGCAGTCGTCTCGCCGCCGAGGGCGGCGGATTGGTCTATTACATTGGCGGCGACGCCCGCGTCCTCGAGAAGGTCCGGCCCGTCCTCGAGGCGAGCTCCAAGGAGATCCTCCACCTCGGCAAAGTCGGGGAAGCCGCCCTCCTCAAACTGGCCACCAACATGGTCTCGGCCGCGACCGTCGGGATTCTCTCGGAGGCCTACGGCCTCGTCTCGCGGGCCGGCATCGATCCGAAACGGCTCCTCCAGGCGATCGAGCCGAACGCCTGTTATTCGCCCCTCGTCGGGATGAAACTGCCGCGCATCCTCGAACGGGACTACGAGCCCCATTTCTCCCTCAAGCACATGTTCAAGGATGCCCAGTATGCCCTCAATCTCGGCAAACAGCTCGGGGTCGAGCAGCCGGTGCTCTCCACCACCGCGAGTGTTATGTTCCGTGCCACGCAGAAGGGTCGGGGCGAGCAGGACTACTCCGTCGTCGCGATGAACTATCAGGAGAACGAGCCGCGATGAACCCGGCTCCGGATTCAGACGGGCTGAATTGGGAAGGTCGCTGGCGTCTCCTCGGGGACCGCTGCCTGTTCCGCGTGACCGGGCCCGACCGGGTCCGCTACCTCAACGGGCAGGTCACCAACGACGTGTCGCGGATCGCGCCCGGAGAATCGATCGCCGCATGCCTTTGTTCAATCAAGGGCAGGGTCGAGGATCTCGTCTGGATCCACGCGGAGGAGGAGGCGCTCGTCCTCGATGGCGAAGCGGTCCGGCGGGATCCCCTCTGGACGAGATTGAACCGATACCTCATCGCCGACGACTGCGAGATCGAAGAGGTTCCCGCGACGATCCTCCATCATTTTGATCCGGCGCTTGGAGGGGTGCGGAGCCGCCGCCTCGACCGCACCGGATGGGACCTTTTTTTACCCCGGGGAAGCACGATCCCGTTTCCCGGGGACGCCGCCCTTTCCGACTCCGACTGGAACCTCGGGGAGATCCGGGGCCGGATCCCGCGATGGGGCCTTGAAATCACCGGGAATGAGTTTCCTTCCGAGCTGGGGTTGGACGCCTGGGCGGTGGATTTCCACAAGGGATGCTACCTCGGCCAGGAGATCGTTTCCCGCCTTCGCAGCGTCGGACGGGTGAAGCGTGAATTGGCGTGGATCGTTTGTGATCAACCCCTCGCGCCCGGAGACCCGGTCGAGGACGGCGAGGGAAACCCGGGACGTGCCACCCGCGCGACCGTGCCTTGCGAAGAGGAAAAAACTTATTACGGCCTCGCGCTTTTGGAACGATGGCCAAAAATAGGACAAATCCTTGATTATGAGAGGGTTGTGAAAAAGAAACCCTTTCACGAGAACCTTTTATAACGGCCTGACGGGACGTTTCTTAGGCCCGAAACGAATTTTTCTTGTTGCGAAGCGGGAACATCTAAACCACTGTAAACGCGTTCCGGAAACCCCCGACAAGATTCATACTGAATGGATTGGGTCTTTTCGAGTGTCCGGGACCGGGTCAAAGCCCGTTCTGATTCGGTTATTACGACCACATCTCAAACCAAGGGAAACAAAACACTTATGAAAAAAACCATTCTGGTTGCAACTATCGGCGCGTTGACGCTCGGCGTGAACGCGGGTGACTGGGGGAAAGCCCCGGTTGACAAGACTCCCGTCGAGGAGTGCGTGGACCTCGGTGGAAACATCTCCGCCGGCTACCACACCGACTACATCTTCCGCGGCGTCCGCTGGGCTCGCGACACTGTGTCGGCCGACGTGAACTACACCACTGATGCCCTTCCCGTCCCCGTGACGGTCGGCGCCAGCTACTTCAACGGAATCAACGGCGACGGCGTTCTTCTCGGTGCCTTCGACATGCTTCACCTTTACACCGATGTGAAGGTTGGAACCTTCGCCGGTTTCGACGTGAGCCTTGGTTACACCCACTACGTGTTCCCCGAATTCCGTAGCGGTGGTGGGATCCCTCCCTTCACCACTGGCCTCGGTTACGGTGAAGTCGGTCTCGACATCAGCCGCAGCCTCGGTTTCGCTGATCTGACCTACTCGAACGCCTACGCAATGGGTGGTCTGGCCAACGGTTGGTTCCACCAGCTTGGTGCCGAGCGCTCCTTCGGCCTGACTGACAGCGTCAGCCTTGTGCTGGGTGCTGGCATCGCCTACACCGATGGTTACTGGGAAACCGTTTCTGTCAACGGTCGCGATAGCAACTGGAACAACTACTACTTCACTGCTTCGCTCCCGATTCAACTCAATTGCCGCACCGTCCTCGCTCCCTACATCAGCTACACCGGCAACGGTGGTGCTGCCAGCTCTTGGGCGACCAGCGGAGCCAATCCCCTCGGCGACGGTCCGCAGTCCGACATCCTTCACGGTGGTGTGACGCTCAGCGTCTCCTTCTGAGAATTGCCACGATCGAGGTAACAATTTTTACGTAACCTTGGTGCAAACCGCCTCCCCTCAGGGGGAGGCGGTTTCTTTTTGTACCCGGGCATCGATAGTGACGCCTCCGGTTGCATGGCGAAGCAAAGGGCAGTGCAGGTCTTGATCGACGGCGCCACGAGCGACCTGAGCTTCACCTATCTCGTGCCGGACGGCGTGGATCTGCGGCCGGGACAGCGAGTGCGCGTGCCGCTCCGCAACCGCAGCGCCGTGGGAACCGTCACGGGAGTGGAATCAATCGAGACCGCGAACCTGGCTTATCAGGTCAAACCCATCTTGGGGGCGGTTTCCGAGGACGCCTTCCTCACGCCCGGCCTGATGAAGCTGGCCGAATGGATTTCGGCCTTCTATCTCGCGCCGATCGAAACCGTCATCCGCACCATGCTCCCGAAACCGTCGCGGGGCGAGGAGGAAAAGCGGAAGACGGAGAAGGCGGTCGAGTTGACCGGGGAGGTCGATGAGGCCGTCCTCGCGGGCTTCGGAGCCCGGCAGGCAAAACAGCGCGAGGCGCTTGTCATCTTGCAGGAGCGGAGTCCCCGGAGCCTGCAGGAGCTGACCGGTGAACTCGGGGTGCCGCGCTCGGCCCTCAAGGCCCTCGAAGAAAAGGGAATCGTGAAGCTCGTGAACCGTGTAGTGACGCGGGATCCCCTCGAGTCGGTTGATTACGTGGAATCGGCCCCCCTGGTCCTGAACGAGGAGCAGGCGGTCGCGCTCGGGCAGATCAAGGAATCGGGGCGCCGGCTCGAGGCCGGAGAAAAGTCCCGTCCCATCCTTCTCCACGGCGTCACCGGCAGCGGCAAGACCGAGGTTTACCTGCAGGCGATCCAGCACGCCATCGAGGCGGGGAAGGGGGCCATCGTGCTGGTTCCCGAGATCGCCCTCACCCCGCAGACGGCGGACCGCTTCAAGCAGCGCTTCGCGAGGATCAAGGACCAGGTCGCCATCCTCCACAGCAACCTATCCGAGGGCGAGCGCCACGACGAGTGGCGCAAGGTGCTCGACCAGAAGGCCCGCATCGTCATCGGGGCGCGCAGCGCGATCTTCTCGCCGGTGGAGAACCTGGGTCTCATCGTCGTCGACGAGGAGCACGAGAATTCCTACAAGCAGGACACCGTGCCGCGCTACCAGGCCCGCGACATCGCCATCGTCCGTGGGCAGATCGAGGGATGTCCCGTCGTCGTCGGCAGCGCGACGCCTTCGCTCGAGTCTTGGAACAATGTCAGGACCGGAAAATACGAGCTCGCGACGATGCGCCTCCGCATCGACGACCGGAAGCTGCCCCTCATCCGCGTCGTCGACATGCGCGACGAGGGCCGCAAGAGCCAGTCCGGTCCGACGATCCTCTCCACCAGGCTGCGCAACGCGATGGAGCAGCGTCTCGCTGTCGGGCAGCAGGCGATCCTGTTCCTCAACCGACGCGGTTTCGCGCGCAACATCCTCTGTCCCGAATGCGGTTACGTCGCGAACTGCCGCCATTGCAGCACGACCCTCACCCTGCACCGCGGCGACGACCGGCTCATCTGCCACATCTGCGGCTTCGCCCAGCTCCCGCCGCGCCACTGCCCCGAATGCAACGGCCGCTCCATCGTCAATGCCGGTTACGGGACCGAGCGGGTCGAGGAGGTGCTCCGGCAGGTCTTCACCTCGGCGAAAATCGCCCGCGTCGACACCGACACGATGCGGAAAAAGAACCAGCTCCGCGACACCCTCAACGCCTTCCGCGCCCGCAAGATCGACATCCTCCTCGGCACCCAGATGATCGCGAAGGGGCTCGACTTCCCGAATGTCACCCTCGTCGGTGTCCTCAATGCCGACGTGGGACTCCACATCCCCGACATCCGCGCCGGGGAGCGGACCTTCCAGCTCCTCACCCAGGTCGCTGGCCGTGCCGGGCGCGGTGAACTCGAGGGCGAGGTCGTCGTCCAGACCTACACCCCGCATCATCCCTCGATCCAGTTCGCGCGGCACCACGATTTCGAGGGTTTTGCCGACTACGAGCTCGCCCTCCGGCAGCGGTTCGAGCACCCGCCCTTCGCCCACCTCGCCCTCATCACCGCGCGATCGGTCCATCAGGAACGCGCCGAATTCTCGCTCAAGACCCTCCACGCCCGCCTCAAACGCAAGCTGCCCGAAGGCATCACCGCGACCGATCCGCTCCCGTCGCCACTCGTGAAGACCCACGACCAGTGGCGCTTCCAGATCGTCTTGAAGTCCCCGGGGGCCCGGATCCTCGCGCGGCACATCCGCGAAACGATGAAGGACCTCACCTTTCCAGACGATGTCGTCGTGACGGTCGATATCGACCCCTATTCGATGGGGTGAGGCTGAATTGGGGGGCGGGTCTCTCCAAACGGGGACAGGTTGGGTTTCTCCCTGCGAAAAGAGTTCACATGAACATTCTTGGGTGATAACTGTTCTCCAGAACAGTTACCATGCCCTCCATCTACCGCCCGCGCCGCCCCCGAGCCTCACCCCTGTGGCAGGTCGTCCACCACTGCTGGTCCGATTTTGTCGCAGGCTACGAACAACGCCACCGCCACGATGCCATCGAGGTCGTCCGCCAGTTCCATCGCTGCGGCGACCTCGCTGCCGGATTCACGCGGCTCGGGTGCGGCGTTCGCGAAATGGGGGCGCGAAAGGCGCGGGAGTTCTCATTCAAGCACAAGGCGCGAAGGAAGGAGTTGAGCGAGCTCAATGACTGACTGAGCAACGCAGGGATTGAATGAGAGGGCCGCGCTTTCCTTCCCGGACGAGCGAAGCGAGCGAATCCCCAAATACCCGTATCTTCCCTTTCGTGTTCCCATTTCGCGAATGTCGCACGGCTGCCCCGATTGCGGGCACGAGCGCCTCCTCGCCTTCACCTGCAAGACGCGCCACTTCTGCCCGAGCTGCCATCAGCGCAAAGTCCGCTCGACCGGTGATTGGATTGCCCGGGTTCTTTGCTTCGACGTGCCGCACCGGCAATTCGTCTTCACCATGCCCAAACCCCTCCGTGGCATTTTCCGCAAACGACGCAAGCTGCTCGACCATCTCTTCAGCACGGCCATCGACAGCCTCCAGGACTGGATGCGGGCGAGGCTCGAGTTGCCTGATGGACGGCTCGCCGCCATCGCCGCGGTGCAGACCTTCGGCGACTACCTGAACTTCCACCCGCATCTCCACGTCCTCGCCGCCTCCGGACTCGTGGACCGCGACGGGCGCTTCCACGTCCTTCCCGCCGACCCGATCGAACCGCTCGCCGAACTTTTCCGGCACCGGTTCCTCGCCCTGCTTCGTCGGGAAAAGCTCATCAGTGACCGGAAACTCCGCCAACTCCTCGCCTGGACCCACAGCGGGTTCAGCCTCGATGCCGGGGAGAAACCCGTCGCTCCGCACGATGTCGAAGGAAGGAAACGGCTCGCCGAGTATTTGCTCCGCGCCCCCTTCTCGCTCGAAAAAACCACCTGGAACGAATCGACCGGCAAGGTCATCTACCGATCCAAGCGGAGCTGGCACACCAAACGCAACTTCCAGATCTTCGAGGCCGTGGACTTCCTCGCCGCGACCGTGGAGCACATCCCGCCGAAGAACCAACAAACCGTCCGCTACTACGGGCTCTATTCGAACAAGAGCCGGGGAATGGCGGCGAAGAACGGGAGGAAGAGACCGGAGATGGCGGAGGCGAAAAGGCCGGATCGGCAGGAGGGACCACCATCCGGGACTCTCTTCATTTTGCCTGTGCCGGAACCGCGGAGCGGACGCTCCCTCCGTCCTCTCTGGCGGGATCTCATCATGAAAGTCTGGGGTGAGGACCCGCACAAATGTCCCTGTTGCCCCGGTACGATGAAGGCTGTCGGGACAATGATCCGGAGAGGTGAAGTGGAGTTTTTCTTGAGGCTTCAAGGCCTGTGGGAGGGAGTGATCGCGTTGCCGCCCCCACCGGACCCGCCCTTCGATATCGACACGATGGAGCCGATCGAAGCGCCGCCTCACGCCATCTGGCGGAACGAATTCGACGATTTCGGACCGGATCGTTGGACGGAAGTCGATCCCGCGTGGACCGCCCCCGAACTCGATCTTGGGGACGGTCGCCGTCTCGCCCTCGATGCGCCCGATCCATTCCCTGAAGAGGAGTGGGTGGTCTCGGGGGTGAATTGAAGTCCCCTCAGTTCGGCGACACGGGAATGCCCGCTTGATTTCAAGAATGGAATCAAGCGGGGACGGAGCGCCATGCCCTCCGAACTCGATTTTCCGCCTCCCCATCGGTGGAACCGTCCTTCGCTACGTGAAAATGGTTGACTCATCCGGCCAATTCTGGCGATTCTTGCCCGCGATGGCCCTAATCGCCCCCTGCCTCCCCCCGAACCCCCTCCGACCCCGGGCCTTCGGCGGGAAGGGAGCCGAGGGGATGAAAAAGGGATTTCCTATCAGTCGAACCCCCTCCGACCCCGGGCCTTCGGCGGGAAGGGAGCCGAGGGGATGAAAAAG
>JBILDO010000077.1:0-23008 GCA_044352585.1 Verrucomicrobiales bacterium
ACGGGTTTGCCGGTTCTCAGGAGTTCCACGGCCTGCGCCTTGAACTCCTCGGTGTATCGTCTACGGGTCTTAGTGGCCATCATCTGATTTTGGTCTCTGATGGTCCAAAAAGCTAGCTCACCTCACGATGCTTTCCGCTCGCCGTCGCCTGATCCGAAGCCTTCGCTTCAAGAATGAAAGCCGTCCTTCCAGCCCTCACGTTTCTCGCGCGGCATTTCCTGTTCGTTGCGTTCGCGATGATTGCGGGCTGCATTGCATGGACGGTTGTCTATGTTGTGCTGCTGATCCTAGCAGCCGTCACCAATCAGGGTATCGGCGGTCCGTTGGCGTTTCCGGCGGGGATCATTTCCGTGCTGGCGGCATGCGGCTTCCTTGGTTGGGGAGTTTTCGCCCCTGCTTCGGCTTTTGGAGAGTTGTTTCGCCGAGTGTTCCGCCTTCCGCGGATTGCCGCTATTCCAGTTGTCACCATCGCCGCATGCCTCCTCAGCTACCTGATCTATTGAGGCTTAAGGGACAGACAAACAATTGGTTTTTGCCGTTGTCAAGCTGATCAACAGGCTTTAGAATCAACGATCAAGCCATCCCCCCTCACCTTTCCCCATGAGAACCGCTCGTCTTCTCGGAACCGGCCGATCCTTCTACCACGTGATGTCCCGGGTCGTGGACCGGCGCATGGTCTTTGAACCCAAGGACAAGGAAATCTTCCGCAAGATCCTCCGTAATCAGGAGGCCTTTTCCGGGGTGCGGATCGTGACTTATTGTTTGATGTCGAACCACTTCCACCTGCTCCTCGAAGTGCCGGACCGCGAGACACTCGCCCCGCTCGACGAGGAAGGCCTGTTGGCCGTGCTTCCCCTGCTTTACGAAGGCCATGTCGTGGAAGGCGTGAAGCAGGAGCTGGAGCGCGCCCGTGCCGCCGGGGACGAACGCTGGCACCGCGAAATCCTTTCACGCTACGAACGTCGGCGCGGGGATCTCGGGCTCTTTCTCAAAGAGGTGAAACTGCGCATCACCTTTTACATGAACAAGCGCCTCGGCCGGACGGGGACGCTTTGGGAGGGTCGCTACAAGAGCGTCCTTGTCGAGGACAACGAACAGGCGCTGCTCACGATCTCGGCCTATATCGATTTGAACCCCGTCCGTGCCGGAATCGCCTCCAATCCCGAGGATTACCGCTGGTGCGGCTACGGGGAGGCGGTCGGGGGAGGAAGGCGGGCGCTGCGGGCTCGCGAAGGCCTTGGCCTGATGCTGGCGGAATCATTGCGGGATCCGCATTTCCGCCAGGATTGGCGGCGCACCGCGGCGCGTTACCGGGTCTTCCTTTACCTCGACGGACAGGAAATCGCGGGAGGTCCGGAGCCCGAGCGGCGGGGACGGCGCGGGATAAAGGCGGAGGTCGTCGAAGGGGTCGTGGAACAAGGCGGGGCCATGCCGGTGCGGCAGGTTCTGCGTCACCGGGTGCGATATTTCTGCGACGGCGCGGTGCTGGGCACGGCGGCGTTTGTGAACGGGATCTTCGAGCGTGAGCAGTCGGTGCGGAATCGTTTCGGGGAGAAACGCAACTCGGGAGCGCGAAGAATGCGCGGGGCGGACTGGGGCGAGTTGCGCGTGCTGCGCGATTTGCAGAAGGACGTGATCGGGACGTAGGGCGTGCCAGGGCCCGGGTGAGGCGCGTCCTGACCTTGATCCGACCGGCAAAACCAAAGGAAAGAAGGCTGTCCCCGGTCTCCGATGGACGCGCCATTCGCCGTTTGGGAAAGTGGCGTTCTTTGGGTGTGCTGCACAACGCGCTGGGAAGGAGGCTGTCCCCAGCCTCCCGATCGCGTCATGCCCCACGCTCCGATCCGAACGGTCTCGGGACCTCTTCGGTCGTCCGTGACCGCGCGCTCACTCCTCCGATTTCGCCCGGTTCTCGAAGCGCATGAATTCCTTGTGGAAGGTCAGGGGCACCTCGCCGGTCGGGCCGTTCCGCTGCTTCGCGATGATGAACTCGGCCTCGCCGTAGAGGTTTTCCTTTTCCTCGTCGTCGGCGTAGACCTCGGCCCGCATGAGGAGGCCGACAAGGTCGGCGTCCTGCTCGATCGAGCCCGATTCGCGAAGGTCGCTCATGCGCGGCTTGCCGCCGCGGGAGTCGGGATTCCGGTTGAGCTGGGCGAGGACGATGATGGGGATGTCAAGTTCCTTCGCGATGCCCTTGATCCCGCCGGAGATGGCCGCGATCTCCTTCTCGCGTCCGTCACGGTTGCCCACGTCCGGAGCCTTGAGGAGCTGGAGGTAGTCGATCGCGATGAGCTGGATATCATGCTGCTGTTTGAGGCGCCGCGCCTTCGCCTGCAGTTCGTTGATGGAGAGGCCGGGCGTGTCGTCGATCCAGATCGGGGCCTCGGCGAGCTGGCCGGCGACCTGCATCAGTTTGGGGAAATCGGTCTTCGCGAGGAACCCGCCGCGCAGTTTCTGCATGTGGATCTTCGCCCGGGAGCAGAGGAGACGCTGGACGAGCGACTCGGAGGTCATTTCCAGGCTGAAGACGGCGCAGGGCACGGGATTGTCCTTCCGGATCGCGATATTCTCGACGATGTTCATGACGAAGGAGGTCTTCCCCATCGAGGGACGGGCCGCGACGACGATCATTTCCCCGCCGTGGAGGCCGTTCGTCATCGCGTCGAGGTCGGTGAACCCGGTCATGAGCCCACCGCCACTGCCGTCGCTGTTGAGCATGTCCTGGATCGAGTCGATCACCTTGAGGACGTGCACGCGCATCTCCTCGATGCCCTTCTGCTTTTCGGTCTCGTTGCGGATCTGGAGGACGCGCTTCTCGACGGTGTCGAGGAAATTCGCCGCGTTCCCGGGCCCGTCGTAGGCCTCGGTGACACAGGAGGTGCAGTCTTGGATGACGCGACGGAGGACGAACTTTTCCTTGAGGAACCCCACGTAATCGTCGAAGAGCGCCGTCGTCGGCACATCGTCGAGGAGGTCGGCGAGGGTCTTCGGTCCACCCACGGCATCGAGGCGGCCCTGATTCGACAGCTCCGTGTTCAGCACGATGAGGTCGAGGGTGCCTCCGGGGCGGGTCTTGTAGAGGTGCAGGAGGGTTTCGAAGATGACGCGGTGCGCCGGAATGTAGAAGAACTCCGCGTTCATCGACTCGATCGCCTTCGGAATGATCGTCACGGGATCGAGGAGCATGCACGAGAGCGCGGCGCGCTCGGCATCGGCATTCAGGGGCATGGAGCGGAGCGGATCCTCAGCCGCGACGGCCTTGAGGAAGGGCTTGCCGCCCTCACCTTTCGGCCCTCGTGGACCGGACTTGAGGGAATCTCCGCCGCTGCGGGCGGTGCTGGGATCTGGCATGGGAAACGGAAGGGTGCGGTTGGGGGGATACGGGTCCGGCCCTCCTTGCTCAAAACGAAAAAGGGCGGGTTTGCTATCTAAGCAACCCGCCCGCGTTTCGCAAAACGAATCGTGAGGCGATCACTATTTTCGATCCCCGGAATCTCGGGAATCGCCCCGGGAGCCCCCGGGAAGCGATCACTCCTCGTCGGCACCTTCCTTGGCGGCTCCTTCGGCGCCCTCCGCGGCCACGACCCGGACGGTCACGGACGCCTCGACGGCGGGGTGGAGCTTCACCGGAATGTCGAAGGAACCGAGAGTCTTGATCGGGGCCTCGAGCTGGAGCTGGTGGCGGTCGATCGTGAGACGGCTCTTCTCCGCGATGAGCGCGGCGATGTCGGCGGTGGTGACGGAGCCGAAGGCCTTGCCGCCTTGGCCGAGCGAGAGCTCGATGGAAAGGCGCAGCTTCTTCAGCTTCGCGGCGGTGTTTTCGGCGTCGGCCAGCTCGTCGGCCTCGCGCTTGGCGCGGACTTCCTTGAGACGGGCGACGTGGCGGAGGTTCGCCTTGGTCGCTTCATAGGCGCGGTTCTGGGGAACCAGGCAATTGCGCGCGAAACCACGCTTCACCTTCACGACATCGGCCTCGGCGCCCAGTCCTTCGATTTTTTCTTTGAGAATCACTTCAACAGTCGCCATGGCGTGTGTCGGTTTTGGTTTTTGGAAAAAGAGCGGGACAAGTAGTCGCGATCGAATCGATTGTCAACCCGTCCGGGACGGATTTCCCGGTCCTTTTCCCCGCATGGCCGAAGTTCCCTCCACCTTCCAGCTCGCTCCGGGCTAGACCGCCCCCGCCTTTTTCCTGCCGGATTTCGCGCGGAACCCGGTCTCCCCGGAGCCACTCGTCCGGCAAAAACGCGGTCTGCTCGTCGTCTTCGCCCGCAGCCACTGCCCCTTCGTCGTCCACCTCGCCGCTGCGGTCAAACATCTCCTCGCCGGCCGGGAGCCCCCGCCCCCGTGGTTCCCGAGCACCGGATGCAACATCCAGTGGAAGCCCGGAAACGAGCCGGAATGGTTCGGGTGAGGGCGGCAGGTTCGGGGAGTCCAGAAGATACCAAGAAACCGGTTTTGGCATCCAATTCGAAGCATCCAGCCATTTGATGTCACTCGATTCCCCGCCTACGACGCGGAGCTATTTCAACACCTCGAAGCTTCCCCTGCTGCCCTTGACGACTTCCGCGAGGGCGGGGTCGACTTCGCTGGCCGTGCTGCGGACATAGAGGCGCACGCCTTCGGGTCGTGAGGCGGAGGGGGCGAGGACGGCGGCGAGCTCGCGCAGGGCCGCTCCGGTCCGCTCGTCCTCGAGGTCCGAGAACCAGTAAATGGAATCGACCCCGTGGACCTCGATCAACTCGCGGATCGCATCCATGACGCTTTCCCGCTCGCTCGAACCGGACGGGCCGGCGGTGGGGCGTTCCCCCCGGGCCTGCGAAGAGGGCTCCAGCAGGCACCCCTCGACCTCGAGGAAGCGCGGGTTCCGGAAACGGGAACGGATCTCGGTGCGGAGACCCGGGAGGTAGCGGCGCATGCTGTCAGAGGTATCGAGGATCACGCCGAGCGCCGTCCCCTCGATCCTGAGTCCTCCGACCGCCTCGCCCGCGGGTTCGGAAACGGGTTCGGCCGCGCCCGCAGTCCCACCTGATTCCGGCTGAGCCGGTGAGGTCCCGCCTCCGGATGGTTTCCCCTCGACGGTCGCGGGAGCGGCCTCCGACGCCTCCTTCGAACTCGCTCCGCTTTTCTCGCCCGCTTGGCCGGATTCCGCGCCGCTTTTCTCCTTCGGTTCTTCCTTCGATTCTTCCTTCGGTTCTTCCTTCGGTTCCTCTTTCGATTCCTCTTTCGATTCCTCTTTCGATTCCTCCTTCGGTTCCTCTTTCGATTCCTCTTTCGATTCCTCTTTCGATTCCTCTTTCGATTCCTCTTTCGATTCCTCTTTCGATTCCTCTTTCGATTCCTCTTTCACCGGCGGTTCGCTGCAGGAATACCGGGTCGTGAGAAACCAGATCGCGAGGACCGAGATCGCCGCGCAGGCGAGTGAGTTGATCCATGGGTTTCCGGGGCGGCCGTTTGCGTTGCTCATGTCGAAAGGGGTCTCACTCGGTCTTGCTTTTCCGTCCCTCGGAGCTGAAGCCGAGCGGCTCGTCGTCGGGCCAGGGTTCCCAGCCACTGCGGATCCCTCCGACCTCGTCAACGAGGGCGCGGAACGGGTCGATGAGGTGGAAGGAGTCCGCGTAGACGAAGGAAGCGAGATAAAACCGCTCCGATGGAAAATCGGCCTTGGCCTCGTTGTGGCGGCGGATCATCGCGAGCATCTCCCGCAACTTGCCAGGGTCGCGTTCGAGCACGGTTCCCCCACCCCGGATCGGAAAGGTCTCAGAGCCCTGCCACGCGATCGAGTCGTTGTTCCTCGTGAGACCGTCGATGACGCCTCCGGTGCCGGGCACGATTTCCTGCACGAGAAAGATCTCCCCGTATCGGAAGATGAGATTGAACTGGGAACCGCTCGAATCGCGCAGCTCGGGCGGCCGCGTCTCGGTGACACGCGAGGCGACGAAGTCTTCCAACCCGCCCTCGATCCGTGCGAGATCGCCCTGCTTTTCGAGAAGTTCGGCCTTGGCCGTGGCGAGGGAGGCGGAGGCGCGCCCGAGCTGGTCGAGGGCCGCGGACTTTTCCCCGAGAAGATCGCCGAGGCGCTTGTTCAACTGGGCGTTCGAGAGATTGCCCGAGGCGCGGCGCTCCGCCGCGGCGGCCTCCAGTTCGTTCCGCCGCCGGACGAGGTCGATGAGCTCCCGGTTGGCCTCGCGCTTTTCCTCGAGGCTCGCGATTTCCGCCTCGAGGGCGGCGAGTTCACGCGCCTTGCGGGCCGCCTCGGCGGCCTCGCGCCGGGCCGGTGCCGAGGGAGTCTTCCCGGGACCACCGTCCTGGATGAGGAGCGCGATGAGAATGGCCATGAGGACGATGCCCCCGAAGGCGTTGCACATCGTGTCGAGGAGCAGGTCGAGGCTGTCCTTCGGTGCCAGGGTTCGTCTCCTCATGGTTGGCCGAACTCGAGGGTTTCCTCGGTGAAAATCTTGACGACGGCTCCCTCGGCGAGGGGCCGGTAGCCGAGGCTGAAACCCTCCTCGGAGAGGACCTCGCGGAGTTCCGCGACCTGTCCGACACCGCTCGGACGGATGAAAAAGACGAAATAGGCGCTGCCGCGGTCGTGGCGTCCGGCGAGTTCGCGGATCCGCCCGGACAGGGCGGCGGCGGCGATGTTCTCGCGGAAGTCGGCCTTGCGGATGTCGCGGAGCACGGCACCGGCCCCGGACAGTTCGAGGATGACGGGGATCTTTTCGGTGGGATTGAAACGCAGCCAGACCTGGGAGGCGTCCTGGTTGTCGCGGAGGAATTCGGCGCGCTCCGCGATGGCGGCCTCCACCTTCGCGAGCTCGGCGCGGGCCGTCTCCCGGGCCGCCTCGCTCGCGGCGAGCTGTTCGCGGATCCGGGCGAGTTCGGCGGCCGCGGCCTCGACCTCGCGGAGGAGCGCGCGGCGCAGGGGGTCGCCCTCCTCGTCGAGTTCCTTCTCGAGGCGGGCGATCGCGGCCTCGAGTCCCGCGACGGTCTCGCCGCCGGTCTCGAGGTCGTCGGCGGCGAGTTCCCTGATCTTCCCGATCGCCGTCTCGATGAGCTTCGCGAGCTCCTCGGGCGAGCGCGTTTCCGAAGGTTCGACGGGGGCGACGCCGCCGGAGGGAGTGCGCAGCATCAGGACCATCATCAGGACGATGAGGATGAGGATCCCGCTCACCGAGGTGATGATGTCCTGGAACGCGAAGAAGCTGACGTTCGCGTCGGACTTGATGCGGCGGCGTCTCATCGCGTCAGTCTTCCATGAGGCGGAGCTTGGAGACGACGTGGGCGTGGCAGTAGTCGCTGCACTCGTCGAGGAAGAGGGACTCCTCCTGCTGCGCGAAGGTCATCCAGAGCTGGATCACGAGCGCCGCGACGAGCGCGACGAGGGTCGTCTCGAAGGCGGTCGAGAGGCCTCCGGTGATTCCCCCGAGTGATTCCTTGAGCGCCGAGACATCCTCGCCCGCCACCGCGAGGGTGTTCCCGAAGCCGCCGATCGCGGCACTGAGGCCGAGCACGGTGCCGATGAACCCGAGGACCGGGATCGCCCAGATGAAACCGTTGATGAGGCGGAAGGTCGACTCCTGCTGGGCCTCGTCGTATTCCGCCTGGGTCTGGAGGATGTCGGAGACGTCGCTGATGCGGCCGATGTTGCGCAGGTTCGAGAGGGCCCGCTCGATCCGATTCAGGAGGACGAAGTTCCGCGTGTCATCGACGAGGCGGTTGATTTCCGCGAGGATCGTCTGGGCCGTCTCCGGGTTCAGGAGAAAGGCCGGATCGTCGGGGAACGGCTTCAGGTCGAGGGCCCGGCGCTGCTCGGCCAGTTTCTTCCGCTTCACGACGAGGATGGCGAGGCACCAGAAGGTGAGGAACATGGTGGGATAGGGCACCGGCCCGCGCAGGAGGAACATGTCGGCGATGAAGCGGGTCGGCTCGAAGCGGTTCAACCCGTAGATCGTGAAGGCGAAGAAGAGGACGGTGAGGATCGCCGCGACGAAGAAGGTGAACAGATTGTTCACCGCGGTGAAGCGCCCGCCCTTGAACCCGAACCGTTGCTCGCAGTCGCTCTTCGCCCAGTTCAGGACCGGATCGCTGCCACCGGTCTTTTGCAGCAGGACGTCGCCAAGGCGTTCGGGGGGAGGATTCATGGGAGGGATCGGGGTTCGGGAGGAGGGTTCAGAAATGGTTCGGGTCCGGCGTGAAGATCCGCTCGCCGGGGTATCGGGCGCAGACATAGGTGGCGGTCAACTGGTCGTGCAGGGCCTGCTTGCGCGGCGAGAAGGCGGCGAGGAAGAGTCCGGCGAAACCGGGCACGACCGCCATGAGCTTGCAGGCGAAGCGCAGCGCGGCGTTGGAGAAGGGAATCCCGGTTCCATCTCCATCAACGACCTCGAGCCCGAGGCACCGCTTCCCGGGAGTGCCGCCGAGAGGCGAGGACTCGAAGGCGGCGGAGTAGAAGAACGAGATGAAGAGAAAGACCGCCGCGGCGGCGATCCACTGCGCGGAGCCGAGCGCCTCGAGGGATTCGCGCGTGAGGAACCCCGGTCGAATGAGCGTGTCGACGACGAGGAACGGCAGCCCGAGAAGGATCACGGCATCGATGACCGTGGCGGTGGCGCGGGCCCAGAAGCCGGCATAGACGAGGAGCGAGGGCCCCCCGGCCGGAACACCTCCCGCTACCGCCCCGTATCCGGAGGATTGGTAAGGCGGAGGCGGAGGCGGCGGAGCTCCCGGATACGTCTGAAGCATCGGCGGAGGCAAGGGAGGCGGCGGTGGCGGTGGCGTCGTGACGACGGTGGGCGCGGCGGGCTGCAGGCTTCGGAAAAACGCCCGGACCGTGATCCATTTGCCATCGACGAGCACCTCGTGCATGCCTCCGATCTCGCGCGAATCGAACCGCCGGCGCAATTCGTCGAGGGAGAACGGGCCGGAGGTCCGGCCTTTCCATTTGACGGAGTATTCGCTCATTCGGGTTTGGCACCAAGGCCCGGCATCGTGGGAAGCCGCCTCGTCAGGGTGGGATCCGCCGGATCGACGGAGTTGGCCTTCGCCACTTCCTGCCAGGTGATCTCCGGATTCACTCGGAGGTGGAACAGCGGCGTGAATTCGGCGGCGGGGTTCACCGGCTTCCATTCCCCGCCCGCATCCTTGCTGAAAAGAGGCCGGATCTGGAGCGAACGGTCGAAGCCCCAGAGGGTCGATGCCACGTCGACCGGCCGCGGGGTCTTGATCCGGCCTTCGGGGTCGAGATGGCCGGAGAAGACGATCCCGCCGGTGAAGAGCCTCGCGTGGAAGCCGTGGACGGCCTTCGCCCGGTCGAGGTAGTCGGGGTTCTTCCGTTCGGCGAAGAAGGCGCCGAGTTCCTCGGCCACGGCGGCGTTTTTTTCCGGCGAACACCAGTCCGCCCCGGTCATTGCGGCGCCGGCGATCGAGCGGATCGCCTCGAGATCCTCCCCGAACTGGCAATAATCGACGAGCCATTTCTCGGGCCGCGAGCCCATCAGCTTGCCCACCCTGAGGAACAGATAGGCGCGGAAGAGCGGACTGACGGTGTCGGGGGCCTTCACGATCTTTTCCGCCAGTTCGAGCGCCGGCCGGCTGAAGGCGGAAAAGTCTTCCTTCACGTATCCGGGCAGACCGAGGGTGTTGAAGAAGGCGGATTCGGGCGCGAGGGTCCCGCCGGTCGGCAGGGCCCCCCGGGTGAAGTTCGGCCCACGCTCGGTTCGGTAGCGCCGCTCCGAAAAGGACACCGCGTTGAGGCTCGCGCCATCCGGATCGTAGACCTCGGTGCCGCGCATCTCCGTGATCAGCGAGCCTCCCGTGGAGACGTCGGCGCTCTCGAGGGTGGCTCCGCGCGAGTAGATCGTCCTCGCCTTGCCGCCCTCGCTGATTCGGTAGAGGTAAACCTCCGAGAGGGACTCGTCATCGCGCAGGTCGAGGTAGACCGCTTCCTCATCGGGAGCGATGTCGTCGGGAAAACCGTCGGCATCGACGGTGCGCTCGCTGAGGCTCTTCCATCTCACGAGGTCGCCCGGCATGAGGATCTCGCGCAGGACGCGCTCCTCGGACTCCGCGACACCGAGGAGGTCGGCGAGGGCGAGCTTCCGCGCGGCGGAGAGGAAGGAGGTCTCCCCGAGACCCCGGACCGCCTCCACGTAGGCCTCGAGCCCGTCCGCCTCCTCGCACTTCCGCAGGATCGCGCCGACCGCGGCGAGTTCCGCTCCGAGGGCCGCGACGCGCTCCTTGAGCACTCCGAACCTCGTGAGGTCGGCCGCCGAGGGCTTCAGTTCGTCGATCTCGACGGCGGCGAGGGTGTCGAGCTCCGCGATCCGCGCGTTGACCGCAGCGAGGCCCGCGATCGCCTTGGCGAGGTCCGCCCCGGAACCGAGTTCCTCGCGGACAGCGCGGTCGAGGTCCCCGACCTTGGCGTGGAAGTCCTCCACGATGGCGTTGCGGACCGTGTCGGCGATTCCGTCCCACGAAGTCCGGAGCGAGGCGACGGCGTCGTCGAGGGCGATGCGGTCGTCGCGGTTCACCTTGCCGACCTCGGCGGCGACCTCTTCAAGGCGGGTCTTGACCGCACCGAGCGAAGCCGGGGTCCAGTCGAGCGCCCGGGGGCGGCTCCCGAACTCGTCGCGGATCGTGGAGAGCATGGCCTGGAGGCGGGCCGCGTTGGCCTGTTGCTCGCCGAGCCAGGTCCGCGCGTTGCTCTCGGCCCGCGGGAGTTTCCCGAAGGAGCGCCACGACGGCGGGTCCTTCTCCAGGGAATCGAGCAGTTTGGCGAGGTCACCGGCACGTCCGTCTTCCTGCGCCGAGAGGAGTTGCCCGGCGAGGTCGCCGGACTTGAGAAACATCATCGCGACGACGATGGCGGCGACGAGCGCGGCGAGACCCGCGGCACCCACGGCGATCAGGTTCCTCCGGCGGGCCCGCTCGTTGCGGTCGATCTTCGCGTTGAGGTCGCCGAGCAGCTTGCGCGCCTTCTCCTGGAGCTCCTCCTCTACGGGCTTCTTGAACTCGGCGATCTCCTTCCAGATGCGCTGCAGTTCGAGGGCGTCG
Organism: Verrucomicrobiales bacterium; assembly: GCA_044352585.1. Classification (GTDB taxonomy): domain Bacteria; phylum Verrucomicrobiota; class Verrucomicrobiia; order Verrucomicrobiales; family DEV007; genus Arctic95D-9. Next base: position 11,053 of record JBILDO010000077.1, read on the forward strand.
GCCCGGTTCTCCTCGTAGGTGGGAACGGTGTTGCGGAATTCCTTGTCGACGACCTGCTTGATGAGAACCCGCAACTCGTCGAGGCGGTCCTGGAATTCAGACTCGATCCGGGCCTTGCGGAGCGCCTCGTCGCGCCACTGGCAGAGCTCGCCGTAGAGGCGGGCCCGGTCCGCCGGAAGCTCGAAGGCATGCCTCGCCATCTGCTCGCCGATCCGCGCGAGGATTTCGACGACGGAATCGAGATGGCCGGCATCGCGGGCCGAGACCGCCTCGTTGAGAAGCACGCCGCTGTTGCGGACCGCATCGTCCTTTTCGATCGACTTTTTCACGCCGATGGCCTCGAGCCACGGCTGCTCCAGGCGCTCGTCGCTCCGGGGCTGGCGGCCCGGCGCGATCGCCTCGATCTCGGCGAGCGCGGCGACGGCGGACTCGTCGTCACCCTTGTCGAGGGCCGGGGCGATCTTCCCGGAGACGACCTCCCGCACGAGGCGGTCCTCGAGGGCGGCGGCTTGCTTGGCCGTGGCGACGTCCGACGGATCGACCCGCGCGAGTTCCCGGGCGATCGCGAGCGCCTCGCGGAAATCGCGCTTCGAGTTCGCGGCGCTGAATTCCATGCGCAGCTTCTTCTGGAAGCTTCCGGCCCGCGCATAGAGCGGATCGATCTCCTGCTTGGCGCGCTCGTTCAAAAGCGGGGCCGCGGGGAGGTGGTTGCGGCGGCAAAAGGCGGCATACTCGTCGGTCTGCAACTCGCTGAGGACGGCGCATGAGTCGAGCAGGTCGGGCTGGCGCGTCGCGGCCATGAGCGCCTGGTGCTCCTTGTCGCGCCCCTTTCCGAGGATGTCGAGGCAGGTCTGGAGGCGGGCGTTGACCGTCGCGCAGGCCTCGGCGTATTCCCGCGCCGCGTTGACGAGATCCGCACCGACCTCCTCCTCGCGCGAACGCATGCCCTCGGCGAGCAGGTTGACGAGTTCTTCGAGGCGGATCAGGACGGGATGGGTCATGCGGGCGGCGGAAAATGGCGGGTTACCGGGAAGGGCCGGGAGACGATCATTGCGTTCCGCGGATCAGGGGGATGACCTGACGGAAGGGCTGGGGCGAAGCCGGGTTCGGCGTTTCGAGCATGAGTTCGAGGGTGTATTCGCCGTCGTCGGTGAGGTCGTTGTTTTCGAGGCGGGATTTTGTTGCTTCGAGAGTTTTGAGTGTAGAATCAAGTTGTTCAGGTGACGGCAGGGCCTGTGTCGCTTGAATCAAATTGAGGTCGTCGATCAGCTTCTTCACGGCCGTTTCGCTGAAACGTTCGTTCCAGACTCGGAAGAAATCGTCGAAATACCTCCGCTGGATTTGTTCGGCATCGCGATCGGTTTGCTTCGCATTCCCATCCGAAGTCGATGGGGGCGGATTGGAACCGGGCGAAGCGGACCAGGCCCGTGTGAGCTCATACCACGCGACAGCCTCCTTCGGAAGGACATCGACCGGCTGAACCTGGCTTGCCTTTTCGATATATTTTTCAATATGCTGGTGGGCGTTTTTGCATTGTTCGGAATCCTTTGACAGAGCCTCCAGGGAGGCGAAAAGGGATTTCACATATTCGATGTATTCGGTCAGGCGGCTGAACTGCAACGGAGCTCCCTTTGCAAAATCCGGGAAGGTTCCTAGAACAACGGGAGGAAGTCCGCCCGCCGGATTCTTTTTGTCGACCTTGGAAGCCACTTCATTCGGAGCCCTGCTCTCGAAAAACTGGGGGAATAGATCCGTGCCAAGGTTGGCATATCTTGTTTCGATCGACTCCCGCGCTTCCACGGCCCTCTCCTGAAGTTTTTTGCTTTCAGCAATTCCCTCAAGGCGCTCCCGGACCTTCTTGATCCCGGGCAAGCGTATCGCCGATGGATCTACAACCCACTCTGACTCGAGCGGAAAGTCTCCCGTGAGCGTCACCCGATACTTCGGAGGATCGCCGGCCACGCGCGTGATCCGCTTGAGGATTGCCACCTCGGACTCCGCCAGAGCAACTTCGCCGGGCGCGACTCGCCGTAGGAAGGCCCCGGAACGTTTCGTTGTCCATGGCGTCGCCGTGGCGGATTCTTGATCCCTCGGAATTGCATCGAGCACCACATGGCGGACGTCATCGGCCTCTTTCGGACCATTTGAAAAGCGCAGGACCATGCCCTCGGTGAAACGGTCCCAAAATTCCACGGTCCCTTTCTTTTTGAGTTTCGAGCCGTCCAACTTCTCGAAAACGAGGATTCTTTTCTCGTCGTAATAATTGTCCGAGCGAGCCGTGACGGCTGTTCCCTTTTCCGTATTTCCGCCAAACAGAGCCGAAACGGCGAGGAGTTCGAAATCGCTCGGCAATCCCCGGGGTGCGCCGTCGAAGCCGGAGAGGTCGATGACCCCGTCGGCTCCGGCGTTCATCAGGTAGGTCCGCGGCGGTAGTTGTGTTTTCTCCGCGTTGGAGGTCGCGGTAACCGCCGGATCTGGTTTTTTGGGGGGGGCTTTCGTGGAAACGGGAGGAGGCTCTTCTCGAGCGAAACCATCTCCAGAGGATAGATTCTGGAGGCGCGCTATCAGTTCGTTGCAAACCTCGGAGACAGCCTTTCTGAAATTCTCATCATCTTTTTCTTTGTTAACCAAAGCCTCGATTTTTTGAATCTCATCAGACAAGTGATTTAAAGTGACTGCGGCGTCTTCCGATTGCTGCTTCAGATCCTCGTCCACCGGGTATTCCCGATCGATCTGCTCCAACTTCGCGAGTGCTGGCAAAATCGACTCCTTCACAACGGTAAGCGATAGGCTCGCAGATTCGAGAGAGGCCTTATTCCAATTCTCACAATCGGCCTCCAGGGCTTTCAGACTACCGGCGAGCTTATTTGCTTGCTTGGAAACGAGTTCAGGAGACGCCTTCAAATGTTTTTCGAGATCCTTTTGTAGTTGATTAATCTTGTTCTTTGCGTTGCTGAGACTGGATTTCCAATTTTTCGCCGACTCAATAGCCGCAATTCGCTTTTCCTCGACCTGTTTTACAAGCGGATCAGAAGAATCAATCTCCGCATTCCTCCACTCCTGTTGGATTGTTCCGATCGCTTCATCGACCGTATTCATTCCAGACACTGTCTTTCTAAACTGATCCGGATTTTTCTCGATCTCCTCGTAACGGGCAATCGCGTTCGCAATCGCTGCCCATTTCGGATGTTTCACTGAGTCTAGTTTCGGGCCGTTGAATTCTTTTTGAATCTCCTCCCACTCTCCCTTTTCAACCATCTCCCCGATCCGCTTCTCCTCCTCCCACACCGCCTTGTTCCCGTTCCAATACACGAACCCGCCCGCCATCGCGAGCATCACCACCACGGCGGCGGCACAAAGGAGCGCGGTCCGGGCCGGGTTCTTCCGCGCCTTCGCCTTGCGCTGCCGTCGCCTCGGATCCTCGAGCGAGAGCGGGACGGCATAGTCCACCCGTTCCGGCTCCTGGCCGGCCGCGGAGGTCCTCACCCCGGCCATTTCACCGGGACCCGCGGCGGTCGGAGCGTTCCCCGCGGGAGGCATTTCCAATGCCACCACCGCCACGGGCTCGACCCTCGGCGCGCGTCCCTCGGCGATGTCCGCGAGAGCGCTGGACGGCGGGTTCATCGCACTCCCGGGGCTCAGGATCCTGCGTCCGGCGCGGACCTCCTGGGCGGCGGGCCCGCTGTCCGCCACGATCCCGCACCAGCGGAATTGCGACCGTTCCGCGGATGACTGGAGCACCGTGGTGAACGGGACCGACCAGAGCGCCGCGCCCGAGGAACGCCCCGGGTCGAGGAGGAGCAGGCTCTCCGCAAAGAGGGCGAGGATTCCGGCGGCATCCGCCTCGCCGGTTCCGGCAAGGGCGATTCCGGCGTCCACCGGTGCCCCGGAATCGAAAAGCTGCGCGGCGTTGGCGGAGGACCCGGTGCGTTCCCGCCACCGGGCGGCGGGCAGGGAGGCACTGCGGGGAAGGCTGCCGAGGTCGATGAGTTCCCCCGCCCCGAAGAAGCGGGCCGGCTCGTCGTAGTGGCTCCGCCAAAACCCCCGCTGCGAGAGCGCGAGGATCGCCTCGGCGGGGCTGATCGGGAGCCCCGCGATCTCGGACGGCTCCACCACGAGGCAGTGGGCGATGTGGTTGGTGCGCCCGGTGTAGTCGTTCCCGGCGTCGCCGAGGCGCATGAGGACGTGATGGCGCTGGTCCCGGATCGTGACGATGCGGTGCTGGTAGACGACCGGGAGCGTCCCGCCCGCGGCGATGCCGCGGTCGTATTGGGCGGAGAAGTCCTCGAGCCTCGCCACGAGCGACTCCTTGATCTCGCGATGGCGCGCGGCAGTGCAGAATCCCGAACGACCCGCGACGAGACCGGAACGAACGCTGGTGTATACCATCTGGAAGGCCATGGAGCGGAAGGGTCGGGGCGTCGGGTGGGTTCGTCGGGATTTGAGCGTTTGTCAGGGCGTGGCCGCGGAACCGGCGGGTTCGTGATGGATCCGGATGAGGTCCGGATAGAGGCGCGCCAGGGTCCAGATCACGGGGACCTCGACAAACCGCGGCGCGACCCGTCCGGGGACGGGTCCGATGCGTTCGGCCTGCCCCCCCGGCACGATGAAGGGCTGCGGTGAATGCCCGATCGGACTGACCGGGAAATAGACGACCTCGGTGGAGATGGCTTCCGCATTCCCGACGATGGCCGGACTCGTCTCGAGGAGGAACCCCCGGATCAGGTCGGAGTTCCGCGCCACCGCCTCGAGCGAGAGCCCGCGCTCCGTAACCGGATTCACGAGCGGGCTTCCGAGAAGGTCCGCCCAGAGGTCGCACTTGCCGACGAGCATCGCGAGCGGCGAGCCGAGCTTTTCCCGCGCGTCGAGGAAGAGCTCCGACTTGATCCGGATCCGCATCTCCGCGATGATGTTGTCCTGCCGGTTGAGTTTGAGAAACTTGTCATCCGAAATCTGCGGATCGTTCTTCCCCGCGATCTTGCGACGGAACTTGACGTTGGTGGCCGGATCGTAGAGGAAGAAGATCGCATCCGAACTGGCGAGGTGCCGTGTCGCATCCTCGTCGCTCGACTCCGAGCCCTCGGACCGCTCGGCCGGCTCGAACTGCTCCCCGGCATTGTCGTAGAAAATGAGATGCAGCGGCTGGACTGCTTCGTCCTCCTCCCGGAAGGGAGCGACGAGATAGGTGAAGGGCTTTGGCAGCTTCACGGAACGGCCGTCGCGCTCCCAGGTGCGGAACATCTCTCCGCCGGGCACGGTCTTGTCGAGCGCGATCTCGGCCGGGTTCCTCGAGTCGCTGAAAAGCCGCGCCCGCATGTTGCTGAGCAGCGCGTTGCCGGAGGCGTCGCCGTCCTGGAAAGAGAGCCCGAAACGGGAAGGGAGGATCTCCTCGAGCTGGTTGACCATGCTCGTGAGAAAGTAGCTCTTGCCCGCGGACGGGGCCCCGACCACCGAGAAGATGTGGCTCGGCAGGTCGAGAAACTGGGGAGGCAGGCGCGACTTGCAGTTCGGGCACGCCATGTCGGTGCAGCGCAGCCCCATGCCGTCGATGGCGCGGCCCACCGCATCGAACGAGGTCGGAAAGAACCGCAGCGGGAACTCGTCCCCAAGATCGGGATCGCGGAGGCTCGGATGCTTCGCGACCCACATCACGTCGCCGCGGTCGAAGTGCTGCCAGCAGTGCGGACAGGTGAACTCGCCGCTGACGGTGTTGATCTCGATTTCCTCGTCCGGTGAAGACTCCGGGCGCGGATCCAGCGCGGTCGCCGGCGCAGGAGCGGAACCCGGTGGCGCTGGAAGAGGCGGCGGCCCCGCGGACGCCGCGACCGGGCGCGAGCCGTTCGCCGGCCCCGCGAGATCGCGCAGATAGATCGAATGCTCCGCGCCCTGCACCGTGGTGACGACGGTATCAGGATCCAGTCCAAGTTGCCTCGCGCGATCGGATAGCTGCGCCAGCGGCACGGAATCGATGATCCGGTTGCGAACCAGATCCTGGAGAATCCATCGGTCGAGATGGAGCCGGGCGAGCCATGCGTTCGGATCGGAAGTGCCCTTCACGAGGAAAAAGCGGCTTCCCACCTTGAGGAAATACTCGGACTCCCAGTCGAGGAAATGCGAAACATCGATGGGGATCCCGTTGAGCAGAACCCGAACCGCGCCCGGATCGAGGCGCAGCGCGGCCTCGCGGTTCACCGACGGAACCAAGTGAACACCCCCCGAAACACTGAGTGGCAGCGATGTGTTGATAGCATGGACCGACTTGGCTTCGCAATCGATAACATACCAGGATGGTGATGACTGCATCTGTTGTTTTGCGAAGAATTCGGGTCAGCTCTTACTGAGGCGCGTGGAGGTGCCGAGAAATCGTTTTGGTGAGAAAATCGAGTACAAGCAATCGAAAAAAGCCTACTCGCACAGAGGTGAAATCACTTCTCGGGAACGAAGGTCCACTCCCTGACCCGCTTTCTCACGCCAACAATCGACTCGTATTCGTAAGTGCCGTTCGAGATGACAAGTGCGTTGTAGCGCTCCCCGTCCGCAACATCAAAGCGGTCCGGATTGACTCGGAGAAACTCCGTTTTTGCATCCCTCAGGTTCCAAATAATCAGGCCATGATCAAGCACTTGGGTGATCTGAAAATGGATCCTCACCGCGGACTGGAGCAAAGCAGCCATCTCGCGCGCTTTCTTAGCTTCCTCTTCACGGATGCGGGACTGCTCCATCGCCTGTTGACGGGCCGCCGCTTGCAATGCCGCCTGCTCCTTGGCGAACCGCTCGGCTTTGGCGGGGTCATAACCGTATTTCGCCTGGAATTCCTCTGACAGTTCCGTAAACGCGAGTTTCTTGACACCGCCGCTGTGCGCGATCAACAGGCCATCAGGATCGACCTTCCTGACCGTCACATTCTTGTAGATTTTCCCAGTGAGGTCAGTGATTTCCGCGCCTTGCCCGACCGGCGCAACCGGTGCCGGAGTGACAACTGCGTTCATCGCCTGCTGCTCCAATCGCGCAACCAGCGACTCGATCGCACGATCCGCCTGAGGATATTTCCCGCTGAGCCCCTTCAATTGAGCGATGACGTTTTCAATGTTGGCCTTCGAATCAGCCGGCTTGGGCAGTTCGACTTGACCTCTCACGAACCTCGCGGGAATCTGGAATTTTTCCCCGTTGCTGGTGACGATTGTTGCCGAGATTCCAAAGTTCACGACAGACTTGCACTCCAGCATCGTGACAAAGTTTTCGCCCAATCCGGAGCGATCAACGAACGCCACAATCTCGGCTTTCACGTTTTTGGTTTGGAAAAGCACAACGCCAAGAATCAGCAAGAGCAGTGAATGCGGTTTCATTCAGGGTCGAGAGGGTTGAGTTTGAAGAGCAAGCTTGGTTCTGCCAGTTGAATCGGCCTGCCTCAGAGAGGCTGCGCGAGTCAAACAGCCCCAAACGAAGGTGACATCGAGAAGACCCCGCAATTGGCGCAGCGCTTCAAGCCTAAAAGGCCGACTCGGAACGCCTCTTCCTAGCGTTGCACAGGCTGCGGAGATTGGCCCGTTGAATATGGAGACCCCGATCGGACCGGGTAAATTGACAAACGGAGTCAAAATTCTTGAGGGAGGAAGCATATCATAAACCATCGGAGCTCGCCGGACTTCCGATGCCTCCGCACACCGACTTCAATACGGACTTTCGCGGCCGGGAGCCCGATCGGATTCGGGTTGTCCGGCCCAGCCAAAAAGGCAGGACCGAAATGGCGGATTGGCTGCGGTCCATGGGAGATTCCTCAGTGTCCGAACCGTCGTTCGAGCTGAAGATTAGGAAGCCGAGGATTCGACAAGACTGGGAGAAGAAGCGCTTCATAACGCACACGGAGGCACCCGAGAATCCTCTCGATTCTTGAGACAGGAATTTATTATTGTGAACATTTCACGAATCGTCAAACGAAAACGGTGAGTATTGGCAATTCGAGAAGATGCCCGCCTTCGCCTGGGCCCACGGGTGGGATTTCCTCTACCTCCACGCGGCTCCCCAGGAAGTCGCCCGGGCCGATGCGGCGGCCTGCACGCCCGATTTTTGCTTCTTTGACGCGGCCCTAAAGCTCGTCTATGCCGGCCAATTCGACGACTCCCGTCCCGGCCGCGGCACCGCGGATAGCCGCGACCTTGCCACCGCGGTCGAACATCACCTCGCCGGCCGGAAGACGCCGCCCCCGTGGTTCCCGAGCACCGGGTGCAACATCAAATGGAAGCGCGGAAACGAGCCGGAGTGGTCGGGTGAGGGCGGCTGGTCCGCTCATCGTTCGAAATTTTCCTCGCCCGGATCGGGCGGCCGCGTTATTCATACTCTCCGTAAACCCTTCCCGACGACTACCCCTGCTCCCCTGCTTGACGGTCCACCCCAGCGCGACCCGCCGGAGACGAACGTGAAGCGGAGCCCTGACCGTCGATGAATCCCCGCTCCCGAAAGACCCGGCTTCGCTGGATCGCGGCGGCCGCGCTGGCCGCTGTGGGTCTCTTGGCGGTGTGGATTCTGCAGCGCGGTCCGCGAGTCGAGATCGCGGTGGAGGATCGGTCGATCGACGGCACGGAGCCTCGCCCCGGATCTCTCTTCCGGAGCGAGGGTGACGCCGTGGCCACCTTCACGGATAACACCTCGACGGACGGAGCGGGAACGGCCGCGGCGACCGGCCCGATCGAGAGCGTGGCCACCGTCCTCGGCGATGTCGGCGATCTCGCCGCCCCGGGTGCCCGTGAGGCCGCCCTCGAGCGCCTCCGCCGGAGCGAGGCGCAGCGGCTCGCCAGCGCCCGGGAAACGGCGAAGCGTCTTGGCTTTCCGCTTCGGGTGGTCCATCCCGACGGCCGCGTCCGCGAGCTGGCCGGGTTCGTCGAGGGACGCCCCCTCTATCGGGAAACCCACAACGTCAACGCCGCCATCTCGACCCGGGCCGACCGGCTCGCAATCGCCCCCTTCTCCCTGACCGGCACGGGGGTGACGGTGGGAGTCTGGGACGGCGGCAGCGTGCTCGCGAACCACCAGGAGTTCGCGACCGGCTCCCGGGTGACGGTGCGGGACGGAGCCGCGGCCGACGACCACGCCACTCACGTCGCCGGCACGATCGCGGCGGCCGGTCTCTACGCTCCGGCGCGCGGCATGGCCCCGGCCGCGCGGATCGACAGCTATGACTGGAACGATGACGCTCTCGAACTGGTCGCCCGGGGGGCTGCCTCGCCGACGGAGCCCGGGATGATTTTCCTCTCGAACCATAGCTATGGCTATCTCAAGGGCTGGGTCTGGATGGGCGGGTCGGGCACTCCGGCGCGGAACTGGGAATGGTGGGGATCCGGGAGCGGTCCGACGGCCTCCGAAAACGCCTTCGGGCGCTACGACGAATCCGCCCAGCTCGGGGATTCGATTGCCCACGCCGCCCCCTATTTCCTGATGTTCTGGAGCGCCGGCAACGAGGGCCTCGACAATCCGGCTCCGGGCGACCCCGTGTCGCTGAGTCCCTACGGATCCAGCGTCGTCAGCTACGATCCCGCGCTCCATCCCCGCGGCGACGGTCAGCACCGTGGCGGCTACGAGACGATCGGGCACCTTGGAATCGCAAAGAACCTCGTCACGGTGGGATCAGTCCTCGACGCCGTCACGGCAGGGGAGCGCAGCCTCGCCCCGGCGGTCCTGAACCAGTTTTCCTCGACCGGCCCGGTCGATGACGGCCGAATCAAGCCGGACCTCGTCGCGAACGGTGACTCCCTGCTCTCGCCCATCGCGCTGGGACCGACCTGGTATGCCTGGTCGAGCGGCACGAGCATGTCGAGCCCCAACGCCGCCGGCACCGCGGCCCTCGTCGTGCAGGAATACGGCAACCGCTTTCCGGGCCAGGCGATGCGCTCAAGCACCCTGCGGGGGCTTCTCATCCATACCGCCGACGACCTTGGCACGGCCGGTCCGGATTACCGATACGGATGGGGCCTCGTCAACGGGCTCGCGGCGGCGGAGCAGGTCCGGGCCGATGCCGATCATCCCCTCCAGGCCCGGATCGGGGAAGATTTCGTCAGTGCCACGGAAGCGGTCCGCACGACGGAGTTTCTTTGGGACGGCGTTTCCCCGATCGTCGCGACCCTGTGCTGGAACGATCCGCCGGCCGGCCCCTCGGGAGACGATTCCCGCGCGCCGACCCTGGTGAACAATCTCGATCTCAAGATCGTGGGACCGGACGGCTCGGAACATCTGCCGTGGAAGATGCCCTTCGTGGGCACCTGGACGACGGCGAGTCTCGCCGAACCGGCCGGACGCGGGCTCAACGACACCGACAATGTCGAGCAGGTCCGGATCGCGGCCCCTCCTGCTCCGGGCCGCTACCGCTGCGTGGTGGGTTTTCGTGGCGTTCTCGAGGACGACCGCCAGGATTTCTCGCTGCTTGTGAGCGGCAGCACCAATCCGGCAGCTCCATCCGTGGGAAGTCCCTCCGCCACGACGGTGGGTGTCACCGCCGCGAACCTTGGCGGCAACGTCACCGCGGACGGCGGAGCGGGAATCACGGAACGCGGGGTCGTCTACTCCGCCACCTCGGCCAACGCAGATCCGGTCATCGGCGGCCCCGGCGTGACCAAGGTGACGGCAAGCGGAACCACGGGTGCGTTTTCCGAGCCCGTCACCGGATTTTCCCCCGGCACCGCCTACCACTACAAGGCCTACGCCACCAACCCCGCCGGAACCGGTTACTCGGCCGCGGCGACCTTCACCACCCTGAGCAACAACGCGGACCTCGCCGGGTTGGTGCCCGGGCAAGGCACCCTCAGCCCCGCCTTCGCGGCCGGCACGACCGGCTACAACCTGGCGGTGCCGAACGCGACGGGCTCACTCTCCGTGACGGCGACGACGGCCCAGGGCGGCGCCACCCTCGTCGTCCGGATCAACGGAGGAACCGGCCAGAGCACGGCGAGCGGCACCGCCAGCCCCACCCTGCCGCTCAACGTCGGTTCGAACGCGATCGACGTCGGCGTCACGGCCGAGGACGGCGTCACGATGAAAACCTACACGATCACCGTGACGCGCGACAAGGCCTCGCAGTCGATCGCCTTCTCCAACCCCGGCCCCCAAAACGCGGCCGGGACCGTCTCCCTCTCGGCCATCGGAGGCGGCTCCGGCAATGCCGTCATCTTCACCGTCGAAGGACCGGCGGTCCTGGGTCCGGGCGACGTGCTGGCCTTCACTGGAGCCGGAACCGTCACGTTGCGGGCCAATCAGAACGGAAACGATTTTCACCATCCCGCCCCCGAAGTGGCGCACACCTTCATCGTGACCAAGGCGATGGCGACGGTGACGCTCGACAGCCTTTCGCAAATCTACGACGGCACCCCGAAGTCTGCGACGGCCACCACCGATCCGGCGGGCAAGACGGTCGTCTTCACCTACGACGGCGCTGCCACCGCGCCCACGAATGCGGGAAGCTATGACGTGGTCGGGACGATCGACGACCCGATCTACCAAGGCAACGCCACCGGCACGCTCCGGATCGCGAAGGCCGCGCAGACGATCACCTTCGGCGCGATTCCTGACAAACTCGCCACGGACACTGTCACGCTCTCGGCCACCGGAGGCGCATCGGGCAATCCGGTCACATTCGCGGTGACGGGCGGGCCGGCCACGATCGACGCGGGCGTGTTGAGTTTCACCACCTCCGGAGAGGTCACGGTCACCGCAAGCCAGGAGGGCAATGTGAACTACGAAGCGGCGGCGAATGTTTCGCACACCTTTACCGTGACCAAGGCCACGGCGATCCTGTCGCTCTCACGTCTCCATCAGGTCGCCGACGGCACCGCCCGCGAGGTCGTCGTGACGACGGTTCCGGAGAATCTTGAGATCGAAGTCACCTACGACGGTGACGGTGACGCTCCCATTGCCCCCGGTTCCTACGACGTGGTCGCCGCTTCCGCCGATGACCGCTACGAAGGCTCCG
>JBILDO010000078.1:0-22879 GCA_044352585.1 Verrucomicrobiales bacterium
AGGAGGGCTACCTCTCCGAGGCCGACTTCGCCGCCGCCCTCGTCGAGGAGCCGAGGCTGGTCGAGGGACATGCCCGCGCCTTCCACGCGCCGCACTTCACCGAACTGCTGCTCGAACGCGAAGCGGAGGCCGTGACCTCGGCCAAGTCCGGCGACGCGGTGCTGCGCACCACCCTGGATCTCACCCTGCAGCAAACCGTCGAGGACACCGTCGCCGCGGAACTCGCCCGGCTCGCCCGTCAGGCCGGCGAGGAGAACGACCTCCAGGCCGCCGTCGTCGTCATCGAAAACGCCACCGGCGAGCTGCTCGCCCTGAGCGGTTCCCGCTCCTTCTTCGCTTCCGCCGAAGGCCAGATCAACGGGGCGTGGAGGCCGCGCTCGGCCGGATCCACCCTGAAACCCTTCACCTACGCCCTCGCCCTCGAACGCGGGGCCACCGCTGCCACCATCCTCGCCGACACGCCGATCGAGTACATCACCCCGACGGGCGCCTACCAGCCCGTCAATTTCGACCGTCGCTTCCAGGGGCCGGTTTCGATCCGCCATGCCCTCGCCAATTCCCTCAATGTTCCCGCGGTGAAACTGCTCGACGAAATCGGCGGTCCGGTCCGGCTTCACGATTGCCTCGTGAAGGATCTCCACTTCACCAGTCTCGATCCGGTTCCCACCGAATACGGACTTGGACTGACCCTGGGCAATGCCGAGGTGCGCCTGCTCGAACTGGCCAACGGTTACGCCACCCTCGCCCGGCTCGGGGAATGGAGGCCGGTGCGGCTTGTCCGCACCTCCGATACGCAACTCGTTGAATCCGAAATCCGAAATCCGAAATCCGAAATCCACGGGGTTTTCGATCCCGATGCCGCCTGGCTCGTCGCCGACATCCTCTCCGACCCGCGTGCGCGGGCCCTCGCCTTCGGGTTGAACTCGCCGCTGAACCTGCCCTTCCGCGTCGCGGCGAAGACGGGGACATCGACCGATTTCCGCGACAGTTGGACGGTCGGTTACACGCCCGACTTCACCGTCGGGGTTTGGGTCGGCCGATTCAACAACCGCCCCCTCAACCGCGTCTCGGGCGCGATGGGGGCTGCCCCGATCTTCCACCAGGTCATGGTCCGTCTCCATCGCGGTCGCGAGGCACGGTGGTATGCGCCTCCCGCCGGAGCGGTTGAGGCGGTGGTCGACCGGATCAGCGGGAAGCTGCCGCCCGAAGGCGGGGCTCTGCCCGAAACGCGGGTGAGGAACGAGTGGTTTGTCAGGGGGCGGCTCCCCGACCGGGCGGCCCCGGCGGACTACGACGAGATGGGGCGCACCCGGCTTTCGTTGACCTACTCCGGATGGTGGAGGGATCCGGCGAATCCGCTGAAAGATTCGGCCTGGCTCGAGCCGGTGAAGGAATCGGCCCCGCCGCCGCCGTTCCGCATCGTCAGTCCGCTCGAGGGGACGGTCGCCTTCATCGATCCCGACCTGCCCGCGGGTGGCACGCGGTTTCCGCTGCGCGTCGCCGGCAGCGGAATCGAGGAGATCGAGTGGTCGAGTTCGACCCTTTCCGTCGAAAGCAAAAACGGGCAGAGCTGGCTCGTGCTCCGGCCGGGAGAGCACGAAGTCACCGCACTTGACCGGAAGAGCGGGAGGGTCGCGAAAAGCCGTCTGACGGTGGAGGCCCTGTGATTTCCGCGACGTTTGCGGGCTTGCTTTCGCGATCGGTGCGGCGTTGATTCGCCTTCCGCGATGCACACCTTCCTCGCCACCTACGTCCATCATCTCGATCCGATCGCGATCCCCGTTTCCGGGGATTTCGGGATCCGTTGGTACGGTCTCGCCTATGTCGCCGGATTCATGGCCGCGTTCTTCCTGATGCGGTGGTTTGTCAGGATCGGTGCGAGCGAGTTGAAGGAATCGCAGGTGGGCGACTTCATCACCGTGTGTGCCGTGTTCGGAACGATGGTCGGAGGCCGCCTCGGCTACATGCTGCTCTACAATTTCGACGAACTGGCCGCAAACCCGCTGAGTTTCTTCGACGTCCTCGGCGGGGGCATGTCGAGCCACGGAGGCATGGCGGGAATCACGATCACGGCCTGGTTCTATGCCCGCTACACGAAGACCTCCTGGGCGGGGCACGGCGACAATCTCGTCACCGTCGCGCCGGTGGGAGTGTTTTTCGGGAGGCTCGCGAATTTTGTGAACGGGGAACTCTACGGGCGCCCCACCGATTCGAGGTTCGCGATGAAATTCCCGGAAGAACTGAACGACCTGACCAAAACCGCCGGAGGTCTGGAATGGAAGTTTCCCACCGGACAGCTCCGGGAACTGGCGGCGAAGGCGGGGGACGCGGCCCCGGGGCTCGCGGCAAAAGTCGAGGCGGCCTCGGCCGATGCCATCGCCGCCGGGAACGACCCGCATTTCGCGGTGGTGGAGCTGATCCAGGCGGCCTCGCGCCAGTCTCCCGCCTTCCGCGAGCTCCTCGGGGGCATCCTCACGCCACGCTATCCTTCGCAGCTCTTCGAGGCGGCGGTGGAGGGGCTGATCCTTTTCCTTATCATGCTCGCGATCCGGTTGAAATGGAAAAACGCCTGGCACGGCACCCTCACCGGCACCTTCTTCCTTCTTTACGCGATCGGACGGATCCTGGTGGAGAACTACCGCGAGCCCGATTCCGGGATGATCGCGGGAATGACCAAGGGCCAGTTCTATTCGATCTTCCTGATCGTCGCCGGAGTTGGTTTCCTCGCCTACGGATTCCTCACGAAGCGCACGAACAAACCCGTATCGGCCTGAACGGAGGAGGTCAGGCACCGCCCGGCGCCGGTTTGGCAGGGGGAGACGGTGCCGCTTCCTTTGGTGCCGGGGAGTTCCTGTGTCGCGGGAGGAAGGTTGGCGCTCGGGCGGCGAAAGTAGAAGCGGCGTCCCGCCGCTTTTCAACCGATAGACAAGCGGCGGGACGCCGCTTCTACTCTTTCTTTTCCACCGCGGCCGGCTCCGCCTCCGAAGGCTCAAGCTTCTTCTCCGTGCCGTCGCGCATCCGCTTGAGCCGGTCGGAGAACTCCGCGTTCCCCGGTTCCTTCGCCACCGCCTTCTCGAGATACTCGATCGCCTTGGCGGCTTCGCCGAGCTGGTAGAAAGCCTGGCCGATGTGGTCGTAGATCACCGCATCCTCGTCCTCGAGGAGGCTCTCGGCGCGGAGGAGCTCATCGCGGGCCGCGTCAAAGCGCCTCTTCTTGAAGTGGAACCACCCGAGGCTGTCCGCGATCGCCCCGCTCTCCGGATCGAGTTCGGCGGCGGTCTTGATGAGCTCCCCGGCCTCGTCGATCTTCATGTCGTTCTCGATCCACATGTAGCCGAGGTAGTTGTAGACCGTGGCGGTGAATTCCTTGTTCTCGTCCGCGGGATCGTTCTTCGCGATCATCTCGATCGTCTTGCGGAAGAGTTCCTCGGCCTTGGCGAAGTCCTTGCGGCGCTCGTGCGCGGCCGCGTAGCGGAAATAGAAGCCCTCATTCAAGAGCTGGGGCTGTTCGTCGCCGGCGAGACCGATGGTCTTCTCGAATTGCTTGATGGCCTCGTCCCAGCGCTCGAGCCGCGCAAGGGCGAAGGTGAGGAGGAAAGGGAAGTCGGGCGAATCCGGGAAGAGGTAGGCCGCGTCGACGAGGAATTTCACCGCGACCTCGTTTTCCTCGGACTCGATCATCATGCGGCCGAGCGCGCCGTATTCGGTCGCGCTGCCCTTGGTGATGGAGAGGGATGTCTGGAGGTGGGGGATTGCTTCCTTGAAGCGCTCGGCGCGGAGGAAGATTCCCGCGATCTGCTTGTGCACGTCGGCATTCTGGGGATCGATCTCGACGATCTCCTTCAGGGTCTGCACGACCTTTTCCTCGTCGCCCTTGGCCCCGTAGACCTGGGCCAGTTTCTCGCGGAGGTCGAGGCGGTCGGTTTGTTTCCCGATCAATCCGCTGAAGGCGGCGATGGCCCGGTCGAACTGGCCCGTCGCATGATAAAAATCACCGACGCGCTCGATCACCGAGGCGTCCCCGTTGGCAAACTCGAGCGCCTTCGCATGGATCTGGTTGACGAGGTCGTCCTCGGAAATCTTGCCGGACTCTCCCACCGGCCACACCCGGGCGGCGATGCGGCCGAGGCGCAGCCAGTATTGGGAATCGCGGTTTTCACGCGTGGCGGCTTCGGAAACGATGGCGCGGGCCTCGTCGCGCCGGTCGGCCGAGAGGTAGAGCTTCACGAGGTGCTCGTAGACCGCGGGCTCGTCCGGAAACTGTTTCACGGCCTGCTCGATCACCTCGAAGGACCGCTTCAACCCGGCGGGGTCGCCGCCTTCATAGGTGGCAAGGAATTCCGAGAGGGCGATGTGGGCGAGCGGCTCCCCCGGATTCCGGGCGAGACTGTCCTCGAGCATTTTCAAGGCCTCGTCCTGGCGTCCGGCCCGGGCGAGGAGATAGGCGGTCTTGCGGGCGAGGAAAAACTGGTCGGGCTGGTTGCGCAGCACTTCGGAATAGGCCTCGATCGCCTCCGGCAGCTTGCGTTGGGCCTCGAGGCTGCGTCCGAGGGAGTAGTGGGCGAGGGCTTTGCTCTTGCGCCGGGATTCGTCGGACAATTTCAGCGACTCTGAGGGCTCGAAATACTGGTCGACGTAGACCTGGGCGAAATCCTCCGGACTCTTCGGGACTTCCGCGCCCACCGATTCCGGATTTCCCGCGAGGAGAACCGTGGCCAAGGCGACGGCACCGCCCCGGTACGCGACAAAGCAGCGGTGAACCAACTTTGCCGGACCACCAGACTGCTTTGCTTTCATCGCGACGAAGATCAACGATCAGCTCTTGTAACGCAAACGCTTCTTGTGGCGGTTCGCCTTCATGCGCTTGCGTCGCTTGTGCTTGTTGATCTTGGTCTTCCGCTTTTTCTTGAGGGAGCCCATAGTCAATTGAAGTTCAAAAGGAGTCGACGTTTTGGCCGCCACGAACCCCGGTTTGGGTCGGGCGGGTCGCGAGTATCGGTCACTCGATCACTTTGTTCAAGGGATATTCGATGATTCCCTCCGCCCCGAGTTCCTTCAGCCGGGGGATCAGTTCCCGGACCTGGAGCTCGGTCAAGACGGTCTCGAGGGCGACCCAACCCTCCTGGGCGAGGCGGGCGACGGTCGGTTTGCGGAGGGAGGGGAGCAGGTTCGAGACGGCTTCGAGGGCCGCTTCGGGGAGGTTCAGCTTCAGGCCGACCATGTCCCGGGCCATCAGCGCGCCCCTCAGGAGGACGGCGAGGCGCTCGATCTTGGAGCGTTTCCACGGATTCTCCCACGATTCCCGCTTGGCGATGAACTGGGGGTAGCTCTCCATCAGCACGTCGACGATGCGGAGGTTGTTCGCCCGCAGGGAGGAGCCGGTTTCGGTGATGTCGACGATGGCGTCGACCAGTTCCGGCACCTTCACCTCGGTGGCGCCCCAGCTGAACTCGACCTCGGCCTTCACCCCATTGGCTTCCAGGTAACGCTCGACGATGCCGACGGCCTCGGCCGCGATGCGTTTGCCCTCGAGATCCTTGACCGACTGGATCGGGGAATCGTTTGGCACGACGAGGACCCAGCGGGTCGGGTTCGAGGTGGCGCGGCTGTATTGGAGATCGCAGACGACGTGGACGTCGGCGCCGTTTTCGGCGACCCAGTCCTTGCCGGTGATGCCGCAGTCGAGGAAGCCGTGATCGACGTAGCGGCCGATCTCCTGCGCGCGGATGAGGCGGATCTGGAGCTCGGGGTCGTCGACGGTGGGCCGGTAGGAGCGCTCCGCGCCGCGGATGTTGTAGCCGGCCTTCTCGAAGAGATCCATCGTGGGCTCGAAGAGACTGCCCTTGGGCAGGCCGATTTTGAGGAGGTTTTCTGCTGTGTCCGCCATGGTGAGGGGGGAGTAAGGTGCCGGAAAATGGCGGGATGTCATGCGGGTTTTTCGAACCCCGTCGCGACCGCGGTCGCCGGGATCGGTTTGTCGGGGAGTCCGTGGAGCACCCCATTGACGGCACACGGCCCCGACGGATCGCTCGAGTCCCGCCCTGTCGTGTTCGAGCGCGTGGCGGGGTGGCGGCGGTAAGGTGGGAAAACGAACGGGTTCTTCGAATTCTATTTCTTCCCCAGTCCCTGGATGAACATCACCACCGACTCGATCTCGTGATCCTTCAGCACGCCGAGATAGGAAGGCATGCCGACGCCGGTGCGCTCCATCTCGAAGCCTTCCTGGACGCGGCGGGCCGGGTCGAGGATGGATTCGCGGAGGTAGGCCCCGTCGACGCTCCTCAATTCCGAGCCGTCCGAGAAACGTTTCCTCGATCCCCAGAGGCCGATCCAGGGCGGACCGACCGCCAGCTTGGTCCCTCCCCCGGGGGGCACCGGGGGAGCGGGGATGCCCGGATCACCGGTGGCGTGGCAGGCGACGCAGCCGTAGCGCATCGCCACCTCCTTGCCGAGCGCGGCGGTGGGCTCGACCTCGGGTCCTCCGGTGAGGTCGGTGCGCGGGGTGAGGTCGACCCGGTCATCGGCGAAACCGATCGTTTTGAGATCGAAGGAGGGCAGGGAATGCACGGTGAGGTAGGCGTTCTCCACCTGCGTCACGTCCGGCGCCGGAAGGCGGTAGGTGAGCCGGAGGGAATGCGAGGGGCTCATTTCCGCGATGCCGAGGAAGAGGGATTTTTTGTCCTCCGACAACTTCGCGCTCAGAACCGGCAGGGCGTCCTGGCCCGGCTCGCCGTCGAGGCGGTAGTTGCCCGATCCGTAGACATGGGTCTGCGTGTAATTCCACCGGTCGGCGGAGTAGCGGCCCAGTTCACCGGCGAGATCTGAGGAGAGCGGCTCGTCGAAGCTCAGGAGCAGACCGCGTTTTTCCGCACGGATCGCGCGGGGGAGCCACGCTTTCACGCCGCCCGGACGCACGCGGAAGACGCCGCTGGTCCGGCTGCCCGAGCAGCTGAAGATCTGGAATCCGGCGACATAGAGGAGCCCGTCGACGGGGTTGACACGCCCGTTGAGAAGCCCTGGCGGAAAACCGGCCACCAAGGGCATCACCGCCCCCTGTTCGCCCGCCGGATCGAGGTAGATCCTGAAAAGTTCCGGTCGGTTGTAGCCGATGTGGACGAGGGTGTCGTTGAGCGGCCCCATGCGCGGGGGGACCTTGCCGGTCTGCCGGATCCAGACCTGGCTCGCTCCGGACTGGTTCACGAAGTGCGGAATCCAGACCTCCGGGGGAGCGATCGGAGCGGGATGGGTGACCTCGCCTTTGTATTTTTCGGGCTGAAAGCCGAAGTAGCGTCCCTCCTTGATCCGGTAGATCGGGGTGGCGGGTTTCCAGTTCCCCTGTTGGTCGCTCGCGGTGAGAAGGTCGGTCCTTTCGTCGTAGCCGAGGTAGGGTTGGCGGAGCCCGGTGGCGAGGATCTGATAGGAATCGCCGTCGGGCGCGATCCGGATCACGGTGCCGTTGAGCTTGCCGATCGTCGACCCCACCTGGCCACCGATCGCGACATCGAAGGCACCGTCGGGCCGGGCGATGAAGTCGTTCGCATACTGCCGAGTTTCGGCGGACTGGGCGAAACCGTTCGAGATGTTCTCGTGCCAATCGGCTTCGCCGTTTCCGTCGGTGTCGTGGAGGGCGACGATGCCGTTCCGGTCGAAGACGAGGATTTTCCCGTCGCGAAGGGCGAGGTTCTGCGGCTCATGCAAACCGGAGGCGAAGCGGCTCCATGAGGCGGCTGCGTTGTTCTCCAGGCCGTCCGCGATCCAGACATCGCCGTCGAAGGTGACGAGAGCGGCACGGCCTTCCGGGAAAAACGCGAGGTCGGCCACGCGGACGTTGCGTTTCCACGGGTTCGGAATGGGCAGGGGGAGGTCGTCGAACACCCAGGCGGCGTCCTTCGCGGGCGGGATCGCAGGGGCGGCCATGACGGGAGCGGGCCAGCGTCGGGGCGGGGCCGGAGCGGCGGGAAAGGGAGGTGCCGTCTCCGCCACGACCGTGCCGTTTTCCGAGATCAAGACCCGCCAGCGGGTCGCTTCGCGCGAAGGCGGGATCGCGAGCCAGTCGCTGTCACCGGGACCGGTGACGATCCCCAGCGGTTGATCGTGGGCCGCGACTTCGATGTCCCGGAAGAGCTCCGCCCTCGCGCCGGAGAGCCTTTCCTTCACGAGCACTTCCGCGATGCGATATTCCACCTGGACGAATCCGCCGACGAGGCGCAGGCCGAGGAATCGGCCCATCGCGGGCGGCAGGGCGCCAAGGCCCGTCTCGCCTTCCTCAGCGCCGCCCCGATCGCGGGGATCGTCGAGCACCGGAGCGGGGCCGGCGAAGGCTCCCGGTCGCAGTGGCATCGAAAGCAGCGGCGTGCCGAGCGGCTTCGGCAGGTCGGTCTGTCCCGGAGGCGACTTGCGGTTCGGGAGGCGGTAGCTCCCCGTGCCCATGCCGTTCATGGTGAGGTATTCGCCGCCTTCGTTCTCCTTCCAGAAGAGCGCCCAGCGGAGCAGATCGGGATCGAAGCAGCCATGGAATCCGTTCCCGGCCGCGACAATGACGCCGCGCGGGGTGAGGTTGTCCGTTTCCGGCGCGGCACCGAAATTTCGCGCATCCACGGTCTGGGTGAAAAAGGGGAAGTCGTCCTCGACATAGGAGGCGAAGGGCGAATCCAGTTCGAGGTGGGCCCGTTCCTGGGCGGGAACGAAACCCGGAAGCAGAAGGCCGCCGGCCAACAGGATGAACGCGCGTTTCATGGAATCGACCGAACCGTGCGGTCGATCGGACGCGTGATCAAGGACGGTTTGCGGCGAAACGCGGCGGGTTGACGGAACTCATCACCTTCCCGCGACCCGATCGCGTGATGGTCAAACGCGGCGCGATTTGAGAGGGTCGGGTCTTCGATTCAATCCTCCCGTGTCCGCCATGAAATTCATCCCCCTCCTCCTTCTCGCCGGTCTGGCCGCCCCTGCGATCCTCTCCGCCAACGAATGGCCCTCGTGGCGCGGCCCCAATGGCGACGGCAAACTGCCCGACGCCGGAACCTATCCGACGAAATGGTCGGCCACCGAACACATCGCCTGGCGCGTGGCCCTGCCCGACCGGGGAAATTCCTCGCCCGTCGTTTGGGGAGATCGCATTTTTCTGACCCAGGCCGAGGAAGAGGGGAAAAAGCGTTCCCTGATCTGCTTCGATGCGAAGGACGGGAAGCAACTCTGGAAACGGACGATCGACTTCGGAAGGGGCGAGGAAACGCACCAGACCAATCCGCATTGCCCCGCCTCGCCGGTGACCGACGGAAAGACCGTCATCGCCTGGCACGGCAACGCGGGGCTGCACGCCTATGATTTCGAGGGCAAGGAAGTCTGGAGCGCCGATCCCGGATCCGACTACGCGCACATCTGGGGGCCGCACGCGGCGAGTCCGGTTCTCTCGGGTGGCGCGGTCCTCGTCCACGCCGGCCCCGGTCCGGTGATGCGGCTCTTCGCGTTCCACAAGGACACCGGGAAGATCCTCTGGAAAGAGGAGCTCGATTCCTTCGAGAGCATCGACGCGAAGCAGTTCAAGGGATCCTGGGCGACGCCGCTCGTGATCGAGAACGGCGGTCGTGCCGAAATGCTCCTGGGGTTGCCGGGTTTTCTCACCAGCTTCGATCCAAGGTCGGGCAAGGAACTCTGGCGCGTCGCCGGGCTCGGCGATCTCTGCTACACGAACGTGATGACCGGAAACGGGCGCGCCCTCTACCTCTGCGGCTACGGCGGACCCGGGATCGGCGTGAAGCTGCCCGCCTCGGGCGAGACGGGCGACCTCACCGCCACCCACCGGCTCTGGGCCGATCCTCCGAAAGGACAGAACCAGAATCCGCAGCGCATCGGGTCGGGCCAAATCCTCGGCGATCACCTCTACCTGCTCAACGAACCCGGCGTGATGCAGTGCAGCGAGACCGCCACCGGCAGGATCCTCTGGCGCGAACGCCTCGGGGCAAACAGCTGGAGTTCGATGAATCTCATCGGGAATACGCTTTACGTGAACGA
Organism: Verrucomicrobiales bacterium; assembly: GCA_044352585.1. Classification (GTDB taxonomy): domain Bacteria; phylum Verrucomicrobiota; class Verrucomicrobiia; order Verrucomicrobiales; family DEV007; genus Arctic95D-9. The sequence continues at coordinate 10,015 of JBILDO010000078.1, forward strand.
CACCCGCGGCACGACCTATCTCATCGAGCCCGACCCGACGGCGATGAAATGGATCGGAACGAACGAAATCGACGCCAACCAGCACACGAACGCCTCGCTCGCCTTCGCCGGCGGCCGGATCTACCTGCGCACCGACGCGTATCTGTATGCGATCGATTGAGCGGATCGCCTTGATGAAGGGCGGGTGGCCCACGATCGCGACCTCATGAAATCATGAAATCGGATCCCCGTTCAAAACCCGGCCGGATCCCCGGTCAGGCCGAGGCTTCGAAACTCTGCAGGAACCGCACATAGTCCTCCGGGAGACCACGGTCCCGTGCCCCTTCCACAATCTTCTCGAGGTAACCCTCGCACGGCCTGCCGGGCTCGTTGGACGGATCGATGTAGACGAGGCACTGGAAGGCCTCGCCGTTCGCGGTGGCGGTGGCGGTGAATTCCTTCTTCTCATAGCATCCCGAGGACACCCCCTCGTGGCGGTCGAGCGAATCGATATCATCCGCGGTCATCAGGTAGATGCCTCCGTAAACCCGGGAGGTGATGTCCGGCGCGAGGTTGGCATAACCCCGCTCGTTGATGAAAAAGCGGTAGCCCTCCACGATGCCCGCGCCGACGAAGCTCGCCTCGGGACAGCGCTGCGCCATCTGCCGGGGGAGCAGGTTCGAGCCGTAGGCGAAATAGGCGGGGCGGCGGAGAAACTCCTCGGCCAGCTCGAAGTCGGTCCTGACGGAGAGCGGACGATTGCTCCAGTGGTCCTTGGCCGCGGCAACGACCGCGAGGAGGATCTCCGGTCTCGATGCCCCCTTGGCGATCGCGGCGAGCGCCGCCCGGCCCATCTCCGGGTAAAAGGTGTGTTTGTTGACGTGGTCGATCTCGTCGGGAAAGACCTCCTTCATGCGCTCGACCACCCAGGCGATCTCCGGGGCGTGGGGTGAAACGACCAGCACCTTCCCCTCCACCGGGACCTGCTCCGGATCGGGGGTGACGATGAGGCCGGCCCCGCCCCAGCGGAGACCGCCGGAGGGGACCGAGTCCTCGCGGATGCGGCGTTCGACCTGGAAGAGGAGGGTCTGGTTCATCCCCGGAGAGGGTCGATGACAGAGCGTGGCGGTGCAAGGAAATCCTCGCGCCCGATCCGGAAAAACCGTTCCGGCAAATGGGTCATCGGGGGTGGTCGAGTCTCTCAGGCGAGAATCCCGCGCACGACCCTGCCATGCACGTCGGTGAGGCGGAAATCGCGCCCCTGATAGCGGTAGGTGAGGCGCTCGTGATCGATGCCGAGGAGGTGGAGCAAGGTTGCGTTGAGATCGTGGATGTGGACGGGATCCTCCGTGATGTTGTAGGAAAAATCATCGGTCGCTCCATGGGTGTGGCCGGCCTTGACCCCCGCCCCGGCGAGCCAGAGCGTGAAACAGCGCGGGTGATGATCCCGGCCATAGTTGTCCGCGGTGAGTTCACCCTGGCTGTAGACGGTGCGGCCGAATTCGCCGCCCCAGATCACGAGGGTGTCTTCGAGCAGTCCGCGTTGTTTGAGATCCTTTACGAGAGCGGCGGAGGCCTGGTCGGTGTCGCGGCACTGGCCGCGGATCTGCTTCGGCAGGGCGTTGTGCTGGTCCCAGCCCATGTGGAAGAGCTGCACGAAACGCACGTCGCGTTCGACGAGACGCCGCGCGAGGAGGCAATTGTAGGCGTAGGTGCCGCGGATGCGGGCGTCGGGTCCGTAGAGGTCGAAGGTCGACCGTGGTTCGCCCGTGAGGTCGGCGACATCGGGGACGGAGGTCTGCATGCGGTGCGCCATTTCGAACTGGGCGATGCGCGTGAGCGTCTCGGGATCCCCCAGCTCCCGGTGCGCCAGATCATTCAGCCCCGCGATCGCCGCGAGATTCCGCTTCCGCCCCGCATCGCTGACTCCGGCGGGGTTCTCGAGGAAAAGGACCGGATCGCCACTGGAGAGAAACTTCACCCCCTGATGTCGCGAGGGCAGGAATCCGCTGCCCCAGAGCCGATCGTAGAGCGGCTGGCAATTCGGCCGCCCGCTCCCGCGCGAGAGAAGCACGACAAAGGCCGGGAGGTCCTCGTTGATCGCCCCGAGACCGTAGCTGATCCACGAGCCGAAACTGGGGCGTCCCGCCAGTTCGGCCCCGGTCTGGAGAAAGGTGATCGCGGGATCATGATTGATCGCCTCGGTATGCATCGACTTGATGTAGCAGATCTCATCGGAGACCGAGGCGAGGTTCGGGAGGAGTTCGCTCACCGTCGCGCCGCTTTGTCCGTGTCGGGCAAACCGGAAGATCGAGGGCGCGATCGGAAACCGGTCCTGGCCCGAGGTCATCGTCGTGAGCCTCTGTCCCTGCCGGATCGATTCGGGAAGATCCTCGTTGAAACGTTTCGTCAGCTCCGGTTTGGGATCGAAGAGATCGATCTGCGAGGGAGCTCCGGATTGGCAGAGGTAGATGACGCGCCTGGCCTTGGCCGGGCCGGAGGCCGGGGAATGGCCGCGGAGGAGCGACCCGAGCGCGATCGCTCCGAGTCCGAGGCTTGGGCCATGGGCGAGAAACCGGCGGCGGGTGAAATCCGACATGGGACGCGAGAGGAGGGTGTCAGGGAGGCGACAGGGTCAGGTCGAGGTTGAGGAGAATCTCGGCGATCTCGGTCCAAGAGGCCAATTCGACCGGGTCTGCGGCGGAGGCTGACCGCTCCCTTGCAAGGGCGGGATCGGCGGCGTAGCGGGCGCGATGATCCTTCAATGCCACGAGGAGAATGCCGATTTCCGCGTCGGAAGGCTCGCGCACGAGGAGCCTTTTCCACATGCGCGCGATTCGCGATCGGTCGTCGAGGGCGGCTGCGGTCTCTCTCCTCGCGAAAGCGAGGGCGGCGAAAGAGAAATTCGGGTCGTTGAGGGTGACGAGGGCCTGAAGCGGCGTGTTCGTGTTTTCCCGTCCGACGGAGCAGGTCTCCCGGGCGGAGGCGTCGAAGAGAAGCAGGTTGGGGGGCGGGACGCCGCGTTTCCAAAGGGTGTAGAGACTGCGCCGGAACCGCCCTTCGCCGCGGTCGGGGACGTATCGGGTCGTGTTGCTGTTGACCCCCGCGACGGCCTCCCAGAGGCCCGCGGGTTGGGGGGGGCGCACCGGCGGTCCGCCCATCGTCTCGGCGAGGAGGCCGCCGGCGAAAAGGGCCTGGTCGCGGATCGCGGGGGCGGGCAGCCGCTTCCGCGGTCCGCGGGCGAGGAGGAGGTTGCGGGGATCGCGTTCGATCATCCCGACGGGCATCGCGGAACTGCGGCGATAGGCATCCGTCAGGACGATGCGGCGGACGAGGGCCTTCACATCCCAGCCGCCCGCGACGAACTCCGACGCGAGAAAATCCAGCAATTCAGGATGGCTGGGCTGCGCGCCCTGCCGCCCGAAATCCTCGGGGCTTGCGACGAGGCCCGTTCCGAAAAACTGCTGCCAGAGGCGGTTCACGATGACGCGGGCGGTGAGCGGATGCCGCGGATTGACCAGCCAACTGGCGAGGGCGAGGCGGTCCCTCTTCGCATCGGAGGGAAGCGGAAGCCTGAGAAACCGCGGCACATCGGGAGTGACGGGCTCGCCGGGTTGGTCGTAGAGCCCCCGGGTGAGGACATGGGTGGGACGCGGCGGGCCGGGACGCTCGCGCATCACCATCACGCGGGTGCTCGCGGAAGTCCGGGCGGCTTCGAGGGATTCCCTCGCGAGGTCGCGTTCCCGCCGCAATCCGTTCAGGCCGGGAAAGCCCTCCCGGAACTCGCGCGCGAGGAGGTCCCTCTCTCCCGAGAGAAGCGCCGACCGCAGCGTTTGGGTCAGTTCCGCTTCATCAGGCTCGCCGACGGCGAGGCTGACCCGGAAACGGCCGATGGAGTATTGCTCCTCGCGGGAGAGATAGGCGAGTTCGACCACCACTTCGTCGCCCGGGACGAGGGTCATCGTCTCGGCGAGGGTGAAGATGGCGGAGGCCGGCCCGGTCCGCCCTCCGCCGACGGACCAGCCGCTCAGAGGATCCCCGTCGATCGCTTCGCCCGCGGACCGTCCCGGAGAGGCGACCGTGGATTGTGCGGATGTCAGGGCGAGCTTTTTCCCGCGGTGGCGGACCACCAGTTCCGAGAGGAGGAAGTCGCCGTTGAAACTCCGCGAGAGCGATCCGCCGGTGAGGTCCGGATGGGGAAGCGCCTCGAGACGGATCGCCCCGACCCGGAGGGGGTGGCTGGTCCCGACGAAGAGCCGGTGCGTGTCGTTCAGCGGATTCGTTCCGCCGAAGAGGATGGACCGGTCGGGCAGTGTCGTGAAGGTCGAGTCGGGGGAATCCCCCTTCACGGTGGCCGGCTCGGTCACGAGCCAGTAATCGCCTCCATCGAGGATCGTCCTCTGGCGGTCGAGCCACCGATCGTGATCGGCGGCGAGCGATGCGGCCTTTTCGCGGAGACCGGTTTCGGTTTTTGTCAGGTTCTCCGCACGTTCTTCAATCGCCTTTTCGAACCCCGGGACCGCGATTGCGAGATCGGGGGCCGCGGTGAGTCCCGCGCCGTCGGCGCCCTTCTCGTCGATGTTGTTGAAGAAGGCGGCCAGTGCGAAGAACTCGCGCTGGGTCAGGGGATCGAACTTGTGATCATGGCAGCGGGCGCATCCTGCGGTGAGTCCCATCCAGACCGTCGCCGTGGTATCGACGCGGTCGATGACGTATTCGGTGCGATATTCCTCGCCGATGGCGCCGGCTTCCGCGTTGATGCGGTGATTGCGGTTGAACCCGGTCGCGACAAGCTGCTCCGTCGAGGGGGAGGGGAGGAGATCGCCGGCCAGTTGCTCGATCGTGAATTGATCGAACGGCTGGTTCGCGTTGAAGGCTTTCACGACCCAATCCCGCCACGCCCACATCGAGCGAAGGTTGTCCTTCTGATAGCCGTGGGTGTCCGCGTAACGCGCCGCTTCGAGCCAATCCCAGGCCATGCGCTCGCCATAACGGGGACTCGCGAGGAGCCGGTCGACGGCGGCCCGGTGGTCCCGGTCGGCGAGGAAGCGGGCGACCTCGCCGGGATCGGGAGGAAGTCCGGTGAGATCGAGGGCGGCGCGGCGCAGCCAGGTCGACGGATCGGCGGGGGGATTCGCGGCGATCCCCTCGCGGTCGAGACGCGCGAGGATGAAGGCATCGATCGGGTCGTCGGCGACCCGCGCCGACGGCAGGGGCGGCCTCGTGACGGGCTCAAAGGCCCAGTGCCCCTGCCACGCGGCGCCTTCCTTCACCCACCGGAAGAGAATTTCCTTCTCCCCGGCCGTGAGCTGTTTCGCATCGTTCGGAGGAGGCATCACCTCGTCCGCGTCGGTTGTCCCGACCCGGTGACAGAGTTCGCTGCCGTCCGGGTCGCCCGCTTTCACGATGGCGAGGCCGCTTTCCGACCCGCGCTTCAGGAACGCTTCCTCGTCGAGCCTCAGGCCGGCCTTGCGGGATCCGGCGTCGGGCCCGTGACAATGAAAACATTTGTCCGAGAGAATCGGGAGGACATCGCGATTGAACCGGATCGCCTCCCCGGCACCGCTCACCCGCGCGGCGACGGCGAATGCGGCGACGGAAAAAATGATGACGGACTGGATCTTCAAGGAGGAAATATCTCACAGTCGCGGCTGGAGCCAAAGACGATTTCCAGCCCAGGGATGGTTCCGCGATCGAGGCCCTCTCCGCTTTTTCAGGAATTCCGGGATCCTTCCGACCCATCGCCCGCCCCCGCTCCACAAATCTTGAATCGGATTGCCGCCCGTGCGTCCATCGATTATTGTTTTGTGCGTTTTGCGGCGGCTGCCACCAAGGCGCATGACGAACCTGCCGCGCCACCCCGAACCGCTCTTCCGACCGTGATCACTCCCGACCCCCAGCTCTCCGAGCACGCCCCCGCCATCGAGAAGGCTCTCGCCCGCGCCGCCGCCTCGGTCACGCCCGAGGACTTCCGCAGCCTCATCGGGGATCCCGGCCAGACCACTCTGCGCATGGTCATGGAGAGCCTTTCGGCCGATTCGATGTCGGTCTGGATCGCCGATCTCGCCGAAAAAAATCTCGTCGTAACCCACTCGGAGCCCGATGCGAACTTCGTCGGCTGGGCCCAGCCGCTCTCGGAGGGATTGACGAGCCTCGCCTACGCCTCCGAACAGTCGCTCTGCGAAAACCAGGTTTACCTCAATGCGCGGCATTCGAAGCGGGTCGACGAGGCCCTCAAGCAGTTCACCACCGCCCTCATTGCGACGCCGTTCTATTTCGGCGGCAAGGTCCAGGGCGTCATCAGCTGCGTCCAGTTGAAGAAGAGCGCCGACGCGCCCGATCCGGCCGGCTTCACCGCCCGTGGCCTCAACCGCGTGCGACGCCTCTCCACGGTGCTGGAGCGCCTCGTGAACTACCGCCTCCTCACCCGGATCCTCGACCTCGAACTCTGATGGCCGCAGTCCTGACAAACGCGCCGGACCGTCCGGGATGGCCGGCGCTCGGGGAGATCCTCGAAGCCGCCCGCCACGGCACGGGCGAAGGCGTCCGCGTCGCCGTGATCGACTCGGGGATCGAGGCGGATCATCCGCGCCTCGCGAATCTCCGCCTCCGAGACTCGGTCGGATTCGAGGAGGCGGATGGAAGCGTCCGCCTCGTCGAGGGCGGAGGCAACGACACCTACGGCCACGGAACCGCCGTCGCCGGCATCCTCCACGAGGTCGCCCCGCTCGCCGAGATCGGAAGCTTCCGCGTCATCGACGCGCGCAGCGCCTCTCGCACGCACCTGATCTGCGCCGGCGTGCGCGAGGCGCTGCGCCGCGGCTATCGCGTCCTCAACTGCAGCTTCGGCTGCCGCGGTCTCGCGAAGTTCATCCTCCCGCACAAGGAGTGGGCCGACGAGGCCTGGCTCCAGGGGGCGCATGTCGTGGCCGCCTGCAGCAACCTCGACAGCCGCGAAACGGAGTGGCCCTCGCACTTCTCCTCGGTCATCGGGGTCGATCTCGCGGAGACCGACTCGGACGCGGTCTTTTTCCGGCCCGACCACCTCGTCGGATACTCGACGAAGGGCGAGAACGTCGAGGTCGCGTGGATCGGCGGCGGGGTCCAATACCAGACCGGCACCAGTTTTGCCGCTCCCCGGGTCGCCGGGTTGATCGCGCGGATCCTCTCGGTTTTTCCCGAAATCCGCCCCCCGATGATGCACGAGGTTCTTTCGGCCATCGCCGAGCCGTGGCATCCCGGCCTCAGTTCCGACTGGTGAATCGCCCCCTCCTTTCCGTGATCATTCCGACATCCCTGATCGTCCTCCACGCAACCCAGACCACTCCTCCGAACCGCTCATGAAAACGGCCGCTTCCTTCCTCGTTCCCGTCAATCAACTGCCCGCCGAGGGATCCGATTTCAAGCCCATCGGCAGCTCCGAAGTTGAGGCCTGCGCCGCGATGTTCACGGACTCGCAACTTTGGTTCGATGTCTCCATCGACGGAGTCACTCTCGTCGCCAACCCGCAGGAGACGGAAATTTTCCAGCTGTTCACCCTCGAGGTGAGCGAGAACGCCACCGAAGTCGCCCCGGCCTGGGCGGACCGGGCCTATGAGATCTCCCTGCAGGCGCTCTTCCCCGACAGCGCCTCGTTCGAGGCTCTCTCCGACGCTTCGGAACCGGAGGACTTCGTCCGCCGCTTCCTCGAGGTGCTTTCCTCCTCGCTGAAGCATTCGGAGCTCGAATCCGCGGGCGCGGCCCTGCCGCTGATCCGCTGGCAGCCCGGAGATGACGGCAATTCGGCAAAAGTGCAGCTCCTCGGGCTCCTCCTCGCAGACGAGGAGCGTTTCGAGGATTTCTGCCGGAGCCATTCGGGCGACTTTGGATTCATCTTCGAAGACGCCGAGGTGCAGGCCCACGGCGCGCGCGAGATTTTCACCGCCCTCGCCCTGCTCGGCATCACTCTCGGAGCGACGACCCGGGCCGACGCGGGAATCTTCAAGTCCCCGCCGACGGAGAAGGGGGTGCGCCTCCAGCAGGTCTCCTACAAGAGCGCGGTGAAGAAGGCTCCCGCCCCGGTCCAGACCCAGAAGTCGGGTTGGATGGACGTGCACCAGGACGCCTACGTCAACGAGGCCCTCCTCGACGCGGGCAAGGCGGGAGGCGAAAAAAAGATCGTCGTTGATGTCTCGAAGCAACGCGCCTACCTCCTCATCGACGGTCAGGTCGCGATCGACACCGCCGTGTCCACCGCCCGCACCGGCAAATACACGCCGCGCGGAGAATTCAAGATCACGGAACGGGTCAAGTCGGGCAAGACCTCGACGATCTACGGCTGTTCCCTGCCCTACTGGCAGCGCCTCGGCGACAGCCCGGTCGGAATGCACATCGGCGACCTGCCCGGTTATCCCGCCTCGGCCGGCTGCATCCGCCTGCCCTATTCCGTGGCCCCGGTCATCTTTGAAAACACCGCCAGCGGCGTGACCGTGCAGATCGTCGATTCGTGGAGCGGCCCCGCTCCCCAGGCGGGCCAGAACCTGATCGTGGCGCAGGTGGTCTCGCAGCCGATCGACGGGTGAAGCTCCGGTGTGGGCGAGCGTCCCGGTTCGGACTACTCGGAGACTCCTCCGGTGGCCGCCGCGGAAATCGTTCGCCCCGATGCAACCGCACCGGGACCCAATCGACAGCCATTGGCTCCCGTTCCGAAAACGATCGGAAGAAAGACGCCGAACAGGAAAGCGGCCGCGAAGATCACGGCGGTCTGGATGAGGGATTGGCGGTTCACCATCGTGGATTCGGTCGAATGAAATGGATCCGGAACGATCGGAGAAGCACGATCTGTTCCCCATCCCGCGTAAAACCGTTACGAAAAGATCAAAAAGATCGATTCGTGGAACACGCGCGCGGAGTGCCGCCGAACTTCCTTGGTCCGCTGACAAGAGCGGCGTCGAAGCCCCCCATCCCGAAGCGCCTCAACGCCAATCACCCGCCCAGCGCCGGAACGAGCGGAAGGTTCGCGCCGCGAAGGTCCCCGGACCGGATTCGCGGGGCCCGGCGAGAATCTTCGCCTGGGGAACCTCGGCCGGCGGCCCCGATTTCACTTGCAGACGGCTCGCCTCGAGCCCTCCCTGATAACGGGCGATCGTCTCGCTGGTCCACAATTCCGTGCCCGCACGATACACCGAGAGACGGGCCACGCGGAGGCACAATTGGGTGACGGACAGGGTCTCGCGGGATTCGTTGCGGATGAGGACGGGGGCCTGGGCCACCGAACTCTCCAGATCGGCGAGGGCAAACCGCAGGGCGGGCTCGGACAACTGGTAGCAGAGCAGGGTGCCGGGACCTTCGCCAAAATGGACCCGCGGCATCGACTCGCTCGGAAACTCGGCCAGCAGTTCGTCGTCCCGATCGCTCAACCGGACCTGCACGGAAACGGGGATTCGCAGGAAAACACGGGCCTCCCCGCCCGGAGCGACCTCGAAGACCTCGTCGGTTTGTGCGAGCACGGCCAGGTCCGGCAACCCGGGGAGCACCTTGACGCCCCTCGCTCCGGTGCAGACGGCCCAGCTCGTCCACGCGACCGGTTCGTCGGGACCGAGACCGGCCTCCTCGTCGGTGAGTCGCTTCGAAGCCAGGCAGACCTCGTTTTCCCCACGGCTGACCTCGACGAGGAGATGACCACAGCGCAGACGCGACCGGGCCGGAGATCCCGAACCGCGGATCCCCCAATTGATTGTTTCCCTCTTCGCGAACATGGTGTCACTGTTCCACACGCCGGGCGGCGCGACAAAGGGCGGCATCAGGTATCGCCTTTTCAGGCCATCCGAAAGGGCCGGTGAGCCTTCGCTTTCCATGAAGAAACTCTTTCTCATCCTCGCCGCGTCGTCCGTGCTCGGGCTTCTCGCGATCGTTGTCGGTGCCAGGATCCTCGGACCGAAACTCATCTCCGTGGCCGCCCCCGGCGGCACTCCGATCGGAGAGTGCGACGCACCCAAGCCTGAGACCTCGCTCCTCGGGCTCCACATCGTCCTTCCGGTGACGTTCCTTGACGAACTCGCCAATGCCGAGGTTCCCGAAACCTTTCAGGGGCGCGACCAGCAAAATTTCCACAAACGGATCCGCAGCGGCGCCTACTCCTGGGACGTGAAGCGCGGCCCGATCCGTTTTCGCAACACCGGCAGCGCGCTCGCCTTTTCCCTGCCCTTCGAGGGGAAGGCGGCGATTCAGGGAGAACTCGACGCGGCCATCGTGAAAATTCCCCTCAACGGCAATGTCGATCTCGGCGGCACCGCGGGCGGCACGCTCGCGCCGGTCGTCCTCCCGGACTGGTCCGTGGACGCGAATCTGACGCCCGACCTGCAATTGAACAAGGCGGCCCTGCAACTCGGGCAACTCGGCCGCATCGACATCGGTGAGTTTCTCGGTGGCAGCCTCGGCCAGTATCTGCAGAAGGAGGCGCGCAAGATCACCCCCTCACTCCGGAAACGTCTCAACCTCCGGCGCGAGGTGTTGACATTGTGGAACGAAGCCCACCTCGTCGAACAGGTCTCGAAGGAGCCGGCGCTCTGGGCCAAGGTGACTCCACAGCGGATCCTCCTCGGACCGATCAACTATGCGCAGCCGGAGCAGGTCGGCATTTCCGTGGCGATCGAATCCCGGACCTTCCTCGTCAACCGGGCTCCCGAAGTGCCGCCCCGCTCCCCGCTCCCGGAGATGGCTCCGCTCGGGACGGCAACCGGCACGGACCTGCGGCTGCCCCTCGTCATTTCCATCGCGGAACTCAACGAAGTCATCGCGAAGGAAGACTTCGAAATCGACACCGGCATCGGCACGAAAGTGCGCGTCAACGGACTCGTGGCCGAGGTCGGGCAGGGCGGCTACCTGAACCTGAAGCTGAATCTCGAAGCTGACCGGTCGCGTCTCGGAAGGGGCGTTGCCGGCACGATCTGGGTCCGCGGGCGTCCCGTGATCGACTACGAGAAACAGACCCTCGGTTTCACCGGGGTCGAGCTGACCGTGGAGACGCGCGACCAACTCACCAGCGCGGCGGCCTGGCTGCTCGAGGAGCTCCTCGTCAAGGGACTCGAGGCCAAGCTCCGCATCGATCTCAATGATTACAAGGAGGACCTCGACGAGGAGGTCCGGAAGGCGATCGCGAATGCCGACCTGCCGGAGGGCATCGACGTGTCGCTGCGGAACCTCGAGGTGCGCCTCATCGACATCTACACGATCACGCGTCATGAGGAGGGTGGCGAGCCCGATCCCGGGATCGTCCTCGTCATCCGCGCCACCGGCGACATGAGCACCCGCATCAGCCGCCTCGACCTGAACGCGGAGGACACGCCATGACCGCGCTCCGGATCGGCCTCCTTCTCGCCTTTCCTGTTTGGGTGTTTTGTCAGGATTCCCCGGAGCCGCTTCCCGCTACTTCGCCGCTCACGTGGACCGACGAAGATCCTTCCGTCCGGATCATGGACGGGGCGCATGCCTTCGTGGAAAAGGAAATCGCCGAAGCCACCGCCAAATCCCCGGCCTTTCCCCTCGGGGAGGCGGAGCGCGAGGCCTTTATCCGGGATTCCCGCGCATCGCTCGCGCGGATCCTCGGAGTCGTCGATCCGCGCACGGCCCCGGCGCTTGAGTTCGTCTCGACCGATCCGGTTTCCTTCGAGGGCGAACCGGGAACCTCGCTCGTTGCGGAGGGACCTGGCTTCCGCGTCCACCAGGTGCGCTGGGCGGTTTTGCCCGGCTTCACCGCTGAAGGACTCTACGTGAATCCCGTCCCCGAGGAGGGCGAAATCAGCTCCCCTCCCCTCATGGTCCTGATGCCCGATGCCGGCGAGACACCGGAGGACGTTCTCGGCCTCTCCGCGCGGCTCGAACCCAAACAGCAGATCGCCCTGCGCTTCGCCCTCGCCGGCTTCCGGCTCCTCATCCCCGCGACGGTGGACCGGTCCCTTTTTGGCGGTTTGTCAGGATCCGACGGGTCGATCCTCAAGACCCGACAGAGCCACCGCGAGTGGATCTACCGGCAGGCCTTCCAGATGGGCCGCCATCCGCTCGGATACGACGTCCAGGCCCTCCTCGCCGCGGCCGACTGGTTCGAACGCGCCTTCCCCGGAGGAGAAATCACCGTGGCGGGCCACGGCGAGGGAGGAAGGGCCGCCCTCTACGCCGCCGCGATCGATCCGCGGATCGACCATGCCTTTGTCAGCGGAGCCTTCGCCCCCCGCGACCGGGCCTGGGCCGAGCCGATCCACCGCAATCTCTTCGGACTCCTCCCCGGCCACGGCGACGCCTCCGTGGCGGCCCTGATCGCCCCCCGCGTCCTCCTCGTCGAACACACCGCCTTTCCGGAGGTGAAGGATCAGAAGGGCGATCTGACCACCCCGCCCTTCGCCGAGGTCGAGCGCGAATGGAACCGCATCGCCACGGTGATGAACGCCTTTTCCACGCCATCCTCCTTTCACCTGAACGAGGCTCACGACGGCGCGAGGGGCGACTACCCCTCGGTCGCGGGATTCCTCCAGGCGATCGGACGCGATCCCGAGGTCGACCGCGTGCCGCCGCTCGCCCTCCTCGTCGACGGGCGGAGCGGATTCGATCACGCGGCCCGCCAGCGGAGGATCTTCAAAGGCATGCAGTCGCACGTGCAGGGGCTTGTCGATGACTCGGAGACGACAAGGGAGGAATTCTTCCTCTTCGCCGCCGAACCGGGATTGCGACCCGGAAAATGGTCGACGGAAAAGGAGCATCCCGTACTCGATCCCGCGAAATTCATCGAGCGCAGTGGCACGTGGCGGACGCGTTTCGAGGAGGAACTGATCGGTGTCTTCGACGAGGAACGGCTGCCCCCCAATCCCCGGACCCGCAAACTCCGCGAGACCGACGCCTGGACGATGTGGGA
>JBILDO010000025.1:0-71668 GCA_044352585.1 Verrucomicrobiales bacterium
CGGTCGCGGTGAGAAGGAACGCACCCGCCGATTCCTAATGCGGCGACGGACGCGAGACCCGGCGACGACCACGGTCGGAACCGGATCGATGTGGAAGCGTGGATCGGCTTCATCCGCAAGGGTGAGTTCCGGCGGAGGATGGCTCGGCGGGCACCCTGACCCTGGTAGAGACGGGAAGTTGACGGTTGCAAATTCCGGGGGGCCGGATTAAAGGGAGGCCCATGAAGCTTTCGAACGTTTTTGCCCTTTCCCTTGCCTTCGCCGGACTCGCCCTGATCGGTTGCGAGCGACTGCTAGTAATTTCCTTTTTCAACCCCTCGGCTCCCTTCCCGCCGAAGGCCCGGGGTCGGTGGGGGTTCGACTGCTAGTAATTTCCTTTTTCAACCCCTCGGCTCCCTTCCCGCCGAAGGCCCGGGGTCGGTGGGGGTTCGGGGGGAGGTAGGGGGCGTTTAGGGCCATCGAAGGGAAGAATCGCCCGAATCCGGCCGCGGAGTCAACGTTTTTCACGCGAAGCCGGACCGTTTCGCGGATCGCGAGCCGAAAAATCGGACCGTCAAGGCACGGCGTTTCGCTCCCGCTCGATTTCGCTTTTGAAATCAAGCGGGCTTTTCCGGATTGTCCCGCGGGAGGTTCCTCAGTTCACCCCGGCGACTGTCCATTCCTCCTCGGGGAACGGATCGGGCGCATCGAGGACGAGACGGCGTCCGTCGCCCAGATCGAGTTCGGGGGCGGCCCAAGCGGGATCAATTTCCGTCCACCGATCGGGTCCGAACGCCTCGAAATCGTCCCGCCAGATCGCGTGAGGCGGCACCTCGATCGGCTCAATCGTGTCGATGTCGAAGGGAGGATCCGGCGGAGGTGGCAAGGCGACGATCGCTTCCCACAAGCCGTGAAGTCGTAGGAAAAACTCAACTTCACTGCGCCGGATCATCGTCCCAATGACCTTCATCGTGCCGGGGCAACAGGGACACTTGTGCGGATCCTCACCCCAGACCTTCATGATGAGATCCCGCCAGAGAGGGCGGAGGGAGCGTCCGCTCCGCGGTTCCGGCGGAGGCAAAATGAAGAGGGTCCCGGATGGGGGGCCCTCCTGCCGATCCGGCCTTTTCGCCTCCGCCATCTCCGGCCTCCTCCTGCCCGTCTTCGCCGCCATTCCACGGCTCTTGTTCGAATAGAGCCCGTAGTAGCGGACCGTTTGCTGGTTCTTCGGCGGGATGTGCTCCACGGTCGCGGCGAGGAAGTCCACGGCCTCGAAGATCTGGAAGTTGCGCTTGGTGTGCCAGCTCCGCTTGGATCGGTAGATGACCTTGCCGGTCGATTCGTTCCAGGTGATTTTTTCCAGCGAGAAGGGAGCGCGGAGCAAGTACTCCGCCAATCGTTTCCTTCCCTCGACATCGTTCGGCGCGACAGGTTTCTCCCCGGCATCGAGACTGAAGCCGCTGTGGGTCCAGGCGAGGAGTTGGCGGAGTTTCCGGTCACTGATGAGCTTTTCCCGACGAAGCAGGGCGAGGAAACGGTGGCGGAAGAGTTCGGCAAGTGGTTCGATCGGGTCGGCGGGAAGCACGTGGAAGCGCCCCTCGCGGTCCACGAGTCCGGAGGCGGCGAGGACGTGAAGATGCGGATGGAAGTTCAGGTAGTCGCCGAAGGTCTGCACGGCGGCGACGGCGGCGAGCCGACCCTCAGGCAACTCGAGCCTCGCCCGCATCCAGTCCTGGAGGCTGTCGATGGCCGTGCTGAAGAGATGATTGAGGAGCTTGCGTCGTTTGCGGAAAATGCCACGGACGGGTTTGGGCATGGTGAAGACGAATTGCCGGTGCGGCACGTCGAAGCAGAGGACGCGGGCAATCCAATCACCGGTCTGGCGGACTTTGCGCTGGTGACAACTCGGACAAAAGTGCCGCGTCTTGCAGGTGAAGGCGAGGAGCCGCTCATGTCCGCAGTCGGGGCATTGGAGCCGCGTGAATCCGGCGGCGAGGTCGCCGCAGCGATGGAACTGCCGGACGACGTCGATGGCGTCGTGGCGGAGGGGACCGTGAATGGGGCGGTGGCGGTGTTCATAGCCTGCCTGGAAGTCGGACCAGGAATGATGGACGACTTGCCAGAGGGGCGAGGCTCGGGGACGGCGCGGGCGGTAGATGGAGGGCATGATAACTGTTCGGGAGAACAGTTATCATATTTTCAGTTCATCTGAACAACCATATTGCAGCGGAACATCACGCAGATTTACGCAAATTCGCTGCGCTTCCGCCGATGCCCGCAGATCGCGACGCCCGGAAAATCCTACCCTTTCTTCCCCACCCTCTCCACCACCGTCTGCACCACATAGTACAGCATCGGCACCACCGCCAGACTCAAGAACGTCGCCGCAATCATCCCGCCGAACACGGCGGTCCCGATCACCTTCTGGCTCTCCGACCCGGCCCCGGTCGCAATCAGCAGCGGGATCACCCCGAGGATGAACGAGAGGGCGGTCATCATCACCGCCCGGAACCGCAGCTTCGTCGCCTCGATCGCCGCCTCGAGGACGGTTTTGCCTTCCTCGCGCAGGACCTTGGCGAACTCGACGATGAGGATGGCGCTCTTCGTTGACAGTCCGATGAGGAGGACGATGCCGATCTGGGTGTAGACGTTGTTTTCCATCCCCCGCCATGAGATCGCCAGATAGGCCCCGAGGAGGGCGGTGGGCACGGAGAGGACGACGGAGATGGGGATGGACCAGCTCTCGTATTGGGCGGCGAGGACGAGGTAGACGAGGATGATGGAGAAAAGGAAAATGAGGCCGGTGGAGCCGGTGGCCATTTTCTCCTGGTAGGAGAGCTCCGCCCAATTGTAGCCGAGGCTGTCGGGCAGCTTCTGCGCGGCCATGTCCTCCATGATGGTGAGGGCCTCGCCCGAACTGAAACCCGCCTCGGGCTGGCCGAGGATCTTCACGGAGGGGTAGAGATTGAAACGGGTGACGGTCTGGGGTCCGAAGGTCTCCTCGACATTGGCGAGGGAGCCGAGGGGGATCATCTGTCCCGAGGCGCCGCGCAGCTCGAGCCGGCGGATCGCGTCGGGATCGGCGCGGTAGGGCGCGTCGGCCTGGGCGTAGACCTTGAAGATGCGGCCGAAGAGGGTGAAGTCGTTCACGTAGGCGGAGCCGAGATTCACCTGGAGGGTCTCGAAGACGGAGGGCAGGGGGGTGCCGGTGCGGAGGACCTGGTCGCGGTCGATGTCGACGAGGAGCTGGGGCACATTCGCCCGGAAGGTGGTGCTCATGCCAGCGAGGCCGCTCTGGGCGTTGCCGTCCTCAATCAGCTCCTGGGCGACCTGCTGCAACTGCTCGAAACCGACGCCCCCGCGGTCCTGCAGCATGAAGGTGAAACCGCCCGAGGTGCCGACGCCGGGGAGGGAGGGCATGGGGAAGGCGAAGGCGACGGCGTCCTTGAAACGCATGAGCCGGCCATTGAGCTGGCGGATGAGGGCGGCCTGGTGGAGCCGGGGATCGGTGCGCTCTTCCCAGGGCTTGAAGGTGACGACGAGGAAGCCGGTGTTCGAACTGGCGGCCCCGTCGATGAGGCCGTAGCCGGCGATGGTCATGAAGTCCTCGACGCCCGGGGTGGCTTTGACGAGGGCGTTGACCTCGTTGAGGACGGACTTGGTGCGCTGGAGCGAGGCACCGTCGGGGAGCTGGACGTTGACGATGCAGTAGCCCTCGTCCTCCTGCGGCACGAAGCCGGTGGGGAGGGTGCCGAGCCCAAGGACGGAACCGATCGCGAGGCCGATGAAAAGAATCACGGCGAGGGCGGCGCGGCGGATCGCGAGGCGGGTGATGCCGAGGTAACCGCCGGTGACCCGATCGAGTCCGCGGTTGAAGAGGCGGAAGAGGCCGCGCGGTTCCCGGGTCTGCTTGCGGAGGAGGATGGCGCAGAGGGCGGGGCTGAGGGTGAGGGCGTTGATCGAGCTGAAGAGCGTGGCGATGGAGATGGTGACGGCGAACTGCTTGAAGAGCGTGCCGGTGATGCCGGTCATGGCCAGGGTGGGCACGAAGACGGCGAGGAGGACGAGGGTGGTGGCGACAACGGGTCCGCTGACCTCGAGCATGGCCTTTTCGGTCGCCTCGCGCGGGCTGAGGCCCTCCTCGATCCAGCGGGTCGTGTTTTCGACCACGACGATGGCGTCATCGACGACGATGCCGATGACGAGGACGAGTCCGAAGAGGGTGAGCTGGTTGAAGGAATACCCGAGCACCAACATCACGGCGAAGGTGCCGATGAGGGAAACGGGGATGGTGGCGAGCGGCACGAGGGTGGCGCGGAAATTCTGGAGGAAAAGAAAGACGGTGAGGACGACGAGAATGAGAGCCTCGACGAGGGTCTCGACGACACCCGCAATGGAGGCACGGATGATGTCGGTGTTGTCGAGAATCACGGTGGTGACAAGGTCCTCGGGGAAGGAGGGGCGCAGCTCCTCGAGCTTCGCGCCGACGCCCTCGGCCACGGCGATGATGTTCGAACCGGGGATCTGGTAGACGGCGATGGTGGCGGAGGGTTCGCCATTGAGCTGCGAGGAGAGGCTGTAGCTGTCGGCCCCGAGCTCGACGCGGGCGACGTCGCGAAGGCGGATGGCGCGGCCGTCGGCGGAGGTCTTCACCACGATCTTCTCGAAATCGGGCGCGTCGGCGAGGCGGCCGGGGACGTTCACGGTGTATTCGTAGGCGACGCCCTCCTCGGCGGGGGCTCCGCCGATGCGGCCACCCGCGACCTGAACGTTCTGCTGGCGCACGGCGTTGACGACGTCGCCGGTGGTGAGGCCGTAGGTGCGGAGCTTCTGCGGATCGAGCCAGAGGCGCATGGAGAACTGGCCCGCGCCGAAGACCTGGGCATTGCCGACGCCGGGGACACGGGCGATCTCGTCCTTGATGCGCTGGTTAACGAAGTTGCTTAGGTAGTTGTCATCCCAGGTGCCCTTGGGCGAGGAGAAGCCGAGGTACATGACGACGTCGGTGCTCTGCTTCTTCACGGTGACGCCCTGGCGTTTCACCTCCTCGGGGAGGCGGGCCTCGGCCACGGCGACGCGGTTCTGGGTAAGGACATTCGCGGTGTCGAGGTCGGTGCCGGGCGCGAAAGTGACGGTGAGATTCATCGATCCGTCGTTGGCGCTGACGCTCGACATGTAGATCATGCCCTCGACCCCGTTGACCTCCTGCTCGATCGGCGCGGCGACGGTCTCGGCGATGGTGCGGGCATCGGCGCCCGGGTAGATCGCGGAGATCTTGACGGTGGGCGGGGCGATGTCGGGATAACGCGCCACCGGCAGAGAGACCATCGCGACGAGTCCGACCAGCACGATCACGATGGAAATGACCGCGGCGAAAACGGGGCGTCGGATGAAGAAGAGGCTGAACATGGGGGAGGCGGGGCGATGGACGCTGAGCGCGGGGCGTGGGAATCGGGCGGTCAGTGCCGGAGGGAGCAGTAAAAGGTAAAAGGTGAAAGGTAAAAGGTTGCTGTGCTGAGGGGGCGCTTGGAAGGTAGTTGACGACTTTAGTCGCTCAGAGGTGGTCGGTGGGCGGAGGTGTAGCCACGAGCGTGAGCGAGTGGAGTTGGGCGCGGGGCGGTGGGTCAGGGGGCTTTGGTGGGTGCCGGTGCGGGAGCCGGTGTGGCGGCGGGGGCCGCGGGGGCGGCGCCTTTGGGTTTGGGGACGACGATGGCGCCGGCGCGGACTTTTTGGAGGTGGGAGACGATGAGTTGGTCCGCCGCGGTCAGGCCGGAGGCGAGGACCTGGTCGGAGCCGTCGCGGAAGCCGGTCGTCTCGACGGGACGGCGCTCGACGCGGCCGCCCTCGCCGGCGACGAGGACGAAGCTGCCGCCGAGATCGCGCTGCACGACCTCGGCGGGGACGCGGATGGCCTGGGAGTCGGCCGCGGCGTAACGCGGGATCGGGATGCCGACCCGGACAAACAAACCCGAGGCGAGGGCTCCCTCGGGATTTTCAAAGACGGCGCGGGCGCGGATCGTGCCGGTGTTGGGATCGACGGCGTTGTCGAGGAAGTCGAGATGGCCGTCGACCGGGTAGACCGTGCCATCCGAGAGGGTGAGGCGGACGGGGATTTTGTCGTTGGTCGGCGCGCCCTTTTCATCCATGAGGCGGCGCTTGGGTAGTTCCTTGAGGATGTCGCGCTCGTTCACCTCGAACTCGACGTAGATGGGATGATCCTGCACCACGGTGGTGAGCAGGGTCGCGCCATCGGCGCCGACGAGGTTGCCGACATCGACCTCGGCTTTGGAGACGCGGCCGTCCATGGGCGCGGTGATGGCGGTGTAGCTGAGGTCGCGCTCGGCGTCGCGGACGGCAGCCTCGGCGATCTTCACGGCGGCGGCGGCGGCCTTGCGCTCGGCCTCGGCGGCAGCGACATCGATCTGCGAGACGGCGCCCGAGGCGGAGGCCTGCTTGCGTTTTTCGTAGTTCGTCGTGGCGATCTCAAGGTCGGCGAGGGCCTTGGACTCCTGGCCTTTCGCGGTCTCGACGGCGGCGAGGAATTGTTCGGGCTCGATCGAGAAAAGCGCGTCGCCCGCCTTCACTGCGGCACCGGGACGGAATTTCGTCTCCTTGAGGAAGCCCTTCACCCTGGCACGGACCTCGGCGCGGGCGAAGGAAACGGTGCGGCCGGGCATTTCGAGATAAACCGTGACCGGTCCGACCTGCGGGGTGACGACCTCGACCTCGAGGGGCGGCGGCGGGACGAAGGTGTTTTTCTCGTCGCAGGCCGGGAGGAGGACGGCCGTCAAACCGGCGAGAAGGAGGCGTGGGTGACAGCGGGACATGGCTACGCTTATGGAAGCCGAAACGGGCCGGATGGAAAGCAAATTCCGCGCCCCGCGGGATTCCGCGCGTGGCGGAAGGACGGATCAATCCATAAGACGGTCGACCCAGGCGTCGTAGCGGTCGTCGCGTTCATACGCCCGCATCTGCCGCCGTTCCTGCTTCTCGTAGTAGGAGGCGTTGCGCTTCTGGCGGCGTTGCTCGTATTTCTCGTAGTTGACGCAGGATCCCAGAAGGACGGGGACGAGGAACGCGGCGGGAAGGAGGAGGGAGCGGAGGGGCATGGCGGTTGGCGGTTGGCGGTTGGCGGTTGGCGGTTGGCGGTTGGCGGTTGGCGGTTGGCGGTTGGCGGTTGGCGGTTGGCGGTTGGCGGTTGGCTGATCAGAACGGGAGCGGGGGCGGCCGTCAAGGATCCGTTTGCATCGGGGGGGGAATGCGGTCGATTCTGCGACAATCCCTTGCTCGGGGCAAAAATCCTCTTGGGCATCCGCGGCAGTGGCGGCATGATGAGTCGATGCGGTCGTCAACGACAAAGGAGCGGATCGAGCAACTGATGCGCGGGTTGGGCACAGCCGTCACCTCGGACGGATGCATCTACTTTACCGGCGGCGTTTCCGCGGTGTTGATGGGTTGGCGGGAAATGACCATCGACGTCGATCTGAAGGCAGATCCCGAGCCGAAAGGATTCTTTGAAAGCCTGCCACGACTGAAGGATCAGTTGGACATCAACATCGAACTGGCTTCGCCCGACCAGTTCGTCCCCGCCTTGCCCGGATGGCAGGCGCGCAGCCCGTTCATCGCGCGTCATGGCCGCCTCGATTACCATCATTACGATTTCTACGGTCAGGCTTTCGCAAAGGTGGAACGGGACCATCCGCGCGACCGGATGGACGTCGCCTCCATGATCCGGGACGGTCTCGTCATTCCGGAACGGCTCATCGACCTTTTTCAAA
Source organism: Verrucomicrobiales bacterium (assembly GCA_044352585.1). Lineage (GTDB taxonomy): Bacteria > Verrucomicrobiota > Verrucomicrobiia > Verrucomicrobiales > DEV007 > Arctic95D-9. Next base: position 7,758 of record JBILDO010000025.1, read on the forward strand.
CCGTGGAACCCCTGCTGATCCGCTATCCTTCCATCGACGGCGCCGCCTTGAGAAAACGGATCATGGAAATCGCGGGATGACCGGGCTATGCTAAACCGGATTTCCCATCCCCCTTCTGCTGCGACTGGCTGCGGCCTGCCCCCGCTTCCTTCCAGCCCGGATTTCCCTTGGACAGTATGGTCTCATACAGCCCCTCGGAGAATCCAGGCCGCGCCTTGCGGGGTTGTCCTCGCGGCGTCTCGCGACGAAGGGCGATGAGAAATTCGGGCCAACCAATCCATGATCCTCGACGACCTCCCCGCCAACGACCTCATCCGCGAGGGTCTCATCGACCTCTCGGCGGGGCGGCGCACGGTCGCCTCGCTCCTCGTCAAGATCGCGAGTCCGAAGCTCAGCCGTTGCGGCATCGTCGTCTCCGCCACCGTCGAAGAGGCGTTGAACGCGGACCACGAACTTTACGAACTGCTCGGGCGCGAGCATGGCAACGAAGCGCACAGCCGATACAACGCGCTGCTGCGCGAGCTGGTCAGTTTCGAACGCTCCCTCGAAGCCCGGCACCGGCGGCTGACGCAGCCGGAGCACGTCCCGGGACCGCCCCGGATCACCTGACCCGGTAGATCCTCACCTCTTCGACCCACACGGTGCTGGGAATCAGGAAGCTGAACCAGCGCTTCATGGGATGGGCGAAGCCCTCGGACCGGTGCGAGGCGACGGCCTTTCCATCGATCGACAGGCGCATCTCGTCGCCCTCGGTGACCAGGACGAGCTCGTGCCATTCGTCGTCGGACTTCCACGGCACGCTGATCTGCTTCGTCTTGAGGATGGCGTCGAGATCGGCGGGGAGCGGCTCCTTGCGGTCGAGGTAGGGCTGGCGGCGCGCGCGAATCGCGAGATCCATCACGCCCGTCTTGTAGTCGGCGAGGACGAGATTGCTGCGGTAGAGCATCGCGTAGCAAAGGTGCCCGGCGTGGATGCCCTTCGTCTCGCGATCGACGAAACCGAGCTGGAGCGACTCGTCCTTGTTTACACCGGGGAAACGGAAGCGCACGATGACGCCGCCATCGGTGAAGCCGGCCTCGTGATGGATGTGGGCGGCGTGACCGGCCTCCTTCGAGGCGCTCGCGACCTTGAGGATGCCCTCGTCGAGGTCGGCCATCTTGAGGTGAGGGACGCGGTCGGCGGTAGCGCTGTTCCATCCGTTGCCGATGGCCCTGGCGAGATTGCCGTCCTCCTCGCGCTCGAAGGTGTCTTGAAAGATCAGCGTGCCCTGCTTCGTGAGCCAGGCGGCATCATCGGCGGCTTGCAGCGCGAGGGCGGACGAGAGCAGGAGCGTGGCGGTCGCCAAGAGGGCGGGGAAGGGGTTCCGGAGATTCATGGGTGGGGAAAGGTCATCGTTTCAACTCGATCCGCAAGTTCCCGGAGGGGGGCGCGGGCACCTGCCAGGTGAGGCTCCAGGTGCGGGAGTCGGCATCGTAATCGGTCTGCCAGAAGTCGTTCCCATGAACGTTCTGATCGAGGGCCTTGCCATCGATCACGAGCTGGTGCCCCTCGGGACGCGACAATCCGGAAACGGTGACGGGAACCCAGGCGAGACCGCCCGCGAGGGTGAAGGCGGCTTCATCGTTCTCCGCGGCGAGATGCACCGCGGGATGCAGCGACTTCAGCGCGCCCGTTTCGACGGTGACGGAACGGCGATTCCCCGCGGCCTCGCGGTGGACCAGTTTCCACGTGTTGCCGTCGCGCAGGAGAGTCTCGCGCAAGGCGGCGTCGGGACCGTAGTAATCATCGGCCTTCTGCGGCAGGATGAGGAGTTCGATCACCGCCTCGACGAAATCGCCGGCGCGCAAGGTCGTCACGTCCGGCGGCGGCACGAGATCGGCGGTGGAGGTGTCGGCGCCGCGCGAGTGGGTGCCGCGCTCGACGAGCCAGGGCGCGGCCTCGCGGCCGCCGAGGCGGGCCTCCCACTCCCGGATGACGAGCCCGCGGTTGGCCCAGGCTCCTTGATCACCGGGCTTCGACCGCGGAACGGCCTCGTGCAGGGAAATCCACGGAGTCGCTCCGGTGAGTTCGACGGGTTCGATGCGGATCGCGTCGCCGCCCCACTGCGTGGGCCATTCGCGGACAAGACCGCCGGCATTCCCCACCGCCATCTTCCGTTCGGCGGTGTAGCTGTAGGTGTCGGCGCCGATCTGGAAAAGGACGCAACGCGAGAAGGGCTGATCGTGTTTCACCTCCATCCGCAACCGGTAGACGGCTCGCACGAGATCGTCGCTGCGGCCGAGGCTCGCGGTGAGGGAATGCTCGATCGTCTCACCGGCGCGGCCCGCGTAGAGCACCTCGGTGAGACAGGGGCCGTGCCGCAGGTAGGCGGTGCGCATGCGGGCGTGACGAAGGCGGTTTCCGTCAGGAGCAAAAATCCTGACATGATCCCCACCACCGACGTTGTTCGTCCATTGCCACTGCCCTCCCCCGTTCATCCCCTTCACGAGCAGAGGACGCACATCGAGAAGGCTGCATTGTCCCTGGGCCTGGTCGAGTTCGTAGCAGATGCTCTCGCCCCACGATCCAAGGGCGCTCTGGTCCCAGAGCTGGTTGCTGCCCCATCCGATAAGGCAGAGCTGGGCGTGCGAGGCCGCGGGCATACCGCCCCAGTGGGCGTGGGCGATCGTCAGCTCCAGCTCGACGCGCGAACGGGCGGCAAGGCGGACCTGGGTGAAGCCGTGGAACCACTGTCCGGCGAACTCGCCGCCCTCGGGCCGATTGTGCCAGTTCTTGCTGAGCTGCACCGGAAGTCCGGTCGGTTCGCCCTTGGGATCGCGCAGCATGGCGGTCAGGCCGGTGACGGCCGACCCGATCCCGATGCCGGCGCCCACGTCGTTCATCTCGAACAGGAGCCGCGCGATTTCCTCCCGGTCACTGTCGTTCCCGAGGACGAGACGGACGCGGCGGATCGCGTCGTTGCGCCGCTCGGGACCGCCCTCGGGAATGTCGGCACCGATCCCGTCGAGCGCGATGCGATGCCAACCCCGCAACGGATCGGTCGTCACCGGCTGCGTCCCGGCGGTGACGCGGACGGCGGGAGACACCTTGCTTGTTTTCATCACAACCGGATCGAGGAGAAGGCCCGCTTCGCTCCAATCGTCTCCAGAGCGAAGCGGGACGCGGCTCTCGAAGTTCGCATCGCCGCTGCGCAGGCGCATCCCGATGGCCGCGTCCTTCCACGTCTCGCGCGGCCGGGTCGCGGAGGCGGGGCCTTCGGAGCGGAAGGTCCACTCGCGCCGCGGCTTCCGTTCCGCGGCCTGCAATTGTTTCGGAGAAAGCGCCTCGTCATACCAGCGGATCTCGTCGATGACCCCGCGGAAGCGGTATCCGTCGCCGCTGTTGTCACCGCGTCGTCCGAAGACGAGCTCGTCCTTTCCCGGCACGCGCGGACGGCCGATGGCGAGTTCGACCGGCGGCGCTCCGTTCAGGAAGAGGCGCAAGGTCTTTCCGTCGTAGCTCATCACGAGATGGTTCCACGCCTCCTGCCGCAGGGGCTCGCGGCTCTCGATGCTGAAGCTGTTCTCCTTGCCGCCGCCGATGTTGAGACGGGCCATGGCCTTGCCGTCGATCAGGGCGATGCCGTAGTTGCCCTCGGTGATCTCGTTGCGGTTCTTGCAGACGAGCCAGGGATAGGTCTGTTCGGAGGCACGATAGTCGGTCGGCACGTAGACGCGCAATTCGAGGGTGAAACGCTCCGTCTCGATGTCGTCGGCATGGGGCGCGATGAGCGGCTCGTTGCCGTCGAGCCCGAAGCCGCCCCCGGCAAAACCGAAGCTCTCCTCGCCCGGAGGGATGGCCTTCGCTCCCGGCCGCGCCGCGAGGATGAGGCCGAGCCGGTCCGGCCAGGGCGCGGATTCAAAACGCGCCTCGAGATTCGCCCGGTTTCCCTCGCCGTCGGTGAAGACGAGATCGGTGACATCGCTGCGCTGCATGAAACGTCCCGATTCGATGAGGCGCGGTCCTCCGTGCGTCGTCCAGGCACCGCCGGCGCTGCAGCGGTAGGTTTTTCCATCGGCGGTCAGGGTCAGCTCCAATTCCGCGGGTGGCAGCGCGGACCAGTCGGCCGTGGTCCGTTTCGTGGCGTCGGCATAACCAAGGTTGTTTTGCCAGGCTCCGAAGTGCGGAATCCGCAAGGTGTCGGTGTCGAGCACGAAGGCGAAGCGCCCCGTCTCGATGACCCGTCGCCACGGAGCGCCTTCGATGCTGCCGGGAAAGCCCTCGGCCCAGTGGAGGTGCGTGTAATCGGCGGGCTGCGGATACGATGCGGAATCGGGCGCGGCAACGAGCTGGCCGGTGAGAAATCCCGCGAACAGCAGGGTAAGGATTCGTTTCATGCCATCCACTCGAGCCGGGAGAAGACCGCCGGTCCGCCCGCCCACTTCGATTCCGACATCGGAATCCCGCTGCCCTCGTGATGGGCGCAGATGCCGAAGAGATCGACGTGATCCCAGGACGCGAGGGTTCCATCCTTCTCCGTCAGGCCGGCGAAGTCGGCGAGGCTCAGGGTGACAGGTTGCGGCTCCGCTCCCCCGGGGATCTTGCGGACGCAGACGAAGGTGCGCCGCGGACCGCGTTCGCCGCGCCATTCGTTCTCGACGACGACGAAGGTGAGACGGTTCGCTTGTGGCAATGACAGGGTCAGCTTCAGCTTCGCCCCGGCCGGACCGCGATGGAGCGGATCGGTGAGCTTGCGCGTCCAGGTCTGGATGAGGCCGGGATGACCGGCGTTGAGCTGATACCAGTCGCGCAATCCATGGGCGAAATCATCAATGAGCGGTCCGGTTGACAGGCTCGCGGTGACCTTTGCTGTTTCCAGATCGGCGGGAGTCGCGGTGTGAAGCAGACTGCTGAGACAGACTTCGCCGATCGTGCCGCTCATGCCCGGGAGCGCCGTCATTGATTCGGGTTTTGGCAGGGTGTGATGAACGTTCGCGAAGGCGAAGAGCGGGAACTCGAGCGCATGCAGCGGCAGTTTCGCGACGAAGGTCTCTCCCTCGCGGACGGCCTCCGCGCTTCGCCAGAATCGGGCGCGGGGATCGGGATCGATGCTGTAGTAGATCTCACAGCGCGCCACGGGCCAGTCGTGTTTCGCCGGCACGACCCTGAGGACGGGATCGCCGGAAAAGGTCAGTTCGCTCGCGGGCGTGTCCGGGAGGGCGGGGCCGCCTTTCAAATGCTGGTCGAACCACAGCGGCATCGTCACCGCGGTCTCGGGCGAGAGACGGTGATTCAGATGCGGCGTCCACGAATAACGAAGCGGCTGGTTCGGGATGAGCGCGTTCGTTCGGTAAACATCGTCCATGCAGCCGTGGAAATCGTTCGTCGAGCTGCGATGCAGGACGGGACAACGGATCAGCGGGGCGTAGCTCTCGAAGCTTAGCGTTTTCCGGAAGAGCTCGAGATCGCCCTCGATCCTCATTTGCGGACGACCGACGCCGGTGAGAACCGGAGGCGCCTCCCAGCGCCAGCCCTGGCCTCCGACGGCGGGCACGGCGGCTTTCACGCGATCATCGGTGCCGGCGACATACATGGTGAGATTGCCGCCCATCGAGAATCCATGCACGCCGAGCCGCCCGGGATCGACCTCGGGCTGCTGCTCGAGAAAAGTGAGTCCGCGGCGGCAACCGATCGTGAGGAGATACCAGTTGTTGTTGCCCGGATGCTCGCGGTCCTCGAAGAGCTGCTTCGGTCCGGGCAGGAGGGTGGAATAGGCCCGCGCATTCAATTGCGAGGGATCGACCGCGCCCCAGTCGGTGTTCGGATCGCCGGGCTCGGCACCCTCGACCGAATTGAACGGTGCCTTGCCCGAGCCGCTGCCGCCCCAGTTCACCGAGAGCGCCGCGTAACCGCGGGCGACGAGCAGCTTCACCTCGCTGAGGGAAGCGCGCTGGCCACCGCCGTGGATGTGCATCACCGCGGGGCGCTTTTCCGCTGCGTCTTCGGGAAAGCCGTAGATCGCAGCCATGCGCGCGGGTTGGCCCTTGAAGGTGCCGATCAGGTATCGCACGTGGCGATAGACACCGCCGTTTTCCTTCCACTCCCGGATCACCTGGGTCTCCAGCGGCTCGCCGCGCGGGTCGTAGCCGGCCCAGAGCGCGGCCACGGATCGGGGCACCTCCTCGTCGGCGCAACCCCGGGAAGGAAAGGCGAAGGCGGGAATCGCAAGCGCGCTCCCGTGGAGGAGCATCTGTCGGCGCGAGATCATGAGTTCAGCGGTGGGTGCAAGGGGAGGAAACGGGAATCAAGCGGCGTGCCCGAGAAGGGCCGGGCCATCCCGGTCTTGGCGCAATTTTCTTGCATTTGCATCCAGGAGGGGCGATGGTTGTCAATATCTTGACAGTAAACGCCTTTTTTTCCATGAGAACTCTCGCCCCCCTCCTCCTGCTTCTCGCCCTGCTGTTTTCCCCCGTTCTCTCCCAGGCCGCCGAGGTGACCTACGTCGCGAAGATGTCGGGAATCGATTGCGCCGACTGCAAGAAGACCATCTCCAAGGCGCTCGGCAAGATCCAGGGGGTCAAGACGATCCGCATCGCCAAGGAATCCGATGACAGTCACCGGCTCACCATCACCACCGACGGGAGCAAGGACATCTCGCGTGCCGAAGCCACCGCGGCGCTCGGCAAGGATTCGCACTATTCCATCGTGAGCTGGACCAAGGGCTGATCCGCCTCCCCTTTTTTCTCGACCCCCGCCGTGAAAGCACTCCTGACCGCCGCCTTCCTCCTGCTGACCGCCGGACTCCAGGCCGGAGTTTCCACGAAGCTCAAGGTCTTCGTGCCCGTCCTGCCCTACGAAACCCTTTTTGAGCGCATCGGCGGGGACTGGATCGAGGTCAGGGCGATCGTGCAGGAAGGCGGGGACTGCCACAATTACTCCCCCACCCCGCGCCAGGTCGCCGACATCGCGCGGTCCAACCTCCTCGTATCCGGCGGACTCTCCTTCGAGTCGAACTTTTATGTCGCGGTCGGCGACGGGGAGAACGGACCGAAGGAATTCGATCTCCTCGAGGGTCTCGAGCTGCTCGAGGGCACCTGTTCCGAGTGCGCTTCCGCTTCCGCCGAGGGCAGGGAAGCCCCCGCTCACCAACACGAGCACGAGGAAAAGGACGCCCACGTCTGGCTCTCGCCGAAGGTGCTGCGGCATCAGGCCGGACGCATCGCGACCCTCCTGAAGGCCAATCTTCCCGCGGAGGCGGTCCCGGCCATCGACGCGAACCTCGCCTCCTTCACGGCCGATCTCGACGCCGTCGATGCGGAACTGAAGAAGACGCTCGTATCGAAGAAGGGCCGGGCGTTCTACGTCTATCACGGTGCCTTCGCCTACTTCGCCCTGGATTACGGACTTCAGCAAAAGGCGATCGAGGTCGGGAACCGGAAGCCTTCCCCCAAACAAGTGGCGGCGATCGCGAAACAGGCGAAGGAGGAAGGTGTCACGACCATTTTCGTGCAGCCCCAGTTCGACCAGTCCAGCGCCAGCTCGCTCGCCGAGACCATCGGGGGCAAGGTCCAGACCCTCGATCCGCTCGAGAAGGACGTGCTCGCGAACCTGCGGGTGATTGCCAAGACGATCGCGTCCGCGCCGTAATCGTGGGGGCGGCGGGGACGGTCCCATCTTGAAACTTCCGGTGTTGTCGGTAGTCTTCGCACGACCCGAACCGGTTGAATTCCCCCTTGAACTCTCTTGCACCAGACGCGGCCGGACATCCCCCGCACTTGATCGAGTGCCGCGGCGTGTCGTTCGCCTACGGCAGATCCCTGGTCCTCGAGAACGCCTCCTTCGCGGTTCACCAGGGCGAATCCCTGTGCGTGATCGGTCCGAACGGCGGCGGAAAGTCGACCCTCGCCAAGCTCATCCTCGGCCTGCTCGAACCCTCCGCGGGAACGCTCACCGTATTCGGACGCCACCCCGCCGAATCGAGGACCGCGATCGGCTACGTCCCGCAGGCGATGCGTTTCGACCCCCAGTTCCCCATCTCCGCGCTCGACATCGTCCTCATGGGACGCCTCAACCACCTCGCCGTCGGCCGTTTCTCCAAGGCATGCCGAGCGACGGCCCGCGCCGCCCTCGCCGAGGTGGGTTTGTCAGGATACGAGCGCCGGCCTTTCTCTGATCTTTCCGGAGGGGAACGGCAGCGCGTCATGATCGCCCGCGCCCTCGCCTGCGATCCCGGGATCCTCCTCCTCGACGAACCCACCGCGAACATCGACCTCTCGATCGAGGCGCAGCTCATCGAGACACTCGTCTCCCTGCGCCGGCGCATGACGATCCTGATGATCACGCACGACCTCGACCTCGTCTCCTCGATCGGGGATTCCGTCCTCTGCGTGAACCACCGTGTCCACCGCCACTCCCTCCCGCTCTCGGGCGACACCATCCGGGAAATCTACAGCGGCCGCCGCCGCCTCGAGCACGACCGCCGCGCCCGCCACCAGCAGGGGGACCACTCCGACTGCTCGCATGATTGAGTTTTTCGCAGACTTCCTCGACGCGGTGCGGACCGTGCCCGTGACACGCTACGCGCTCCTCGCCGGGCTCGTCTCCAGCCTCACCTTCGGCGTGGTCGGGTCGCTCGTCGTCGTCCGGCAGATCTCCTACATCGCCTCGGCGATCGCCCACAGCATCCTCGGCGGAATCGGCGCCGCGGTTTACTTCGGGCGGGTCCATGACCTGCCATGGCTCACCCCCATGGTCGGTTCGATCGTCGCCGGTGCCATCTCGGTCGCCCTCATCGGCTGGGTCACGCTGCGCTTCAAGGAACGCGAGGACACCATCATCAGCGCGATCTGGGCCACGGGAATGGCCGCGGGCCTCCTTTTCCTTCACTACGCCCCGGGCAAGGCGATGAACCTGGAGAGTTTCATCTTCGGAAACATCCTCCTGACCTCGAAGGACGACGTCACGATGACCCTTTCCCTGGGAGTTCTCGTGATTCTCCTCGTCGTGCTCTTCTATCACAAGCTGGTCTCGGTCTCGTTCGACGAGGAATTCACCCTCCTCCGGGGCGTCTCCTCGAAAGCCTATCACTTCCTCCTCCTCGGTCTCATCGCGATGAGCGTCGTCCTCATGGTCAGGCTCGTCGGGCTCTTCCTCGCGCAGGCCCTCCTCGTCCTTCCCGCCGCGACGGCCTCGCGCTTTTCGCGCTCGCTCGGGGTCATCATGGTCATCGCCGTCGTCCTCGCCGCGATCGCGAACACGGCCGGCCTTGCCGTCAGCTACGGATTCGACATCCCCACCGGTCCCTTCATCGTCTTCATCGCGGTGGCATTCTACGCGCTTTCGTTTCTGTTGCGGCGGAAACGGGCGTAACCTCGGCCACGATGCCGTTCCCTTTCCAAAACACCTTCGCCCGCCTGCCGGAACCGTTCTTCGCCCGGGTCGATCCCACACCGGTTTCCGCCCCGGAATGGATCGCGCTGAACCGCCCGCTCGCCGAAGAACTCGGACTCGACCTCGCGCGGCTCGACTCGGACGAGGGATTGGCGATTTTGTCAGGGAACCTCGTTCCGGAGGGAGCCGAGCCGCTCGCGGCCGCCTACTCGGGGCACCAGTTCGGCGGCTTTTCACCGGTGCTGGGCGATGGACGCGCCATCCTTCTCGGGGAGGTCGTCCACCGCGACGGCGGACACCGCGACATCCAGCTCAAGGGCTCCGGACCGACGCCTTTCTCCCGCCGCGGGGACGGGCGCTCCGCCCTCGGTCCGGTCCTGCGGGAATACCTCGTCTCCGAGGCGATGCACGCACTCGGTCTGCCCACGACTCGCGCGCTCGCCGCGGTCTGGAGCGGGGACAAGGTCTACCGCGAAGAGATCGAACCGGGCGGGGTTTTCACCCGGGTGGCACGCTCCCACCTGCGCATTGGGACCTGCGAGTACTTTGCCTCCCGCGGCGATATGGAGAGCCTTCGCAGGCTCGTCGATTACGCGCTGAAAAAGCATTACCCGGAACAAACCGACGCGGAGATCCCCGCCCTTGCCCTCCTCGCGGGGGTGATGGAACGGCAGGGCGCGCTCGTCGCCCGCTGGATGGGGATCGGTTTCATCCACGGGGTCATGAACACCGACAACATGAGTCTTTCCGGCGAGACGATCGACTACGGGCCTTGTGCTTTTCTCGACCGCTACGATCCGTCGAAGAAGTTCAGCTTCATCGACCGGCAGGGGCGCTACGCTTACGGAAACCAGCCGAACATCGTCCATTGGAACCTCGCCAGGCTTGCTGAGGCCCTTCTGCCCATCGTCGCGGAGGACGAGGCGGAGGCGATCCGGCTCGTTTCCGGAGTGCTTGAGCGGTTCCCGGATCTCTTCCGCAAGGAGTGGGCCACGGTCTTTTCGGCGAAGGTCGGCATCCCCGACGGGATCGCTAGCCGGTTGGCGGAACGGCTCCTCGCCGTGATGCAGGAACAGGAACTCGATTTCACCCTGACCTTCCGCCATCTCCGCGATGTCCCGGCCGACGAAGAAGCGTTTGTCAGGCTGTTTCCCCGCCCCGAACCCGTCCGGGACTGGCTCGCAGAGTGGCGGGCCACCCTCGCGCGGCTCGGAATCGGCATGGAAGACGCGGCCTCTGTGATGCGCGCCGCCAACCCCGTCGTGATCCCGCGAAACCATCGCATCGAGGCGGTCATTGCCGCGGCTCGTGAGCGAGACTTCGCTCCGTTCCAGGAGTTGCACCAAGTCCTGCAGTCGCCGTGGGAGGAAACGGCCGGATCCGCGGTCTACGAGACACCTCCCGCGCCCCACGAATTGGTAAGGGCCACGTTTTGCGGCACATGAATCGGAGCGACTTCATCAAGGTCTTCACGGTTCAATCAATAAATAGGCAGCCTAATTATATTTGACTTGAACCATTGGCTTGATATCTTCTTAGTCCCATGGGCTCTCCACGAATCATTTTGCCTGATCGCAACTTCTATCATTGTGTTTCCCGCGTCGTCGACAAGCGCATCGTCTTCCATGCCGGGGAAAAGGAGGTCTTCCGCTCGATCCTTCGCAAACTCGAGACGTTCTGCGCGGTCCGCGTTTCCACCTATTGCCTCATGGGCAATCATTTTCATCTTCTCGTCGAGGTCCCCCCGCGCGATTCGATTCCTCCGCTGACCGCGGAGTCGCTCGTCTCGCTACTGCATCTCCTTTACGACAAGGTCACCGTCCAATCCGTCACCGCCCAGCTCGAATCCGCCCGCAAATCCGGGAACACGACCTGGGAACGCGAGATTCTCCAACGCTTCGAGCGACGTCGCGGCGACCTTTCGGTCTTCCTCAAGGAACTCAAACAACGTGTTTCCATCTTCCTCAACCGCCGTCTCGGACGTTCCGGAACGCTCTGGGAGGGGCGCTTCAAGAGTGTCCTCATCGAGGGAGGGGAAACCGCCCTTCACACCGTGGCCGCCTACATCGACCTCAATCCGGTCCGCGCGGGTCTGGTGGCACGACCCGAGGATTACCGTTGGAGCGGATACGGCGAGGCGATGGGGGCAGGAAAGGGCTCCAAACGCGCCCGGGAGGGACTCGATTCACTCCAGCGCGAGGCCCTCGCGGATCCGGAGCGAGATGCCTCCGGACTTCCTTGGAACACGGTGCGGGACCGTTATCGGCGCCTGCTCTATCTGGATGGAAGGGAACGTCCGGCCGACGAGTCGGGCGGATCGCGCGGGCGGAAAGGCATTGCCGCGGCGGAGGTCGAGGCGGTGGTGGAAGGCGGGGGGCGTCTCAGCCTTCCGGAGGTGTTGCGACGAAAGGTGCGCTACTTCAGCGACGGGGCGGTGCTGGGCTCTGCGTCCTTCGTGGAGCAGGCCTTCGAGATCCTTCGATCGAGGGGGCGGATCGGTCCACGCCGCGAAACCGGTGCGCGCCGTCTCCGCGGCGCGGACTGGGGGAAACTGCGCGTCCTGCGCGATCTCCAGATCCGGGTGATCGGACCGGAGCCGGGCCAATGATCAGACCAAGGGCCACCGAAAACGAAAACACCCGTCGCCGGGTGGAGCCGTTCCACAACGGGCCGGTCAACGATCGTTGATCGGGGTGATTGGCTGGTCGGTCGTCGGACCCGTGTAGAGCGTGAGCGGACGGTAGAGTCGGTTGTCGTCCAGCTGCTCGAGCACCTGCGCGGTCCAGCCGGCGGCTCGCGCGATCGCGAAAATGGGAGTGAAAAGATCGGTCGGAATCCCGAGCGAGTAATACACGGTGGCGGAGTAGAAATCGACGTTCGCGTTGAGGTTCTTCCGCTCCTTCATGAGCTGGGCGATGCGCTCGGACATGTCGATCCACTTGGTTTCGCCCAGTTCCTTGGTCAACTGCACGGCCATCTTCCGGAGGAAGGGGGCGCGGGGATCGAGCACCTTGTAAACGCGGTGACCGATGCCCATGATCTTCTTCTTGTTGGAGAGCGCGTCCTCGACGTAGGCGTCGACCTTTTCGAGGCAGCCGATCTCCTGCAACATGTGAATGACCCCCTCGTTGGCACCGCCGTGGAGGGGACCCTTGAGGGTACCGATGGCGGAAGTGATCGCCGAGTAGAGGTCCGAGAGCGTGGCAATGGTGACGCGCGCACTGAAGGTCGAGGCGTTCATGCCGTGGTCGGCATGCAGGGTGTAAGCCGCATCGAGGGTCCGGGTCGCCTCCTCGCCGGGTTCCGTTCCGTTGATGAGGTAAAGAAAATGCCCCGCTTCGGAAAGGTCGTCGCGCTCCGGCATCAGATCGAGGCCCTGACGGGAACGGTGGAAATGGGCCACCATCATCGGCATGGTCGCACAGATGGCCATGGCGCGGTCCTCGTTGAGGGACCGGTCCTGGTCACCCCCGCGCCGGTCGTAGAGACCCAGCATGCTGACGCCGGTCCGGAGCACGTCCATCGGGGAGGCGTCTTTCGGGGCGGATTTCAGGAAATCGACCACCCCTTGGGGAAGATGACGGTGGGAACGGAGGTTTTTCGTAAACAGATCGAGTTCCGTCTGGGTCGGGAGCTTGCGGCGGTGGAGGAGGAACATGACCTCCTCGAAGGTGCATTTCTCAACGAGATCCTGAATGTTGTAACCGAGATAGCGAAGGACGCCTTCCTGGCCCTGCACGTCACTGAGGCATGATTCGTTGGCTATGACTCCCTCGAGTCCCTTCGCGTATTCCGGTTTGTCCGACATAAGATCCTCTTTCTACTCAAAAATTGACCCCGGGGCAAATCCGGGAAGCGGGTTTCGTGCCGCATCGTCGCTCAGCCCATGGCGCGGACAAGGGCTTGGCCCATGTCGGAGGGATTCTTCGCAACCTCGATTCCGGCCTCGCGCAGGGCCTCGATCTTGGCGGCGGCGGTGCCTTTTCCGCCCGAGACAATGGCTCCGGCGTGGCCCATGCGGCGCCCGGGAGGCGCGGTGGCCCCTGCGATGAAGGCGGCCATCGGCTTCTTGCAGTGTTCCTTGGCCCAGGCGGCGGCTTTCTCCTCGTTCGAACCGCCGATTTCGCCGATCATGATGATGGCCTCGGTCTCGGGGTCGTCATTGAACATCTTCAGGACATCGAGGTGGGTCGTTCCGTTGATCGGGTCACCGCCGATGCCGACGCAGGTGCTCTGTCCGAGGCCGAGGTTGGTGAGCTGCCAGACCGCCTCGTAGGTGAGGGTGCCGCTGCGCGAGACGACGCCGACCTTGCCGCGCTTGTGGATGTAGCCCGGGGCGATGCCGATGCGGCAACCGCCGTGGGAATCCTTGCCAAGACCGGGGGTGACGATCCCGGGACAGTTCGGCCCGATGAGGCGGGACTTCTTGCCCTCCATCGCCGCGCGAACGCGCATCATGTCCATCACGGGGATGCCCTCGGTGATGGCCACGACGAGATCGCATCCCGCATCGACGGCCTCGAGGATCGCATCGCCGGCGAACGGCGGCGGAACGAAAATCGCGGAAACGGTGGCTCCGGTCGCCTCGACCGCCTCGGCCACGGTGTCGAAGATCGGGACCTGGTCCGCGAAGAGCTGCCCCCCCTTGCCGGGAGTGACGCCGGCCACGAGCTTCGTGCCATAGTCGAGGCTGAGCTGGGCGTGGCGGCCGCCGAATGAGCCCGTGATCCCCTGAACGAGGATCTTGGTGTTTTCGTCAACGAGAATGGCCATGGGAACGTGTCGGGGTAAGGGTGGATTCAGGCGGCGATCGCCTTGACCGCCTTGTCGGCCGCGTCGGCGAGGGTGTCGGCGGAGATGAGGGCGACGTCGGATTCCGCAAGGGTGCGCTTGCCGGCCTCGACGTTGTTGCCTTCAAGGCGGACGACGAGCGGGATGTCCAACGAAACCTCCTTGCACGCCGCGACGATGCCCTTGGCGATGACGTCGCAGTCCATGATGCCGCCGAAGATGTTCACGAGGATGGCCTTCACCTTCGGGTCGCCGAGGATGATCTTGAAGGCGTTGGTGACCTGCTCCTGGGAGGCGCCTCCTCCCACGTCGAGGAAATTGGCCGGTTCACCGCCACAGTGCTTGATGATGTCCATCGTCGCCATGGCGAGTCCGGCGCCGTTCACGAGGCAGGCGATGTTGCCGTCGAGACCGATGTAGTTGAGATGGTATTTGGCCGCCTCGACCTCGCGGGGATCCTCCTCGGTGGGATCATGAAGCGCGGCAATCTCGGGGTGGCGGTAGAGGGCGTTGTCGTCGAAGTCAAACTTCGCGTCGAGGGCAAGGACGCGGCCGTCAGGGGTCGTGACGAGCGGATTGATCTCGACCATCGAGCAGTCGCACTCGATGAAGAGCCGGTAGAGCGCACCGAGCAGTTTGCCGAACTGCTTGGCCTGATCCCCGGCGAAGCCGAGCTTCGCGGAAAGCTTGCGCACCTCGTAGGGCTGGAGGCCGAGGAGCGGGTGGATGACCTGGTGGAAAATCTTCTCGGGGGTGTGTTCGGCGACATCCTCGATATTGACCCCGCCCTCGGTGCTGGCGACGATGACGGGCGACTTGCTCTCGCGGTCCATGAGGATGGCGAGATAATACTCCTTCGTGATCTCGACGGCGTCGGCGACCATGACTTTGCTGACGAGCTTTCCTTCTTCCCCGGTCTGGTGGGTGACGAGAACCTGGCCGAGCATCTTCGAGGCGATGTCCGCGGCTTCCCCGGGGTTCTGGACGACGTGAACGCCGCCCTTGAACCCGTTCTTGAAGGTTCCCTTGCCGCGGCCTCCCGCATGCACCTGGGCCTTCACGACGATGTTCGAACCGATCTCCGCGGCGGCGGCCCCGGCCTGTTCGGCGGTATCGGCGACCCGTCCCCTGGGGGTGGGCACCCCGAATTTTTCGAAGAGTTCCTTGGCTTGGTATTCGTGGATGTTCATGGAGCGGCGGGACGTCCCGGAGAAGGGAGCGGCAACTTACGAAGACGGCTCCGCTGGTCAAGGTGGAACTCTCCCACATCACGCAGCATTTGCGCCACCTGCGTGATCGATTGTCAGGCGGCACCTGAACTCGGGGAGAAGGGGGCTCCTCGGCCAATCCTCAGAAATCGAGGAGCACCTCCGCCCGGCGGTTCTGGGAGCGCCCGCTCGGATTGTCCGATCCGTCGGGGAGGAAGTTGGGTTTGCGGGGCTTCGCCGCTCCGAAGGCCTCGGTCACGACCTGCTCCGGCTTCACCCCCATCCCGATCAGTGCCTGGCGTATCGCCTCGGCCCGGCGGTCGCTGAGACCCACGTTGTAGTCCACGGTGCCGAGGGCGTCGGCGTGACCGTTGATGCGGATGACCCGTTCGGCCCCCTGGTTGAGGATCTCGGCGACGATGGCGAGCTGCTTCTGCGCCCGTTGCGTGAGCCCTGCCTGATCGAATTCAAAATAGAGCACGAGCGAATCGCCGCCCTCGGGATCCTCGACGATGGGGCTGTAGGCGACATCACCCCCACCGGCGGCTTCGGAGAGGACGGACAACACTTTCGAGAAGGTCAGGCCGTTCACCTTCCAAGTCGAGTCGACCTTGCCCAGCTCCACGGCGAACTCGGAAGCCATGCTCTCGGACTGAACGCGGGCGAGCACCCAGGTGATGTCGTCGCGGGAGAGGGTCACGACGAGGGGGCGGTCCTCCTTGAGGGCGAACTTGCCCTCCTCCACCGCGATCATGAGAGCGGCGACGCGCTCGTCGGTGACGGTGCTCGGATCGGCGAGTTGACGTGCGGTCTTGTAATCCCGGCGGATCACCGCCTTCGAAAACGCGTGGGCCACGGTGAGGGCATCGGCGGAAGCATCGGCGGGCAGAGGTGCCGTGGCGGTCCCGGCGGGAGCACCGGCAGGAGCGGCAGGGGCCCCGAATTCGCGGGATCCGGCGTTTTCCAGCGGGAGGCTGACCTTCGACACATCGACCGAGGCGTCGGGCATCGCCTTCAGATCGACGTAAAGCTGGCGTTTCTCACCCTCCCCCGTGGACGGCACGAAATTGAAGGCCCAGCGCAGGCCGTCCGTGGACTTGGAGACCTCGACCTGGGGCTTGCCGGGATCGAGCTTGAAACCGGGGCTTTCGACGAGCGCCTTGACCGCCTCGCGATCCGCGTCGGGGATCCCGCCCGGACCGACCAGGTTCGAGAAATTGGCGAAGTCCTTCGCCGCGATCTTTTCGGCGAGGGCGGCCATGGCGGCCGCCGGGGTCTTGAAGATCGGGGATGCCGCCGTCGTAGCGGAACCGGCCGGTTCGGGTTTCTTCACTTCGGGCGCGGCCGGTGCGGCCGGTTGCGTGGCCGCGGCCGGCGCGGGCTTCTCCGGGGCCGGTTTTGCCGGGGCGGGCACGGCGGGTTTTTCCGGAACCGAAGCCGAGGCCTTGGACGGCCCGTCGGGCCCATCGGCGAGCGAGGTGCCCGGTCCATCGGCCTTTTCGCCGCAACCCTTGAGGGTATAGAGCGAGATCGCGAGCCCGACCAGGATGATTCCGAAAAAGATGAAGGCGGTCGTTTTGTTCATGGGGCTAACGGGCCGCTTCCGGGCCTGAATCCCGCAATGTAACCGATCAGTTCCTTTCGGAAACCAAAAAGTCCCACCGCGCGGATAGTCCAATCGGGCCACGAGCCCGGTCTCAGCCAAGGGACGCGGCGATCCCGTCGACCGGGAGGCTCCGCTCGGAACGGTCGGAGAGGTCCCGCACCGTGAGAACGGGGAACTCCGTCCCCACGACGACGGCATGACGGGCACCGGACTGCTCCGCGGCCTGGAATTGTTTCGCGACCTTGGCCGGGGCGAGCGGGGAAAGGACGCGGAGTCCGGCCGCGCGGAGTTCATGGGCGACCCGGGCTGCCTCGGGCTCCTTCGACGGGTCGGCGAGCACGACGAAGACATCGACCCTCCCGGCTTCGGCCACGGCCGCAGCGAGCTTGGCGGCGGGAGCCTCCGTCTCGCGGATGAGGTCCGTGATGACCATGTCGCCCATCGCGAACCCGCAGGCGGGCATCTCGACCCCGCCGATGAGGCCGACGAGCTGGTCGTAACGGCCTCCGCCGGCAACGGCGCGCATCCCCTTGCCGATGTCGAAAATCTCGAAGACCGGTCCCGTGTAATAGGCGAGCCCCCGCACGATACCGAGATCCACCTCGACATACTCGCGGAGTCCGCGCGCGGCCAAATCCGCGAGGATGCGGACGATCGAGGGGGAGGTCTCCGCGCCCGAGGCGATGAAGACCCGGACCTCCTCGAGCCGGATCCCGAGAGCCCCGAGCTGCTCGACGACCTTCTCCTCCGGAGTCCGCTCCATCTTGTCGATGACCTGCAGGAAGGTCGTGACACCCGCCTCGTCGAGGCCCTTGCCGGTGGCGAAGCCGACCCAGGCGTTGCGATCGCTCACGCGGATGCGGAAGTCCGACTTGGTAAAGCCGAGCTCGCGCATCAGGTCGATCGCGAGGGCCATGAGCTCGGCGTCGGCGAGGACCGACTCCTCCCCGAGGATGTCGCAATTGAACTGGTAAAACTCGCGCCCGCGGCCCTTCTGGTGTTTCTCGTAGCGGAAAAACTGCCCGATCGAGAACCAGCGCAGCGGCTTGCGGAAGTCGCGCTGCCGGGCCGCGGCCATGCGCGCGAGGGTCGGGGTCAGCTCGGGCCGCATCGAGACATCGCGCTCGCCCTTGTCGGTGAAACAGAAGAGCTGGTTCACGATCTCCGCCCCACTCTTCCGGCGGTAGAGGTCGGTCGGCTCGAGGACGGGACCCTCGTATTCGACGAAGCCGTATCGGCGCGCGACCCGGCGCCAGGTCTCGAAGACATGGTTCCGCGCCGCGCAATCCTCGGGATAGAAATCGCGGAATCCGGGCAGGGTCTGGAAGCGGGTCGGCATGGTCGTCGGAAGGTGGACGCGGGGAGGTTTCCCGCTAGTCTCAACCGAACACGATGGTCCGGTTCGCGTGGACGAGGGTGCGGCGGTTGAGGTGCAGCCAGACGGCGCGGCTCAACACGGTCTGCTCGAGGGCCCGGCCCTTGCGGATGAAATCCTGGACCGAGTCGCGGTGCGAGACCGGCGTCACGCCCTGGGCGATGATCGGCCCCTCGTCGAGGTCCTCGGTGACGTAGTGGCTCGTCGCGCCGACGAGCTTCACCCCGCGCTTGTGGGCGGAATGATAGGGTCGCGCCCCGGGGAAGGCGGGAAGGAAGGAGTGGTGGATGTTGATGATGCGGTGCGGGAAGGCCTCCGTCATCAGCGGGCTTAGGATCTGCATGTAGCGCGCGAGGATGACGAGATCAACCCCCGCCCCGTGCAACATCGCGATCTGGGCGCGCTCCTGCGCCTCCTTGTTCTCCTTCGAGATGGGAAGGTGGTGGAAGGGAATCCCGAACCGCTCCGCCACGGGCTTGAGATCCTCGCGGTTGCTCACGATCATGGGGATCTCCATGCGCAGCTCACCGCTCTCATGACGCGAAAGAAGATCGTAGAAGCAGTGGTTCTCCTTCGTCACGAAGAGGGCCGCGCGCGGGACGATGTCCGAGAAATGCAGCTCCCAGCGCATCGCGAAGCGCTCCGCGAGCGGCACCATCGCCGCCGCGATCTCCCCGCGGGGAATCGCGAAGCCCGCGAGTTCCCACTCAACGCGCATGAAGAAGGCGTCCTCCTCGAGCTCCACGTGCTGGTCGATGTCGACGATGTTCCCCTGGTTTTCGTAGAGGAAGGTCGAGAGGGCGGCGACGATGCCGGCCCGGTCGGGACAGGAGACCAGCAGGATCGCGGTCGGGGAGTCTTTCGGTGAACTGCTCACGGATTCGGCGGGCTGGAGAGGGTTGCCCTTGCCGGGAGAGTGCTCGAGGGGGGACTCGAACCCCCACAGGTTACCCCACAAGATCCTTAGTCTTGCGCGTCTACCAATTCCGCCACCCGAGCGACTTCCGTCAGCCGGAAACGGGGTTCCGGCGCGAAGGGTTGCATTAATAAGTTGGATTTGCCGGGTCCGCAAGCACATTCTTTCAGATCCCCGCCCGGGAAAATCCCCTCCCCGACCCGCGAAATCCCCCGGTTCCCCCCTCGGCCAGGGATCCCGCGATCGCGCTACGCGAATCGCCCGGAGGCATCCGGTTGCCGGAACCACGCCCTCCGCCTAAACTTCCTCCAACAACCAACCGACGCTGATGATGGGACTTGGAATGCAGGAAATGATGGTGATCTTCTTGATCGTGCTGTTGCTCTTCGGGGCGAAGAAGATCCCCGACCTCGCCCGTGGCATCGGGAAGGGCATGGGCGAATTCAAGAAGGCCAAGCAGGAATTCGAACGCGAGATCACGATGGGCGAAGTGGAGGGGAAAAAGAGCTGGGATCGCCCCGCCGCCTCCGAATCGACCGGGCACCCGCACTGATTCGGGTCACCCGAGCTTGACGTAGGCCGCCAACCCCTGGCGACCGCCCTCGCGTCCGAAGCCGCTCTCCTTGTAGCCACCGAAGGGGCTCGCGGGATCGAACTGGTTGTAGGTGTTCGCCCAGATCACTCCGGCCTTCAGCTGCGAGGCGATCTTGAAGATGCGGCTGCCCTTGTCGGTCCAGACGCCCGCGCTGAGACCGTAACAGGTGTCGTTCGCCTTCTGCACCGCCTCCGCCGGCGTGCGGAAGGTCATCACGCTGAGGACGGGACCGAAGATCTCCTCGCGCGCGATGCGGTGGGCGGGAGTGACTCCGGTGAAAAAGCACGGACGGCACCAGTAGCCCTCGCCCGGCAACGAGCAGGACGATTCGTTCAGCTCGGCGCCCTCCTCGATCCCCGATCCGATCAGGGTGGTGATGCGGCCGAGTTGCTCCTTCGAATTGATCGCGCCGACGTCGGTGTTTTTGTCGAGCGGATCACCGACGCGCAGGGTGCGGAGCCGGCGTCCGAGGCGCGCGACGAATTCATCGTGGATCGATTCCTGCACGAGGAGACGGCTCCCCGCGCAGCAGACGTGGCCCTGGTTGAAGTAGATGCCGTTGATGACCCCCTCGACCGCCTCGTCGAGCGGGGCGTCGGCGAAGACGAGATTGGCGGCCTTCCCTCCGAGTTCGAGCGTGAGCCGCTTCTTCGTGCCCGCGACGGCGGCGGCGATGCGTTTGCCCACCTCGGTCGAGCCGGTGAAAGCGACCTTGTCGATCCCCGGATGCGCAACGAGTGCGGCCCCGGTTTCACCGGCGCCGGTGACGAGGTTGACCACGCCCGGAGGCAGGTCCGCCTCCTGGAAAATCTGCGCGAGATGCAGCGCCGTGACCGAGGTCGTCTCGGCCGGCTTCAAGACCACGGTATTCCCGCAGGCCAGCGCCGGAGCGATCTTCCACGCGGCCATGAGGAGGGGGAAATTCCACGGGATCACCTGCGCCGCGACCCCGATCGGGGCGGGCTTCCGGCCTGGGAAGGCATACTCCAGTTTGTCGGCCCAACCGGCGTGGTGGAAGAAATGCGCCGCAACGAGGGGCAGGTCGAAATCGCGGCTCTCGCGGATCGGCTTGCCGCCGTCCATCGTCTCGAGCACGGCGAGTTCACGCGCCTTCTCCTGGAGGAGCCGGGCGATGCGGAAGAGGTATTTGCCACGCTCCGACGGAGCCATCGGACCCCACGTTTTTTCAAAGGCACGCCGGGCGCTTTTCACCGCCGCGTCGAGGTCGGCCTTCCCCGCCTCGGCAATGAGGGTGTGCCGTTTGCCCGTCGCGGGATTGACCGAGGCGAAATACCTCCCCGTCTTCGGTGCGATGAACTTCCCGTCGATGAAAAGCTCGTAGCGCTTCTTCAGGGTCACCGGAAAGGTCTCCGGCGCCGGCGCATAGTCGAGCGCTGCGGCGAAGGTGAGGTCGGGGGTCGTTTTTTTCGGCTGTTTCATCCCTTCGCAAAATACTCCGCGCTCTGATACCGGCCTTCCTCCATCCGCGCGATCTGCATCTCCACGTCGAGGAGCAGCGAGCTCGCTCCGAAGCGGAACAACTCCGGCGTGAGCCAGTCATCTCCCGCCGTTTCCTTCACCATGACGAGGTATTGCAGGGCCTCCTTCGCCGTGCGGATGCCGCCGGCGGGTTTCACGCCGATGTGTCTGCCCGTGGCGAGGAAATAATCGCGCACCGTCTCCACCATCACGAGCGTCACCGCGAGGGTCGCGGCCGGGGCGACCTTGCCGGTGGAGGTCTTGATGAAGTCCGCCCCCGCCTCGATCGCGAGCTGGCTGACGAAGCGGACGTGATCGTAGGTCTGGAGTTCGCCCGTTTCGAAGATCACCTTCAGATGCGCCCCGCCGCAGGCCTCCTTCACCGCCGCGATCTCGTCGTGGACCCTGACAAAATCCCCTTCGAGGAAAGCCCCGCGGCTGATCACCATGTCGATCTCCGCCGCTCCCTCGCCGACGGCGTGGCGCGTGTCGGCGAGCCGCAATTCGAGAGGGTATTGTCCGCTGGGAAACCCGGTTGCGACCGAGGCCACCGGGATGCCGCTGCCCTCCAGCGCCTTCACCGCATGGGCGACGAGATTCGGGTAGACGCAGACCGCGCCGCAGGGCGGGCAGCCGTAGCGGGCCGGCATCGGTTGACGCGCCTTGCGGCAGAGCTGCGACACCTTGCCCTTCGTGTCCGCGCCTTCCAGCGTGGTGAGGTCCATCATCGAAACCGCGATCCGCAGGCCGGCGCGTTTCGCATCGTTCTTCAGGGAACGTTTTGTGAAAAACGCCGCCCGTGCCTCGACCCCCACAGGGTCGACGGGAGGAACGGGATGTTGTAGGGAAAAGCGCATCGCCACGGTGCCGGATTGTGGACGGAAACGGTCGGTCGGTAAACTGCAAAGCTGAGGCCCGACGGGTTCTTTCACCGATGCGCCACCTCCCGATCAAATCCCCCCCTCTCAGCCCGCCACGTTCATGCGGCGGGCACCGCGGGTGCGCTTCATCATTCCGTTTCAAAACGATTCGGTGCCACGGAATCAGAAGAAGAGGAAATTCAGTTCGAGATAGGCGAAGTCGGTGTCGTTGGGGCGAAGGGTGTTGCTGACGAAGTCTCCCGCGGTGAAGTGGGCGTAGCCGACGATGGCTTCGAGCTTTTTCGTGACCTGCCAGCGGGCGCGGATGTCGAATTCGCTCCCGACCCCGTTTCCGCTCAGACCGGTCTCGTCGCGGGTCCTGGTCGCATAGAATCGGTCGGTGGTGCTGGCGAGATCATACCAGCTGTAGCCGAAATCGACGCGCAGTGTTTCCGTGGGCGCGAGTTCGACGCGGAGTTTCGGCGCGCTGATGTTCTCGAAGACGATGTAGTCGTTGGCGGACCAAGGACGGCCGAATCCGTAGAATCGTTCGAAGCGGTTGTCCACGTTGTCGTTGGGATCCTCGTCGCCGCTGGCATAGCCGTAGAAGGTGCTGAAGCGGGGCTTCCACGGGTGATCGAAGCGATAGCCGATCTCGACGTTGCCGCCCCAGGCATCCACATCCTGGGTTCCGTTGTGGCCGACCTGGCGGATGAAGCTGGCATCGTAGTCGAAACCGCTGTCACCGAATACCCCGTAAGCCCGGACGCCGGGGGAATGGACCCTGCGATCCTTCGCGGTGGCGGTCTCCTCCTGGTCGAGGCCGAGATAATAGGGCTCGAGGGTGAGGTCGTCCCAGCGGCGCCAGTGGCCGATCAGGCCGTAGATCCACTGTCCGTCCACGGGCGTGTCCCAGTCATACATCAGGCGTTCCAGCGGCTGCAACGCGAGGAGATCGACGCTCCAGTCGTTGGCGTCCTGCCCGACGGCGCCGCGGAACCCGAGGAAGGTGTTCGCGGTGTTGCGCCATTGGTTGTTCCCGAGGAGGCGGCGGTCGAGGAATTCGAAATTCTGGATCCCGTAGCGCAGGCTGACGGGACGCTTGTTCCCGCGGGGGTCGGTGGCAAGGAGATCGTCGAAGTAGAGTTCCGCCTGGAGACGGATCACGGCGGCCTCGTTGAAATCGCGGTTGTCGGGCGGGAAGTGGCCGTTGTTGCGGCGCGAGTCCTGCATCTCGAAGGCGAAGCGGAAGGGATCGAGCGCGTCATGGATCCCGAGGTAGGCCCGGGTGCGGTGCAGGAAAGGCTCGTCGAGCCCGGCGATGGGGCGGCGGATATCGTCGTCGCGGTATTCGAAACGCATCCGGTAATCCATCCCTATGTCGAGCCAATCGGCCTCGTTGAGGAATTCGAAACCGGTGTCCGGCGCATGCCGGGCATACTTCGGCACGTCCGGATCGCGGGTGGTGCTGTAGCTCAGCGGCGCCTTGTAATAGGAGGTGCTCTCCTTCGCCGGATCGGCCGCGGAGAGGGTGAGGGACGCGACAAGGAAGGGGAGAAGCCTGTTGGCGATCGGTCTCATCAGGATCTTGCGGGGTGTCGGCGTC
Source organism: Verrucomicrobiales bacterium (assembly GCA_044352585.1). GTDB lineage: Bacteria > Verrucomicrobiota > Verrucomicrobiia > Verrucomicrobiales > DEV007 > Arctic95D-9. Next base: position 31,563 of record JBILDO010000025.1, read on the forward strand.
CGTGGGTCGGGTTGGCGTCGGCACGCGTGGATTTCGGGTAAAGCTCCCGGGTGGTGATGGGAGAGGTCCTGCGTCGGTCTTTATCGTTCGATCCCAGGGGGTTCCGGTTCCCGAAAGAGCATGCACCGCGCGTGTTCGTCACGTCCTACGGGTTTGATAAGGGAGGTTCATTCTGTGTTTGTTTCAACAACACCAAGCAAGTAGAGTAAAAAAGAATGTTCAGGCGGGTCCGGGCACCGGGGTTAGCGCGAAAACTGTCGCGTCGGTGTTCCAACCGCCCCGCGGGCAGGGCGTGACCCGGACGTTTCCTGAAGCGCCTTTCCCCGCCGACCGGTTCCGGCTCCTGGTCGTCGGCTCCGGCAGGAACGGGCGGGAACCGCGCGATGCGGCCCACGAACCGGCTTGGTGAAGTCCGTTGGCAGGGACGAAGCGGCCATAGCCTGATCCAGAATCGCAACGCTTCCCCGAAACCCGGAAACGGCCGGGAAGTCCGAGTGGCGTCATCGGGTTCGTGCATCGTCCGGATTGAAGAAAGGCTTAGGAATTCCCAGAGGAAGCCGGCAGACCGCCCCGCGCACCCGCGCGGTCATCTTCAGCGGTCCGGAGCAAAACGCAACCCCGCCATGTCTCCGCCACCCGCCTGGGGGCGTCGAAGCCCGCCGCTTCGAGCGCGTAGACCACCGTCTCGGCGATGGCAGGTTCGTCTTCGATGAGCAGGGCGAGGGTGCGGCTCACGGCGGTGTCGGTGACAAGTGAAAAGGGTCCCGTCCGCGAGTGCACCGTGTCCGGTCCGTCACCCGGCGATCAACTCCCCGGGAACGGCGGATGGACCTCGGGGAGGTGGCGCGGATTGTACTTTTCGCCAGGGTAGAAGAGGAAGCCGGGGCTGGAGCTGATGAGCTCGTATTTCGAGAGGCGGAACTCGGGGATGACGAAGTTCGAATTCGGGTCGTAGATTTTCTTCCCGGTGAAGCTGCCCCAGATGCGGTATTCGTAGTTGTGGTCGAAGCCGTGCACCTGCAGCGAGCCCTCCTCGGGGATGCGGTCGGGCTGCTTCATCGCGCTCTCGTTCATGATGACGAGCTTCGCGGTCGACCAGGGCTTGCCGGGCTCGCGGAGGTATCCCCAGAAACGCGTCCCGTCGGTCCACCAGCGGCGGCCGATGTAGTAGTTTCCGGGCGTCTCGGTCGCGATGATGGCGTTCCGGGCCTTGACCTGGGGATGGTTGAGCTGTGATGAACTGAGCTGTCCCTCGACCGACCCGCTGCCGACCGTGGCCGCCGAACTTCCCCCCGTGGTGCCGGTCGTGACGCACGACGGCAGGACAGCGAAGGAGGCCAGGGCGAGGACGAAGGGGAGCAATGCCAGTCGTGGCGCCGGGGTCTCCCCGGCGCGGGTCGGATGGTGTTTCATAAAGCGTTCCAAAAGGGGCCTGGCAGGCTGGAGTGAAACGATACGATCCTTGGACGGATTAGTAAAATGGGGAATTTTGCGGAAATTTTGCGGAGTTTTTAAAAGAATACCCCGCCCCGGGATGAAGACGCCCGTTCAGGCGGGGATCTTTCGCATTTCACCGGCCGCGGCGGCGGCGTAGAAGGTGTGGATCACCTTGAGCACTTCGAGTGCCTCGCGTCCCGTGACCGGAGCGGGAGCCTCTCCGGAGCCGGCGCGGAGGCAGGATCGCACCCACGGGGTGTAACCGCGGGGCTCGTCGGGGTTGGTGAAGGATTGCACTCCCGCCTCCGGGGTGCGGTTTTGATACCAGCGCAGCGGGCTTTCCACCGCTTTGCCGAGGTGCTCGGCGTATTCGATCCATCCCTCCGATCCCCAGAGACGGAGGTGGCTGTGGTAGCCTCGGTCGAGGTAATAGCCGGAGGTCATCGTGGCGAAAGCCCCGTTGTCCAGCCGCATCGCGAGCGCGGCCGAGTCCTCGATCCGCAGGGGTTGGCCGCCGACGAGACCGGCAAAACCGCCCACCTCGGTGACGCGACGGCCGGTGAGGTGGAGAAGGAGGTCGAGCCAGTGAATGCCGAGCCAGGCGAGGTGACCGCCTCCGGCGCGGTCGCGGTCGGCATACCAGCTTCGGTGATAGTTCTCGTCGCGGAGCCGGGTCTGGTCGGCGACGAAGTGGACCTCAGCTCCGTAGAGCTGGCCAATGACACCGTCGGCGACCAGCCCGCGGATCTTCGCGACGGCGGGGAGGAGCCGATTGGCGAAGGCGAACATCAGGTGCAGGCCCGCGGCCTCGGCCTTGGTCACGAGCGGGGCGACTTCCTCGCTGCGGAGGCAGGCGGGTTTCTCGGTGAGGATGTGGCAATCCGCCCCGATAAGGCGGTCGATCAGAGGCGGGGCGTGGATGGGCTCGACGGTGACGAGGGCCAGGTCCGGATCGGCCACCGCGAGGAGCCGGTCCAGGTCCTTGAAGACGGCGGAAAGCTTGTCGCCGAGCCGCTCCTTGGCCTTCGGGAAGGCTTCGCCGCTCGCGTCGAACACGGCGACCTCGCCGCATTCCGGGGCGTCACGGAGGGCATCGAGGTAAGCCTCGAGGTGGGCGCCACCGGATTCGGTGACGACAGCGACGGAGAGGGGGACGGGCATGACTCCACTCTAACCGGATCACGCTCGCTTCCGCCATGGCGCGATCCGTGCGCGGACCCCTTCACCTCAGTTCATGTCCAAGGATGCTCAGGGCATGGATCGCGGCGGTCTCGCTGCGGAGGATGATGGGACCGAGGGAGAGGGGGAGGAATCCGTGGGACAGGGCCGTGGCGACCTCCGCCGGGGTGAAGTCGCCCTCGGGTCCGATCATCACGGTCGCGGCGGCGGGAAGCGGGGCCCCTTCCTCCCCGCGGGCGGCGAGGAGGGACTTGAGCGAACGGGACTCCGGTCCGATCGCGGCGATGAGGCGGAACGGATCTTTCACGGAGCGGGCAAAGGCCTCGACCTTCACCGGGGCGGCCACTTCGGGCACCCAGTTCTGCCCGCACTGCTTGCAGGCCTCGATCGCAACGCGCTGCCATTTCTGGCGCTTCTTGTCGAGGTCCTCGCCGTCGAGCTGCACCACGGTGCGTTCGGACAAGAGGGGCACGAGACGCGAGGCACCGAGTTCGGTCGCCTTCTGGATGATAAGGTCCATGTTTTTCCCCTTCGGAACGGCCTGGCCGAGGGTGATCGAGGTGGTCGGTCGCGGGGTCGTCCCGAAGAGCGTCGCCTTCACCGTCACGGAGCCCTTCGCCGTCGCGACGATCTCCGCCTCGGCCTCGGACCCGGCCCCGTCGAAAACGATGACGCGGTCGCCCTCGCGGCAGCGCATCACGTCGAGGCAGTGATGAGCCTCTTCCTCGTCGAGGACGAGATGCTCGGGATTCCAACGTTCGGCGGGAATGTAAAAACGGGATTTGGCCATGGCGGGGAGGTGGCAAGGAATCGGTCCGGTGGATCCTATGGGCTCGGGTTCCGGCCTTCAATCGAAACGCGGAGGTTTCCGGGATTCGGACGAACGGTTTTTGCGAATCACCGCCCCCGCCAACCCGTCCATTTTTCATAATTTCTGGATTTTTCTCTTGAAACAGTGATTTTACCAGATATGATCTTGATGAGTGCGATTCTTCGCGGAATTGCGAAACCCAAACACGACCGATGAAAGCCTGGCCCCCCCTGATTCTGACCCTGCTTTTCGCCACGATCTCCGTCTCCGCGCATGAACCGGCCTATCCGGCCCAGTTCCGCGGGGTCTGCCAGCAATGCGGGCGCGATCTCATGGCCTACTACCGGCCGGTGCAGTGCCTCGATGGCCGGGTCGAACACCAGTGGGTGCGCGAGTGCCACGACCATTGCCGCCCGGCCTACCTCGGACGCAAGAAATACGATTTCTTCAACTCGCACCTCATGAACCCGGCCAATCCGAAGCGGAATGCGAAGCGCAACTGCCTCCCGAATGCTTCGACCACCGGGGTCGGGGTGGCCTGCTCGCGCTGCCGTTGAACGGGCCCGACGGGGCGGCCGATCCGGCCGTTCGTCTCCGGGAACGTCACTCCGCTCCCGCCGCGTCCGCGCCCCGAGGGACCGCGTTCTTGAGCAGTTCCTCAAGTTTTTCCCGCAGCTCTGCGACGCGCTCCGGTTCCCGTGCGGCGAGATTGGTGGTTTCCCCGGGGTCGCCGGCGAGGTCGTAAAGCGCGACCGGCTCGGCGGATTGGGCGTCCTTGCCCTTGTTCTTCGCCTTGCCCTTGGCTTTCCCCTTCGCGTTGGCATCGGTTTCCCCGGGCTGGAGGATGAGCTTCCAGTTCCCGACGCGAAGGGCGGCCTTCCGGGGACTCTGGACGGAGAGGATGAACTCGTGCGGTGAAGGGGCCTGCGCCATCAGCATCGGCCAGACATCCCTGCCGTCGAGCGGCTGGCTGCCCTCGAGGGTGCCGCCGGCGAGTTTCACCAGGGTCGGATACCAGTCGATGATGTGCATGGGTTCCCGGATCCGCTGGCCCGCGGGAATCTTCCCGGGCCAGTTCGCGAAAGCGGCGGCGCGCACGCCTCCCTCGTGGATCGTTCCCTTGTAATCGCGCAGCGGCGTGTTCGTGCCCGGACGTGGCCCGCCGTTGTCCGAGGAAAAGACGATGAGGGTGTTTTCGCGCCTTCCGGATTTCTCGAGGGCATCCACGATTTGTCCGATGGCCTCGTCGACCGCGGCCAGCATGCCCGCGAGCTGGCGGCGCGGCCCTTCGAGCGAGGCATAGGGTTCGAGATAGGAATCCGGCACCTGCATCGGGGAATGGACGCCGTTGAAGGGCACGTAGAGGAAGAGCGGCTTCCCCTTTTCCTGTGCCTCGATGAGCCGGCAGGCTTCCTTGGCGACGAGATGGGTGCTGTAGCCCTCCTCCTTCACCTCGACATCATCGCGATGCCAGTCGTGTTGGCCGTCGCGGACGTGGGTGAAGTAGTCGATCGCCCCGAAATAGTGGCCGTATTGATGGTCGAATCCGCGGGCGGTGGGTTTGTAGGCCGGATCGAATTCCCCGAGGTGCCATTTGCCGGTGATCGCGGTCGTGTATCCCGCGTCCTTGAGGGCGTTGGCGAGGGTGCGCTCGTTCAGCGGCAGTCCCCATTTCGCGCCGGGACGCACGATCGTGTAGACTCCGGTGCGGGTCGGGTAACGCCCCGTCATGAGGGCGGAGCGCGTCGGGGAGCAGACCGGCTGCACGTAATGCGACTCGATCACGGCACCGCCGTGGGCAAGGGCGTCGATCTCCGGCGTCCGGATTTCCTTCCCGCCGTTGAAGCCGCAGTCGGCGTAGCCGAGGTCGTCGATCAGGAAAAAGACGACGTTCGGCTGCGGCGCCTCGGCGGCCGCGAGGTGAAGGGCGCACAGGACGAGGGCGAGGGACAGGAGCGGGCGTTTCATGCGGGATCGGCAATCGAACCCCGCTCCCGGGAGGATGGCTCGAAAAATCGCTCCCGTCCGGTCCGCTCTCTCTCCGCTGGCAAGCTGTCGAAAACGCGTTACCTTCGCGCCCTTCATGCTCGCCGTCGACCGAGTCAGTGTCCAATACGGGGCCCGGAGTTTGTTCCGGGACCTCTCCTTCACCGTGCGCGCGAAGGAGCGCTGGTCCCTCGCCGGTCCGAACGGGGCGGGGAAGTCGACCCTGATGAAGATCATCGCCGGGATCGATCACGCCGACACCGGCGGCATCATCAAGGCCAGGCAGGTCACGGTCGGCTACCTGCCGCAGGAGGGCGTGCAGCACAAGGGAACGACGGTCTACGACGAGGTCGCGAAGGCCTTCGACGACGTCCTCCAGCTGGAGGCCGAGCTGAAGGAGGTCGAGGCCGAGCTCGAGGCGACCGATCCGGAAAGCGAGGAATACGGCGACCTCCTCGAGGTCTTCGGCGACCTCACCCTGCGGCTCGACCACCACGACATCAGCAAAATGAAGCCCCGCATCGCCACCGTCCTCGACGGGCTCGGCTTCTCCAAGGCCGACTTCGAGCGCCAGACCGGCGAGTTCAGCGGCGGATGGCAGATGCGGATCGCGATGGCCAAGCTCCTCCTTCGCGAGCCGTCCGTCCTCCTCCTCGACGAACCGACCAACCACCTCGACATCGAGACGGTGCAGTGGCTCGAGCAGTGGCTGCGCAACTACGGCGGCGCGATCATCCTGATCTCGCACGACCGCAGCATGCTCGACAACCTCACGAACCGCACTCTCGCCTTCGAGAACGGCGGCGTGCAGCAGTATTCCGGCAACTATTCCTTCTACCTCTCCGAGCGCGTCGCCCGCCGCGAGCAGGCCGAGCGCGCCTTCAAGAACCAGGCCCGCGAGATCGAGAAGGCCGAGAAGCTCATCAACCGCTTCCGCGCCAAGGCTTCGAAGGCGCGCATGGTCCAGTCGCGCATCAAGCAGCTCGAGAAGATCGAGCGGATCGAGCTCGAGCAGGACGCCGCGACGGTGGACTTCCGCTTTCCCCAGCCCGAGCGCAGCGGACAGACCGTGCTGAAGCTGGAGAAGGTCTGCAAGAACTACGGCGAGAAGAAGGTCATCGAGAACCTCGACTTCGCGATCGAGCGCGGCGACAAGATCGCGATCGTCGGGGTCAACGGGGCGGGGAAATCCACCTTCTCCCGCCTTATCGCCCGGATCGAGGAACCGACCTCCGGCTCCCTCACCGAGGGGCACAAGGTCGGGATCGCCTATTTCTCGCAGACCCACGCCGACGAGCTCGACCCGACCAAGACGGTCCTCGGAACGATGGAGGGCAGCGTCACCGCCGCCGCCGCGGGCAACCTCCGCACCCTCCTCGGGGCCTTCCTCTTCCGCGGGGACGACGTCTTCAAGTCGGTGAGTGTTTTGTCAGGCGGCGAGCGCGGACGCCTCGCCCTCGCGCGCATGCTCCTGCAGCCGGCGAATTTCCTCATCCTCGACGAACCGACGAACCACCTCGACCTGCAGTCGCAGGAGGTCCTCCAGCGCGCCCTCGCCGACTACACCGGCGCCTTCGCGATCGTCTCGCACAACCGCTCCTTTCTCGACCCCATCGTGACGAAGGTGCTCGAGTTCATCCCGGGACAGAAGCCGAAGCTCTACTACGGCAACGTCAGCGACTATCTCGAGAAGAAGAAGGCCGACATGGAACTCGAGGCCGCGAAGGCGAATCCTTCCGCCGCCGCGTCGAAGTCCGCGGGCGCCTCCGAGGCCGACAACGGGGTCAACCGCAAGGAACAGCGCCGCCTCGAGGCGAAGGCGCGCGAGGAGCGCGCCACGAAGCTGAAGCCGCTCAAGAAGGAGTTCGAGGCCCTCGAGAGCGAAATCGCGAAGCTCGAGGAGGAGAAACTCCAGCTCGACGCGAAGCTCGCCGACCCGGAGTTTTTCAAGCAGGGCGAGGAGTCGTCCGCCGCGATGAAGCGTTACTCCGAGATCGAGGAAGGGCTCGAAAAACGCTTCGGGCGGTGGGCGGAGCTGAGCGAGAAGATCGAGGCGCTGGAAAAGATCTGAACGGCCGGACCGGCACGGGTCGTCGCCGGAGCGCCTTTTTTCGTCCCCGTCCCGGCGTTCCGGCAGGAAATCCGGGGCCCGCGGGTGCAAAACGCCTCCGCGGTGCTACACTGAACGGCTGTTCGCGGGGCCGACCCGGGGCGGCTCCGTTTCATGGACGAAACCATCCAGTTCATCGGGCGCCACTGGCGCCAGGCGATCGAGGTGATCATCCTCTGGCTGATCATCTACAACACCTATCGGTATTTCCGCGCCACGCGCGGGGCGCGCATCTTCACGGCCCTCGTCGCGCTCTACATCGGGATGACCCTCCTCTCGGGGTGGCTCGACCTCACCGTGATCGGCTGGCTCCTGAAGTATGTCTCCGTCTTCCTCGCCATCGCCCTCGTCGTGATCTTCCAGCCCGAACTGCGCCGGGCCCTCGCCGAGCTGGGGAGCCACCGGATTTTCTCCTCGATGAACGAGCGGACCCGGCGCCTCTTCGCCGACCAGCTCATCGAAATCGTCGAAAATCTTTCCCGCCGCCGCATCGGGGCGCTCATCGCGATCGAACGCGGCATCGACCTGAAGCAATACCTCGAGACCGGGACGGAGATGGACTGCGAGCTGACGCCCGCGCTCGTCTACACCGTCTTCCACAAGGGCACGACCCTGCATGACGGCGGCATGATCGTGCGGATGGGCGACGAGCGCATCGCCGGGGCCGGCTGCGTCTTTCCCCTGATCCAGCGCGAGCTCAGCGACCAGAGCATCGGCCTGAGGCACCGCGCCGCGATGGGCATCACCGAGGAATCCGACGCCATCGCTCTCGTCGTATCCGAGGAAACCGGGGCGATCTCGATCGCGATCAACGGCAAGCTCGAGCGCGACCTCGAGGACGAGGCCCTCCGCGAACGCCTCAACGAGCTACTCGGCAACCAGGAACTCGAAGAAGAGGAGGAGGACCATGGAGAGGATTAAGCGGTTCCTCGTCGAAGGTTGGAAGGCGAAGCTCGTCTCCCTCTTCATCGCCATTTCGATCTGGTATCTGATCAAGTCGAACCTCGACGGCGCCAGACGCGATTTCCCCGTCCCGGGCACGACGGTGCCGGCGACCGTGCCGGAAGATTCCATCCTCGCCCCCCTCGTTCCCGCCCCCGTGCCGGTTCCCGTTCCCGTTCCCGTGCCGGGGGGCGACAACAAGGGCTGAGGGAACTTCGAGACGACATGAGCGGCGCGACACGGCGATATTTCGGCACCGACGGCATCCGGGGCAGGGCGAACATCCCCCCTCTCGTGCCGGAGTTCGTGGTCCGTCTCGGCCAGGCCGCGGCGGATGTCTTCCTCACCCGGCGCGGCGATTCCCGGACCTGGCCGGTGGTGGTCATCGGGAAGGACACGCGCCAGTCCTGCGACATGCTCGAGAGCGCCATCGCCGCCGGACTCACCTCCCGCGGCATCGACGTGCGCCTCGCCGGAGTCGTCCCGACACCGGCCGTGGCCCTGCTCACGCGCGAGGAGGGCGCGGCCTTCGGCATCGTCATTTCCGCATCGCACAATCCATTCGAGGACAACGGGATCAAGTTCTTCGGCCCGGATGGTTACAAGCTCGACGACGCCCTCGAGCTCGAAATCGAGTCCCTCCTCGAGGGCCCTGACAAAACCACCTGGTCGGGTCCGGTCGGCCGCATCGCCGCCCTGCCCGACGCCGCGGATCGTTATGTGGCCTTCATCCGGGCGAGTGCCGGCGGCGGACACGAGCTCTTCCGCGGGCTCCACCTCGCCCTCGATGCGGCGAACGGGGCGGCCTCGGAGACGAGCGCGGAGATCCTGCGTTCGCTCGGGGCGAGGCTCTCGGTCTTCCACCACCATCCCAGCGGGATCAACATCAACCTCGACTGCGGCTGCACCCATCCCGAGGTGATCGGCGCGCTGGTGCGTGAAACCCGGGCCGATGCCGGGGTCGCGCACGACGGCGACGCCGACCGCGTCCTCCTGTGCGATGAAACCGGCTCGGTCCTCGACGGAGACGAGATCATGGCCATCGCCGCCCTCTCGATGATCCGCGCGGGCACGCTGAAGGAAAACACCCTCGTCGCGACGGTGATGAGCAATGCCGGCCTCGACGAGGCGGTCCGCGCCGCCGGAGGGCGCGTCGTCCGCGCCGGCGTCGGCGACCGCTATGTCATCGAGGCGATGCGCAAGGGCGGCTACAACCTCGGCGGCGAGCAAAGCGGCCATTTCATCTTCCACGACCACAACACCACCGGCGACGGCATCCTCGCCGCGGTCCAGGTGCTGAAGATGATGCGCGAAAGCGGGAAGCCGCTCAGCGAGCTTCGCAAGGTCATGACGAAGTTCCCCCAGGTGCTGCGCAACCTCCGCGTTCGCGAAAAGCGACCTCTCGGGGAGCTCTCCGCGGCGCCCCGCATCGCGGCGCTCGAAGCGGCCCTCGGCGAATCGGGACGGGTCCTGCTCCGCTATTCGGGGACGGAAGCGCTCCTGCGCCTGCTCGTCGAGGGACGGGACGCGGCCTTCATCGGAAGCGAAGCCGACGCCATCGCCGCGGAGATCCAAGGGGAGATCGGGGAATGAAGGGCGGGGTTTTCATCACCGGAACCGATACCGGGGTGGGAAAGACCTGGGTGACGACCCGGTTGCTGCGGGAACTCCGCGGTCGGGGACGCGATGTCGTTGGAATGAAACCGGTCGAATGCGGGGGGCGCGAGGACGGCATGGCCATCCATGAGGCTTCGGGACGAATCGTTCCGCTCGACTCGGTCAATCCGGTGTCTCTCGCCGAGCCTGTCGCCCCGGCGGCGGCGACCGGCCCCGTTGCGATTGATTTCGGGCGGATCACCGCGTGCTTCGAGGCGTTGGCACAGCGGCACGAATTCGTCCTCGTCGAGGGCGCGGGAGGCTGGCTCGTGCCGGTCGATCCCGGCCGCACGATGGCTGATCTGGCGGTGGCGATCGGACTTCCCGTGGTCCTCGTCGCGCGCAACCGCCTCGGTGTGCTCAATCACGCCCTTCTCACGGTCCGGGCCATCGCGACCTCTGGACTGGAATGCCGCGCGATTTATCTGAACCCGGTTCCCGATGGCGAAGAGGCTTCCGACCGGTCCCGCACCAGCAACGCCCGCGTCCTTCGGGAACAACTGCCCGGGATTCCGGTGATCGAGGACGATCCGACCGCTCTCGCCGAGCTTCTTCCCTGATCCGCCTTCCGCCCTTCACGGATGCCCTGGAAATCCGCGGGTCGGGAGCAGGGCGCGAATCGCTCCACCCTGCTCCGCAAGGCTCCGCCACTCCGACTCGATTCCTTCCCGGGAACTTCATCGGTGAAATCCGTTGCGCCCTTGTCCGGCAGGCTGCTAACTGCGGCCAGTTTTCCGCATGCCGGCCGACATGCACCGCCCGCTTCTGATCGCCCTCTTCCTTGCCGGAAGCCCCGCCTTCCGAGTTCCGGCCGCGGCTCAGAACGTCACCGCCGGGCCGATGTCATCCGTCGAGCAAGGCCAGACCCAGCTCGACGAGAGCTTCGGACTCCGCGTGCGGCACCGGCATCTCGGCGTGCACGACGACCCGGCCTCACAGACGCATTTCAAGTTCGACTTCCGCACCTTCTCCTTCGATCGCGAACGATTCGACGGAAGCACGGGCAGGGCGGTCGCCGCGGGCGGGTTAGTGGGGATGAAAACGCCCTTCTTTCTCGACCGGATCTCCTTCGGGGTGACGGGCTACACCTCGCAGCGGATCCAAGGCGATTCGGACGAGGACGGGACCCTGCTGCTCGAGCCGGGGCAGGCGGGTTATTCGGTGCTGGGCGAGGCCTTCGCCGACCTGCGCCTCCGCGACGGGCTCCACCTCTATGCGGGCCGCAAAGAGTTCGATTCGCCTTTCATCAATCCGCACGACAACCGGCTCACTCCGAACACCTTCGAGGCGGTCGTGATTCAGGGCTTGAGCGTCCTCGGCCCGGAAGGCGCCACCCTGAGATACGGGATCGGTTACGTCGACCGAATCAAGAACCGGAACGAAGACCAATTCATCTCCATGGCGGTCGATGCGGGGGCGCCGGTGGAACGCGGCGTGGTCACGGGCGGAGCGGTCTACACCAAGGACGCGTTTTCCTTCGGAGCGATCGACTATCACTGCGCCGATGTCATCAACCTCCTCTACGCCCAGTCGCGGTGGGAAGTGCCGGTCCTTCTTCCCTTCGCGGGGGATGCTTCGCCGGTCGTGGCGGCGCAGTTCATCGACCAGCGCAGCACCGGAGATGAATCGCTCACCGGCGCGCCTTTTTCGGTGCAGCAGATCGGGATCAAGGGGGATCTCCCCGCGGGAGACGCCCTTTTCACCGCGGCCTACACGCTGGCCGGCGGCGGCGCCGATCTGCGCTCCCCGTGGAGCGGCTATCCAGGATACACCAGCGTTCAGGTCGAGGATTTCAACCGGGCGGGGGAGGGCGCGCTGCTCCTGCGCGCCGGATACGCGATCCCATGGATCGAGGGGCTCAGCGCCTACGCACTTTGGGTGAATGGAAGCGATCCCGACGATCTCGCCCAATTCCGCAAGGACGAACTCGACTGGAACCTGCAGTGGGAGTCGACCGGAGAATGCCTCAGCGGGCTCTCCCTCAGGCTGCGCTATGCCACCATCAGGGAACACGGCCCGCTGACACGGGAATCGACCGATTTCCGCGTCATCGTGAACTACGGGCTCGAGTATTGAGCGGAAACCCGCGCCCGTTGCTCATCGGCGCGCGAAACCGGGACGACGGGAGTTCCTCCCCGGACCTCCGCCGTTTCCGGAACGCCCCGATTGGCCTCCGCCACTCCCGCGACCGCGGCCTCCGCGGTTCTGATTGCCCCGGGAAGTGTTGCGCGCGTCCTCGAGACCGTCGACCTCGGCCATGGCGAAACCCGGGATGTTTTGCACGGGGATGGAACGCTTCAGCACCTTCTCGATGTCCTTCAGCAATCCCCGCTCGTCCGCGCTGACGAGCGAACAGGCGCAGCCCTCTTCGCCGGCACGGCCGGTTCGACCGATGCGGTGGACGTAGTCCTCGGGCACGTTGGGCAGTTCGAAGTTCACGACATGCGGCAGCAGCCGGATGTCGATGCCGCGCGAGGCCACGTCGGTGGCGACGAGGACCCGGATCGCGTTCGACTTGAAATCGGCAAGGGCCTTCGTCCGCGCGCTCTGGCTCTTGTTCCCGTGGATCGCGGCGGAGGGGATCCCGTCGTTGCCGAGTTGTTCGGCGAGGCGGTTCGCACCGTGCTTGGTCCGGGTGAAGACGAGCACCTGGTGCCAGTCTCCTTCCTTGATCAGCTTGGCGAGGAGGAAACGTTTGTCCGCCTTCGCGACGGGATGGATGACCTGCGTCACCGTTTCCGCGGCGGTGTTGCGGCGCGCCACTTCCACGACCGCCGGATCGCGCAGGATCCCGTCGGCCAGTTCGCGGATTTCGGAAGAGTAGGTCGCGGAGAAAAGGAGGTTCTGCCGTTTCTGGGGCAGGAGCTTCAGGACCCGGCGGATGTCGTGGATGAAACCCATGTCGAGCATGCGGTCGGCCTCGTCGAGGATGAGGATGCCGACCTGGGAAAGATCGACCGTGCCCTGTCCGGCGTGATCGAGAAGGCGCCCAGGGGTGGCCACTAGGATATCAACGCCGCGGCGGAGTCGGTCGATCTGCGGATTCATCCCCACTCCGCCGAAGATGACGGCGGAGGAGAGATGCAGTCCCTTCCCGTAGGTCGCGACACTGTCGGCGACCTGGGCGGCGAGTTCGCGGGTCGGGGTGAGGACGAGACAGCGGGGAGCGCGGGACCGCGCCTTGTCGGCGGCGAGGCGCTGCAGCACCGGCAGGGTGAAGGCGGCCGTCTTGCCCGTGCCGGTCTGCGAACCGCCGAGAAGGTCGCGACCCGCGAGGATCGGGGGAATGGCCTGGGCCTGGATGGGGGTGGGAGTCTCGTAGCCTTTGGCGGCGACGGCTTCGGCGAGGGCGGGGCTGAGCCCGAGTTCGGAAAAGGTCATGGAATGGTGAGTTTGTTAGGATATCGGGGCGGCGCGTGGCGACGGCGCGGGAATTCGGGCCGGCAGCGCGGAGAGCGGAGGAAACTCCGCGGATTCTCGGGATGACACTTCGAAGGGACGTCGTTCCCTTCCCCCGATCGGATCGGACGCCGCGTTTCGCAAGACATCCGGGACACGGCTTCCGAGCCGCGAACTTGACGCATTAAAGAGACACCCGGATCACCCTGCCGTCAATCGACTTCTCGCCGCGGTGGGGAAACCGTGAGCTGCACGACCGCCTCGAGGGCGCGGGATTGCTGGAGCGGTGACATCGTCAGGAAGCGGTCGCGGCGGATCGGCGAACCATTCCGTCCCGCCGGGATGAAACGGGTGAAGCCGTCGTCCCCCACCGTGACGCGCCCGGGGGCGGAGAGTCCGAAGTAACCGCGATCCGGGTAAACCGCATAAAGCACCGAACTCTGATCCCAGCAGGGCCGGTCGTGTTCGGGCCCACTGTGGAGCAGGTAGGCTTCGCGCACGAGGTGCGGCTCGCGGTAAGCGAAGTCCTCCGCGACGCTGCGGCGCGGGAAGGGGAGGTTCTCCCCGATCTCGAAGCCGCTCCAGACGACCGGCACTTCCACTGGCCACGTCGACGCGACGGTCTGCATGTAGGCGATGCCGTTGATCACGTTCGCCTCGAGATGGTAGTTCGTGCCATTGGCGAAGGCGAAGGTCCCGGCCATGATCGAGAGCCGCTTCACCTTCGCGCGCACCAGGGCCACGCCGTCGAGCGGGGAGCGGGCGTCCCCCTTCGACTTCAGGAGATTCGCGAGGTTCGAGGCGATGCCGACGGAGACGATGACCACCGATCCGTCCTCCTCGCCGGCGAGCAGCTCGCGGAGGAGTTCGACCGCGTCGCGGGCGTCCTCGTTGCGTTTCAGATCATGCGGATAGTCCGGCGAGTCCGCGAGGGACAGGTATTTGCTCTCGCGCTTCTGGGCCGCCGGATCCCTCACCACGCCGACCGGCAGGTCCGGCCGGCCATGGAAGGTGTTCTGGGCATCGACGAAGGAAGCGGTCTTCGGGTGATCCTTCGAGATGGTCACGCCGAGCAATTCGCAGGCGCCACGGTCGGCGAGGGCATGGCACATCGCGAGGGCGAGGACGTCGTCGACGTCGCCCGTGATGTCGGTGTCGAAAATGAGCTTCACCGGCCCGGCGGCGGGGAGGCTTCCGGCAAGCAGGAGCAGGGAAAAAACGATGGAAAGTCGCGGGATCATTCGAGCCAAGACGATGCGAAACAATCTTCCGTCCGGCAAGCCTTTCACGATCCGGCATCGCGTTCAGGGAGTTGCGGGGCGGTCGCCCGTGCGCCAAGAGTGTCGAGGGCGATGAAGCGACTCGTCATTCTCAATCCGCACAGCCGTCACGGGACCGCCGGCCGCCGTTTCGCCCGGGAGCGCGACCGTTGGCGGCGCGATCTCGGAGACTTCGATGTGCGGGAGACGCTCCATCCCGGTCACGCGACCGAACTCGTGCGCGACGCCCTCCACCGTGGCGGGGTGGATCAGATTCTCGTCGCCGGAGGCGATGGCACGATCCACGAAGCCCTGTGCGGGTATTGGAGCGGTGAAGCGGCGGCCCTTCCGCCGGTTCCCCTCGGCATTCTCAATCTCGGCACCGGAGGCGACCTCCACCGGACCGTGACCGCGGCGACCGGCGACTACCGGGCCGCGCTCATCGGGAACCGCAGCCGCCTCGTCGATGTCGGGACGGTGCGGGCCGATACAGGGCCTCCCGTGCCCTTTCTCAACATCGCCTCCGTCGGCATGGCCGGAGCGATGCTGCGGGGCCTCAAGGCCTCGTCCTTCCAGTCGGGCTCCGCCGCCTATTTTTATCACACGCTCAAGACCCTCTTCCGCTTCCATCCGGTCTCGGTCCGCGTTTCCTGGCGCGATCCGTCGGGAGTGGAGGACTCCTTCGAGGGTTCCCTCTACAATCTCTTCGCCTGCAACGGGCGCTTCAGCGGCGGGGGCATGGAATGGGCTCCGACGGCCCGGCTCGACAGCGGAGAACTCGTCTTCACCCTCGTCACCGGCACGCGTCGCTGGCCCCTCGTGCGCCATAGCGGTCTCGTCTACCGCGGCCGCATCGCCGAGTTTCCCGGTGCGATCACCGTTTCGGCCGTCTCACTCTCGGTGTGTTCGGTCTCCCCGCTTTTACTGGAAACGGATGGGGAAATCGCCGAGCTTCCGGGAGGAGGGGCGACTAAATTCAACTTCCGCGTCCTTCCCCGCGTCTTCCCGCTCGTCCTTTGAACTCCCATGGCCCGTTCCCTGACCGCCCTCTGGTTCCTGCTCCCCCTGGTCCCCGCCGTTCCGCCGGCCGGCGCGGAGCCCTTCGCCTTCCACGAGACCTTCGACGCTCCCTTCGACGCCTCGCGTTTCACCACCCCGATCCCTAACAAAAACACTTCGGTCCGGGGAGGCGTCCTCCGGACTCGGGGGGAAAGCGGCGGCAAGTATCCGCCGATGGTCTACCTGCCCGTGGCCGGGCGCGACCTCGATATCCGCTTCCGCTACCGGCACGCCGGACCGGGCGGGTGGCTGTGGTTCTTCGTCGACGGCGACGACGGATTCGGCAGCGTCGACCACCTCCTCCGGGTCAAGCTGCAGCGGAACCTCGTCGAACTCCAGGTCGACGGCCACACCAAGGATCCCGGGCATCCCCTCATCCAGAAGAATGGCCGCCCCGCCGATCCCGTCAGTGGCGCCTTCCGCACCAACGAGATCCTCCCCGCGACCCGTCTCGATCTCTCGGACTCCGCGTGGCGCGAGGTGCGCCTCGTCTTCACCGGGAAAACAGTGACCATCCGCCTCGACAGCGTTCGCTGGACGGAGACTCTCGAGCGCCCCGGATTCGCGGAGACCAAGCGCAAGCTGCTCTGGATGCAGAACGGCGGCGCCGACGGGATCGAGATCGACGAAATCTCGGTGAAGGAAACGCCCGCGAAGGCGCGGTGAGCAGTTCTCCCAGGGTCCCGGCGACTTGAAAAATCGTCGAGCCACCCGCCGGGGCCAAGCCCTGATCCCCTTTTCCCGTGAGGCGGGGGACTGGACGGCGCGTCGGGATCGGCTACTGTTGACTCCGCATGGCCCGAAACCTTCCCGTCTTTCTCGCGTTCCTCGCTTTCTCCTTCCTGCCCGTCTCCGCCCAGGAAACGGCGCCGCCCGATTACCGTTTCCACTTCGAGGTCCTCGCGGAGAGCCTGCCTCAGCCGATGACGATGCAGGAGGCGCCGGACGGCCGCATCTTTTTCCACGAGATCGCCGGCAAGGTGAAGGTCTTTGATGCGAAGACGAAACTCGTCTCCGAGATCGGCGAGATCACCGTGACGACGGCGCAGGAAAACGGGCTCCTCGGCATGGCCCTCGATCCGGACTTTGCGAAGAATTCCTGGATCTACTTCATGCACTCGCCGCCGGACTACGACGGCCAGTACATCAGCCGCTTCACCCTCAAGGACGGCAAGCTCGACATGGCCTCGCGCAAGGACCTGCTGAACTGGCCCGAACAGCGCGAGCAGTGCTGCCACCACGCCGGCGCCCTGCGCTTCGGTCCCGACGGATGCCTCTACATCTCGACAGGGGACAACACCAATCCCTTCAACGATTCCGAGGGCTACGCGCCGATCGACGAGCGCCCCGACCGCGGACCCTGGGACGCCCAGAAATCCTCGGCCAACACCAACGACCTCCGCGGCAAGATTCTCCGCATCCGGCCGACGCCCGAGGGCGGCTACACCATTCCGGAAGGGAATCTCTTCCCCAAAGGCACGCCGAAGACGCGGCCCGAGATCTACGCGATGGGCTTCCGCAATCCCTGGCGATTCAACATCGATCCCAAGACCGGTTACGTCTATGTCGGCGACGTCGGTCCCGACGCCGGCAACGACAAGGAAGAGCGCGGTCCCCGCGGCTACGACACCGTGAACCAGCTCCGCAGCCCGGGGAACTACGGCTGGCCCTACTCGCGCGGCAACCGCGTCTACCTCGACTACGACTTCGCTTCCAAGGTGCCCGGAGCGGTCTACGAAAAGACCAAGCCGGTCAACAAGAGCCCCAACAACTCGGGCCTCGCCGAGTTGCCGCCGGTGCAGGCGCCCTTCGTCTTTTATCCCGGGGCCGATTCGCCGGACTTCCCCATCCTCGGCAAGGGCGGGCGCACCGCGTGCGGCGGACCCGTCTTCCACTACGATTCCGCCTTCGAAAAGACCGGCGGACTTCCCAGGTATTTCGACGGCATGGTCCTGTTCTACGACTGGCAGCGTCCCTTCATCCACTGGGCGCGCCTCGATGACGGCGGGAACCTGAAAGAAATCCTCCCCTTCACCGCAGCGGCCCGCGTCGCCCAGGGCGACGACGACGGCAGCGGACGATTCCAGATCAAGCGTCCCGTCGATTTCTTCTTCGGCAAGGACGGCGCGCTCTACATCCTGGACTACGGCGAGACCTGGGGCGCGAACGCCGATTCGCGGCTCGTCCGCATGAGCTACCAGCGCGGCAATCTCGCCCCGGTCACGAAGGCGACGGTCACCCCGACGGCCGGTCCCCAGCCGCTCGAGCTCACCCTGTCCGCGGCCGGCTCGAAGGATCACGAAGGCGACGCCGTCACCTACGAATGGCGCGTCGGCGATCAGGTCATCGCCAAGGGCGAGGAAGCGAAGGTGACAATGAAAGATCCCGGCGACTTCCGCATCGAGCTCGTCGTCAGCGACGAGCAGGGCGCCGCCGGAAAAGCGGTCGTGCCCGTGACCGTGGGCAACTCGGTGCCGATGGTGAAATTCCTCTCGCCGCAGGAAGGCGACTTCTTCACCCCGGGAGAGCCGGTCAGCTTCCGTCTCGAGGTGAGCGACACCGAGGACGGCGCTTCGAAGGGACGCGAGGCCGAATTCTCCGTTCGGACGCTCGTCAGTTCCTCCTGGGCCGCGGCCGACGGCAAACTCAGCGACGTCGATCCGGGACTTTCCCGGATGAAGCAGTCGGATTGCTTCAACTGCCACTCCGTCGACCAGAAGCTCGTCGGTCCTCCGTTGATCGAGATCGCGAAGCGCTACAAGGGCCAGCCCGGAGCGATCGAGGTCTCGGTCGACCGCGTCATCAAGGGCTCGGCGAACGTGTGGGGGCTCATCCCCATGCTCCCGCATGCCCAGCACACCGCCGACGAGGTCCACATGATGGTGAAATGGATCTACTCGCTCGCCGACGGCCAGACCACCCCGACGGTGGCGCGCGGACTCGAGGGCCAGATCACGCCGCCGAAGGATGGCAAACTCGCCACCGGTCTCGTCGAGGCGACCTTCACCGATCTCGGCAAGGCGCCGGCCGGCTCGCTCGCGGGCAAGGCGGTGGTGAAACTCCGCACCCGCAAGCTCGAGGCCGAGCAGGCCGACGCGCTCGAGGGTCCGAAGAAGCAGGGCAAGGTCATCGGCTCGACCGCCCACGGCCACGTCGCCCGCTTCAAGTCGATCCACCTCGCCGAGGTCGGCAAGGTGAAGGTGCGCGCCTCTTCCGGCGGCTCCGGCGGCACGATCGAATTCCGCGCCGGGGCTCCCGACGGACCGCTCCTCGGATCGGTCGTCGTGCCGATGACGGGCGGGTGGGACCAGTTCCAGGACTTCGAGACGACCCTCACAAAGACCCAGGAACGCACCGACGTCTGCCTCGTCTTCGTCAATCCCGGCAAGGGAGGCCTGATGAACGTCGACTGGGTCGAGTTCCGGAAGTGACCCGGTTCATTCCCTCGTCCAGATCCGCGTGTTGAGGCCGAGTTCGAAGAGGAATCTGCGGGAGATCGCGCTTCCTCCGACCGGCGGAACGGCGGTCCCACGGGAGGCCGGGTTGCGCGTCCGGGTAGGGCGGGTTGTCCCCAACCCGCCGCCAATCGGCGTTGCCACGTCCATCCTTCCTCGGCGGCGCGTTGGGGACAACGCGCCCTACCGCCGCGGCACCTCGTCATCAGAATCGGCGAAGGCATTCCCATCTGCCGGCCTCCCTGAATCTTCGGGAGAAACGAAAACAACTGGAATTCGGTTTCGTTTTCATGCGTGAGCCCTGCGGGAATCGTTCCGTCCCCCATCCCGCCTTTGACCTCGGGCCGTCTCTCTGGCATCTTTCCGAATGCCCCGGTTGTGCCCCGCCTTCCTGCTGATGAGCCTTGTCTATTTCGGAGCCCCCGCGACGACCTCCGCCCAGCTCGCGAAGGAATCGATCGAGGCCGCCCATGCTTACTCGGCGAAGCGCGGAGGGATCGGCCTGATCGTGAAGGAGGGCGGGCAGACCCGTTTCGAGCGCTACGCGAAGGGCCATGCCGCCGATGAGCCGATCCACATCTACTCGGGCACGAAGTCGTTTTTCGGCGCCCTCGCCGTCATTGCGGAGAAGGAGGGGATCCTCAGCCTCGATGAAAAGGTCGCCGAGACCCTGCCCGAGTGGCGCGACGACCCGCGCAAGGCGCAGATCACGATCCGCGAGCTGCTCGATTTCACCTCCGGGCTCGAGACCGGGTTCGAGGAGATCTACGGCCGCTCCACCGCGGACAAGCTGACCCTCTCGCTCGGGCTCGACGCCAAGACCGATCCCGGCGATTCCTTCATCTACGGCCCCAGCCACCTCCAGGTCTTCTGCGAGGTGATGCGCAGGAAACTGAAGCGGAAAGGCATCTCATACCAGGCTTACCTCGAACGCAAGCTCATCGATCCCCTCGGCATCCAGATCAGCCAGTGGCGCGCCGACAGCCACGGCAACGTCATCCCCTCGGCCGGGATCTACATGAGCGGACGCCACTGGATGACCTTCGGCGAGATGGTCTGCCGCGGCGGCGAATGGAATGGCAAACAGATCGTTCCCGCCGATGAGCTGACGAAGTGCTTCAAGCCGACGCCGATCAATCCCGCCTTCGGACTGTGTTTCTGGGTGAATTCCTACTGCACCCGTCCCGACGCCCGCGAGATCGACGTCGAGGAGACCCTCGAGATCGAGCCGCTGCCCGAGGACTGGAGCCGCGCCTGCCTCAGCAAGCAGGCGCCGCCCGACCTGATCTGTTCGCTCGGCTCGAATTTCCAGCGCCTCTACATCGTGCCCTCGATGGAGCTCGTCATCGTCCACCAGGGGAAGAAGGGTGCCCGCGGATTCCGCGATGCCGAGTTCCTCCCCATCCTCTTCGACGGCGCGCAGCGGCCCGCCCCGGAGGCGGCCCCCACCGAGGTGACCGAGCGGAAGGTGAAACCCCTCTTCCCGAAGGGCTTCGGCGGATTCCTGAAAAAGGGCGCCGAGACCGACGCGGGCGGGCAGTGAGAGGGTAAGGATACGTTCGCGAGAGGTTGCCACGCGTGATTGGCGGACGCACCGCCGGGGTGGCGTTCCACCGGTGCGTCCCTACCGGGTCGGGGCCTGCGGTCTTCGTGGCAATCGGGTAGGGACGGTTCGCCGAACCGTCCGCGAGGGATCGGCTGGGCGCCTTATTCCGCCTTTTTCTCCGCCGCCGGTTCGGCCGGCGCCGCGGGAGCGGCCGGAGCCGGTGCCGGCGTGGCTTCCGGAGCCGCCGGTGCGGCGGCAGGCGCGGGAGTGGCTGGGAGATCCTTGAGGATGAAGCGCATCAGGTTCGATTCGCCCTTGCGCCACTTGTAGCCGGTGCCGAAGGCGAGCGGTTGTTTTCCGGCCTCGTAGGCGGCGACGAGGTCGGCCTGGTAGGAGTCCTTGAAGAGATCGATCGGACCGCTGTAGACCCCGTAGAGGGTGGCATTCCAGACCGTGGGATCGAGACAGCGGTAGGGAATGCCCGAATCATCCTCGATGATCTGGACGCTGTGGGCGAGGAGGTGTTCGCGCACCTTCGAGAACCAGTTGTCGTGCATGAGGAAGGAGGCCGCCTTCAGATAGGCGCTGCCCTTCGGCTGGGCCGCGATCCAGGTGCCGAATCCAGAGCTGTCGAAGCCGCCGTTCGAGAGATCACTGGAGAAATAATAGATCGTCTTCGGCTGGTTCAGGCGGCGCGGCGAGACGACCATCCGCACGGCGTTCGCGCCCTGGTGATCGGGGCCTTGGCTGACGAGGGTGCCGTCTTTCTTCAGTTGGTAGAATTCGAGCTCCTGCACATACTGGCCCGACTTCGCGAGGAAGATCGTCATGATCGGCGTGGTGCCCTGGAAGGTGGCGAACTGGAGGTCATCCTTCATGTCCTTCGTCCGGAAAAAACTCAGCTGGATGATCTCGCCGAGGGAATTGCGCACCTCGCCGAGGGCCTTGCCCACATTGCCCTCGTTCAGCATCGAGATGTCCGGCGCCTGTCCGACGGGCTCGAGACCGCAGAGGATGAAGGTGCCCGCGGTCGGGAACAGGTGGATCGCGTGGAGGATGTCCGGTCCGCTGAACAGATATCGCACCGTCGCCCCGGGCGGCTGGGCCGGGCTCACCTCGGTAGCCGACCATTCCGACATCGGGAAGAGCACCCGCTCCTGGTGGCTCGCGAAATCCTTGCCGAATTCGCTGACATGGCTCCTCCATGCCGCGGTCTGCGTCAGCGGATGGTCCGTCTGGTTCGGTAGCTCCTCACCCGCGAGGAAGGCGGCCGCGTCGTTGATCTCGGCGAGCTTCGGATTCGGGGTCTGTGCGCAGAGCGGGAGGGCGGCGACCAGGCAGGGGAGGAGGGCGTAATTCATGGACGTGGGGATCGGCGGAGCTAACGGATCGCGGGACAGCCTCGCACGGTCAAGGAACGATTGCGGAGCGATGCCGGTCTTCCGGCAAGGCGGAGGGAGCATGGCAGCGCACGCACTGCCTTGGCGCGGCGGTTGGAGACCGCGAAGAATTCCAAGGTCGAGACATCCAATCGTCCAAAGATTTCCTAATTTCGGTATGACCCGCACAACTCGAGGCTCTCGCCCCAAATCAAAACGAAACGACACCGGTCAAAAAACACCGGCATCTCAGGACCGCCCGCACCAGGAATCGGGGCGTTTGTCAGGCGCAGCAAAGTCGGGCGGTCTACTCGGGGGAAGTGGACCAGTTTGCCGCGGAGAGCCACAATTTGCGGCAGGGTAACGATTTCTCATGGTCATGAGGGCGAAGGCCTGCTAATGAAATCGTCGCCCGGCGCAGGCAACCGGGGGATCTCGCGTCCCACGAGGATGCTTTCCGCCGGGTTCAATCACCAATTGGAGAAGCAAGCTCATGGCCACTCCCGAACCATGGGACCTTCGGCCGCCCGCGGTTGTTGTGGCAACCGTGGATTTCGATCGTACCGTGACACGGACCCGACGGTCCGCCCGCCGTCGACGGCATGGCGGACTCCCGCCAACCCGAACCCTCGCGAATCAGCACGAATCCGACCCGGGATAAAACGATCCCCCGATGAATTTCTCCGAACACACCCTCCTCATCGTCGATGACGAGAAGAATACCCGCGAGGGACTGCGACTCTCGCTCGAGGACGAGTTCGACGTCTACATCGCGGCAAACATCGCCGAGGCGGAGGAGGTTCTGGAGAATGAGTCCGTCGACGTGATGCTGACCGACCTGCGCCTTGGTGGCGAAAACGGGATGGACCTCATCACCCGCGCCCTCGCCCGTCCGAAGCCGCCCATCTGTATCCTCATGACCGCATACGGCTCCGTCGATGTCGCGGTCGAGGCGATGAAGAAGGGCGCCTACGACTACGTCAGCAAGCCGCTCAACATCGACGAGCTCGAACTGGTCATCAAGCGGGCCATCCGCAGCCGCGCCGTCGAGGCCGAGGTCGTGGCCCTGAAGTCCCAGGTCTCCGAACGCTACGGGCTCGAGAACCTGATCGGACGTTCCGCGGTGATGAAGCCGGTTTTTGAAACGATCCGTCAGGTCGCCCCGACCCGCGCCACCGTGCTGATCGAGGGAGAGAGCGGTACCGGCAAGGAACTCGTGGGCCGGGCGATCCACCATCTCAGCGGACGGCCGAAATCAAAGCTCGTCACGGTTCATTGTGCAGCCCTCAGCGAGCAGCTTCTCGAGAGCGAGCTCTTCGGCCACGAGCGAGGCGCCTTCACCGGGGCGGTGGAACGGCGCATCGGGCGTTTCGAGGAAGCTGACGGGGGCACCCTCTTCCTCGACGAGATCGGCGAGATCGACCCCAATACCCAGGTGAAGCTGCTCCGCGCCATTGGCGAACGGACGATCGAGCGGCTCGGTTCGAACAAACCGATCAAGGTCGACGTCCGCGTCGTTGCCGCGACGAACAAGGACCTCAGCGAAATGGTCCGCGAGGGCACCTTCCGCGACGATCTGTTCTTCCGCCTGAACGTCGTCTCGATCCGGATGCCCCCTCTGCGCGCGAGGAAGGAGGACATCGTCCTGCTCGCCGATGCCTTCCTGAAGGAGTTCGCCCGGGAGAACGGGAAGCCGGCGATGGAGCTCACCAACGAAGCGATGCAATGGCTCCTCGACTACGACTGGCCCGGCAACGTCCGCGAGCTCCGCACCGTGATCGAGCACGGCGTCGTGATGTCGAACACGCCGAAGATCGGGGTCCGCCATTTGCCCAACTTCCTGCGCGACGATTCGCTGCGGGACCTGCGCGGCGCTCCGGGCAAGGCGAAGGCGGCCATCTCAGCCCCCCCGGAGGCCGATCCGGAGGATCTCAATCTCGCGCGGATGGAGGAACGCCTCATCCGCCTCGCCCTCGAGCGCACCGGCGACCACCGCACCGAGGCCGCCAAACTCCTCGGCATCTCGCGCCGCACGATGCAGCGGAAACTGAAGGAAATGGGATTGGTCGAGGAGTGAGGAGAAGGGCTCTTCGCTCTTCCTGTCCCTCGTCCGACCGATGCGATCACTTGGCCTTTCCGTCTCCGGCCGCCTTGGCGTCGGATTTCGGAGCATCGGCCGGAGTTGCGGGCGCCTCTCCTTTGTTTTTGCCGTCAGCCGGTTTCGCCCCGTCGGCGGGCTGGGCCGCGCCAGCCGGTTTGGCACCTCCCTCGGCGGGAGTCTCCTCCTTCTTCGGGGCCGACGGTGCCTGCTTGGGCAGGACGGGTTTGACCGCGAAGGCCTGGAACTGGGCCGGCATCGATTCCTTGCCGAAACGCCGTCCGAAGAAGTAGGCGATGCTCTGCATTTGGTTGAGCGCATTCGGATTCTTCTCGGCGAGGCGGGGATCGTCCTTCTGGATCAGCATCGCCCCGCCCATCGAGAGCTTGGAGAGGAGGATGTCGTTGCCGTAGGCGAGGGTGAAGGAGCGGTAGTAATCCTCGAGCGCCTTGTCCTTGGCCCCCTCCGATTCGTAGACCTTGGCGCGCAGGAAGGCGATCTGTGAGATCTCGGTCGGCGGAAGCTTCACGAAATTCGGTGACTTGAGGAGTTTCGCGTCCCCCGTCTGGGGTTCCTGATAGGGTTCGAGGGCCGCCTTCAAGCCGGCGAAATCGTTCTGGCCGAGAAACGCCCACAGCTTTTGCAGCTCAAAGGGCCGCTTGTAGGACTCGGAAAGCTTCGTGAGGATCGTTGCGGCGGCGGGGGAGTTCACGAGCGGAGCAAGGGCGGCATACTGCCCGGCCCGCTTGAGGCTCTCGATCTGGTAGAAGAGCGCCTCGGAGGCGAAGTTCTGCGGCCCGGAGAGGATGATGGCGTAGTCGCGGGCGACCTTGCCGTAGGCTTCCGCGGCCTCGTTGTATTGACCGGCCGAGAAGAGCGCACGCGGCGTGCCGAGGAGTTCGGCGCGTTCTTCGAAGCGGATCAGTTTCTGGAGTCCTTCGCCTCGGATCCGCGCGTAGGGCACAAGCTGGGCCTGGCCGCCGGGGGAGGTGGCGAAGAGCACGCCCTGTTCATTGGTGCCCTGCACGTATCCTTGCGGATTACCGCCCTCGACGAGGGCGAGGGTAGCGGGGGTTTCGCGGACCTGGGCGGAGACCAGAACGGTCGAGAAAAGAATTACGAGAGCAAGGCCGCGGAGGGCGAGGGAGGAAATCGTGGGTTTCATGGGGTCGTTTCCGGTAAGGCTCACTTTTTCGGGGCGATGCCGAGTTCGTTGAGGAGCTTGGTTTCCTCCTCCGGGGTGATCTTGAGCTGGATCTTCATCTCCGGCACCTGGCGGCGGAGGCGCGTCAATGCGCCCGCAGGCGCATCGACCTTTTCGTCGAGGGCCTGCCATTGATAGATGTATTTCACGCAGAGCTTGTAGAGGGTCAGCTCGCGCTGGCGCTTCAGGGCGGTGGTGAGAGGATCGTTCAACTGCATCGCGTTGATGTCCTTGAGACTGTTCGGGACGTAGCGTTCCCATGCCTGGGTGACCCAGTCGTTGAAGGCCCCGTAGGTCGAGACGACCCCGAGGTAGGCCTGGTTCGCGCCGGCCGGATCGCCCATTTCATCGAGGACCACTCCGAGCTTGAAGAGCCCCTCGGCCCGCTTCGCGCGATCCTTCGCAAAAAGCGTCTTGTCCTTGTTGATCGTGTCGAGGGCGGCGTAGGCGTCCTTCCACTCCTTGCTGAGCATGTGGAGGTCGGCGAGATTCAGGTAGGCCTGCGCCTTGAGCGGTTTGCTGTCCTCGCTGTCGGAGGCGATGATGCGGCGGAAACGCTCACGCGCCGACAGGACCTTGGCCGGATCGGCCGCTCGCATCTCGATCTTGCCGAGCTCCATGTCCGCGGGGCCCTTGAAGGCCTCGGCTTCCGGATTGGTGCGCGCGAGCAGTTCCTCGAAATAGGGCACCCCGAGGAAAGGGTTGTCCGTCCCCGCGAAATAGATCCCGATCTGTTGCAGGGCGTATTCGGAGAGATCGCGCTTTTCGAAGAGGCGCAGATCCTCGAAGATCTTTCCGATCTGGGTCTGGATCGCCGCATACTCGGGCGAATCCTGCGCCAGCTTCTTGCGCGATTCCTGGAGGACGATGACCTGCTGGATCTTCAGCCAGGTGAGGAGCGCCTGGTTCGCGGGATCCATGCCGGGGAAGTTACCGAGGGACGCGACGGTCTTCTCGACCCCGCGGATGCGGACGGACGCCTCGCTGTAGGAACCAATCGCCTGGCGGAGGAGGGTCAGGTCCTGCTGCTCCGGCGCCTTGCTCCCGAGGAGGACGACCATTTTCTCGGCTTGGACGAGGGCTTCTTCCCCGCGACCCGCGCCCTCGAGATGCTCGAGTGCGAAGATCGAGATCTGCGGTTCATAGTAGGTTCCGGAATAATCCGGGAAGAAGGCGTCATACTGCGCGATCCCCTTTTCCACGGCTTCGTCCTGGAAGTAGATGTCGGCGGTTTTCCAGAGCGCCTCGGCCACGGTCTCCTTGTGGAAAGCGGCGCGATCAGGATCGCCGACCTGGGAGGCCTTGCCCGCATCGATCGCGGCGAGGTAGGCATTGAGGCCGTCCTGGCGCATCTTCGCGGCTTCCTCCTCCTGCTCCTTGCCCATGCGGCCCGACTGCACGATGAGCGCGTCGCCCTTCAGGTTCTGGGAACGGCCGATCTGGATGGACTTGGGACGGGCCGCGACGAGCTTGTCGACGTTCGCGATCGCGGCCGGATAATCCTCGAGGTTGAAGCGAGCCACGGCGAGGTCGGCGAGGGCCGCATCGAGGAAGCGGTCGGAATCGGGGAAGGCCTTGAGGAAATCCTCATAGTGCTCAGCCGCCTCGCGCATCTTCCCGAGAACCAGCGAATTGCTCCCGCGGTGAAAGAGGACGATCTCGCGGTTGCCCCCCTCGGGATAGGATTTCACGTATTCATCGAAGGGCCCCTCGGCCTCTTTGTGTTTCTGGGTCGTGTAGAGGGCGAGGGGATAAAGCGAATCGGCGAGTTCACGCTCCTGAGCGCCAGCCGGGTGGCGCTCGCGCACGAGCTCGGCGATGCGGATGACCTCCCCATACTCCTTCGACGTGAAGAGGGACTGCAACATGAAGGTGGAGACATTATTCCGCAGCGGGTTCTGCTCGGGCATCTCCTTCATGAAGCTCTCGCCGAAGTACTGGGCGGCCGCGTAGTCGGAGAGGAGGGCGGAGAGCCGCGCCGCCTCATGCAGGATCTCGCCGCGGACATTGGCCTCGACTCCGGGATACTGGGTGGCGAGATGCCAGTAGATCGCGCGCGGGGCGAGGAGGTTGCCCATTTTTTCGTAGCAGTTCGCGACGAGGCGGAGGGTTTCCGCATCGGGATGCATCGGGGCCTTTTCCCGCTCGGCGAGCTGATCGAGGATCGCCTGGAACTGCGACGGCACGCCCGCGCCGATGGGCTGGCGGGCCACCGCGAGATTCACGTCGGTGCGGATGTCCTCGATCGTCGGGAGGTAGGAGAAGTAGCGAAGGGCCAGCGAATAGAGGCCCGCCTTGGTCGATTCAAAACCGAGCTTGCGGAGCCGGTCGACGAAGCCGTAGCGGAACTGGTCGAGCGGTTCGAGGTGGATGAGTTTGTCGTTTTTGTCGAGGAACTCGTGACCGCGATCGGCGATCTTGTCGACGGCGGCCTCGTCTCCGTTGGCTCCCATCGCCTGTTCGACCCAGGCAAGGCCGAGCTCGAGAACGCCCTGCATGAGGAACTGGGGGTTGACCTTCCAAGCCTCCTGGTTGTCGAAGAGTTCCTGCACCGAGGCGATGCCATCTTCGAACCGGCCAAGCTTCATGAGTGACGCGCCGTAACGGAGCTTGAAGCTGTTCCGCACCTGTCCGAGTTCATCCGGGGCCGGCTTGGAGGCGAGATATTCGTCGTAGAGCTTGATCGCCTCAGCGTGTTTCCCGAGCTGGGCCTCGCAGAAACCGAGCTGGAATTTGGCGAGGTTCTCGCGCTGGTTGGTCGACTTGATCGGCGACTCCACCTTCTTCGCCGTTTCCGCCCCGTTGACGCACTCGGTGAAGGCTTTCCTGGCGTCCTCCCAGCGCTGCTGGGGGAGGAGGGTCATGCCGTAGTCGAAAAGGATTCCGCCGGCCTGGGCCCCGTAGTCCTCGAAGAGGGTTTCGAGGCCGCCGGAAAGGTCGAACATTTTCTCGAAGACCTTGGAGGCCTCGCCATGCTGGCCGGAGACGCTCAATTCGGCGGCCTGCTGGTAGAGCCCCTCGACGCTGTCGTCCTGGGCGCGGACGAAGGCTGGAATGACAAGGGCGAGGGCCACGAAGGCGAGGAATCCTCGGGAGTGAGCAGGGAGGGGGGCATTCATCGGGAAAGGGGATGGGAGAATTCGGAACCCGGGCCGTGATCGTCAGCCGCGGCGCCAGTCAGGGGCCATGCGGTCCGGGCGGAGGCGACTGGAACCACGAATCAGAAAACTCGGGTCCCGGAGACAGGGCAGGGGAAAGTGGAAACCGTTGCCGTCGAGCCGATTCGGAACGTGGGGACCGCGGGCCGTCTCATCTCTCATGCCAAAGGTCGGGGCTTACTCCTCGGTGAAACCGGTGATGGTGACTTTCTTGATTTCGACACCCGGCTCGGCGAGAGCGTTCAATACATCGACGAAGCGCTGGCCCTTCGCGGCGTCGTCGGCCGCGATGATGACCATCGGCTCGGAGTCGGTGAGCTTGGCGCTCTCCACGTAGGTGCGGAGGCGATCAACGAGCATGGGAAGCTCACGCACCGCGGGATCCGTGTCGAGGATCTCGTCGTTGAGGACGACGGCCCCGACAGGATTGACCTGCACCGTCATCATGTCGATCTCGACCTTGGCCGAACTTTCGCCCATGCTCGTGGGCATGGTCATGGCGAGGTCGGATTCGACCGGCTCGAGGGTCGAGGTGACGAGGAAGTAAATGAGGAGGAGGAAGGACATGTCGATCATCGGCGACATGTCGAGCTGAGGATCGGGATCCTGAGGAATCTTTTTGCGGGCCATCGCTGAAAAAGGAAATTATTTATCTACGGAGAGGCTCCCGAAGATGACCTCGTTGACCCCGGCTTCACCGGCGGCCTGCACCACCTTCTTGATGATCCGGGTATCTACTTCCTTGTCCGCGCGGAGGTTGAGTCGCGTTGTGATTCCCTGCTCCTCGTTTCGGACACGGACCTGATCGACGTAATCCTGCACCGCCTCGGAGGTGGGAAGCTCGATCTGATCCTGACCCCAGATCGTGCCATCGGCGAGAATGTTGACCACGACCCGTCCCGAGGCGTCCTTGGCGACTTGGGAATTTTTTGCCACCGGAGGCTTCACGCGACGATCGATCTGGACCGTGATCAGGTGGGAACTGACCATGAAGAACACGAGGAGAAGGAAGGTGAGATCGATCATGGGCGACATGTCCATGTTCAGATCGGCCTCCACAAATGAGGCCATGAGTTCCTTCTTCTTGTCGGAGGCCATCTCGTTTCGTCGTGGAGTTTACCGGTCTTTCGAAAAGGCTTCGCCAGATCACATCTCGGCGATGCCCTCGGGCACGCGGGCGAGCGCTTGATCGGCGTTGACCGTGGCCACGGCAGCTTCGAGACCTTCGACGAGGATCTGCTGGGCATCGCTGATCATCTTATTGTAACGGTTTTTGTAGGCGTAGAAAAGGAAGATCGCGGGAATCGCGACGACGAGGCCGCCCGCCGTGGTGATGAGGGCGAGGGAGATGTTTCCAGCCAGCGCGGCGGGGTCGGAACCACCCGAAAGGCCCATCGAGTCGAAGGCGAGCACCATCCCCGCGACCGTTCCGAAGAGACCGAGCATCGTCGCGCCCTGGGCGATGACGGAGAGATAACCGATCAGGGTGAAGGTGTTGAGACTCTCGCGGACGACGAAGTCGGTCATTGAATCCTCGACCTTGGAGCGCCCCAGCGTTTCCGGGTCGGTCGCGTCGACATTGATGTAGGCGGCGGTGGCCATGCGACCGAGGAAGGAGGTGTCCTGCGAGGCCGCATCGATCGCGCTGCGCACCTTCACTTCCGACATGTAGCCCATGATCTCATCCCTGAGGCGCTGGGGAATGTACTTCTTCTTGCTGAGTTGCAGGGCGAGGAAGACCGCGAGGGTGATCATCCAGATGGAAAGGATACCAATCGGGATCATGAAAATCCCGCCCCCGATGATCATGTCCATCAGGGTGGTTTTCTTCGGAGCTTCCTCGCCGGCACCCGCTTCACCGGCGGCGGCAGGTGCCGCGGCGGCTTCGGCACGGGCATCGGGGGAGAAAACGGAGAGAAGGAGGACCGCACCGAAGACGAGGAGGATGATTCGCACGAGGGTGGAGGGGGTCGGATTCGAGGACATCACGGATGGGGTGGAATGGCTTTGAGGTTTGGGCAGGGTCCGTTCTTGATGCATTTCCCGAAAAGTGTAAAGAAAAAATTTTCTTTTGTCCCGAAATGGTTCCGCCGCCATTCCGGCCGCTCCGGCATTCAGTGGTGGTTTCCGCAAAACCGGTCTAAGATCACGCCCTGCCCGGGCGTCATCACCTCACTGGCATTCAACCCGGATCCCCTGCCCCTTCGTGTCCGCCTTCCTGCACAGTCTCGAAACCCTCGTTCCGGAACATTCCCACGAACAGGCCTCGCTCGCCCTCCGGTTGCAGGAACGCTTTTCCGACGAGCGCGTCCGGCGCCTCGTGGGGCAGGCTTTCCGCCAATCGGGGATCGAACGCCGCCACATGGTGGTCGAGGATTTCTTCAATTGTCCGCCATTCGACGGCGAAGGCCAGGCGACCACGGCGGACCGGAATGCCATCTACGCGGGCGAGTCCCGCAAGCTCGCGGCGGCCCTTGGAGAAAAGATCCTCTCCGCGCCCGGCGCTCCGGACCGCGGTTCGATCACCCACCTCGTCTTCGCGACCTGCACCGGATTCGTGAACCCGGGGCCCGATTATTACCTCGTGCGCGACCTCGGCCTGCGCGAATCGGTGGAGCGCTACACCCTGGGATTCATGGGCTGCTATGCGGCGATCCCGGGCCTGAAGTTCGCGGCACAGGTGTGCGCGGCGGATCCGGAGGCGGTCGTCCTCGTCATCGCCCTCGAGCTGTGCAGCCTGCACATGCAGATCGACGAGGCGCCCGACGTCATCCTCGGGAACACCGTCTTCGCCGACGGCGCCGCCGCAGCCCTCGTCACCTCGAGGCCTCATCCTGACAGAAACACCTATCGCATCGACGGATTCCACGGGGGCACCATTCCCGAGGGCGAGTCGGCGATGGCCTGGTCGATCGGGAACCGCGGATTCGACCTCGTCCTCTCGAGCTACGTGCCGAAGGTGATCGGGGCCGAGATCGGGTCGATCCTGCGCCGCATCGGCGTCGATCCCGAACGGATCGACCGCTTTGCCGTGCATCCCGGCGGCAAATCGATCCTCGACCGCGTCATCTCCGCGCTCGGACTGCAGGAGGACGCCCTCGACGCCTCGCGCGCGGTCCTGCGCGACTTCGGCAACATGAGCAGCCCGACGATCCTCTTCGTGCTCAAGGAACTGCTCGGACGGAGCGAGGCCGGAGAACGGGTTCTCGCCCTCGCCTTCGGTCCGGGCCTCACCATCGAGACGGCCGTCTTCACGATCGCGGGCATGGCGTGATCCACGGCTCCTCGGCGCGCGGCACGGTCACTTGCGCTTCAGGGCGAGACTCGCCTTCACGAGAATCTCGTCCTTGACCTTGACGAGCCCGAGCACGTTCGGCGGCTTGATTCCGCAGTCCTTCAGCGACACTGGAAACGAGACGGTGAAGGAGACCGTCTTTTCCGAGTAGGACCAGTCCGACACCTGGCCCGTCAACCCGTGGGTCTTGCCCATGAGGGTCATCTTGAGGGGCACCACCGTTGGCCTCGGCACGGGTCCGTCCGCGGCGGGCCGCGCTTCGGCGACGGCGAACTCAGGAAGGGTCGATTCGCCGCTCAAGCTCACCTTGCAGGCGCCGGACCATCCGGACTCCGGGGCGAGGACCGGGAGCGCGGCGATCCCCGCGAGGAGGATTGGGAGGAAGAGGACGCGTTTCCTCATGCGAGAGGGTTTGGGTGGGTTTGTCAGGAGATCCGTCGGAGCACCTGCAGCCGTTTCCCGACCCGATCTCCGACAGGCCAGATCCGAAGAAGGAGCTGACCGACGGCATCGCGGACGCGTGATCGGCGAGGAGACGGTCGATGAGCGCGACACGAAATGCTTCACGTCCCAAAAACCGCCGCCGTCGCGCCGGAGATCGAGGCACCGATGACGGCGATGTCGTGGGATTCCACCATTGGTTCCATCACGATCCCGATCCCGATCCCGATTCCTTGGCAAGCCCAGCGCAATTCGTAATCACGGAGACGGTCTTCACCCCACCCACAGAACGCCCACGCGCGACTCGGCGCGGTCGGCCCAGCGTTCCTTGTAGGGGGCATGCATTCCCAGGTCGTAGGTGACAATGCCCTCGTCGGCGCAGCGGCCGAGATTCTCGAATTGGAGGCGGTTGCCGAGGGCGAGGTCGCGCGCCTCCTCGGCGTAGCTCATTTGCAGACCGCGATACACGGAGCCCCTCACCCCTCCGAAGATGTGCGCGAGGTCGACCCCGTCGCGCCGGGCGACGAGCACGCGCAGCCCGCCGGCAGCTTGAAGGTCCGCGAGCAACTGGCGGTAGAAGGCGGCATAGCCGGGGATCTGGAAGATGTCCGTGCCCTGGCGCCATTTGTAGGTTCTCCGCTGGATCGCGAGAAGGCGCTCGAAGAGAACCGCGGGATTCTCCCCCGACAGGTCGAGGATCTCGAGGCCCGGGACCTCTTCCAAGGACTCGCGCAAGGTGCGGCGGAACTTCCGCGAGCGGCGCCCAAGCCATGCCTCGAGGCCATCCCCGAGGTCGATCATCATCACATCCGTGCCCGGATAGTCACGGCAGACTCTCGAACGGGACTCGAGCGAACGCAGGGCGGTGTGCATCGCACCGCCGCCGACGAGCCCTCCGACGAAAAAGGCCGCGGGATTCCCGACCCTGGAGGCCTCTGCGGCCGCGGCCTCGACCAGCAGCGCTTTCGCCGCCTCCACTCCGCCGGACAGCGGTGCGCCGAACATCCAGGCCGCCTCGAAGGGGAGATAAAGGCCGCGCCGTTCCGATTCGGCGAAGAGCAACCAGGCTCCGTCGCGCTCGATGATCCACTCGCGGCGACTCCCGCCCGCAGTGTCTTGGAGGTGGCCGTGGGCGGCCATTTGCCAGGCCGAACCGGAACAGAAGCCGCAGATGCCGACGGTTGCGTCCACCGCCTCATCAAAGGCGGCCCGGCGCGACCGGAACTCGGCGAGGGTGTGCCGGTTCATCGGCGCGGATGGCGGATCGCTCAGGGATTGAGGAAGGCGCGGATGAGGCGGCCTCCGCGGCTCAGCACCATGACCGAGGTTTTGTCCTGGGGAAGTGAACCGAGGACATCGAAAAAGGTCGCAACATCGTTCACGGGGTCCTGGTTGATCCGATGGACGAGGTCACCCGCCTGAAACCGTTGCGCAGCCTGGGAGTCGGACTTCACCCCGGTGATGACGATGGCGGGGGTTCCATCGGGGAGGCCGAGGGCCTGCCTCTGTTGGGCGTTCAGGTTGGCCACGGAAATCCCGAGGGCCTCGGCGATCGCCTGCCCGCTCGCGGCGATGTCGGAGCGGAGCGTGAGGGTGTTGGTGTCGGACTTCGCGATCGCCTTGACCGCCGCCTCGAGGGTCTGCCCCTTGCGCAGGACGGTGAGCTCGGCCACCTCACCCGCCTTCTTCCCGCGGATCCGGGAAAGCGTTTCTTCGGCCGTGCGGATCGCCTTGCCGTCGAACTTGACGATGACATCCCCGGGCTTGAGGCCCGCCTCCTCCGCCGGCGAACCCTTCGTCACATCGGTGATGACCGCCCCCTGCGTGCTCGAAAGACCAAGGGCGATGGCGTAATTCCGCGAGATGTTGTCGACCTCGAGCCCGAGATACCCGCGGATGAGGGGGCGTCCAAGGACGATGGCCTCGAAGACCTCCTTCGCCTCGTTGGCCGGGATGGCGAGACCGATGCCCTGCCAGACGCGCACGTCCTCCTGTCCGGTGAAGATGGCCACGTTGATCCCGATGATCTCGCCCTTCACGTTCACGAGCGGACCGCCGGAATTACCCGGGTTGATGACGGCGTCGACCTGGAAGTATTCGTTCGCCCCGTCGTTGAGCTCGCGTTGTTTCGCGCTGATGATGCCCTGGGTGACGGTCTCGCTGAGACCGAATGGATTCCCGACGGCGAGGACCATCTCCCCGACGCGGACTTTTCCGGAATCCCCGAACGCAAGGGGCTGCAGGGGGGGGAGAGCGCCTCCCTCGGGGGCCTTCAGCTTGAGGACGGCGATGTCGACATTCGGATCGCTCCCGATCCACTCGGCGTCGAACTGGCCGCCGTCGTGCAGGGTGACGCGGATCGCATCGACCCCGGCGACGACGTGGTGGTTCGTGACGATGTGCCCCTGGGCCGTGACGATGACCCCGGAACCGAGGCCGGGTGCGGCGTAACTTTCATTCTGGCGGTAGCCGAAGAATCCGAAGGGATCCGTCGGTATGACGCGCGTCACGTTCACGTTCGTCGTCGTGTCGATGCTGACCACGGACGGAACGACCGCGTCGGTCAGGTCGGAGACGGCGCGATTCACCTCCGTGAGCACCTCGAGATTGTTCAGGTCGAGGGGCTCGGCTCGGAGCAGCGGGGTTGCGTCACCCTGGGCAACGAGCGGGGTCTTCACCCCGATCACTGCGGCGAGGGGTCGCCGCCTCAGGAGATCGAGAAGGTCGTAGCGATCCCCGCCGCCACCGACGGCGAAATAGACCAGGCCGGAGAACAGTCCGATGAGGATGAGGACGAGAAGATGAATCAAAAACCGGGCCATGACAGCGTTGGGGGTTGCAGAGTCCGCGCGGGACGGGAATTCACTTGGTTCCCACCTTAGCCACCGGCGGGAAGGACTCCACCATTCTCTGATCGTCGGGGGCGAGATCGTTGACCGGGACGGTCCACCGTTGTCCGGAGGCGTCCTGGAGCACCACGTGCGATGCGTCACGCTCCACGAACCGGGCGAAAACCAGCTTCCCGAGATAGTTCGACCAATCGCGGTATCCGCTCGAGACGAGCCGCGCCTTCTGCCCCTGGATCGACTCGAGGACGGGCTGGCACGCCCCCACGAGCTGGTTGAAATAATCGACCGGCCGGCCCGACCGGTAACCCCGGATCCCGCGCGCGACCTCCCCGTTCGGATTGAAGAGGAGCACGTTCGGGTATCCCCGCACCTTGAACTTCTCCTTGAGGCGGCGCAGCGTCGGGGCCGCGTCGGTGATGTTCCGGGGATAACTGAGATAGCAGATCACGAGGTGCTCCTTCACGAACTCGTTGAAGCTCTTCGTGGCGAAGACCTCCTCGGAGAGAGCCATCGCCTGGGTGTTCCACATCCCGGTGAAGAGGAGCAGGAGCGGCTTCTGCTCCCGTTGCGCCCGGTCGAAGGCGAAATGCGGATTGATCTCCCACCAGGCCGACTCCGGATCGTCGGGATAGACCGGGACCCGCTCGGGGGTCTCCACCTCGATGATGCGCGCCCCGCTCTGCGTTTCCGAAATCACCGGTCCCTTCGGCAGCTCGATTTTCTTGGAAGCCGGCGCGAAATCGGCAGGCGTGGCGATGAACGAAGGCTGCGGCGCGGCCTCGGTGGTCTGGGCCGGCATCGCCACCGGGGGCGCGGAGACCGCGTCCGCCGCCGGAACGGAAAACGCCGGAACCGGCGGAGAGACCGCGGCGGGCGGAGCAGGGGCGGGAACCTGCGGCCCGCCGGGAATCGGAGGAGGAGCAATCCGGACCGGGTCCTGGGCACATAAAGTCACGGCACTGGTCAGGGCGACCAGCGATCTGGCAAACCGGAACCGGAACCGGGCGATGGCACGGCAGTGACTCATGGACACCCTTACGGTAGCAAAGGACCCGCGATTTGACAGGAAAATTGACAAGGGGCATGATCCTTGCTCTGTTCGCGGCGTTCCAGGTCGTCCACGCAACGCGGTTCCGATGGAAAAGCGGTCTCCCTCATCGCCCCTCTACCCCTTCCTTGTTTTCGGAGCGCTCATGGTGACCTGGGTGGTTTTTTCGGGCTTTCTCGATCCCTTCCACCTTTCGCTCGGTCTGATCTCCTCCGGGATCGTGACCTGGCTCTCCTCCGATCTGCTCTTCGACGACCGGACCATCCCCCTGCGCCGCCGCACCGTGCAGGCTTGGCGATTCGCCCAATACACCGTCTGGCTGACCTGGCAGATCGTGCTCGCCAACCTCGCCGTCTTCAAGCTCGCCTTCGGCCCCCGCTCCGCCCTGCAGCCCCAGATCGTCCGCTACCGCACCCCTCTCAAGTCCGATTTCGAGAAATTCCTCCTTGCCAACTCCATCACCCTCACCCCCGGCACGGTGACGATCAAGATCCTCGGCGACACCTTCTACATCCACGCCATCGACGACGCTTCGGCGGCCGGGCTCAACGGCGAGATGGACCGCCGCATCGCCCGCATCTTCGAGGACCCGGCCCCATGACCTTCGAGCATTTCGCGACGGGAGCGGGCCTCGTCCTTCTCCTCCTCATGATTCCGGCGATGTTCCGCATCGTGAAGGGCCCCACCGCGCTCGACCGCATCGTCGCCGCGAACGTGATCGGGACGAAGACGGCCGTGTTCCTCGTCGTCATCGGCATCGTTTTCAAGCAGGTCGGCATGTTCGTCGACTTCGCCCTCGCCTATGCCCTCCTGAACTTCACCGGCTCCATCGCCGCGGCCCGCTACCTGCACCGGGCCAAACAACGGGATACGGAGGGATCCGGCGCGGAGCCGACCCGGGGAAAGGAGGCGCTCTGAGACCATGATCCTCACCGTCCTCGGCATCGTCCTCATCGTCGCCGGACTCGTCTTTTTCCTCGGCGCGGCCGTCGGTCTGACGCGTTTCCCCGACTTCTACTGCCGCACCCACGCCGCCGGCAAGGGCGACACTCTCTCGAGTCTGCTCGTGATCGCCGGCTTCGCCCTCTACCAGTTGCGCGGCGTCCACGATCTTTCCCACGACTGGCCCGTCCTCCTCGTGGTCGCGAAGTTGCTCGCCGTCATCGTCTTCATCTATCTCACGAGCCCCACCGCGACGAGCGCGCTCACCGACGCGGGCTGGGAGGACGGGATCGATCCCGTGATCGAGCCCGGCCGCGCGAACCACCTCGAGGACGATTGCCGCACCCCTGACCAACTCACGAAGAAATCCTGAACCGCCGTGATCGTTTCCTTCGACATCCTCCTCCTGATCTTCCTCGTCGTCGCGGCGATCCTCTCGCTGTCGGTGAAGGATCTCCTCGCCGCGGCGATGGTCTTCGGGATCTACGGGTTCCTCATCTGCCTCATCTGGGCGGAGATGGGCGCGGTCGACGTCGCCTTCACCGAGGCCACCGTCGGCGCGGGGGTCAGCACCGTGCTGATCGTGGCCACCATCCTCAACACGCGGAGGCGCTCGACCGACTGATGAAGGCAAAAGTCTTTGCCACCCTCGCGGTCCTCATCACCGGAGCGGTCCTCCTCTACGCGGTCTCCGATTTCCCGGCATTCGGCGACCCGCGTTCGCCCGCCAACGCCGGCGTCGCCGGGGGCTCGCCCGCGGCCTCGCTCTACTACATCGAGAACACCTACCGCGATACCCGGGTGCCGAACCTCGTCACCGCCATCCTCGCCGACTACCGGGGCTACGACACCCTCTTCGAGACCGTCGTCATCTTCACCGCGGGGATGGCCATCTTCGCGATCCTCCGGGTGCTGCGCCGCGAGGAATCCGCGTCGGGCGGTCCCGCCGCCTCCGCACCGACGGACCCCGCGATCGACGGAGACCACCACCGCATCATCACCGGCATGACCTGCCGCATCGCCGTGCCCCTCGTGCAGATCTTCGCGCTCTACGTCATCGCCCACGGGCACCACAGTCCGGGCGGCGGCTTCCAAGGCGGCGTCATGCTCGGGGCGAGCTTCATCCTCATCGCGCTCTCCACCACGCTGCGGAATGCCCTCGCCCGACTCGGCGAGGGGAGTTTCATCCGGCTCGCCTGCCTCGGCATCCTCATCTACGCCGGCTTCGGTTTTCTCCCGCTCGTCTTCGGGCGCAATTTCCTCGACTATGGCGCCCTCCGCGGGCTCTTCGGCACGGAAGGCGAGGAAATGGCGCGGTCGCACGGCATCTTCGCCGTCGAGATCGGCGTCGCCCTCACCGTGATGTCCGTCATGTTCGCCATCTTCGCCAACCTCTCCAGCCGCGGACGACTCCGGGGAGGCCTCTGAACCATGAACGCCTTCTTCCAAGAGTGGGTCGTCCCGCACTTCAACTTCTGGGTCTACGTCATCATCATGATGACCGGACTCTGGGCGGTCATCGCGAAAAACAACCTCGTCAAGAAGCTCATCGGGCTTTCCATCTTCCAGACCGCGATCCTCCTCCTCTACGTCTCCCTCGGGGTGAAGGAGGGCGCCACCATCCCCATCATCGACCACCATGCCGCGGAGCTGGCCCTCGCGGGGGACGCCGGCGCGATCAATCCTGACAAGATTGCCAATCCCGTCCCCCACGTTCTCATGCTCACGGCCATCGTCGTCGGCGTGGCCACCCTCGGCGTGGCCCTGGCCCTCTGCCAGATGATCCACAGGGATTTCGACACCCTCGAGGAGGACGAGATCCTCGCGAAAATCAAGGCGCTCCACGACGATGTCTGAACACTTCCCCGTCCTCGTCCTCGTCGCGCCCCTCTTCGGCGCCATCGCCATCGGCCTCTTCGGCATGAAGGACCACCGCGTCTGCCTGCCCGTCGCCCTCGCCGCGCTCGGCGTCTCCCTCGCGTCCGCGATCGGGATCCTCCTCCGCGTCCTCGCGCAGGGTCCCCTCGACTACTTCGTCGCGGGGTGGAAGGAGCCCCTCGGCATCGGCATCGTCCTCCGCGCCGACGCCATCAACAGCCCGCTACTCGTCGTCATCGCCGTCGTCGCGATCTTGGCCGCGGTCTTCGCGATCCGCCCCGCCGGGGAGAGGGACGCCGAAAAGACCCCGCACTTCCACATCCTCTTCCTCCTCCTCTGCGTGGGCCTTTTCGGCATCACCATTACCGGGGACGCCTTCAACGTCTTCGTCCTCGTCGAGGTCACCGCCCTGACGAGCTATGGTCTCATCGCCATGGGCAATTCGCGGCGCTGCAAGGTCGCCGCCTTCCAATATCTCGTCATGGGCACGGTGGGCGCGTCCTTCTACCTCATCGGCGTCGGCTACCTCTACCTCAAGGTCGGCTCGCTGAACATGCAGGACATCCACACGATCCTCGCGAACAACGAGGCCCTCGCCGGTTCGCGCGCGATGCAGACCGCCTTCATCTTCATCCTCGTGGGGATCTGGACAAAGATGGCCTTCTTCCCCCTCCACGGCTGGCTGCCGAATGCCTACAGCTACTGTCCGTCCGGCAGCGCCTGCCTCCTCGCCCCGCTCGTCACGAAGGTCTCCGTCTACGTCATGGTCCGCATGATGGTCTCCGTCTTCGGGCTCGACCGCGTCGAGGCCGGGGTCGAATGGAGCCACTTCGTCGTCTCGCTCGCCGTCATCGCCATCGTCGTCGGTTCCGTGGCCGCCCTCGCCCAGCGCGAGATCAAGAAGATGCTCTGCTGCCTGATCCTCGCCGAGGTCGGCTACATGGTCGGCGGCGCCTGGCTCGGCGATCCGGGGCG
>JBILDO010000001.1:0-165504 GCA_044352585.1 Verrucomicrobiales bacterium
GCTGGCCGAAACTCGTGGCCATGACCGCCTCGGGCGCCCCGAACGCCGCCTCGCTCGAGGCGAGCCGTTACGTCGACGCGGTGAACTTCGCCTCCCGATGCAAGGCCGTGGCGATTGTCAGCGTGGGTTTCATCGACCGGACCTGTCCGCCCACCAGCGTCTACGCGGCCTACAATGCGCTCAAGGGACCGAAAACGATCCTGAACCGCCCCGCCATGGGCCACGTCGCGCCGGAGGACATCAAGGCGGAATTCCGAAAAAGGCTCCTGAAGCACGCCCTACAGGACTCGAACCTGTGACCCACGGATTAGAAATCCGTTGCTCTATCCACCTGAGCTAAGGGCGCGTTACCGGGACAATAAGCCTCCGGGAGACGGTCCCTTCAACCGGAAGTCGCGGGATGAGTCCCATTTTCCAGTGAACGCCGCCGGAATCCACGACGGGGCCGGCTTCGGGCTCACTTCCCGTAGACCTTGTCCTTCGGATCACCGGCGGACATGAGGTAGGCCATGAGGTCGCGGAGTTCGTCTCCATTGAGGAGGTTGATCAAACCGGGGGGCATCTGCGAGACGGGGACGCGCTCGACCTTGGCGACGTCGGAGCGCTTCAGCTTCGCGGGAGCCCCCTTGGGATCGGGGGGATAAACCTCGAGATCATCACCGCGCTCGACGACGAGACCGGTGTGGACGGCACCGCTCTTCGTCGTGACGCTGGAACTGCCGTATTGGTCGCTGATGACCTTGCTCGGCTCGATGATGGACTCGAGGACATAGGCGGCGTCGAACTTGTTCCGGATGCTGGTGACATCGGGTCCGATATCGCCCCCGAAGCCGGCCATACGGTGGCAGGCGCCGCATCCGACGGCGTGGAAGAGGCTGCGACCGTTCTCGAAGCTGGCGTTGCGGAATTGACCGCCGTTGGCGTGTTTCATTCCGCTCTCTACCGTCCAGACCTGGCCGGGACCCTTCGGCGGAGTGATCGCGAAGTCGGGCACGGCCTGGTAACTGACACCGGTGACATCCTTCAGCGCGGCGACCTGGTCATTCGGCGCCAGGGCGAGGGCTTCGTCACGGGTGTTGGCGAGGAAGCCGCCGAAGCTGGCCCCGCCGGGATGTTTCGAGGCGGCGTTGAGGAAGGCGAAGTAACGGCGGCGCTGTTCGAGGGTCCAGCCGGTCTTCTGGTTGCGCAGGGCGAAGGCGTAGGCGATGCCGCGGATGGGCGGGTAATTGTCGAGCATGGCCTTGATCGTGCCGCCGTATCCGGCGTTGCGGGTGACGAGCTCGGCCCAGTCGGGGATTTCGGGAGCGCCGGGGTTCTCGATCAAGGTCAGGGCTTTCTCGATCACCGAAGGCGCTTCGAGCGAGACCAACAGGTTCACCAATTCGACGTTGGCGTTGGCCGACTTCGCGGGGAGGAGGGCATCGAGCTTGGCCACGACTTTCTCGCGGATCCCGCCTTCGGGTTTGCCAAAGCGGATGAGGTTGAGTTGCCAGGCGCGGAGCCAGCCGAGGAGTTGGGGTTCGGTCAGGGTCGCCGGATCCATTTCAAGAAGGGCGGCGGTGAGTTTCGCGCCATGGGCCGCGGCCTCTCCCTGGCGCGCGAGGGCGACGGCTCCGGTGATGCGGGTCTGGGGATCGGTTGCGGCGAGCACCTGGTCGGCCCACGAGGCGACGGGCTGCGACTCGACCGCGACGCGGGCGGCGTTGCGGAGGAAACGGTCGGGGCTGGCGAGATGGGGCCAGGCTTTTTCGATCGCGGCGGCGTTCTCCTTGCCGTGGAAGGCCTCGAGCTCACGACGGAGGGCGCGGGCCGCGGTGACTTCCTTCGGCTCGGCGACCGCCTCGTCCTTGCCGAGGGGGGCGGTGTAGGTCACGCGATAGAGCGCGCTCTGGGTGTTGCGTCCGCCGATGGTGAAGTAAAGGGCTCCATCCTTGCCGACGATCGCGTCGGTGACGGGAAGCGGCGCGCCGTAGACGAAGGGCTCGGCCTTGCCGGCGTAGCCGGCGCCGTCCGCCTGGAGGTGGATCGCGTAGATCGTGCCGAAGGTCCAGTCGAGCGCATAAATCGCGTTCTGGTATTTGGCAGGGAACTTGGTGCCAAGGCCCGAGGCGACCCCGGTGGGCGAACCGGGGCCGATATCGACGACGGGGGGCAGGCTGTCCTCGTAGTAGGCGGGCCACTTGCCGGAGCCGCTGCGCCAGCCGTAGTCGCCGCCGCTGACGACGTGGTTGATGCGGGTGGGCCGGTACCAGGGCATGCCCATGTCCCACTCCATGTCGGCGTCGTAGGTGAAGAGGTCCCCGTGTTGGTTCAGGGCGATGTCGTACTGGTTGCGGAAGCCGATGCAGTAGAGTTCGTGCTTTTGTGTCTTCGGATCGAACCGGGTCACCCAGCCACCGGGAGCGAGGCGGCCACGGGCGTGACCGCGGGCATCCCACATGCGGGGAAGGACGTGATCCTCCTGCCAGCCTTTCACCCGGGAACCGGAGAGAGCCTCCGCGGGGGGGAGGTCGGTGTGGTTGCCGCCATCGACGTAGAGCTGCGAGCCATCTTCAGTGAGGATCACGGCATGGTTTCCGTGTTCGCCCCCGCCGGTGGCGCTGGGCATCTCCTCGGCCTTGTCGAGCTTGCCGTCGCCATCGCTGTCGGTGACGCGATGGAGCTTGCCGCCGCTCTTGTTGAACCAGAGCGCATCGAAGGCCCAGACAAGTCCATGGGCGCCGGAAACGGGGGCGGGCATTTTCTCGACCCCGACCTTCGGGCCATCAGCGCTGTCGCTCACCTCGATGCGGTAGAGTCCCTTGTCGCCCTGGTCGCTGGCGAGGAAGCGGCCCTGCGGATCGGTGGTGAGGGAAACCCAGGAGCCTTGTTCCTCCTTCGGCACGGTGTAGAGGAGTTCGACCTTGAAACCCTCGGCCACGGTGATGTCGGCGGGATCGAGCGGCGAGCTGCCACCGCCCCCTCCTCCGCCCGGCCCATCAATGCCGGCGACGCCCCAGGGCTGGACGCCGAACTTCCCGTGGGCCTTCAGTTTTCCGGTCCACGAGGCGTCGTCGAAGGCGGCCGTCTTCCAGCCGTCGGCTTCGGTGAGGGAGAGTTTCCAATCGGGCTCGCTCAGGACGGTGGTCTTTTTGCCGTCGGTCGTCTCCACCTCGAGCTTCAGGACGAAGGCGGCGGCACCACCCCGGTTGCGGGCCTTTGCGGCGATGACGTTTTTGCCGGTCTTGAGGAGCTTGGTGGCGGCGGGATTGAGGATGGGAGCACCCCAGTCGGGGGCGCGTCCGGCGCTCTCGCCGTTGACCCAGAGTTCGAGCTCGTTGTCGCAGGTGGCGTAGAGTTTGGCCGACTTCACCTCGCCGGCGACGTCGAAGGACTTGCGCAGGTAAATCCACTCGTCATCCACCTTGTCAGCCCGCCAGATCCAGGTCGGAAGCGGCCCGGTGGTGATCCACTGGTAGGCGATGCGCGGAGCGGGAGCGCCCGCTCCGGAAGCCGCCTTTCCTTTGCCCTTGGCGCCGGCATTCGCGGCGGCGGGCTTGGCATTGGGGTTCGCCTTCTTCGCGCTGGTCTCGATGGCTTGCTTGAGGACTCCCTGTCCTTCGCTGTCACTCAGTTTGCGGAATTGGATGTTCTTGTATTCGACGCGCATGGGCGGACCGGCGTGGAGTTGCAGGCCGATGGCGCCCTTGGCGAGAGCCTCGGGATGGCGGTCGGTGATGTCGACGGTGGTGACATCGTTGATCTGGTGGAGGAGGCGGTTGCCGACGGCGATGACGCGCAAGGTGTTCCACTCCCAGTCCTTCAGTTCGGTCTTGTCTCCGACCTCGCCGACGACCTTGGGCGTTCCGTCAGGACCGACCTCGACGCGCTGGCCGCGCTGGGCGATGATGCCGCGCTTGCCGAGCTTCTCGCCGTAGAGCATGCCGAAGTAGTTCTGCGCGGGATGCAGGTCGGCCTGGTAGCCCTTCAGAACGAAGTTCGCCTCGTCGACGATCTCGCTGCGGTATTGCACGCCCGAGTTGTTGCCTTGGAAACGCACCTCGGCGGTGATCTCGAAATCGGCGACCTCGCCCCCCTGCCAGATGAGGAAGGTGTTGCCCTTGGTCGGATTCTCCTTGGTGGTCTCGCCGACGATGACGCCGTCCTTCACCGACCAGAACTGGGACAGCCCCTTCCAGCCGGAGAGGTCCTTGCCGTTGAAGAGGGATTCCTGCGCCCGGGCCGGAGCAACGAGCAGGGCGAGGAGGCTGAGAATGAGCGGGAGTTTTCGATGCATGGGCGCTTTTCTGCACCAAAACCGGCCTTTCGTCCAGCCCGCAAGTCCGCCTCGGAAAAAGGCATAAGAATCTCCGGAGCGCCGGTCAGGGCCATAACTTCCCGCAAGGTCTCTTCATCAATGCCCACGCTGACCCTCATTCAAGAAAGGATTTCCGCCTTTCGTGCAATGGATACTTCGCCGCACAACGTTTTGGAAAGACTGAACGAGCAGATCGGGCGCG
Source organism: Verrucomicrobiales bacterium (assembly GCA_044352585.1). Lineage (GTDB taxonomy): Bacteria > Verrucomicrobiota > Verrucomicrobiia > Verrucomicrobiales > DEV007 > Arctic95D-9. The sequence goes on from JBILDO010000001.1 coordinate 4,500, forward strand.
GGTGCCAGCATGGACATCCAGCCCATGCCTTTGGCGAGGAACCCGCGGAAGGCCGTTCCACGCCCTTTCGCTTGCCCGCTCCGAGATGGCGCGGGCCGTCGCAGCGACATGACCTTCAAGGGACTTCGGCGTCGTTCCGGACCTGCATGGGCTGGAAGCCCATGCCACATCCACGACCGAATTCCGAAATCCCGGTGCGGAGAAGTATGGATGATAATCTGCAGCACTTTGATTCACGGCCGATGCCCTGCTTCCCCGCGCCATGTTTTTGGAAAGGGTTGGACGTGGCATGGGCATCCTGCCCATGCTTTCGGTGGAGGGGACGACAGGACCGGAAACGAGCTCCTTTTCCGACCCAGTCGGGACGGGCGCGAGACGCAAGAGAGGAGGCGCCGCCCGACGACTTTGGCACCCAATCGGGACGCATGGGCAGGATGCCCATGCCACTTGGCTCCGCGTCACTACTCTCGGGGAGATCTCCCAAATCCAAAGACCTGATGCCGGGAGATCACTTTTACCGCAACGGCCATCCGAATCCCCCAGGATGCCGACGGACTACTCGACCGCGGGCGGGGGCGTCAGCGATTTCAGGGCCCCTCCGAGTCCTTCGAGGGTCGTGCCGAGATCCTGCAGTCCCTTCATGACCTCGGGATCCGACGAGAGCACGCGCAGGATCGACTCGACCGGGGACCCGGCCGGCGCCGCCCCCGGCGACCCGGGCGCGGGGATGGTCCAGGCATCGAGCCAGGTCGTTTCGCCCTTCGTGAAACCCTCGTCGAGGAGCCGCTGCTCGAAGTCCGGCATGTGGCCGGCCCCGTAGAAAATCGCGTAGGTCCCCGCACCCCGTTCGCGGCGGAGTTCGGCGAATTTCTCCAGGACGACGCGGTTCCGCTCGCGCACGAGCACGGTGCCGTCCTCCCCCTCGAGTTGCGCGATGAGATTCTCGGCCTCGCTCAGAAAGGGGGCGAGGGTCCGCTTGAGCCCGGCGCTGTCACCGGTGATCACCGCGTTGAAGAGACGCCGCATCATCGCCTCGGCCGCGGCGTCGTCGGCCGGGATCCCCGGCAAGGCGGCATCCTCCGGCAGGGACATCGCCCGGGTGAAGAGCGTCATCAGGGTCTCGTTGCGCGCCTTCATCAGCGTCTCCATCTCGCGCCAATCGACATCGGCATGGACGAAGTTCGGCGCCGTGTAATCGATCGCGTCGAGCTGGTACTCGAGCCCGAAAAACGCCTTCGCGAGCTGCTGCAACTGCCGCACCGAGCCGACCTCCTCCTCCGCGGGAGGGGCGTCCTCACCGGGAGTGGTTTTGTCAGGACGATGCGGACCGCCCACCATCTCGTAGAGGACGGCGTCGTAGGTCTTGAGGCGCTCGTTCAGGGTCTTGAAATAGGCGGCGTCGGCGAGGTGCACGACCCCGACGAGATCGACCGTCGTGCCATCCTTTTCAAAGCGCGTCACCGCCGTCTGGAGCCGGTCGGGCTCTGCAGTTGCTGGAGAAGCGGGACCGGGTGAGCCGGGAACGTCCGTTCGGGGAACCTCCGTTCGGGGAACCTCCACGAAACGGAGATATTCCGAAGCCGGTTTTGCGGGCGCGGACGGAGCCGGTTCCGGCGGCGCCGGCGACGCCGGGGTCTGGGCCGACGCGAGGAACGCGGCCTGCAGGATGAAGAGCGACGGCAGGAAGGGTTTCATCTCATCGCGTGGACACGGTCCGGTCCGGAGGGTTCAAGATCGGCGGAAAAATGTTCAACCGTCCGCCTTCATGTCGACGACCACGAGTTTTCCCGCGGCGTTGCGGCAGTAAACCCGGCCATTGGCAAAGACGGGCACGGTCCAGATCTTGGGCTCCAGGACCTTCTGCCTGAAGGTGGGCTTGAATCCCGAGGGCGACGCCTCGCCGACGAGCAGTTCCCCTCCCTCGGTGAGGACGAGGAGCTGTTTCCCGACGGCCATCGCCGCGCCGTGCCCGACCGAGGGCTCGGACCACTCCACCTCGCCGCTCGCGAACTCGAGGCAGCGGAGACCGGTGCCATCCTGCCCCTCGTTCCCGGAGATGCCATAGAGATGTCCGTCGATGAGGACGGGTGCGTTCATCTGCGCCTGCATCTCGCGATTCTCCCAGAGATCCTTCAACGCCCCCTTCTCCTTCCATTCGAGGAGCGTCGCACCCTTTCCGTATCCGCTCGAGATGAAGACCCGTTCCTCGAGGATGATGGGATCGGCCGCGTTCACCCCGTAGCGGGTCATCCACTTGTGCCGCCAGACCTCGGTGCCGTTGCTCGCATCGACACAGACGTAGGAACGTTTGTTTGAAAAGACGACGAGACGCCATCCGTCGCGCGTCACCGGGTAGGGCGTCGAGTAACCGGCGACCTCGTCCTTCGACTTCCAGATCACCGATCCATCGCCCTTCTTGAGGCAAAGGCCGGAGTCCCCCGCGTTCAGGAAAAGCCAGTCGTCCCATACCAGCGGAGCACCGGTGAACCCCCAGTCCGGCTTCGAATACTCGAAATCCTTGGCGAGGTTCTTCTGCCAGACGACCTTTCCGGACGCCAGTTCGAGACAGAAGAGTTCGCCCTCACGCGCGAGCTGGTAGACGCGGTTGCCCTCGATCGTGGCCGTGCCCGTGGTGCCGCCCTGGAAATAAAGATCGCCGAGCGGCTGGGGATAGGAATGTTTCCACACCTCCTTGCCCGTGGCCTCGTCGAAACAAAACACGGTGTCGCGGTCCTTGCCGTCGTGCCCGCTCACGATCACCTTTCCCCCTCCCACGACTGCGGCACCGTAGCCGAGACCGACCGAGGCGCTCCAAAGCACCTTGGCCTCGCCACTGGTGCGGAGGCCGGCCTCCGTCGAGATGCCGTCGAGGTTCGGTCCGCGGTATCTCGGCCAGTCGGCCGCGGCCACGGGTGACGACACTCCCTCGGGCAGGAGCAGGGCCGAGAAGATCAGTGCCGGATTGACGCGGGGGATCGAAAAGGGCAGCATCGACATGACCCCAACCTCATGCAAATCCCCCCGTTCGCAACCCCTCTCTTGGCCGTGCTGGCCGCCCTTCCGGCCCTGACCGCCCTTCCGTCCCTCGCCGCGCCCGCGGTGGCCGAGTCGCTCTGGGGATCGATGCCCGACGGCCGCCCCGTGCGCCTCTTCACCCTGACAAACGATCAGAAAACGCGCGTCGTCCTCGCCGAGTACGGCGCCCTTCTCGTCTCCGTCGAAACGGCGGACCGACAGGGTCGGGTCGGACCTGTGACCCTCTCCTACCGGTCGCTCGACGAGGCCCTCGCCGGCGGGGTCCTCGGATCGGTCATCGGACGCTTCACCAACCGCATCGGGGACGGCGGCTTCACCATCGACGGAAACCGGCACGACCTGCGGAGCGTGAACAAGGAAGGCGTCCACATCCACGGCGGGGCCACCGGATTCCACCGGCAGCTCTGGACCGGCGTCGCGGGCGCGGATGCCGCTGCCGCCAGGGCGGTCTTTTCCCTCGCCAGCCCCGACGGGCACGAGGGATATCCGGGAACGGTCGAGGTCTCGGTGACCTACACCCTGACAAACGACAACGTCCTCCGTCTCGACTACGCCGGCACGACCGAACGGCCCACCCACCTGAACCTGACCAACCACGTTTATTTCAATCTCGCGGGGAGCGGCGACATCCGCGGACACGTCCTCGCGATGGACTGCGCGGAGGTCCTCGCGATCGATCCCCGCAAGGTGCCGACGGGCGGTTTTCTCGGCGTCGCGGGCACGCCCTTCGACTTCCGGGTCGCGAAACCGGTCGGCAAGGACATCGAATCCGTCGAGGGCGGCGGCTACGATCATTGTTTCGTCATTCCACGAACCGCCGGAGGGAAAGGCGCGGCCGTGCCCTTCGCGACCCTGACCGACCCTTCCTCCGGACGAACCCTCAAGATCGCCACGACCAAGCCGGGCGTGCAGATCTTCACCGCGAACTCCTTCAAGGGCGAACCCTTCCCGAAATGGGGCGGGATCTGTTTCGAGACCCAGTTTTACCCCGACACGCCGAACCGGCCCGAATTCCCGACGAGTCTGCTGCGTCCGGGCGAAACCTACCGGCACACTACAGAGTTTCAGTTCGGAGTCACGGATTGAGGGCGATTGCACTTCCACCCGTTTCGCCCATCTTCGCCGTTGCCCCTCATGCCCCTCTTTCTCGCCGCCATCTTTCTCAGCGCCTTCCTCCTTTTCCAGGTGCAGCCGGTCATCGCACGCTACATCCTGCCCTGGTATGGCGGGAGCCCGGCGGTCTGGACGACGTGTCTTCTCTTTTTCCAGGTCGGGCTCCTGGCCGGCTACGCCTACGCGCACGGGCTCGTCACCTTTCTCCGCGAGCGCCGCGGACTGCAGGCGGGAATCCATTTCGCCCTCCTTCTTCTCGCCTTCCTCGTCCTGCCGATCACCCCGGACGCGGAGTGGAAACCCGACGGCACCGAGGCGAGTCCCGCCGCGGGGATCGTGCGGCTCCTCGCCTTCACCGTGGGAATCCCCTACCTCCTTCTCTCCGCCTCCGGCCCGCTCCTCCAGCATTGGTTCGCCGAATCGCATCCGGGCCGCTCGCCTTACCGGCTCTACGCGATCTCGAATCTCGGCAGCCTGCTCGGCCTCCTCACCTACCCCTTTCTCTTCGAACCGCGGCTCGACGTGAACCAGCAAACGAGGCTCTGGTCGGCGGCCTTCGCGGGATACGCCCTCCTCGCCATCGCCACGGGCATCCTCTTCCTCCGCCGCACCCGCTCGCTGGCGGATCGCGACCGCTCCGTGGCGCAGGGGCCGCGACCGCCGCTCATCGACGTCTTCCTTTGGATCGCCTTCAGCGCCTGCGGCTCGATGCTGCTCCTTTCGCTCACGAGCCAGATGTGCCAGGACGTCGCCGTCGTCCCCTTCCTCTGGGTCGTGCCGCTCTCGCTCTATCTGCTGACCTTCGTCATCGCCTTCGATCACGAGCGCTGGTATCTCCGCACCGTTGCCATTCCCCTCGCCGCCGCCGCGATCGGCCTCACGATCTGGCTGATGAACCTGCAATACGCCTCCTCCGAGTGGCCCCTCTGGCGCCAGATCGCCGTCTATTGCGGCGCGATCTTCTTCGGCTGCCTCGTCTGCCACGGGGAGATTGTGCGGATGAAACCCGCCGTCCGTCATCTCACCGGATTCTATCTCTGCATCTCCCTCGGTGGTGCGATCGGTGGCGGGTTTGTCAGTCTCGCCGCCCCGCGCCTCTTCAACGGCTACTGGGAACTGCACCTGTCCTTCGATCTCCTCGCCCTCCTCGTGAGCTTCCAGCTCTGGCGCCACTTCCGCCATTCGAGGCGCCCCGGCCTCGTCCTCGGCGGCGCCGCCCTGTGGATCGCCCTGCTCGTCGTCATGGTGCATTTCCTCGGCAAACACATGGAGGAAACGCGCGATCAATCCATCGTCATGCGCCGCGGCTTTTACGGCGTGCTCAAGGTCGAGGAAATCAACGCCGGCACCGACTCCGCCTTCCGCTCCCTCCATCACGGACGAATCAGCCACGGCCGCCAATACGTCGCCGAATCCGATCGCGCGCTGGCCACGACCTACTACAGCCTCAACAGCGGCGTCGGGGCGGTCTTCGAATGCCTGCCCGCGCGGACCGCGACTCCCGCCGAGCCGGTCCACATCGGCGTCGTCGGGCTCGGGGTCGGCACCATCACCACCTATGCGGAGCCAGGCGATCGTTTCCGCGTCTACGAGATCAATCCTCAGGTCGAGGAACTCGCCCGTTCCCATTTCACCTACCTCGCCGACTGCCGGGGTGAGGAGCAGGTCGTCCTCGGCGACGCCCGCATCTCCCTCGAACGCGAACTCGCGGAGGGCGAGCCGCAGCAGTTCGACGCCCTCTTCGTCGATGCCTTCAGCGGCGACTCCATCCCCATCCACCTCCTCACCCGCGAGGCCTTCGACCTCTATTTCAAACATCTCAAACCCGGCGGCGTCCTCGCGATCCACATCACGAACCTGCACCTCGATCTCGCCGATCCGGTGCGCAATCTCGCGGCGGCTTTCGATCGCGAGGCCCTCCGCGTCGATCACAGCCCCGATGTCACCGAGGATCACGCCTATTACTCCGACTGGATTCTCGTCACCCGCGATCCCGCCTTCATCGAGGCGCTGGAAGCGTCAGGCCGCGTCTCGATGTGGGACCGTCCCGATCCGCGCCCGATCCACTGGACCGACGCCTACAGCAATCTGTTCGGAGTGGCGTTTTGAGGGGGTGGGCCGCTGATCGCCGTCCGTTGTCCGTTGTCCGTTGTCCGTTGTCCGTTGTCGGAGGTCGGAGGTCGGAGGTCGGAGGTCGGAGGTCGGAGGTCGGAGGTCGGAGGTCGGACCAAGGACCAAGGACGCTCAACCGGGGCCGGGGGCGACCCCGCTCCTTGCCTCCGACCTCATGACCCGTGACCCTCACACCGCATACGGCCAATGCGTCTTCGTCCAGAGGCCGCCATCGACGTAGAGGGTTTGTCCGGTGACGAAGTCCGCTTCGTCGCTTGCGAGGAAGACCACCGACCGGGCGATGTCCTTCGGATATCCGATCCGACCCAGCGGCGTCAGGGGCGACCAGGTCCCCGAGTAGTCGTCCGATTCCTCCTTGGTGCGTTCGATCTCGATCGCGCCCGGGGCGACGCAGTTCACGCGGATGCCGTACTGGCCCAGCTCGCAGGCGCTGACGCGGGTGAGTTGTTCCAGCCCGCCCTTCGAGGCGCAGTAATCGACGAGGTTCATGAAGGGCTGCTTGTTTGCCCCCGATCCGATATTGATGATCGAGCCTCCCCGGCCCGCGTCGCGCATCACCCGCGCCGCCGCCTGGGTGCAGAGAAAGCTGCCCTTCAGGTTCGTCCGGATCGTCTTGTCCCAGTCCGCCTCGGTCAGGTCGAGCAGCGAGGCCCAGGTCTGGCGACCCGCGTTGTTGACGAGGCAATCGAGCCGGCCGCATTCCGCGATCACCGCGGCGATCATCGCCTCGACGTCGGCCTTCGCACCGACGTCGCCCGGAACCACGAAGGCGCGACCGCCCCGGCTCTCGATCACCGATTTCGTCTCCTCCGCTCCGGCGAGGTCGCTGTGGTAATTGATCGCGACGACCCAACCGGCCTCGGCGATGCCGTAGGCGATGCCGCGCCCCACTCCCTTGCTCGCCCCCGTGACGAGGGCCGTCTTCCTGGAATCTGCTTCACTCATGCGCCCAATGGAGCGAAAAAGGCCCGTGCGTCAAAAACGATCTCGCCGGGGGGATCGAAGGATTTCGGCAAAAAACTCGAATGGTTTGTTTTCGGCAAAAATGATCACGTTGGGGGGGCGCGGCAAATGATCCCGGTCTCCGGTTCGCGGGAACGCGGGGCGGCGGTGGGACGAATTTTCGTGAGTCGGGGAACGGGAACGCATAGAGTCGGAGCCAAGTCCCGACGATTTCTCCTTATGATCCCCCGTCTGTTTCTGTTCGCCCTCGTGCTGGTTCTCCTGCCGTTTTCCATGGCCGCCGAGCGGCCCAACATCGTCCTCGTCATGGTCGATGACATGGGCTTCTCCGATCTCGGTTACCACGGCGGCGAAATCGAGACGCCGAACCTCGATGCCCTCGCCCGCGGCGGGGTGCGTTTCGCGCGGTTTTACAACGCGGGCCGCTGCTGCCCGACCCGGGCCACGCTTATGACCGGCCTGCACCCGCACGAGACCGGGATCGGCTGGATGACTTCCGAGCCCGACCGCGAGCGCGGCCAGGAGGCCCCGCCCGCGTATCAGGGGCACCTCAACGAACAGTGCGTCACCCTTGCCGAAGCCCTGAAATCGGCCGGCTACGGCACCTACATGACGGGGAAGTGGCACCTCGGGCAGAAGGCGATGGAGGACCGTCCGCTCCAGCGCGGCTTCGACCGATACTACGGGTGCCTCAGCGGGGCGACGCGCTTCTTCCAGCCCGAGGGCAGCCGGGGCATGACGAGCGGGAACGATCCTGACGAACACCCCAAAAGCACGACCGAGCGTCCCTTCTACACCACCGACGCCTTCACCGACCACGCGATCGGGTTCCTCCGCCAGCACGTCAAGGAAACGAAGGACGATCCCTTCTTTCTCTACCTCGCCTACACCGCGCCGCACTGGCCGCTCCAGGCGCACGAGGAGGACATCGCGAAGTACCGCGGCAAATACAAGGTCGGCTGGGACCGGCTCCGCGAGCAGCGCCATCGCCGCCAGGTCGAGTTGGGCCTGGTCGATCCCGCCTGGCCGCTCCCGCCGAAGACCGAGGGCATCCCCGACTGGGAATCGCTCGACGAGGCGAAGCGCGACGAGATGGACCTGAAGATGGCCGTCTTCGCCGCGATGGTCAACCGGGTCGACCAGAACCTCGGCAAGCTCGTCGCCTTCCTGAAGGAAAGCGGGACCTACGAAAACACGCTCATCCTCTTCCTTTCCGACAACGGTGCCTGCCAGGAGGGCGGCATGCTCGGTCAAGGCGAATTCCGCGACATTGCGAAGCGCAACGCGGAGCACAACAACAGCTACGGCGAGGCCTGGGCCAACGTCGGGAGCACGCCCTTCCGCCTCTACAAGCATTACCTGCACGAAGGCGGTTCGGCGACGCCGTTTTTCATGCATTGGCCCGCGAAGATCGCGCCGCGCGCGGACTGGTATGACGACACGGCCCAGCTCATTGACGTGATGCCGACCCTGCTCGATGTCGCCGGCGCGTCCTATCCGGCGGAGCGGAAGGGGACGAAGACCGTGCCGCTCGACGGGATCTCCCTGCGTCCCGCCTTCACCGGTGCGCCGCTCGAACGCGGGCAGCCGCTCTTCGCCGAACACGAGACGAACGCCTCGGTTCGCGAAGGAAACTGGAAACTCGTCGGCGAAAGCGTCGCGATGCCTGATGGCACGAAGGGGAAGCAGTGGGAACTCTACGATCTCGCGAAGGACCGCACCGAGTTGAACAACCTCGCCGCGGCCCATCCGGAGAAAGTGAAGGAACTCGCCGCGAAGTGGGAGACCTGGGCCGCCCGCGTCGGCGTTTATCCGAGGGCCTTGGGACAGCCTCCGGTGAAGAAGGCCGAACAGGCCGTGGCCGAGCCGAATCCGCCCCAGGTCGAGGGGCGCGCCTTTTCCGCGACCGTTTCCCTGCGTCATCCCAAGCCGAACGGCGTCGCCCTCGCCCATGGCGGGAATCAATTCGGCTACGCGATCTGGTTCAAGGAAGGCCGTCCCGTCTTCGCCGTGCGCAAGGCTGGCAAGCTGACCGAACTCACCGCGCCCGATCCGGTGAAGGGCAAGGTCACCGTTATCGGTCGGCTCGGGGCGGACTTCATGACCCTGTCGGTGAACGACCGGGAAGTCGCCCGCGTTGCTTCTCCCGGATTGCTGGAGAAGCAGCCGGTCAAGGGATTGTATCTCGGCCAGGACATCCCCGACGCGGTCGGATCCTATCAAACGTCCAACGCGCTCAACGCGAAGCTGCTCTCCCACTCCGTCGACGTGATCGTGCCGAAGGTGGCCATGCGGACGGAGTGGGGCGAAACGGTGACTCCGGACAATGTCTGGCAGGAATATCCCCGCCCGGCGCTGCGGCGTGAAAAATGGACCAACCTGAACGGGCTCTGGGACTACGCGGTGACGCCGAAGACCGACTCGGGTCCGCCGCGGGAAGGGTGGGATGGCAAAATCCTCGTGCCCTTCGCGATCGAGGCACCGCTCTCGGGCGTGGAGCGACGTTTCACCCCGGACGACGCGCTCTGGTATCGGCGCGCCTTCACCGAGGCGAAGCCGGAGAAGAAACGGATCCTCCTCAACTTCGAAGCGGTCGATTACCAATGCACCGTCTGGGTGAACGAGGTCGAGGTCGGGTCGAACACGGGCGGAAACCTGCCCTTCTCCTTCGATATCACCGACGCGGTGAAGGACGGGGAGAACGTCCTCCTCGTTCGTGTCACCGATGCGACCGATACCGCCTACCAGCTCCACGGCAAGCAGGTCCTGAATCCGCACGGCATCTGGTACACGCCCGTCTCCGGGATCTGGCAGACGGTGTGGCTGGAGGAAGTGCCCGAGGTCCACCTGCGGTCCGTCCATCCGCGGGCGAAGCCCGATGGCACGGTCGAACTCGTCTGCGGCCTTGCCGGTCCGGACCTGAGCCTGCCGACGCGCGTCGCGGTCTCGCTCGGTGGCAAAACCGTTTTCGAGGAAAAGGGGAACGCCTTGCCGACGTCCTTCCGCGTCCCGGATCCGATACCCTGGTCGCCCGACTCGCCCACCCTCTACGATCTGCGCATCGAATATGGCGAGGATGTCGTCGAATCCTATGTTGCCTTCCGCGAGACCACCGTGGCGAAAGATGCCGACGGTCACCTCCGTCTCCATCTCAACGGAAAGCCGATTTTCCACTGGGGCACGCTCGACCAGGGTTGGTGGCCCGACGGACTCCTCACCCCGCCCTCCGACGCGGCGATGCTCTCGGACATCGAGTTTCTCAAGGCGGCCGGCTTCAACACGATCCGCAAGCACATCAAGGTCGAGCCGCGCCGCTACTACTACCATTGCGACCGACTCGGCATGATGATGTGGCAGGATCAGGTCAGCTCGGGCACCGGGAAGAAGCGGGAAGGGGAGAGCTGCAGTCCCGCCTGGACCCGGCTCCAGCCGGATCCGACGGACGCGGTCTGGCCGGACGAGGCGCACGCGCAATACAAGAGGGAACTGGAGGCGATGGTGGAGTTGTTGGGATTCCATCCCTGCATCGTCCAGTGGGTGCCCTTCAACGAGGCGTGGGGGCAGCATCGCACGATGGAGGTTGGCGAATGGCTCGTGGGCCACGACCCTTCCCGCCAGGTCAACGTTGCGAGCGGCGGCAACTGGTTTCCCGCTGGCCACCTCGTCGACGAGCATCGTTATCCGCATCCCGGCTTTCCTTTTGAGTTGGGTGAAGGCGGGCGTTTCGACGGCTTCGTGAAGGTGGTCGGGGAGTTCGGAGGGCATGGATTCCCGGTCGAGGGGCATCTCTGGAATCCGAACACGAACAATTGGGGTTACGGCGGCCTCCCGAAGGACAAGGCCGAGTGGTTCGAGCGCTACCAGGAATCGATCCGCATCCTGACCGATCTCAAAAAGCAGGGCGTCGCCGCCGGCATCTACACCCAGACCACCGACGTCGAGGGCGAGATCAACGGGCTCATCACCTACGACCGGAAGGTCCGGAAACTCGGTCCGGCGGAGTTGCGGGAGATCGCAAAGCCTCTCTTCGAGTGAACGAGTGAAACGCGTCAGGTTCGAGCCGGTTCCGGCGCCGGGACCGAGGCGGTGAGACGGTAGGCGCTGACCGCGCCGGAGAAGCCCTTGAGCCGCAGATCGATCGGTTCGGCGGACCGGACCGTGCCGGGTTCGAGGCCGGAGAGGGTCTGGTCGTCGATCACGACCTCCATGGGACCGGCTTCGGAGCAGAGGCGCGAGGCGAGGTTGACCCGGGAACCGACCACGGTGTAGTTGAGACGGTCGATCGACCCCATGCAGCCGGCCACGGCCTCGCCCGTGGCGACGCCGACCCCGATCTCGAGCGGGTGCCGCGATTCGCGGTTGAGGCGCTCGCGTTCGCGAACCATCTCGAGGGCGCAGGCGACGGCGTGGGCGGAGTCGCGGCCGTAGGACTTGAGCGCGCCGAAGACGCCCATGACCTCGTCGCCGACGAACTTGTCGACGACGCCGAAGTGTTTCCGCACCACCGCGGTCATGGCGGTCATGTGTTCGTTGAGCAGGGCGATGACCTCGGTCGGCGGCATGTGTTCGGTCAGCCCGGTGAACCCCCGGATATCGCAGAAGAGGACGGTGACGGGCTTCAGCTCGCCGCCGAGTTCGAGGTCGAGATCGCCGCTGATCATGGCCTGGGCGACGGTCTCGTCGCTGACCTTCTCGAGGATGTTGCGATAGGCGTCGCGCTGTTGCAGGCCGGCGGCCATTTCGTTGAAGGATTCGGCGAGCTCGCCGACTTCGTCGTGGGTGCGCACGGCGAGGCGGGTGTCGAGACGGCCCTCGCGGATGGCGCGGGTCGCGCGCGTCAGTTCGCCGATGGGCACGGCGAGGCGGCGCGAAAAGAACCACGCGATGGCGAGTCCCACAACGAGGGCGGCGGTGCCAATGCCGCTCCCGCGCAGCCGCAGTTCGGCGAGATCGCGTTTCAGCGGGGCGAGGGAATAGGCGCTGACCTGATAGGCGGGCTCGAAGGAGCGGTCGCCCGGCAGCATCTTCACGTAGATCCGGTGGGGGACGCCACCGAGACTCGCCTCGAAGGAAAGGTGGTCCTCGACGAGGTCCGCGGAGGGAGCGGTCCGGAGGCGCGTTTCGACGGCCGCGGCCAGCTCGGCGGCCATCGTTTCATCGAGGTGGCGTTCGTAGAGTTGTCCGTCGAGGAAGATGCCGCTGAGGAGGGGGGAATCGGAGGGGAACATCTCCTGGTAGCGCTCAAGGAACCGCTGCGCCTCGGTCTCGGCGGAGGTGGCGCGGAGGAAGAGCCCGATCGTTTCATCGGAGCCCGGTCCTTTCACCGGCGTGCTGACCATCTTCTGAACGAAGCCCTGCCCGTCGGGATTCTCGAATGGCAGGTAAAGAACCTGTTGGCCGTCCCGCACGAGAAGGTCGTCGATGCGTTTCTTCGCCCGGTTGATCCCGGCCTGTCCGTAGCGCAGCTTCGGGGGCTGCGGCCGCTTCGCATCATCGCGGCCACCGGCACGGGGCAGGTCGGGTTGCAGGGTCTTGATCTCCCCCGAAAGCGAGACGATCCCGACGGATCCGAAGCGGGCGATGAGCTCCTGGGGCGTTTGTCCGCGAATCCCGGGCAGGTCCGGCCGTTTGAGTGGGCTCGTTTCGTCCAGGGCACCGACGAGGCCGAGGGACTTGAGGTATTCCTTCCAGAAATCACGCGATTGCTCCGGCGTTTCCGTTCCCGCGAGCGAGGCGGCGATGAAGGGGTGGGCGGCGAGTTTGGCGCTGAGCGCGAGAAACTCCTGCGAGCGCTCCTCGCTCGACTCCTCAAGCTGTTTCACGAGGTGGGTGAATTCGCGGGAGAACTGGCGCGTGTAGGTTTGCGAGACCTTGTTCCCGGTGACGAGAACGAGTGAGAACGAGACCGTGGCGATCGCGGCGATCAGGGTCGCCATCAGCTTGGTCTGGAATCGCAGGCCCTTCCTCATGACGGAGTGCGTCGCACGATGCAACCCTGCGGCCGGGCCTTGGTTTTGCCAAGGCTTTTCCGCGATTCATCGGGATCGCGGGAAAGAATCCGCCCGGCGCGGCATTGCTCCTTGACTCGCGTGGCCTTTTTGGCGAAAGGACTGAGAGCGAGTCCGCTCCGCCGCGCCATGGAAAGAATTCAGTTCGACGTCGCCGTCAAGACCATCCTCGAGGGGGACCGGCGTTACGCGGCGGATGGTTATCACTTCCTCCGCGACGCCCTCGATCACACGATCAAGGCGCTGAGGAAGGACGAGCTGATCGAGCACCGCCACGTGAGCGGTCCGGAGCTGCTCGAGGGGGTCGTCGCCCATGCGATCGAGAAATTCGGTCCCATGTCCTTGCCGGTTCTCGAAGCCTGGGGCATCCGCGAGGGCGAGGATGTGGGGGTGATGGTCTTCCAGTTGATCGAGGCGGGAGCCTTTGGAAAGTCGGAAGAGGACTCACCTTCGGATTTCCGCGGGGTGATGAAGCTGCAGGATCGTCTCCTCGCTCCCTATCGTCCGACCCGCGAAGTGCTGGCGAGGCCCCGTCCCGGTTCGCCGGAACTCGATCCGCCCGCCCGGGGCAATCAACCCGCGAAGTCGAGCGAGCTTTGAGCGTGGAATCCGAGGCGCTGCATTTCCCCCCCTTCGAGGCCCGCGTCACCACCCTCGCGAACGGCCTCGAGATCCTCGTGCGCGAGGACCGGTCCGCCCCGGTGGTGAGCCTGCAGGCCTGGTGCCGCTCGGGAAGCATTCATGAAGGCTCGTGGCTGGGGGCGGGGGTCTCGCATTTCCTCGAGCACATGCTCTTCAAGGGGGCGGGCGGGCGCGATGCGAGCGAGATCGCGCAGGCGGTGCAGGCGCAGGGAGGCTACATCAACGCCTATACCTCCTTCGACCGCACCGTGTATTGGATCGACGCGCCCGCGGCCGGGGCGATGTCCTGTCTCGATGTCCTCTGCGACGTGGTCGGCGACGCGGCCATCCCCGAGGATGAATTCGAGAACGAGAGCGAGGTGATCCGCCGCGAGATCGCGATGGGGGAGGACAATCCCGACCAGGTCCTGAGCAAGCTCTTCTTCCGCACCGCCTACGCGGTGCATCCGTGCCGTTATCCGGTGATCGGGCATCTCGATCTCTTTAACCAGCTTCGCCGCGACGATCTCTACGAGTATTACCGCGAACGCTATTCGCCGGACAATCTTTTCCTCGTGGTCGCCGGGGACGTGGGGACCGACGAAGTGGTTGAGAAGATCGGGGAGAAGCTCGGGGGGCTGGCCCGGCGGCGGCGTTCCCCCATCATTCTTCCTTCCGAGCCTCCGCAATCGGGATGCCGGCACGAGTCGCTCTCCTTTCCCACCGAACTCCACCGCGAACGTCTCGCCTGGCAGGTTCCGGACGGCTACGATCCCTCCGTGCCGGCGATCGACCTGCTCGCGGGGATTCTCGGCGACGGGCGCAGTTCGCGTTTGTTCCAGTCCGTGCGGGAGAAACTCCATCTCGCCCACTCGATCGGCGCGTGGGCCTACACGCCTTCGTTCACCGGACAGTTCGTGCTCAGCTTCGACACGGAGCCGGAGAAGGCGGATGCGGCGCGCGAGGCCGTGCTGAAGGAAGTGGCGAAACTCGTCGACGAGGGGGTGGGCGAGCGCGAGTTGGAGAAGGCCCGCCGCCAGGTCCTCAGCGCGCAGTTCTCCACCTTCACCGACATGCGGGGCCAGGCCTCCGACATCGGATCGAACTGGCTGTTCGCGCGCAATCCGGACCACACCCGCGACTACGTCGAGGCGGTGCAGCGGGTCACGGTCGAAGCGGTGCGGGAGGTCGCGGAACAATGGCTCCGGCCCGACCGCCTCACCTCGGTGGCCCTGCGGCCGAAGGCGCCATCGAAAGCCGCGGGCTCCGCCGGAGCCGCGAAGCGCTCCGAGGACATCCGCCGCATCGAACTCTCCAACGGTCTCACCGTGCTCCTCCTCGAGGATCACCGCGTTCCCTTTGTCCAGGCCACCGGCGTGTTCCGCGGTGGTCTCCTCGCCGAGACGGAAGCGACCGCGGGACTGACGCGGCTCATGGCGCGTCTCCTCACGAAGGACACCCGCAAACGCAGCGCCGAGGAACTCGCCCTCGAGATCGAGTCGGTTGGCGGAGGAATCGGATCGAGCACGGGAAACAACACCTTCGGAGTCTCCGTCCACGCCCTCCGTCCCGATCTGGAGCGGGTCGTCGATTGGCTCGGGGAAACCCTCCTCGAGCCCGCCTTCCTGCCGGAGGTGGTCGAGCGGGAGAAATCCTACCAGATCGCCCAGATCAAGGCCGAGGCGGACCGCCCCTTCTCCGTGGCGATGAAGGCCCTGCGTCGCCGCCTCTATGGCACGCATCCCTACGGACTCGAGTCCACGGGAACCCTGGCGTCACTTGGTTCGATGGATCGGGGAACGATCGAGGCGATGCACCGGCGCCTCCTCAACGGTGGCAACGGAGTCGTCGGGGTCTTCGGCGATCTCGATCCGACGCGGGCCGAGGCGATGATCCGCTCGCGTTTCGAGCATGCGCTCGCGGCGGGTCCGCGCGAGTTCACCCGGCCGGAGTTTTCCCTGCCCGGGGACTTTGCCGGCACGATCGATCTCACGCACGAAAAGGAGCAGGCCGTGCTCCTGATCGGGTATCGCACCGTCAATCTGCATCATCCGGACAATCCGGCCCTCGAGATGATCGACGAGGCCTGCAGCGACATGGCCTCGCGGCTTTTCATCCGGATCCGTGAGAAACTGGGGCTCGCCTACTCGGTCGGGGCGACGAGGATGGTCGGGCTCGAGCCGGGCTTCCTCGTCTTCTACGTTTCCACCTCGCCGGAGAAACTCGATCTCGTGCAGGAGGAAATGCTTTCCGAAATCGACCTGATCGTGCGTGAAGGCCTCGAGGTGGAGGAATTCGAACGCGCCAAGGCCTCGTGGCTCGGTCGCGAGGCCATCCACCTGCAGGGGGTGAGGGAACTCGCCTCGACCGCCGCGGTCGATGAGCTCGTCGGACTCGGGTGGGATCACTACCGCAAGACTCCGGCGACGGTGGCGGCACTCACCCGCGACCGGGTGCGAGAAGCGGCCGAACGCCACCTGCGCGAGGACAACCGCGTCATCGTGCGCCTGACGAAGTGAGGCGGCCACGAGTTGGCTCACGATCCGTGACCTGTGACCGGGTCCACCTCACGCTTTCTTTTCCGCTTCGTTGGCCTTGTCGCCGATCCCGGGGATCTGGAAAACTCCGGGCTTGGGCACGTCGTAGGGCTTGAAGCTCTGGTTCCACTGGAGATTCTCTTCGCCGGGGAAGAGATCCTCGTTCGCGGCCATGGCTTGTTCCCAGGTCACTTCCTTGCCGGTCTGGGCGGACATGCGACCCATGATCGCCATCATCGTTGAATTCACCATGCGGGCACCGTCGTTGATGTGCTGGCCGGTGCGGATCGACTTGAACAGCTCGTCGTGCTCGACCTGATACATGTTCGCCTCGCCCTCGCGCGGCTTGCGGTAGCGCCAGAGGAGCTTGCCGCCGTTGTCCTCGATGTAGGGATCGCCGCCGCGACCGATGACGAGGGTGCCCTTGGTTCCGCGGACGTAGTCGGCGTTCTCGTTGAAACAGCCGGGGGCCTTGCGCGAGCCGAGGTGGCACCAGACGTTTTTCCCGTATTCGTAGGCAACGTGGTAGTGGTCGAAAATGTTGCCTCCCGCCTGCGGGGCGCCGAGGCCGCCGGTGGCGCGGCAGCTGATGGGCGGCTTGTCGCCCATGATCCAGCCGATCTTGTCGACGCTGTGCACGGCCTGCTCGACGAGTCCGCCGCCGCCGAGCCAGGTGTAGTTGTACCAGTTTCGGATCTGCCACTCGATGTCGCTCATTCCGTCCATGCGGAGCGAGGGATCGAGGTGGGGTTTGGAGTGGTTCGAGTAGTAGGTCGCGTAGACGCCGACGACGTCGCCGATGAGACCCTCCTCCATCACCTTCTTGTAGGCTTCGCGGCGGCTGGGGGAATAGCGCCAGCAGAACCCGGCGACGATGGAGATCGGTTTGCCTTCGGCCATCTTGAGCGACTCAAGGCAATGCCGGGCCCCGGCCGCGTCGACCGCCATCGGCTTCTCGGCGAAGACGTGCTTGCCCGCCTCGATCGCGGCGCGGAGGTGGAGGGGACGAAATCCGGGAGTGGTCGTGAGAAGCACGACGTCGACCCCGGAATCGAGGACGCGCTTGTAGCCGTCGAGTCCCACGAACTGGCGGTCCTTCGGAACATCGACCTTGTCGGCGACCTTCTTGTCCTTGGCGAGCTGGGCGAGGGCTCCGTCGATCTTGTCCTGGAACACGTCGGCGACGGAGTGGAGGACCACATTGTCATCGGCCGAGAGCGCCTGGACCGCGGCACCGGTGCCACGGCCGCCCGTGCCGATGAAGCCGATCTTCAATTTCTGCGATGGATCGACTCCGGCACCCTTGGCGGCTCCGAGGAAGGCACCCGTGGCGGCGGCGGTGCCGGCGGCGGTGCGGAGGAAATTGCGTCGGTCCAGCTCGGCGGCGGATGGTTTCTTGGAGCTCATGTTCGGCAAAGGGTTCTTGGGATCCTGGTCTTGATTGTCGGAGAAGACAACAGAAACGTCCCGCCGGGACAAGCCGAAAGCAATCACGCGATCAGGCGGGCGCGATTTTTCCGGAATCCGGACTTGCCGGGTGCAAAGCCCGCGCCGGATCCTACCTTTCAGCCGACACGCTCTCCATGAATCCCTTCCGCACGATCCGTCCGCGTCACCTCCTGCTCGTGCTGGGATTCTGTCTCGCGCCCGCGCCGCTCCTCGCGCACCGCGTTTCCTCGGTCTCGCTCATTTCCTACCTCGACACGAAGGCGCGCACCTACATCCTCGACGCGGCGATGGAGGTCGTTCCGAGCGAGGATCCGGCGGTGAACGACCAGATTTCCCCCGAGGAGGCGGCGCGCGAGTTCGCGGCCTATCTGAACGTGATGTTCGACGAGGCCCAGCAGAAGCCGGTAATGGAGATTTCGATCGAGGAGACGAGCGACCGGGACACGCCCGAGGAACTGAGACGCCGGCAGGTGCTGACCAAGCTCCGGGGCAAAATCCCCGACGGGGCGAAGGAGTTTCTGCTCTACCTCGACCCGCGCTGTCCCATGGCGGTGGTCATGGTGGTGGTGAAGGATGCCCAGCCCAGTCGCCGCATGCAGGTGATCCTCGCCGGGGAATACAGCCGGCCTGTCAGCGTGTTGCCGGTGCAGGAGGGCGATCCCTTCAACGAAACCGCGGCCCCGGCGACCGGAACGTCCCCGGTGCCCGCTCCGTCCGCGAATCCCGTGGCGCAGGAGGCGACCGCTTCGGGAGCCTCCGCTCCGGGAGCCTCCGCTCCGGGAGCCTCCGCTCCGGGAGCCTTCGTTTCGGGATGGCGTGCGTTCTTCCACGAATCCGCCCTGCCTTCGGCCCTTGTCGTCGGACTGCTTTTGCTCACGCTGGGCGGGAAGAGTGTCGTTTGGCAGCTGGGCGTGCTCCTCGTCGCCCAAGGGCTTGCCCTTTCCCTCGTGATCTGGCGCCTCGTGCCGGTGCCGGACTGGGCGGGACCGGCGACGGCTGCCCTGACCGCGGTTCTTTCGCTTGAGGCCTTTTTCCATCACCACGTGAAGGCGTGGCGCTATCCGCTGGTGGGGCTCGCCGGGGCGGCTTCGGGCCTTGTCCTTGCGGGGACTTCGGCCTTTCGGGAGCTGCTGGCCGGGTCCGATCTCGGCGTGGGACGCGCCATGGTTTTCCTGCTCGGCGTGGAAGTGGGGGTGTTGCTGCTGGCGCTGGCCTCGGCTTCGGTACTGTTGTCCCTGAGCCGCTTCGAGTGGTATCGCAAATCCGTGGTGACTCCCGTGGGAGTCCTGGTCGCGGGATATGCCGTGTTCACACTCGTCGAGCGTTGGATCTGAGGGGACGGTGTCACGGCCGGCGGCCGATTTTCCGGTTCGACAAAACGGCCATTCGGCTCCTCAATGAGCCGGGTTTGAACGCGAAACCAACAGATCCGGGGCCGGTAATCGGGCGCGGCGGCCTTCTTGCCGTCGTGATTCCGGCCCTGTTCCTCGGCGGTTGCACCTTCTGGAACGGACCGACCTTCGATCCGGCCGCGGCGATGGGGGAACTGCCCTCCCGCTGGACCGCGGGCGGCGGCGTGCCGGAGCAGGCCGTGACGGGCTGGCTCGATGACTTTGGTTCACCCACCCTTCGCCACCTCGTCGAGGAGGCGGTGGGTGCCAACTACAGCCTCGCGGCAGCCCGTTCGCGGATCGACCAGGCCCGGGAACGGGCCCGCATCGCGGGGGCCGGACGGTTGCCGACAGTGGATTCCTCGCTGGCGACCTCCCGTTCGCAGAATCTGCGTGGGTCGGAATTCGCCAACACCCGGGCGAACAATTTCAACTTCAACCTCGACCTCGCCTGGGAGATCGACCTCTGGGGCCGCCTCCAGAATCTCCGTGACGCCCAGCTGGCGCGGGTCGAGTCCGAGTCCGGGCTCTACGAGGCCTCGCGCCTCTCCCTCGCGGCGAACGTCGTCAAGACGGCCCTTTCCATCGTCGAGGCGCAGGGGCAGATCGAGATATCGCGCCGCACCCTCGGCAGTCTCCGGACCAACCTCAAGATCCTCGATTCGCGCATGGAGGCCGGCGACCTCGCGGAGCAGGCCGCCCTCGAGATCAGCCTGAGCCGCGCCGACATCGCCCGGGCGGAGCGGGCCATCATTCTCTCGCAACGCCGGCTCGACGGAGCGCGCCGCACCCTCGAGGCGCTCCTCGGGCGATATCCCGAGGGCACGATCGGGTCGATCGGTGGATTGCCCCGCATTTCCCGCGAGATTCCCAAGGGCATCCCGAGCGAACTGCTCCTGCGCCGTCCCGACCTGCTCGCGGCGGAGGCGCGGGTCGATGCGGCGCTGAAAGAGCTCTCGGCGAGCCGCAAGGCCCTCCTGCCCTCCCTTCGCATCAATGGTTCGATCGGCACGGCGACCACGGACGAGTTCGGTGACATCTTCGACATCCAGAAGATGGTCTGGGGAGTGGGGCAGAACCTCGCCCGCCCTCTCTACCAAGGCGGACGTCTCCGCGCCAACATCCGCCTCGACGAGGCCGAGCGCGACGATCTCGCCAATCAATATGCCGAGACCGCCCTGACCGCCTTTCGCGAGGTCGAAACCGCCATCGCCGCCGAGCATTACCTGAAGTCCGAGGTCGCGGCTCTTTCCCGGGCGGTCGAGGAATCGCGCCGCGCCGAGCAACTCGGTCTCGACGAATTCGAGCAGGGGCTCGTCGAGATCATCACGCTCCTCGAAAGCCAGCGCCGTGCCTTTGAGGCGGAAAGCGTGCTTCTCGCGGCGCGGTTCGAGCTGCTTTCCAACCGGGTCGATCTCTACCTCGCCCTCGGTGGCGACTTCGACCATCCGCCTCCGCCGATGGAACCGCAGCCCGAAGCGGCCGCCTTGAAGCGCGAGTGACGGAGCGCGCCATGAAAGGCGCGGTGACGCGGAGCCGCCTTCCCGGTCGCCTCGGGTCTTGACCCGGCCCGGGCATGCGGATTAGAGTCCGACCCTATGAAACACCCGTGGCTCATTGCGATTCTCTTCGCCCCGATCCTGCTCCCGGCCGCCGAACCGGTCGCTCTCTTCGACGGAAAAAGCTTCGCCGGCTGGACCGGACCCGACGGCGCCAAGCCCGGTCCCGGATGGACCATCGCCGAGGGCGAACTCCGCCTCGACGGCAAGGGCGGCAACCTGATCTCCGAAAAGGAATACGGAAACTTCGACCTCGAGTGGGAGTGGAAACTGGCCGAGGGCGGCAACAACGGGCTCAAATATTGGGTCACCAAGGTCGGCGGAAAGGAATGGCTCGGAATCGAATACCAGATGCTCGACGACCAGAAGCATCCCGACTCGAAGAACGGGTCGAAGCGCCTCACCGCCTCGTTCTACGACATCCAGGCGCCCACGGCGAAGACGAACGTCAAACCTTCGGGCGAATGGAACCACAGCCGCATCGTCGCGAAGGACGGAAAGCTCCAGCATTGGCTCAACGGCGAACTCGTCGGGGAGGGCGACACGCGCTCGGACGAGTGGAAGGCGAACCTCGCCGGGAGCAAGTTCAAGTCGAAGGAAGGTTTCGCTCCCGGAAAGGGACGCATCATGCTGACCGATCACTCTGACAAAACCACCTACCGGAACATCCGCATCACCGTGCTGGACTGATCCGCGGAAACGGTGTTTTTGTCAGGAATTCCGCGGAGGCAACTTTCCGCCAGGGCCGTTCCTCCTGATCCGTCACCTCAGCGCGTGCGGGGCAGGGGCGAGGCGTGGCGCTCGACCGGGGCGGTTTCGACGGTGAAGCCGCTCTCCGAGAGGACAAGGCGGTCGCCCGGGGCGAATTGGTCGAGTTCGCCGCGTTCACTCTCGACCCGGGTCACGCCGGTGAGGACGAGACGGCCCGAGGCGGGATCGAAACGGAGCGTCTCCGCTTCCGCGACACAGTCGCTCGACGGCCGGACCACGCGGACGCGGTGGGCGAGGAGCGGGGCTTCCCCGACGTCGCCGGAACCCGGCACGGGCAGGCGCACGGTGGCCGCCTCGATGCGGAAGGAGTCGTGTTCGACGAGGACGTCGCCCTCGTAAACCATGCCCGAACCGGTCGATTCCCCGCGGTCGGCGGTGATGCGGAGGCGCTCGCCGACGGCTTCGGTGCGCGGTTGCGGTGAGAAGGAGGGGCCGAATTCGCTGACCCACTCGAAATGGCCCGAGGCGAGAACGGGCGCTCCGGGAAGAGCGGTCGAAGCGGGGGCCGTCAATTCCAGAGTACCGGTGTGGCGCGTTGCCGCAACCCGCGGCTGGACCGTTTCCCTGAGGTCGGCTTTCCGGGCTTCGGGCGAGGTCACGCGGACGACGAAACGCAGTTCGTCGGAGCGGCGCTCCGAGGGAGCGGGTGATTGGCGCGACAGCACCACGAGAGCGACCGCGACCGAGGCGGCGATGGATCCGGCCGCGACGACAAAGGGCCTCCATTCGCGGACGGAACCTTTTCCGGGGCGGGACCGCGCCGGGCGGTGGACCGTCTCCTGAAGGATGCGGAAGACCAGTTCCTCGTCGTCGCCGTGGCCGAGGCGGGCGTGTTCCGAGAGCGCGGCGTCGATCCAGCGTTCGTCGGCGGAACCGGGGGAGAAGTCGGTGGAGGAGGATTCCGGGTTCATCAGTCGTGGGGCAGGGGAGAATCGGGTTGCTTGGACTCGAGGCATTGCTTCAGGAGGACGCGGGCCCGCTGGAGGCGCTTGCGCACGGCGGCCGGGGCAACGTGGAGGCGGGCGGCCACCTCATCGCCGGAGCGGCCTTCGTAATAGTAAGCTTCAATCGTGTGGCGGAGTGTTTCGGGAAGGCGGGCGAGGCACTGCTCGAGGGCGTCGAAGAGCGTGTGCCCCTCCTTTGCCCGGCTCGACTGCCACGCGGCGATGTCGGCGTCCATCCGCGCGAGCTCGTGGTCGCCGAGATCGTATCGCCGGTTCTTGCGGAGCCATTCGCGCCACTTGTTCCGGACGATGCCGCGCATCCAGGTGGCGAAGTCGCGGGTGACGTCGAACACCTCGCGCTTCTCATAGGCGACGATGAAGGCCTCCTGCACGATGTCGCGGGCCGTGGCGGGATCGCGGGTCAGGGCGACGGCGTAGACGAGGAGGTCGCGGTGATGGAGGCGCACGAGTTCCCCGAAGTCCGTCGCGCGGGAATCGCGTCCGGACTCGCCAAAGGCATCGGGATCAGAGGTCACCACGTGCATCGTCCGGGAAAAGTTGGCCCGGAGCGAGTGTTTTGTGACATCCATTTCGGGCGGGAGCAGGGAATTCGGATTCGAGATAAGGATTTCTAATCAAAGTGCGGAGCTGCTCCGTTTTTGCCTGGAAAATGAGGGTTCTGGCAAGAGTTTCTATAAGTTTTTCTAATTTACGCGATTAATGCGCAAATTCCTTTTGCACGCGAAGGACCCGATCCTACCTTCCCTCCCGGTCCAGACGTCTTTGGATCCACCCCCGTCATGAAACATGTTTTTTGTCTA
Source organism: Verrucomicrobiales bacterium (assembly GCA_044352585.1). Lineage (GTDB taxonomy): Bacteria > Verrucomicrobiota > Verrucomicrobiia > Verrucomicrobiales > DEV007 > Arctic95D-9. The sequence continues at coordinate 27,846 of JBILDO010000001.1, forward strand.
GGTTTCGCGCTTTGCGCAATGACCGCCTCTGTTTCCGCCCAGGAGAAGGATCCCAACGAGGGTAACTGGGTGAACTGGCGGGGTCCCCTTCAGAACGGGGTCAGTCTCGAGTCCTACAAGGGATACGAGTTCAATCCCGAGCCGATTTGGACCGATGCGATCGCCGGCCGGGGCACCCCGGTCATCTTCAAGGGACGGATGTATTCCTGGGGCTATCGCGGCACCGGTGCGGAAGTGATGGAGGTTCTCCAGGCGCGTGATGAAAAGACCGGCAAGGTCCTCTGGGAGCGCGAGACGCAGGATTTCATGTCCGACACGGCCTACAGCCGCTACACGGTCGGTGCGCCGACGGTCGATCCCGCGACCGGAAACATTTTCCTGATGAACACCTACGGAGAGGTGATCTGCTTCAATCCGGATGGTGAGACGGTCTGGTATCTCTCCCTCGTCGAGCGCTTCGGGCGTCTCACCTTCCCGAACGGCCGCGCCGGCAGCGTCGTGGTCGACGGCGACATTGCCATCGTCCGCGGAGTGACGAGCTATTGGGGCGCCGACGGCCCGGCCCGCGACCGCTTCTTCGGCATCGACAAGAACACCGGTGAGTTGCTCTGGTCCTCCACTCCGGGGGTGGGCCCGCCATACCTGAAGGACAGTTCCTTCAGCACCCCGTTCCTTGCCACCGTCGACGGACGCCGCGTGTTTTACGCCGGCACGGGTTGCGGCAACATCGTCTGTGTCAACGTGGGTGACGGCACGCCGCTCTGGCGCTGGCAGATCTCCAAGGGCGGCGTCAACGCCTCCCCCGTTGTCTACGAGGACAAGCTCATCTGCATCCACGGGGCGGAAAACATGGACACGACCGAAACCGGCCGTCTCTTCGCGATCCGTTTCCCCACCGAGCTCGACGGCAAGCTGGGCGAAGTCGAGGCCGACCAGGGCGGCGCTCCCAAACTCGGCCCCGACGCCGAGGCCTGGCGTTACACCTTCGAGCAGTTCAACTGCTCCCCGCTGGTTCACGACGGCAAAGTCTACCAGATGGACAAGACCGGACTCCTCCTCTGTCTCGACGCCGGGACCGGAAAAGTGGTCTGGGAACTCAAGCTCGCCAACGAGCAGTTGTTCGCCTCGCCCGTCTACGCGGACGGCAAGCTCTACGTCACCACCTCTCCCGGAGACCTCAACGTCATCGACGTGACCGGGGCCGAGCCCAAGGTGATCCACAAGGTCAAGCTCGAGGGGAATTGCTACGGATCCGCGATGATCTGCAGCGGGCGCGTCTACGTGCACACTTCCGAGAAGCTCTACGCCTTCGAGATCAAGAACGAGGGCATCACCTGGGCGAAGGCGCCCGCGGTCGAGCGCCCCGCTCCCGGCGCGCCCGCCAAGCTCCTCCCCGTACCCTCCGACGTGCTCATCTTCCCGGGCGTGTCGCAGACGATCAAGCTCCGCACCCTCGACGCCGCCGGCAATCACGTCGGCACGGTCGACAAGGCCGAGTGGGCCACCTTCATCCCGCCGACCGCCAAGGTGAAGGCGACGATGGACGCCAGCTTCGAAGGCAACACGATCTCCGCCGCCGAAGGCGCGAAGGAGTCCGCCGGAGCCTGGAAGGCCACCGCGGGCGAACTCAGCGGGATTCTCCGCGGACGGGTCGCGGCGAAGATGCCCTACGCGCAGAATTTCGATTCCTTCGCCCTGCCGGAGGAGCATGCCGTCGACAAGGTGAAGTTCGGCCATCCCCCGCTTGCCTGGATCGGCGCCCGCCTCAAGTGGGATGTCCGCGAGAAGGACGGCAACAAGGTTCTCGCCAAGACCCTCGATTCCGTGCTCTTCCAGCGCGGACTCACCTTCATCGGGGATCCGAACGCGAAGAACTACACCGTGCAGGCCGATGTCATGACCGACGGCAACCGCCGCATCAAGTCGGTCGTCGGTCTCATCAACCAGCGCTACATCATCGCCCTCGTCGGGAACTCGAACGTCCTCGAAGTCAGCTCGAACCACGAGCATTTCCAGCAGAGCGCCCCCTTCCCGATTTCGGCGAACCAGTGGTACACGCTCAAGACCCGCGTCGATGTCGCCGCCGACGGATCCGGCGTGGTCCGCGCCAAGGCCTGGAAGAAGGGCGAACCCGAGCCCGAAGCCTGGACGATCGAGGCGAAACACAAGAACGCGTATCCGATGGGCGCCCCCGGCGTTTACGGATTCTCCCCCCAGGCGCAGAAGAGCGTCTTCATCGACAACCTCACCGTGACCCCGAACGAGTGACCCTCCCTCTCCGGAAACCGTCCCTGACGAAACCCTCCACCCGACCCATCCCATGAAATCCATCGATCAGATCCTCGCCCTGACGGCGGCCGGAGCCGTTTTTGCGGTCTCCTGTGAGCGCGCCGCCGAGCCCGCCCCCGAGGCCCCGGCCAAGCCGGAGTCGCCCGCCTCCGAGCCGGCTCCCGCCGCGCCGAAACCCTCCGATGCGTCCGTCACTCCGCAGAAGGCGAAGGTGCAAGTCCGTTCCTACGCCGCCGAAGACGACCCGAGCGGCGGCGAGTGGATCCAGTGGGGCCGCAACGGCACCAAGAACATGGTTTCGCCGGCCAAGAACATCTCCATCGACGTCACCTCCGGGGAAGTCGATGACAAGGGCGAGATCGTCGGGGCGAAGGGCGCCAAGTGGGTCGCCAAGCTCGGATCCCAGGCCTACGGCACCCCGACCATCTACCAGGGTCAGGTCTTCGTCGGCACGAACAACGAGGAACCCCGCATCGAGGCGGTGAAGGGCGACTACGGCATCGTCATGGCCTTCGACGAGAAGACCGGCGGCCTGAACTGGCAGTTCAGCGTGCCGAAGCTCGAGGCCGGCAAGGTTTCCGACTGGGAATACCTCGGGATTTGTTCGTCACTCGCAATCGACGGAAAACACGGCTACATCGTGACGAACCGCGGCGAGGTCGTCTGCCTCGACCTCTACGGATTGAGCGACGGCAACGACGGCCCCTTCCAGGACGAGGCGAAGTATGTCGTCGGCGGCCTCGAGAAGCTCGATACCGCCGAGCCCGTCGACAAGGGCGCGAAGGGTGCGGACATCATCTGGGGCTACGACATCCGGTCCGAACTCGGCGTCTTCCCGCACAACATCACCTCGAGCTCCGTCGTACTCGCCGGTGACAAGATTTTCGCGACGACCTCGAACGGCGTCGATTGGTCGCACATCAACATTCCCGCGCCCACCGCGCCCTGCCTCGTCGCCCTCGACAAGGAGACCGGCAAGCTTGTCGGCGAGGAAGCCAGCGGCATCGGCGAGCGCATCATGCACTGCAACTGGTCCTCGCCCGCCTACGCCGAGATCAACGGCGTGCCCACCGTCATCTTCGGTGCAGGAGACGGCTACACCTACGGCTTCCATGCGAACGAGTTCGACGTGGAGAAGGACGGCGACGAGGAGTTCCACCTCATGAAGGAACTCTGGAAGGCCAACTGCTGCCCCAAGGAATACCGCGTCGACGACAAGGGTGAGCCGATCAAGTACGCGACCTACCCCGGTCCCTCGGAGATCATCTCCTCCCCCGTGGTCTACAACAACAAGATCTACTCCGTGATCGGCCAGGATCCTGAGCACGGCGAGGGCGTCGGCGCCATCACCTGCATCGATCCCGCCAAGGGCACGGGCGACGACGGCATCGTCTGGCAGTTCAAGGAACTGGGCCGCTCCATTTCCACTCCCTCGATCGCCGACGGTCTCGTCTACATCGCCGATTACTCCGGCCGCCTCTTCTGCCTCGATGCCGAGACCGGCCAGAAGTACTGGGAGCACGACACCCTTTCCCACATCTGGAGCTCGACCCTCGTCGTCGACGGCAAGGTCTTCCTCGGCAACGAGGACGGCGAACTCGTCGTCCTGAAGGCCGGCAAGGAGTACGAGGAAATCGCCACGATCAGCTACCCCGCGCCGATCTACTCGACCTGCGTGGTGGCCAACGGCACCCTCTACGTCATGACCCAGACCCACCTTTACGCCTACGGGCAACCGTGATCGATCGACAATCGTAATTTGCGAGGGTCGGCACCGGTGAATCAACCCTCTTGATTCCCGATCCCGACCCTCTTCACTTATCCAAGACCTCCGCCGAAAGGCGCCCCCCGAAATGACCGCTGACGAAGCCAAAGCACAACTCGACGAACGTGTCCGCGAAATGATGGCGTGGCACTTCAGTGAAGAAACCGGATGCCCGTTCTGGCTCGACTGGAAGAAGAGCGCCGGCTGGGATCCGCGCGAGGAGGTCAAGAGCTACGAGGACATCGTCAAGTTCCCCCACTTCCAGGACGAATGGCTGCGCGACGAGAAGAACGAGCGATTCGTTCCGAACGCCTTCAAGGGTCGTCCCTTCAACGTCTTCGAGACGGGCGGCACGACCGGGCTTCCGAAGCAGCGCGTCGGCTGGGACGACTACAAGCACGACTACGAGCAGTTCTCCCACCAACTCAACGACGAGCACTTCCCCAAGGGCGGCAACTGGATCATGGTCGGCCCGACCGGCCCCCGCCGCCTCCGCCTCGCCATCGAGCACCTCGCCAACTACCGCGGCGGCAGCTGCTACCACGTCGACTGCGATCCCCGCTGGGTGAAAAAGGTCATCGCCCGCAAGGCCTACGATGAGGCCGAGCGCTACCAGGCCCACGTCATGGAGCAGGCCGTCGAGATCATCAAGCACCGCGACATCCAGTGCATCTTCACGACGCCGCGCCTCCTCGCCTCGATCGGCGAGCGCATCTCGATCTCCAGCCACGGCATCAAGGGCTGCTTCTGCGGCGGCACCTCGATGACCCCGGAATACGTGCGTTTCCTCCAGGAGGAAGTGCTCGAGGACAAGGCGCAGTTCGTGCCGACCTACGGCAACACTCTCATGGGTCTCGCCGTCTCCATTCCCGAGGAGCTCAAGGCGAACAACTACTCGGTGACCTACTACGCGCCGCAGCCGCGCGCCGTCCTCCGCATCGTCGATCCGGAGAAGACCGAGATCACCAAGGGCTACGGCGAATACGGCCGGGTCGAACTGACCACCCTGACCCATGAGTTCTTCATGCCCCGCTTCCTCGAGCGCGACGAGGCGATCCGCCGCCAACCCCACGCGAAGTATCCGTGGGACGGGGTCGGCGACGTCCGTCCGTTCGGCGCCCTCACCGGCAAGGTGATCGAAGGGGTCTATTGATTCGTATCCTCCGGCAACCATGAGCGCTCCCCACATCCCCATCCTCCGCCAAGGCCGGGTCCACAAGTCCCTCGACGTCCAGACCGTGCCGAAACTCGGAACCGATCTCCCGGCCGCCGAGATCAGCTTCGCCTGCGCCGACATGATCAAATACGACCTGCACAAGATGGGGCAGGCGCGCGCGGCCTTGAAGAAATTCTCCTGCCGCGATTTGGTCGAGATCACGAAGCGGGCCGGCGAGATCTTCCTCAACGACGCTCTTCCGGTCGGCACCGAGGGTGCCCTGCAGACTCCCGAAGACTATGTGCTCTCCCTCGCCTCGACGAGCGGCCTTCCCCATGCGCTCATCCGCATGAACATGAAGCGCCTCGGCGGGATCTTCGCGGACATCGACACGATCTTCCGCGGCCTCACCCGCGGTCTCGACTGGGACGTCCTCGACAAGGGCTACGGCGAACAGGGCGGCGCACCCGTGAGCTTTTCGGCGACGACGAACGAGCTCGCCGTCATTCTTCCGAGCAACTCACCGGCGGTGAATGCCCTCTGGATCCCCGCGATCGCGATGAAGGTCCCGGTGCTCCTCAAGCCCGGCCGCGAGGAACCCTGGACGCCCTGGCGCGTCATCCAGGCCTTCATCAAGGCCGGCGCGCCCGCGGAAGCCTTCAGCCTCTATCCCACCCAGCACGATGGATCGGGGATCATCATCCGCCGGGCCGGCCGGGTCATGCTCTTCGGCGACGATTCGACCGTGAAGCAGTACGAAAACGACGAGCGCATCGAGGTCCACGGCACCGGTTACTCGAAGATCCTCATCGGCGAGGACGAGATCGACCGCTGGGAAAACTACCTCGACACGATCGTCGAGTCCGTCTCCGCGAACTCGGGCCGCAGTTGTATCTGTACCTCGACCATCGTGGTCCCGCGCCACGGCGACGAGATCGCGCGGGCCGTCGCCCAGCGCCTCTCCGAAATCAAGCCGCTCGCCCAGGACGATCCGAACGCCAAGTTGTCCGGCTTCGCGAACCCGATGTTCGCCGAGTGGATCAACGAGGCGGTGGAGAAAGGCCTCAAGGCGGGCGGCGCCGTCGACGTCACTGCCGAATTCCGCGACGGGGCGCGTTTCCAGCAGCGCGACGGGATGAACTACCTCCTGCCCACGATCATCCGGGTCGATTCGTTCGACCAGGAGCTCGCGATCCGCGAATTCCTCTTCCCCTTCGCGAGCGTCGTTGAGTGCCCGCAGGCGGAGATGCTCGACAAGATCGGCTATTCCCTCGTCGTCACCGCGGTGACGAAGGACATCGAGTGGATCAACCGCCTTTTCGACTGCCCGCACATCGACCGGCTCAACATCGGCAACGTGCCGACCAACCGGATCAAGTGGGACCAGCCGCACGAAGGCAACCTCTTCGAGTTCCTGTATACGCGCCGTTCCTTCCAGATTGCGGAGATCGCATGACGGGTTAGGGTCTCCGCGATGCCCTCCGCCCCCCTCACGATCGATTCCCTTTGCGGGGAGTTGGACCTTCCCGAATGGGTCTCCGATTTCCGCCACGCGGCGGGAGGACGGGTCGTCTTCGGTCCGGGGAAACTCGCCGTGCTGGGCGCCGAGGCCCGCTGCCTCGGGGGAAACCGGGCTCTCATCGTGAGCGATCCGGGCCTCGCCCGGACCGGTTTCGTCGACCGGGCCTGTGAGGCCCTCGCCAGTCAGGGAGTCGCGGCCTCGGTTTACGCCGAGGTGCATGAAAACCCGACGACCGATGACGTGGACCGCTGCGTCGCGTTCGCCGCGGCGGAGCGGATCGACCTGATTGTCGGACTTGGCGGCGGCTCCAGCCTCGACACGGCGAAGGGATGCAATTTCATCCTCACGAACGGCGGCCGGATGCAGGATTACTGGGGTGTCGGCAAGGCGACGAAGCCGATGCTGCCGTTCATCGCGGTCCCGACGACGTCCGGCACCGGCAGCGAATGCCAGAGTTTCGCTCTCATCGCCGACGCCATCACCCATGCGAAGATGGCGTGCGGTGATTCCAAATGCGCGGCCGCGGTGTCGATCCTCGATCCCGAGCTCACCGTCACGATGCCGCAGGCGGTGACGGCCCACACCGGGATCGACGCGATCGCCCACGCCCTCGAGACGGCCGTCTGCAACAAGAGGAACGAGGTCTCCGCGGCGTATGCGCGGGCCGCGTGGACTCTCCTCGATGCCGGACTGGAGAGGGTCCTTTCCCAGCCGGATGACCTCGAGGCCCGCGCGCGGATGCTCCTCGGAGCGGCGTTCGCCGGAACCGCGATCGAGAATTCGATGCTCGGCATCGCCCACTCGTGCGCCAACCCGCTCACGGCGCATTTCGGGGTCGTTCACGGTCAGGCGGTCGGGACGATGCTGCCCCACGTCATCGAATTCAATCGCGCCGACCCGGACGCCCGGGACATCTACGAATCCCTGGGCGGGGTGGGACTGGCCGACCGGGTGCGGACCCATCTGCGCACGTGTGGCATGGATCGCCGGTTGCGCGATCTCGGGGTGGACGAGGCGACGATCCCGACCCTGGCCACGGAAGCGGCCGCCCAGTGGACGGCCCGGTTCAATCCCGTCCCGGTCGATGCGGCGATGCTCGAGTCGGTCTACCGGGCGGCGTGGTGAGTTTTTCACGCAGATCCCGTCATCCTTTCCGCACCAGAATTGACACAGGGGGTCGGCCCCTTAAGTCTTGGCATTCAAAATGCTAAGTCAGTGGTGGTGAAAGAGCAGTTCGAGCACTACGAGGTCGGAGGATTCTTCGACGAGACCTTCGCGAGGGAAGATCATTCCGTGCGTCCCATGTACGGCGAGGCGGTGGACTACTTCGCGAACCTCTCCGACGACCGGATGCGTTCCTGCCTCCGCTCCCTCGAGCGCACCTTCCTGAAGCAGGGGGTCACCTTCACGGTCTACTCGGACGGGCAGGGGACCGAGCGGATCTTTCCCTTCGACCCCTTCCCGCGGATCATTCCGGCGGACGAGTGGGCCGTGATCGACCAGGGATTGCGCCAGCGGATCCAGGCCCTGAATCTTTTTCTCAAGGACATCTATTCGGACCGTCGCATTCTCAAGGAGGGCATCGTGCCCGAGGAACTGGTGAAGACGTCGAAGCACAACCGATCGGAATTCGCGGGCGTAAAACTGCCGCACGACACCTACATCCACATCTGCGGCACCGACCTGATCCGCGACAACGACGGGCGTTACTGCGTCCTCGAGGACAACGGACGCTGTCCCTCGGGGGTCTCCTACATGCTCGAGAACCGACTCGCGATGAAGAGGACCTTTCCCGACCTCTACCGCCGCCTCAACGTGGAGCGGGTTGCGGATTACCCGGTGGAACTGCTCAAGACCCTGCACTCCGTCTCCCCGCGCCAGCAGGACACCCCGGTGTGCGTGCTGTTGACGCCGGGACAGTACAACAGCGCCTATTTCGAGCACACCTTCCTCGCCCAGCAGATGGGCATCGAGATCGTGGAGGGACGCGACCTTCTCGTCGAGAACGAGCGGGTCTACATGCACACGACGCGGGGGCTCGTCCAGGTCGACGTGATCTACCGCCGCATCGACGACGACTTCCTCGATCCGCGCTTCTTCCGCCGCGATTCCATCCTCGGCGTGCCCGACCTGATGCGCGCCTATCGCGCCGGCAACGTTACCCTCGTCAACGCGGTCGGAACCGGCGTTGCCGACGACAAGGCGACCTACGCCTACGTGCCGGACATGATCCGCTTCTACCTCTCCGAGGAGCCGGTTCTGCCGAACATCGAGACCTTCCTCGGGAGCCGTTCCTCCGAACTCGCCTACATGATCGAGAAGATGGACCAACTCGTCGTGAAGGCCGTCGACGAGGCCGGTGGATACGGGATGCTGATCGGGCCGGCCGCGACGAAGGAACAGGTCGCGGAATTCCGCGACAAGGTGCGGGCCAACCCGCGCGGATATATCGCCCAGCCGGTCATCTCGCTCTCGCGCCATCCCACTTTCTGCGATGGCAAACCCGAAGGCCGCCACATCGACCTGCGCCCGTTTGTCCTCACCGGAAAGGAAACCGTCGTTATCCCCGGTGGATTGACCCGCGTCGCCCTGAGAAAAGGATCCCTCGTCGTGAATTCCTCGCAGGGCGGGGGCAGCAAGGACACCTGGGTGCTCCGCGCCGCGCCTCCCGTGGAGACTTGAACGCACCAGGATCAACGTTCGTCGAATTTCCTCCCATCCCTCCATCGCTCCAGGACTCCACTTCCCGCCCCCGTCATGCTCTCCCGCGTCGCCGAGAACCTGTATTGGATGAGCCGCTACATCGAGCGGGCCGACAACCTTTCCCGCCTCGTCACCGCGCACCAGAACGAGCTGCTCGATGCCACCTCGAATCTCACCGGGGAACACGAGTGGCATCCCTTGCTCGAGGTCACCTCGATGGGAGACGAGGCCTCCGGCGAGGATGTCATCACCTACATGGTGAGTTCCAAGGAGAATCCTGACAGCATCCTCAACTGCGTCTTCCAGGCCCGTGAGAATGCGCGGGCCGTCCGCGACCAGATCTCCGAGGAGATGTGGCTCGAGTTGAACGCGCTGTGGCTCGATCTCAAGCAGATTCCCGGTTCCGATCCCGAGAGCCACGGACGCATCTGCGAGGCGGCGGTGCGGTCTTCGCTGCTCTTCCGCGGGATCGTGAACACCTCGCTCCCGCGGACGGACGTGTGGGCCTTCGTGCAACTGGGCGAGTACATCGAGCGGGCCGACAAGACGAGCCGCATCGTGGACCTTCCGCACTTCCTCCCCGCGCACGAGGCCGCTCCGGCGTGGAACACGATGCTGCGCGCCTGTAGCGCCACCGCCGAATACCGCCACCGCTTCGGCGGCGAGGTCGATGCCACGAACGCCTCGCTCCTGCTCCTCTTCTCGACCACCTTCCCGCGGTCGGTCCGCTTCTGCGTCCGGAGAATGGACGAGCTCCTCCACCAGATCTCGGACACGGACGAGGGGGAATACCTCAACGAGGCCGAGCGGGCCACCGGCGCCCTCCTCGCCCGGCTCAATTTCTCGGGAGTCGAGGAGATCGGGACGATGGGGCTGCATGAATACGTCGATTCCCTCCAGATCGACATGAACCGGATCGGTTACGAGATCTCCCAGCGGTATTTCCTTCTTCGTCGCGACGCGCCACCGGCGAGCGCGGAGGACTACGTGAACAGCCGCATGCAGGCCCAGGTCAGCATGCAGCAGTAGCACCGCTCGCGGCGCAGTAAAAGGTGGGAAGGTAAAAGGTAAAAGGTCCGAGAGCTCCACCACTGAAATCCGAAAACCGAACACTGGAAAAATTTCATGTCCATCCACGCGGCGCTTTATCACCGGACGACCTACACCTTCGACAAGGAGATCTCCTTGTTCCCCCACATTGTCAGGCTGAAGCCGGCCCCTCATTGCCGCACTCCCATCCTCTCGTATTCGCTGCGGATCGAGCCCGGAGATCACTTCATCAACTGGCAGCAGGATCCCTTCGGAAACTACCTCGCCCGGCTCGTTTTTCCCGAGAAGACGAAGAGGCTAGAGATTGTCGTCGATCTGGTCGCCGAGATGACGTCGATCAATCCCTTCGACTTTTTCCTCGAGGAGTCGGCGGAAACGTTTCCCTTCGCCTACGAGGATTGGCTTCTCGCGGAACTGGCACCCTATCTCGTGCGCAGCGACATGGCGGAGGGGCTCGATGAACTGGCCCGCGAGCTGACGCCGGACGATCCGATCCGCACGATCGATTTCCTGGTGTCCGTGAACCAGCGGGTCCAGGGGATGGTCGGCTACCGGATCCGCATGGAGCCCGGCGTCCAGACCTGCGAGGAGACCCTGGCCCTGAAGTCGGGATCCTGCCGTGACTCCGCCTTCCTCCTCGTGCAGCTCTTCCGCACCATGGGGCTCGCGGCCCGCTTTGTCTCCGGCTACCTCGTGCAGCTGGTGCCGGATGAAAAACCGCTCGAAGGACCCGAAGGGCCGACGAGCGATTTCACCGATCTGCACGCATGGACCGAGGTGTATCTTCCCGGTGCCGGATGGGTCGGGCTTGATCCGACCTCGGGGCTTTTCGCGGGGGAGGGGCACATTCCGCTCGCCTGCACCCCCGAGCCGTCGAGCGCCGCCCCCGTGACCGGTGCGGTGGAGCCGTGTGAAACGGAATTCGATTTCGCCAACGAAGTCACCCGCCTCCACGAGGAACCGCGGGTGACCAAACCCTACACCGAGGATGAGTGGACCGCGATCGAGTCGCTCGGTCATGCCATCGACCGCCGACTCGTGAAGGGAGACGTGCGCCTCACCATGGGCGGGGAACCGACCTTCGTCTCGATCGACGACATGGATGGCGAGGAATGGAACACCACCGCCGACGGCGCCATGAAGCGGACCCGCGCGATCGACCTGACCTGGCGGCTGCGCGACGCCTTCGCCCCCGGCGGTGTCATCTGGTTCGGGGAAGGGAAATGGTATCCGGGCGAGCCGGTGCCCCGCTGGGCCTACGGGATTTTCTGGAGAAAAGACGGGTATCCGATGTGGCGCTCCCTCTCCGTCCTCGCCGATCCCTCGAAGCTCGGGAAATACGGGCACGCGGAGCCGGAGGTGCTTGCCCGCGGCATCGCCGAGGTCCTCGGAATCCCGAAAGACTGCGTCATTCCCGCCCTCGAGGACGTGGAGTATTACCGTTGGCGCGCCTCGACCCTGCCGCACTACGAAACGGTGACCGAGGCGGACGAGGATGACTCGCTCGAGCGTCGCACCCTCGCCGCACTGGAAAAACGGGGCCTCGAGGTCCCGGGCGGATTTGTCCTTCCCCTCTACCATCACAAGGCCACCCTTCGCTGGACGGGAGCGCGCTGGCATTTGAAGCGCGGAAACCTCTTCCTGATCCCGGGATCGTCCGCGATGGGTTTCCGTCTTCCGCTCGATTCGATCCGGAAGGCGACCAAGGAGGACATCCTGAAGGAGCGCATGCCGCTCGAAGATGTCTTCCCCGATCTCGAACCCGATCCCCTGAGGATCTACGACTCGCCGGCACCCGGAGCCCCGGACGATGGACGGATCCCTCGCACCGCGCTGACGGTGGAGGTGCGTGAAGGCCGGCTCCATGTCTTCTTTCCGCCGACCGCGACCCTCGAGTCCTATCTCGAACTCCTCGCGGCCGTCGAGGTGGCCGCGACCCGGGCGAATCTCGCCGTCGTCATCGAAGGCTACGAACCGCCCCACGATCCGCGCATCGAACGGCTCAAGGTCACCCCCGATCCGGGGGTCATCGAGGTGAACATCCATCCCTCGGCCTCGTGGGCTGAACTCGTCTCGCGGATGACGACGCTCTACGAGCAGGCCCGGCTCGCGCGTCTCGGCGCGGAGAAATTCATGCTCGACGGGCGCCACAGCGGCACGGGTGGCGGGAACCACGTTGTCATCGGCGGGAAGACTCCCGCGGACAGCCCCTTCCTCCGGCGGCCCGACCTTCTCGCGAGCCTCGTTGCCTACTGGCAGAATCACCCGGGGCTTTCCTACCTTTTCTCGGGCCTTTTCATCGGCCCGACGAGCCAGGCGCCCCGCGTTGATGAAACGCGCGACGACCGCCTCTTCGAACTCGACATCGCACTTGCCGCGCTGCGGCGGAAGGTGGATCCGCCCTGGATGATCGACCGCATCATGCGGCACCTCCTCACCGACCTCACCGGCAACACCCACCGCGCCGAGTTCTGCATCGACAAGCTCGCCTCGCCCGATTCGGCGAGCGGGTCGCTCGGACTTCTCGAGCTGCGCGGCTTCGAGATGCCGCCGCACCTCCGCATGTCGCTCGTGCAGAGCCTCCTCGTGCGCTCGCTCATCCTCCTCTTCTGGGAGAAGCCCTACCGGCACTCCTCGGTCCGCTGGGGGACGGGGTTGCACGACCGCTTCATGATGCCGCACTATGTGTGGGAGGATGTTTTGGATGTTTGTGAGGATCTCCGCGCCGGCGGGATCGCGTTCGAGAGCGAGTGGCTCCGGCCCTTCCTCGAGTTCCGTTTTCCGAAATACGGGGCGGTGCACCACCATGGCATCGACCTCGAGCTGCGGGCCGCGCTCGAGCCCTGGCATGTCCTCGGCGAGGAATCCACGAGCCAGGGCACGGCGCGATTCGTCGACTCGTCGCTCGAGCGTCTCCAGATCCGCGTCGTGGGCCTGACCGAGGGGCGGCACGTCGTGCTCTGCAACGGACACCGCGTCCCCCTCAATCCCTCGGGACGGAACGGGGAGTGGGTCGGCGGAGTCCGTTTCAAGGCGTGGGATCCGCCCTCGGCCCTCCATCCCATGATCGGTTCGCAGACGCCGCTCGTCTTCGACATCGTCGACACCGTCAACCGCAAGTCGCTCGGCGGATGCGTCTACCACGTCAGCCATCCGGGGGGGCGGAGTTACGAGACCTTCCCCGTGAACGCGCGCGAGGCCGAGTCGCGGCGCGTCGCCCGCTTTTGGAACGAGGGTCACAGCGCCGGGGTCATCGAGACCGCCGCGATCGGCCTCGGCCGGGCCGGCAGTCTTCCCCTGATGCGTTTCGCGGACACCTCGGGCGGAGCCGAGATCCTCGTCGTGCCGCCGAAAACGATCAGCTACGAGTTTCCTAAAACCCTGGACCTGCGGAGGCCTTCCTATTTGCAAGTCGATGAAATGGACTAGCTTGTCCGATGGAAGGAACCTTGTCCGCCCCTCCGGGCGTCAGCGATGCGAAACTGCCACGGGAACTCTATGTTCCCGGATCCGGTGTTCGTGACGAGGCGGTCCTTCCGGACGCTGGCATCAACCCTGCCTGGTCGGAGTTCTTCGAGTCCTACCAGCGTCACGGTTCCGGCGTGTTGAAGGAATGGCGCGAGGTCGCCCTGCGCATTTCCCGCGACCGCGGTCTCGCCTACCGGCCCGACCTCGGCGAGGGATCGCATTGGACCCTCGATCCGATTCCCTGGATTTTCCCGCAGGCGGAGTGGTCCCTGCTCGAGGCTGGCATCGCCCAGATGACGAGGCTCTACTCGGCGATCCTCGCCGATCTTTACGGCCCCCAGACCCTGCTCGATCGCGGACTCGTGCCCGCTTCGATCATCCTCGCGCACCGCGGCTACCTCCGCGTGCTTCACGACTGTCCGCCTTCGGCGAAGATGATCGGACTCGGGATGACCGCCTTCGATCTCGCGCGCGATTCCGCGGGCAAGGCCTTCGTCCTCAACAGCCGTTTCGACTGCCCCTACGGTCTCGGCGTCGCCCTCGAAAACCGCACCGTCGTCAACCGCGTCCTTCCCAACCTCTTCCGGCGCTGCCAGGTGCGCCGCATCGGCTATTTTTTCAACGACTGGTTCGACTATCTCGCGGAACGCGCTCCGGCGGTCGAGGAAGGAGAGACGCCCCGCATCGTCGTTCTCGATTCGGATTCGGGGAACGTGAATTCCGAGATCGGCTTTCTCGCCAACTACTGCGGGATCACCCGCGTCGTTCCTTCGGATCTCACGGTCCGGGGCGGGAAGGTGTCGCTCAAGACCCTGAACGGTCTCAAGCCCGTCGATGTCATCTGGAAAGTCACCCATGGACGCGACCTTGATCCGCTCGAGGCGAACTGGCGCTGGACCGCCGAGGGGGTGCCGGGAATCTTCGAGGCGATGCGCCACGGCAAGGTCGCGGTGGCGAGCCATCCCGGGGCCGAGGTCCTGCAAAGCCCGGGGCTCTTCCCCTTCCTCCGCCCGATCTGTCGCGAACTGCTCGCCGAGGAACTCCTCCTGCCTCCGGTGGAGACTTGGTGGTGCGGCGACCCCGTCGCGCGGAGCCATGTCCTCGCGAACCTGCCGAACATGGTCGTCAAATCGGTCGGCCACCACAGCGACTTCCGAACCCGCTACGGCCAGCGTCAGTCCGCCGCCGAACTTGCCGAACTCGCCGCCCGCATCGAGGCGGAGCCCGAGCGCTTCGTCGGGCAGGAACAGATCCAGATCTCCACCGTACCGACTTCCCGGGAGGACGGACTCGTGCCCCGTGGCGCGGTGCTGCGCAGTTTTTCCTTCCTCGATTCGAAAGGGGCGCCCCGGGTCATGCCGGGAGGTCTCGGCCGCGTCAGCACCGCCGAAGGCGTCATCATTTCGACGCGCGAGTCGGGCGAGTCGAAGGACATCTGGGTCCGCGCCCTCGCCCCCGATGCGCCCATCAGCATCGAGCGCCGTCTCGAACAGAGTCGGGCCATCAGTCCCGAGGTCGTCCCGAGCCGCCGAGGGGAAAATCTCTATTGGGCCGGGCGCTACGGCGAGCGCACCGATTCGATCGCGCGCTTCGCGAACCGCCTCGTCATCGGACGGACCTCCGGATTTTCCTACGGACGCGATCTCGAGGCCAAGCACGAAAAGACCCTCGTCGAGGCCCTCTTCCACGTCTTCGAGGCCGATGACGTGGTCCGCACGACGGGGGATCCTGACAAACGCCTCGCCCTCATCCTCTCGGATGGAAACTGCGTCGCCGGGGTCGGAGCGAACCTGAACAGCTTTTATCGGGCGAGCATGGCCGCGCGCGAGGAGTGGTCGATCACCTCGATCTTCGCGATCGAGTCGGCGCGGGCCCGCTGGTTCGGTGGCACGCCCGCTGTTTACGAGTCGCCCTTCCCCTATGAGCGCGAGTTGCAGAACCTCGCCCTCAACCTTGCCGCATTCCACGGATTCAACCTCGACTCGATGACCCGCGACGAGGCCTGGGCCCTTCTGGACGCGGGCTGCCGCATTGAGCGCACCAGCATCCTCGCGGGACTGCTTTCCTATCTCCTCGAGGTCGACGGGCCGGAACCCATGGGCAATCTCCTCGACGAGTCCGTTCTCTTCGTCTCGGACAGCCTTGGAACCTACCAGAGCAAGTTTCACTCCGTTCCGACGACCGGGTTGACCCTGAAGCTGCTCCTCGGCGAGGAGGACTATCCGCGTTCGATGCGCTATCTCCTCGCGCGGCTTGCCAACGTCTTCGAGAAGCTCACCGCTCCCTCCCGCAGTGCCCACCCCCGGGAGCGGATCCTCCCGATGCAGGCGGAGCTGGACGGATTCCTCCACCTCCTCGGGGAGGGGAGCGACTTCGGTCCGGAGAAGCGGAAGGCGGCGCTCGCGTTTCTCGCCTCGATCCGGGAGCGTGGCAAGGAACTGCACGACTATCTCACCACCACCTACTTCAGCCATGCCGGTTACCACGGCTGAGCGGTTTCTCCGCCGATGAGCACGGTCCGTTATCACGTCCGCCACCGCACCGCCTACGGCTACTCGGGCCGGATCGATCTCTACCACAGCCTCGCCCATCTCCGTCCGCGCGAGGACGAGGGTCAGGAGACGCTCTCCCATCGCATCGAGGTGGTCCCCGAGCCCAAGTTGCGTTCCGAGCGCAGGGATTGTTTCGGAAATATCGTCAATTACTTCTCGATCGAGCAGTCGCACGATTTTCTCGAGGTGATCGCCACGACCACCGTGCTCCGCCCCGCCCTGCCCGCGGTCCTTCCAGGTTCGGGAATCGCGTGGGACGCCCTCCGCGTTGATGGCAACACAAAGGACGCCTCGGGCGTCCGTCTCGCGAACTATCTCCTGCCGACCCCCGCCTTTCCCTCCTTCGCCTCGGTCTCGACATTCCTCGCGCCCTCGCTGCAGCCGGGCCGCGAGACGATGGATCTCGCCAACGAGGTGATGGGCCGGATCTTCACCGAGTTCCGCTACGTGCCCGGCGCGACCGACACGGGAACCCCGCTCGAGACGGTGATGAAGCAGAAGACGGGGGTTTGTCAGGATTTCGCCCACGTCATGATCGCGGCGCTGCGGTCGGTGGGCATTCCCGTCCGTTACGTGAGCGGCTATCTCGAGACGCTTCCGCCCCCGGGAAAACCCAAGCTCCAGGGAGCCGACGCGAGCCACGCCTGGGTCGAGGTCTGGACTCAGGCGACCGGCTGGGTCGGTTTCGATCCCACCAACAACCTCATCCCCGCCGCGCGCCACATCAAGGTCGCGCACGGACGCGACTATTTCGACGTTCAGCCCCTCAAAGGCATCTTCCTCGGCACGGGGACGCAAAGTCTCCTCGTCCAGGTCGACGTGGAACGGATGTGAGGACGGTGCGCGCGGACGCCATCGCGCCGCGGTGTGGGCTTGCCGGGGGCGGGATTCGTTTCGCATGATGGACCCGTAACCCATGAAACGATTCGTTCTCCCTCTCTGGATCGCCCTGCCTCTTGCCGCCGCCGAACCGATCGCCTCGTGGAAGGAGGTCGGTGAAGCCGTCACCGTTCCCGCCGCGACGTTGCATGCCCTCGACGAGGGCGATTTTTCCGTCGCGCTCTGGCTCAGGGCCGAGGCGGGACCGGGCGGCGATCTTGTGAGCCGTTACGATCCCGGGAAGCGCCGCGGCTTTCATCTCACCCTCAAGAGCAATCCGGGGGTCACCTCGAACCAGGCGAATTGGCGTCATCTCCAGTTCGGCATCGACGATCGCCGCGATTCCACGTGGACCGCCTGCGGCCGGCCCGGGAAAGCGCTGTTCGCCTTCGCCCTCGCCGTGCACGAGGGTGCGCTCTACGCCGGCACCTGCGAACCCGGGAAGGATGAACGTGGCCGGGTCTACCGTCTCGATGGTGGCGATCACTGGATCGATTGCGGTGCGCCCGATGGATCGAACAGCGTCACCGCGCTCGCGGTGTTTGATGGGGCTCTTTATGCCGGAACCGGGAAATACCGGGTCGCGGGCTCGTCCTTGCCGGAATCCGAAAACGGCACCCCGGGAGGAAAGGTCTTCCGATACGCGGGCGGCAATCAATGGGTCGAATGTGGGCAACTGCCCGGAACCGAGGCGGTCGGCGGACTCGTCGTGCATGAAGGAACGCTGCATGCTTCCTCGCTCTACAAGCCGGCGGGGTTCTTCCGCTACGAGGGAGGGACGCAGTGGACGAGTTTGCCGGTTCCGAGCGGCCCTGACACCACCACCAACGAGGCCGTCCCGAAACGCGTCGTGCCGCTGACGGTCCACGAGGGCTCGGTCTACGCGGGCAGCTACGACGGCGGGCACGTCTACCGGTTCGACGGCACGGGTTGGACGAATTGCGGCCGACTCGGCGAGAACACCCAGACCTATTCCTTTGCCTCCCTCGGCGGAGCCCTCACCGTTGGCACCTGGCCGAGCGGCCGGGTTTACCGTTTCGACGGCATCGACCGATGGACCGATCTCGGACGTCTCGGCGAGGAACTCGAGGTCATGGGCATGGTCGTCCACAATGGACGTTTTCTCGCCGGAACCCTTCCCCTCGCGGAAGTCCACGAGCACGAGGGCGGTACCACCTGGAAACGGCTCGCCCGGCTCGATCCGACACCGGATGTGAAATACCGCCGCGCCTGGACCATGGCCGAACACGACGGACGGGTCTACGTCAGCACCCTGCCCTCCGGCGTGATTCATTCCTTCTCGGCCGGAACGCAGGTGCAGTGGGGACATTCGCTTTCGGGGGAGTGGCATCATGTCGCGGCGGTGAAGACGAACGGTTCGCTGGCGCTTTTCCTCGACGGCAAAGAGGTGGCGCGCCGTGAGGCGGATCTTGGCGGTTACGATCTCTCGGGCGAGGCGGCGTTGAATCTCGGCACCGGACGGAACGGCCCGTTGCAAGGCAGGATGCGGGAAGTGCGGTTGTACCGGGAAGCCCTGACCATGGAAGCGATCTCGGAACTGGCTGGGAAGACGCCGGATTGAGTCGATATCTTCATGGGAAACATGAAAGCATTTCTTCTCGCCTCTCTTGTCTGCGTGTCCGGAGCCACCCGCGCCGTGGCCGCTCCGCTTCGCGTCGCAACCTTCGCGATCGAGGCGACGCCTCCGACGGGATCGCCGCTCTGCAACGGGGCGGTCGAGCCGGTGAAGCAGGTCGTCACGCCCCTCATGGCGAAAGGCGTGGTTTTGTCAGGGTCGGGGCATCCGATCGTGCTCTGCGCCTTTGATTGGGTCGGGATCGGCAACGAGAGCAGCGACGCCTTCCGCGCCGCCCTCGCCGACGCGGTGGGGACGGAGGCCGGACGGGTCGTGGTCCATACCCTTCACCAGCACGACGCTCCCGGCAGTGACTTCGCCACCGAGCGTCTCCTCGCGGAGCAGGGGATGGCGGGGCGATTCTCCAACGCGGAGTTCGACCGTGCGGTGATGGTCCGGCTCGCGGCCGCCGCGAAGGAATCGCTGGACCGATCGGTGGAGGTCACCCATCTGGGACTGGGCCGGGGAAAGGTCGAACGGGTCGCGTCGAACCGCCGCATTCTCGGTCCCGATGGCAAGGTCGCGCTGCAGCGCCAAAGTTCCGCTGGAAAGAATCCCGCCGCCCGCGACGCGCCCGAGGGAACGATCGATCCCGAGCTGCGGCTCGTCTCGTTCTGGAGCGGGGACCGGCCCGTCGCCGTGCTCAGTTACTACGCGACCCATCCGATGAGCTTCTATGGCCGGGGGCTGGTGAACTGGGACCTCATCGGCATGGCGCGCGAGGACCGTTCCGAGGCTCTCGGAGGATTGCCCTGGGTGCATTTCAACGGCGCGGGAGGCAATGTCGCGGCGGGGAAGTACAACGACGGTTCCGAGCCGAACCGTCCCATCCTCGCGGAGCGGGTCGAGGAAGGCATGCGCCTCGCCTGGGAGTCGCAGGTGAAGCAACCTGTCAGCGCGGAGGAAGTCGCGTGGACGGTTGAACCCGTCGCCCTGCCGCTGCGAGAGACGCTGGTCGAGGAAACGCTCCTCGCCAAACTCGCCGATGCCTCGCTCAAGGAGGCCGACCGCATCCGCGCGGCGCGCGACCTCGTCTTTCTCCGCCGTTGCCGCGGGGGCCATCGCATCGGGATCGCATGCCTAGGCCTCAGCGAGGCCCGCATCCTCCACCTGCCCGGCGAACTCTTCGTCGAATACCAGCTCGCCGCCCAGGCGATGCGGCCGGGGAAATTCACCGCGATGGCCGCCTACGGCGACTACGGCACCGGCTACATCGGCACGGCCGTCTCCTACGGTCAGGGCGGATACGAG
Organism: Verrucomicrobiales bacterium; assembly: GCA_044352585.1. GTDB lineage: Bacteria > Verrucomicrobiota > Verrucomicrobiia > Verrucomicrobiales > DEV007 > Arctic95D-9. The sequence continues at coordinate 48,117 of JBILDO010000001.1, forward strand.
ACCGGTCCCGTCTCTCGCGTCGGTCCGGGCTCCGAGGCGGTCCTGATGGAGGCGATGAAGCGATTGTTGAAGGCTGACCCCTGACAAAGAGACATGAAGGCGATCCTGATTTTGATTTTCACTGTCGTCCTTTCCTCCGGCCTCCGTTCCGCGGATCCGGCGAAACCGGTCTTCAAGGCCGGAGCCGCGACCAGCGACGTCACCGCCCCGCTCGGCACCTCGATGAACGGAGGATTCCAGGACCGCGAGGCGACCTACATCCACGACCCCCAGCTTGCCCGTTGCCTCGCCCTCGAGGACGGGAAGACGCGGCTCGTCCTCGTCGTGGTCGACAGTTGCGTGATCGGAAGGGACCTCTTCGACGAGGCCAAGGCGATGGTGGAAAAGGCCACCGGCGTTCCGAAGGAACACCTCCTCATGTCGGCGACGCATTCGCACTCCTGCGGCACGATGCAGGCGGTGGGCCAGAGCGATCCCGACCCGCTCTACCAGCGCTTCGTGGCGCGGCGTATCGCCGACGGAGTGCGCTGCGCCATTCAAAATCTCGAGCCCGCGCGGATCTCGCGGGGCGTGGGATCGGTGCCTCAGCACGTCTTCAACCGCCGCTACGAGATGAAGGAAGGGGGAATTCCACCAACGCCGCTCGGCGTCACCACCGACCGGGTCCGCACGAATCCCGGAGCGGGCAATCCCCAGGTCGTGAAGCCGGCCGGTCCCACCGATCCGGCGGTGCCCTTCCTCGCCGTCCGCAGCCTCGAGGGCCGGCCCATCGCCCTCTACGCGAATTACGCCCTCCATTATGTCGGTGGCACGGGACCCGGTCATGTTTCGGCGGACTATTTTGGTGCCTTTGCCAGGATCATCGGCGATCGGCTCGGCGCGGACAAGACCTCGCCCTCCTTCGTCGGAATGATCTCGAACGGAGCGAGCGGAGACATCAACAACGTCGACGTCCTCGGAAGGCAGGAAAAACAACCGCCCTATGGCCAGATCGAACTCGTCGCCCGTGACGTCGCCGACGAGGTGGCGCGGGTCCATTCCGGCCTTGAGTGGCACGACCACGTCTCCCTCGCCGCCGTGCAGCGCGAAGTAACCCTCGGTGTCCGCAAGGGAACCAAGGAGGAGGTGGCGAAGGCGCGCGAGGTGATGGCGCGGTCGAAACTCGCTCCGCGCATGGAGACGATCGAGCAGGTCTACGCCCGAGAAACCGTCCTCCTCGACGAGTTTCCCGACACGGTCTCGGCGCCCCTGCAGGTCCTGAAGATCGGCGACTTCAGACTCGCCGCGATGCCCGCGGAGGTATTCGTCGAGATCGGTCTGGAGTTGAAACAAAAGCACCCCGGTTCCACCGTCGTCTCCCTCGCCAACGCATATCACGGCTATCTCCCGACCCCGGAGCATCACGCCCTCGGCGGTTACGAGACCTGGCGCGCAAGGTCGAGTTATCTGGAGGTCGAGGCATCGACGAAGATGATCTCGGTGCTGGACGAAATGCTGAAGGAACTTCACCCGTGACCCATGACTCTTGACGCTTCCCCTCTCCGCATCGGCCTCATCGGCATGGACACCTCGCATGTCCCGGCCTTCACGAAACTCTTCCACGATCCCGCCGCGTCGGGAGATCTCGCCGGATTCCATGTCGTCGCGGGGCTCCCGGACGGCAGCGACACGCCGATGAGCCGTGACCGTATCGAGGGATTCACGAACGAGGCGCGCGAGCTCGGCGTGGAGATCGTCGATTCGGTCGAGGCGCTCATCGAGCGAAGCGACCGGCTCATGATCCTCAGTGTCGACGGCCGCATCCACCTCCGTCAGGCCAAGTCGCTGTTCACCGCCGGCAAACCCGTGTTTGTCGACAAACCGGTCGCGGGTTCCCTCGCCGAATGCGTCGCGCTCTATGATCTCGCGGAGCGTTGCGGCGTACCCTGTTTCTCCGCCTCTTCGACCCGGTATGGTCCGAAGATCGCGGATCCCGCGTGGCGGGAGGAAGCGGCCGGAGTCCTCGGGGTCACGAGCTGGGGGCCGCTCGCGTATCAGGCCGGACAACCCGAATTGTTCTTCTACGGCATCCACGGCATCGAGGCCCTCTTCACGGGGATGGGACCCGGTTGCGAATCGGTGACCCGGGTGAAGACTCCCGTCCATGATCTCGTCACCGGCGTGTGGAGGGACGGCCGTGTCGGCGTCTATCGCGGGATGTTGCGCGGCGACAAATCCTATGGACTCACCATCCACGGGGAAAAGGCGATTGTGAATCTCGTCGAGGAACCGTCCTACGAGGCGCTCTGTCGCGAGGTCGGGCGTTTCTTCAAAACCGGAATTCCCCCGGTGAGCCCGGCCGAAACGCTCGAAATCTACGCCTTCATGGAGGCGGCGGACGTGAGCCTGGGAAGGGGAGGCGTTTCGGTGCGAATCGCGGAGGTAATGGAGCGGGCGACGCGTTGAGCGGTCACCAGATCGTGCGGACGGGATAGGCGTGGATCTTCGGATCCGGAGTCAGGATCGGAAGCCCTTCGTAGATGGCGTGGGCGACGAGGAGGCGATCGAACGGGTCGCGGTGAAGTGCCGGGAGCTTCTCCAAGGTGTAGACGGTGTTGTCGTCGAGCGCGCGGTAGTCGAGTCCGAACCGCTCCATCGCCAAAGGCACGGCCACCCGAGGCGGATGGGGAAGGGGAAGCCGGCCGTTGCTGTGCTTGATCTGAATCTCCCATGGAGAGACCTGATGAAGGCGAAGAACGTTGGCGGGATCGGCGAGGATCTCCCGTGCGCACGGAGAGAGCCGGCGCAGATCGTCCGCCATCCAAAGGAATACGCAGGTGTCGAGAAGCACGGTCATGACTTCGGATCGAAAGACGCAGACTCCCCGAGTTCGGGAAAGATCGGGTTGTTCCCGAGGGCGTCTTCCAGTTCCGGATCGGGGTCGTTGAAGTCTTCCGGCACGGGAAACCAGCCCTTCATCAGTCCCAATTCCCGCTTGGGCTGCGCGGCCGCAGGACCGATCGGACGGATCTCCGCAAACGGCTTGTTCCGTTCGCAGAGGATCACGGTTTCACCAGCCTTCACCAGTCGGGCGTAGTAGGCGAGACGAGACTTGACCTCATTGAGGTTGGCAGTGGTCATGTTCTGAAGCTAAATTAGGTCATGTAGTAGGTCAAGTCTATCGGTTACACTCATGGACCTACCCCGAATCGGGTCTTTTCCCGGATCGGCTTATCGGCTACCCTGCTGGGATCCTTCCATGAAATCGACCTCTCTGTTCCTCCTCGGATTCGCCGGATTGTTTTGCCTGCCGTCCCTCTCCGCCGCCAACTGGCCGCAATGGCGCGGGCCTGATGGCACGAGCCTGGCCCTGCCGGGCGAGTATCCGACGAAATTTTCACCCTCCGAAAACGTGATCTGGAAAGTGAAACTTCCCGGAGTCGGCAGCAGCACGCCCGCGGTGTGGGAGGACCGGATTTTCGTCACCTGCGGGATCGACGGGGAGGACGGAGTCATCGCCTTCGACTGGAATGGGGCCGAGATTTGGCGCGAGACCCTGGGGCCCGAGCGCGCCGGCAAACACAAGAACGGGAGCGGCTCGAATCCCTCCCCGATCATCGATGGGAAAAATCTGGTCGTCTATTACAAGAGCGGCACGGTCGCCTCGCTTACGCACGAGGGGAAGGTGAACTGGAAGACGAACCTGCAGGAGCAATTCGGCGAGGACACCCTCTGGTGGGATCTCGGCACGTCGCCGGTCTTTGCCGGGGGGAACATCGTCATCGCGGTGATGCAGGAGGGCGAGTCCTACGTCGTCGCCCTCAATCCCGACGACGGCAAGGTCGTCTGGAAGGTCGATCGGACCTTCCCCGTGCAGAAGGAGTCCGGCCAGTCCTACACGACGCCCTACCTGACGACGATCGACGGCGTCGAGACCCTCGTGATCTGGGGAGCCGACCGACTCACCGGCCACGATCCGAAGGACGGCAAGGTTCTCTGGACCTGCGGCGGGTTCAATCCCGAGGACAAGGCGATGTGGCGCGTCATCGCCTCGCCCGGATTCGTCGACGGCATCGCGGTGGTTCCTTACGGACGCACCAAATACACGGCGGGCGTGAAACTCGGCGGCAGCGGTGACATTACCGCGACGGCCCGTCTCTGGGAGCGCAACGATCTCGGATCCGATTGCCCGACTCCGGTCGGCCGCGACGGCAAGGTCTTCCTGCTCTCCGACCGCGGCGAGATCCACTGCCTCGACGCGAGGACCGGGAGGGATCTCTGGAAAGGAGCGATCCCCCGGTCCTCGGCGAATTTCTACTCCTCGCCCATCCTCGCCGGCGACCTCCTTTACGCCGCCCGCGAGGACGGCATGGTCGCGGTGGTGAAGGTGAGCGGTTCGGGCATGGAGCTTCTTTCCCAGAACGAGATGGGCGAGCGCATCGCGGCCGCACCCGTGCCGGTGCGGAACAAGCTCCTCATCCGTGGCGTCGACCACCTCTTCTGCCTGGGAGAGAAGTGAGATCCCCACGGGGCCCCTTTCCGGACCGAGGAGGGGCGGGATTCGCACGCCCGGCAAGCCGGGGGAGGCGGCGTTTTACGAAACTTGCGGCCAAACGAGGCCTGATCGCATCCCTTCAACCATTCCAGGAGTCCACACGCATCCTCGCGGCAGCGTGGCAGCAGCGCCTGGTCGGTGCCGCCCCCGGCAAACTCAGAAGCGGTTCGCCTGGATGAAGTCCGGGTCGCCCTTCAGGTAATTGATGAGATTGTGGGTCGCCCGCATCGCCTGGCGCTCCACGCTTTCGTAGGTGCGCGAGGCGATGTGGCTGGTGATGACGCAGTTCGGCGCGGTGAAGAGAGGATGCCCGGCGCGGGGCGGTTCCTCGTCGAGGACATCGGCGCCGTAGCCACCGACCTTGCCGCTGACGAGGGCGTCGCGGATGTCGTCCGTCTCGACGAGTTCGCCGCGGGCGCAGTTGAGGACGATGACGCCGTCCTTCATCTCCGCGATCTTCTCCCGATTGATCATGCCGCGGGTGTTCTCGTCGAGGAAGCAGTGCAGGCTCACGACGTTCGCCTCAAGAAGGACCTCGTCCATCGAGGCGCAGCGCTTCACCCCGTGCTCGGCGGCAAAGGCCTCGTCGAAAAAGGGGTCGTAGGCGATCACGGACATGCCGAAGGCCTTGGCGCGGGTCGCGACTTCCTTTCCGATGCGGCCGAGGCCGATGATGCCCATGGTGCTGCCGAGGATTTCGTGTCCGACGGGCTTTTTCCAACCCGCGACCCAATTGCCGGCGGAGACATCGACGGCGTTCTCAATGATTTTCTTGGTGATGCCGAGGAGGAGTCCGAAGGTATGTTCGGCCACGGTGGTGTGATTGACCCCGGGCGTGTTGAGCACCGGGAGCCGCTTCTCCGTCGCACAGGCGACGTCGATCTTGTCGAGCCCGATCCCGTACTTGCTGATGACCTTCAGGCGCGGGTGGAAGCGTTCGATGACGGCCCGCGTGATCGCGTCGTCGCCGCAGAGAAAGGCATCGAACTCGCCCGAGAGATCGAGCATGGCCTTTTCCGGAAGAGGGCCGCGCTCGCGGACGATCTCGAAACCCTGCGACTCGAGGAGGGCGTGGTGCGGTCCGGGGGTGTCCTGGTAACTCGTGGTGGAAAGCAAAATTCGGGTTGTCATGGCTGGGGGCAACGGTTAGCGAGGGGTGGGGTGAAAACAAGGCCCAAAATGCCTCCCTTTTCCCGCCCTTTTGCGACCATGGAAACGTCTCCCGAACGCGATTTCGGTCCCCAGCCCCTCGATGCCCTTCTCTCGGAACTTGGGCTGGAGAACCACGCCCTCGTCGCCGCGAGCACCGAGCAACTGACGCACAAGCAGGTGCAGAAGGCGCGAAAAGGGCGGTATGTCACGGGGAACATCCAGCGTAAAGTCCTCCACGCGGTCAATGCCGCGGTGCCGGCGGGGGAGGACGGTGTCAAGCCCGTCTATGCCCTCGGCCAGCTCTTCAACTACCGGCCCTGAGCCGGCCATCATGCAGATCTCGAAAAAAGCCGATTACGCCCTCCGCGCCATGGCCATTCTCGCGGCCCTTCCGCCGGAACGCACTCTGCAAGCGCAGGAGCTCGCCGATGCGGGTCGCATCCCGATCAAGTTTCTCGAGCAGATCCTCCTCGTTCTCAAGCGGGCCGGATTGCTCCGCAGCAAACGCGGCGTCGGAGGGGGATACCGTCTTGGGCGGGAAAGCCGCCTCATCTCGGTCGCCGGGATCGTTGAGGCGGTCGACGGCGAACTGATGTGTTTTCTCGAGGAAAAAGGCTACCCCGAGTTTCCCGGCTCCCGTGGGATCCAGCGCTGCCTCGCCGAAGCCGGCGAGGCAACGAACCGGCGGTTTCGCGAGACGACGCTCGAGGATCTGATCCGCCCGGACGTGGCGGACTCGATGGTCGGCTACGGGATCTGATACCAGTAATCAAAAAGATTCGGACGATTGGTGTTTTGCCCGTTGAGTCGGAAAGTCACGGAGCGGGCCCACTGCGGAGCAGCCGCCTCCGGTCCCGAACGAACGTCCCTTGGCCATTCAACGAGGCCGGGGGCGACCCCGCTCCTTGGTGGCCCCGCATCACAATCGTCTCGATTTTTTCCTAATTCAATAGGAGAGGGCCCTTTCGGACTGCGACCAGAGGTTCGAGGAAATGCCCCCCGAATCGCCAACATTTGAGGTGACCGTTGGCGAAGCCAAGCGGAAGCATGGCGGTAGACTCTTTGCCAAAAAGATTTGCCGAAAAGATCGAGTCGAAATTCTCCGAGGCTGGGCGCGAGGAGGGAGTGTGCTCCCCACGACCCCGCCTCAGGCGATTGATCCGGGAAGTCGTGAGGCGCGATCCCGCCGGCAAAATTCCCTCTACCCCAGGTTTTGGAACCGAACCCACGGCGAAGTCCCGACGGGCCCTCGATGCCTGCCATACCGGATGAGATGGGGGCGGACGCGCGAACCGAAACCGGTTGACCTTCCGAACCTTACCGCGGGATTTCGTTCAACGTGTAATAGGCCTGCGGATGCAAAAGCCCGTGCCCGCCTCCGGCCCCCTTCAGCCCGTCGGCATGGAGTTCGTGGACGTGTCCCTTGGTGAGCGGCTCGACTTTCAGTTTCAGGCTTTTTCCGTCTTCGGCAACGGAGGCGACGGTCACTTTCGGCTTCACCGGATCGACTTCGGGGCTGCCGTAGGCCTTTTGGTAGAGATAAGTGTAGGCGTCCATTTTGAACGACCCATCCACGGCGCTGGCCTTGTCGATCGGCTGGGTGAAGGTCAGTTCAAATCCGTCGGGGAGCGCCCGCATCTCGTGGATTTCGAAGGGCACCTTGCCGGTCCAGTCGACCCGTTCGAAGTTGTAAGGCTGTCCGCCACGAGCCCCCCAGCCACGGTCGGAGCCGCTCGTGTAGAGCTGGCCTTCGTCGGAAAGACGCACGGCGATGTTGCCCGACTTGAACCCTTCGAGAAAGGGAAACATCGCGCCTTGGTAAAGTCCGTTCACCTTCTCGAGGAAGACACGGTGGATCTTCGAATGCGTCTGTTCCCCGACAAACACCTGGCCGGCGAAGGGCCCGAACTTGCCTTTGGAGAGATCGGGGACGATCCCGGTGGGCGAGTTGCCGACCTTTTGGTGGGGCAGGACAACCGCGGGCGGGATGAGTTGTGCGATGTTTTCCCGCTCTTTGACCATGCGGCTTCCCTCCTCCGCGTAAGGAGGGTCCTTGGGGCGGTCACCGGCGGCCCCTTGGGCGAACTCGAAGAAGATGTTCCCGTTCGGATTTCCCTGGAACGATCCGGGCTTGACCCATTTCAGCGAGCTCGATCCATTCCAGGCCCCCTGGTTGTCGGTATAAAAGACATCGCCCGCGGCGTTGAAGCCGATGCCCCCGGGGGAACGGACCCCGCTCGCGGTGGGGATGAGCCTGCCATCGTGCGACACGCGGAGGATCCAGCCGCGGTAGAGGGACTCGGCGGTGAACGATCCCGTCAGGCAGAGGGCGCACCAGAGGTTGCCCTCCTTGTCGAACTGGGAGCCGAAGGTGTATTCGTGGTAGTCGCCCTTGATGCCCCATCCGTCGCTGACCGTCTCGAAGACGTCGGCGCGGCCGTCCCCGTCCTCGTCGCGGAGCCTCGTCACTTCGGGGCGCTGCACCACGTAGAGCCAGCCATCGCGCCAGGCGAGTCCGAGAGGCTCGTGGAGGTATTCGGCGAAGAGGGTCCATTTGACTGGTTTGTCAGGGTGACCCGCGGCGTTTTCGAGGATCCAGACCTGGCCGCGGCGGGTGCAGACGGCGACCTTGCCGTCGGGGAGCAGTTCGATGCCGCCACCTTCGATCACGGCGCCTCCGGGAGCGGGAAGGCTGGTGATGGTGTAGAAATCGGATTCCTTGGGGTTTTGGGCGAACAGCGCCGCGGGCAGGGCGAGGTAAAGCGAGGCGAAAAGCGATTTGGCCTTCATGGGAAACGAATCGTGAGCAAGGAGGATTGGGTCGGAGGGGCGACAGGGTCGGGTCAGGGCTGGAGCGGGGCGTTCCACCGGTAGGTGAGGGTCAGGGTGGCGCCGGAGGCGACGGGGACGAGGGTCTCGTTTCCGTTCCCGGACTTGCGGGTGACGGTTTCAGCTCCCGCGACCTTCAGCTTGAGATTGCCTCCGACATCGATCCAGCCGTCGGCGACGGTCTGCGGTCCCGTTTCGGCGACGCGGAAATAGGTGTGTTCGTCAGGGTCACCCTCGATCTTCACGGTGCGGACGAGGGAGGTGACTCCATCGACCCCGGCGGGAGCAAAGGTGTCGGTGACGGTGAGCTTGCGGTAATCGTAGCGGAAGGTGGGAAAGCGTTTCGCGTCGAGCCGGTAGCCGCGGAACTGGTAGTCGGGATGACGCACGTTGATGGTGATTTCCTTCTGCGGGTCGGCGTTGTCGCGCTCGTATTGGACCTTCGCCTCGGAGAAGGGCTGCCAGGGTTCGTCGAGGCTCTCGAGGATCTGGAAGGGCATGCCGTGGGCGATCTTGACGCGGTCCTTTCCGAGCGGGGTGCTGCCGGATCCACGGCCGTTCCAGTGCGGGGCGGCGTCCATGAAGTCGCCGCGGAAGACGTAGGCGAGATTGAGGACATCGGCGTCCCAGACGAGGTTCACGGCACCGGGATAACCGACCCCGATGGCGCGGGGTTTGGCATCGGGGAGGAAGGCGCGGTGGACGACGGCCTCGCCGGGATTCCGGGAGGTGAGGGGAATGGGATCGAAGCTCTGCGCGGCCCTCCGAGCCTCGCTTTTCTCGGTCGAGAGCCAGCGGGTTCCGAATTTGCCCGGGCCCTTGACGGAAAGGGCGAGGGTCCGGTTTCCGCCGCCCTCGAAATACTGCACCTGCATGGTGTGGAGGCCCGCCAGTAGTTTCTCCTTCGCGTTCACGGTTTTGGCGGGATGGATGCCATCGTTTCCGATGACGGTCTCGCCGTCGATGATGAGGGCGGAACCATCGTCGGAAGTGAGGGAGAACTCATAGTTTCCGGTCTGCGGAATGGAGAACTCGGCGTCGAAAACCATGCCGAAGCCACCCTTGCGGTCCTTCGCCGGATTCAGGGAGACGAGTCCGTCATCGAGCGAGCCGGTCTTGGCGGGCTTCAGGGCGGAGAAGTCCGGCAACTCCTCCCATTTCCCTTCGTGGATCCCGTAGCGGAGCTTGCTCAGGAAGGGCGGGGTGGTCGCTTCGGAGAGCATTTCCTCGAGATCGCTCCGTTTCCAGGGGCTGGTGCGTCCGGCGTGTTCCTTGCGCCATTTCGCGACATCGCCGGGCTTGGTGCCGCGGCGGGCACCGCCGAACTCCTTCGTGGTGTAGGCGATGAGGGCGGCGATCTGTTCATCGTTCAGGATGGTCTCGAGGGGAAGCATCGCCTGGACGTATCGGTTGTCCTGTTTCAGGATGCCCTTGAGGATGATCGCGGTGAGAGGCCCGGGATGATCGCCCTTGATGAAGGCGGACTCGTGGAGCGAGGGCGCCATGAGAAGATCGCCGGCGCGGATTCCCCTGCCGTCGGGCCCGTGGCACGCGACGCAGGTCTGGTAGGTCAGTTTTCCCATTTCGAGGATCTTGTCTTCCTGGGCCTCGCAGGGAATTGCCAAGGCGAGAACGGGGAGAGAGAGAAGGGGGACGGATCGCTTCATTTGATATCAGGGAATGGGAGACTAAATTAGGCGGCCCCGGAGGTCAAAGTGACTTGCGGCGCAAGCGCGCGAACCTTTTTGCTCATTCGGGCTGTCGTCGGAAGCCTCCCTCGCGACAAGTGTTTTGAAAACCTTCTCTCTCATGATTCGATCCCGGTTTGGTTTTGTTGGCGTCCTGCTCTCGACCCTGCTCGACCCTGGCATCGGCGAGGCCGGACCGGTCGGAGTCTGGCACCGGGATTATGCCTCGGGTCTGGCGGAGGCGAAGGCGGAGGGAAAGGATTTGATGGTCGTCTTCACCGGGACCGACTGGATCGAGATTTGCGGGACGTTTTACGACGAAATCCTCGGAGATCCCGCTTTCATCGAGGCGGTTTCGGCGAAGTTCGCCCTCGTGAAACTCGAGTATCCGAAGGACAACCGGCTCCCCCGCGGCGAACTGGCGGAAAAGACCGTGCTGCGCGAGGCCTACCGGGTGCGCGGATTTCCCACCGTGCTCCTGACGGATGTGGCGGGCCGACCGTTCGGCGTCAACGGATACCAGCCGGTGACGGCGAAGGATTACGCCGATCAGATCCTGGGAATCGATGCGGCGTGGGATCGCGGGGGCGCGATGGCGGAGAAAGCCGCCGCCCTTTCCGGAACCGAGCGGGCCCGGGAACTGGTGAAAAGCCTTCCCGATGTGCCGGATCCGCTCCTTGCCCGGTTCTTCGGAAGCGAGCTGCGGGCGATCATGGATCTCGACGTGGGCGACGAATTGAAGGTCCATGGGCGTTTTGAGCAAATCCTCGCGGAGGAGGCCTATGAACGCGAAATGCAGAAGCTCGCACGGCGTTCGGATTGGGACGGGATGATCGCCCTGACCGATCGCCATATCGAAACACGGAAGCTCCGGGGGCGCGCCCTGCAGGCAGCGTTGCTCAACCGTGCCGGGATCGAGCGGCGGGCGGGCATGGTGGCGGAGGCCGAGGCGACGCTGCGCGAGATCGTTTCCGTTGATCCCGGATCGGAAACCGGGAGGGAGGCGGAGCGCCTCCTCGAAAAGTCGAAGGGCACCGGGACGGACGCGACCGCTCCCTGAGGACCGGGTTTTTCCGGGGCGCCTCGGATCAACCGGGAAGGACGACGTCGCCGGGTTCCGGAAGATGGAGACGGCCACGGGCGGGACGATTGAGGAGGCGTCGGTTTTTCGCGTTCTTCAGACCGTAGACCGCCGAGTAGGCGAGGATCCGCGGGAGATTGACGATGCGGCGCGGGATCAGGACGACCCGCGAGACCTCGTAGCTCGAGACGGGCCAGCGCGACTTGTATTCCTCCTCGCCGCAAAGCATGTCGAATCGAAGGGCCGGGCCTTCGACCCTTTCGTGCCAGTGTCGCGACGAGAAGCCAGCGGCCGGGCGAGAGTCGGGCGTGTTCCCCGGAATAGGAGGTGAGGTAGTAATGATAGGTGCCGGCCGCGAAATAACCGAGGTTGAAGGCGATCGGCGCGGTTCCCGGAGCAGGTCGAACCAGCGAGAGGGAAAGGCCCGAGCCCGAGCCCGCCTGGTCCTTGGGAAAATCGACGAAGGCGGGGTTCTCGCAGACCGAGGAACCGGCCTTGCGATATTGGTTGCGCCGGTGCAGGTCGGCGACTTCCTCGATGAGTTTCCCGGGAAAATGTCCGGGACCGTCATGTTCCTCGACGAGTTCCGGGAAGGCCTCGTGAAGCCGACGATCCGCATTCCGGAAATCCTTGCGATGGCGCGCCGGGAGGGAAGCGAGGAAATCCTTTCCGGGTAGTTTCGGTATGGTGGCGACCGGGCACCGGCTCCAAAACCGTTGTTCGATATGGGCGACGGCACCGACCCGGGGATCGTCGAGGGCTTCGGCCAGCCTTGAATGGGCCGCCACTTTCGGAAAGACGACCGTGCCGCAGCGATGGCTCTCGCGAGCGATCACCGCCAGGAGGGCCGTCACCGTCGATTCCAGGTCCAGTGCCGGAATGTCCTGATAATCGAGGTGGGGACCCGTCGCCATCTCAAGACGATTTCCCTGGCGAAAAAAGGGGAGAAGCGCTCTCCGTTCGCTTCCCTTCGGCCATTCGTAGACGGCCGGTTCGAGATGAGGGTGCGATCGCAGCCACGAAGCCCAGACCCCCACGTCGCAGAACGGTGCCACGAGCTTGCATCGTGCCGAGAACGATGCCCAGTCCGTGAGATTCGCCTCGATCGAGTCGATGCGGCATAGGTCAATATTGCTGATTTTTTCTGGAATTTCCATAATCAACTACGGGCAATCTCATTGGGGGGCGTTTCAAATCGGGGGAATCGGGGCGTTCGTCCCCTTCATTGCGGGAGGAACGAACCGCCATTGCGTGCCCTTCGCCCGGGCTTTTGCGCTTTCGTTTTGGAGCCTTCCGCGAAAGCATGGTCGGATGAAACAACTGTTCCGATTTTGGACGCTTTCGATCGTGCTGGCGGTCTTCCCAGCGATTCCCTCCGCCCAGGAATCCAAACCCGCGGCTCCCTCCAAACCGCTGCGGATCATCGCCTTCGGGGCCCATCCGGACGATCCCGAGTTTCAGATCGGCGGTTGTGCGATCAAGTGGACGAAACTCGGCCACGAGGTGAAACTCGTCGCCTGCACCAACGGGGACATCGGCCACTGGGGCATGTCGGGAGGCGAGCTGGCGCAGCGTCGCACCGCCGAGGTGAAGGAAGCGGCAAAGCGGATGGGAACCTCCGTTGAGGTTCTCGACATCCACGACGGCGAACTCCTCCCCACCCTCGAGAACCGCATGAAAATCGTGAAGCTGATCCGTGAATGGGACGCCGACCTCGTCTTTTCCCACCGTCCCTACGACTACCACCCAGACCACCGCAATGTCGGACTCCTCGTGCAGGACGCCGCCTTCATGGTGATGGTGCCCTACTTCTGCCCCGATGTTCCCGCGATGAAGAAGAACCCCGCCTTCTTCTTTTTCCCCGACGGATTCACCAAACCCTATCCCTTCACCCCGACCCTCGCCGTGTCGATCGACGATGTCTTCGACGAGAAGGTGAAGGCTCTCGACGCGCTCGAGTCGCAGGTCTACGAGGGCGGAGCGCTCGGGGACGTGACGACGCGCGCGAAGCGGTTCGGCGACGATCCGGTGCGGCGCCTCGAATTCCTGAGGAAGAGCTGGTCGAACCGGCACGGAAACATCGCGGACAAACACCGCGACACCCTCGTCCGCTGGTATGGCGCGGAGGCCGGGAAGGCGGTGAAGCACGCCGAGGCCTTCGAGCTCTGTGAATACGGTTCGCGTCCGTCGGACGAACAATTGAAAATCCTCTTCCCCTTCTTCCCCTGATGAAATGCCTCTTCCTCCCTCTGCTCCTTCTCTCCGCCGCCGTTGTTTCCCTCAGGGGCGGCGAGGGCGAACTCCGCATTCTCTGCTACAACATCCATTACGGCCAGGGCAACGACGGGGTCTACGATCTCGAACGCCTCGCCGCGGTGATCAAGGCGGTCGATCCCGACCTCGTCGCCCTTCAGGAGGTCGATGTCGTGGTGAGGCGCTCCGGCGGGGTTCATCAGGCGCAGCGTCTCGGCGAACTGACCGGCCTCTCCGTCCACTATGGTCCGACCCAGCATTACGAGGGCGGCCTCTTCGGGAACGCGGTGCTCACGAAGCTTCCCGTGAAGGACGTCCTCATCCATCCGCTGCCCTACACCGAGGCGACGCCCGAACGGACCACCTATCCCCGCGGTTTTGTCGCCGTGACCGTCGAGGAACCGGGCGGAAAGCCGATCCGCTTTGTCAGCACCCACTTCCAGCACAATGTCGAGGAGGACCGCATCGCGGAGGCGAAGGCGGTCAACGAACTGATCGCCGATCGGAAGGACGGCATCCCCGTGATCCTTGCCGGCGACATCAACGCGACGCCGGAATCGGAGCCGATGAAGATCCTCCTGACAAAGTGGCAAAACGTCACCGACGAACCGGCCGCACCCACCGTGCCGTCCAAGGAACCGACCTCGCGGATCGACTACCTCTTTTTCCGGAAGGACGATCCCTTCGAGCCGGTCGAAGCCCGCGTCATTCCCGAGGCAATGGCCTCGGATCACCGTCCGGTCTTCGCCGTCCTCAGGATCAAGGCCGGATGACGCGGGTCGACACCGCCGGATCGGTCACTGGCGGCCGGCCGCCCAGAGAATCCCGCGGGTGACGAGGTCGAGATAACGGTCGTCCGCGACGGTCTCGTTGTTGTGGCCGATCGTGGTGCTGAAGATGCGGGTCTTCTTCGGGCCGTATTCGTTCGTCCAGGCGACGACGGCCTCGACCTCGGTGCCCTTGGCGTTCGGATCGGGCGTCTCGCCCTTCTTCACCCGCGGCATCTGGACCTGCTTGCCCTTGGCGAGCGGGGTGGCCGACGCGAAGATCTGCACGTTGTTGTAGAGTTCCTCGTTGATCGTGGTCCAGCCCTCGAGGCCCTTGGCCACGGGATGATCGCCCGCGGTGTAGGTGATCGTGATGGGCGACTGGGGGCCGTGCCCGGTGGATTGCAGGCCGAGCATTTCATACCAGCCCGAGTTGTCCGATCCGGCCTTCACCGGATCCTTGAAATTTCCCCAGCGGTAGCTGTGCATCCCGCAATGGAGATTGACCGCGGGAACGCCGTCGCGGTGGGCGTCGAGGATGCGCTTGACGTAGGCGGCATCGGTCACAGAGGCGGAGCACTCGTCGTGGATGACGAGGTCGTAGCCCTTGGCCCAGTCGGCTTTTTCATAGATCGGGAAGGTCGCGTCGGTGCCCTTGCTGGGATTGTATTCGATGTCGACCACCGCGTTGATGCGCGATTCGATGCCGGCCTTTAGCAGCTTCTGCTGGGTTTCGTAGTCATGGCAGCAGCCGCCGAGGACGAGAAGGACGCGCAGGGGAGGCGATTTTTTCTCCTCGGCGGCCTGGACGATGAACCAGCTCGCCAAGGCGGTGACGAGGACGGGAAGAAAGGGGAGGTAGCGTTTCATGGAGGGAATTCGGGCGAGGATGCAGGGTCGGATCCGGTTCGTCGAGCCAAAATTCCGGCGAATTTCGGGAAATTCCGCGATCGCGCAGTCTCGGGTGGAAAGTCTTGCGAGATTCCAATAGATCTCTATAGAGTTCCATATCTGATGACCGGCAATCATTCCCAGCGCGCCTACCGCCACCTGCGGCAGAAACTGCTCGACGGTTCCGTGCCGCCGGGTTCCCGCTTGTCCTACGGCTCGATCGGTCGCGAGATCGGGGTCAGTGCCACGCCCGTGCGCGAGGCGGTGGGCCAGCTCGCGAGCGAGGGTTTTGTCGAGCTCGTGCCCCAGCTCGGGGCGGTGGTGCGAACCCTGACGCGCGAGGAGGCGATCGAGCTTTACGAATTGCGGGAGGCGCTCGAGACCTTCGCGATCCGGCGTGTCGCGGAGCGGGCCGGTGATCGCCTTGTTGCAGAGCTCCAGAGGAATCTGGGGGAATCGTCGGCCCTCGTCGCCAAGGTTCGCCGATCTGGCAAAAAAGCGGCCGCGAAATCGGTCGCCGCGCCCTTCCATGCCCTCGATCTCGCCTTCCACATGACGCTGCTCGAGGCCGCCGGGAACCGCCGCATGCTCAAGGTTGTGGGCGATTCGCACATCCTCACCCGGATCTTCCAGGCCGACCGGCACTCCTTCCGCCTCGACATCCTCGAGGCGACCCAGCGCGAACACGAGGCGATCGCGGCCGCCGTCTGCGCGGGCGATGGACCCGCCGCGGCCGAAGCGATGCGCCGGCACATCCGCAACAGCCTCGATCTCACCCTCGCCGAAGCCGACAACGATCCGGCGAAACGCTGGTGGGTGGAATGAAGCCATCCCCTTTCCCCATGAAAACCACCCCCATCCTCGCCCTCGCCGCCCTGCTCGCCGCGCTCCCGTCGCGCGGCGAGGAGACCGACTGGAAGCTGAAGCGGCTTTCCTACAACCACCCCGGCCTTGCCGTCGATCTCGGCGTCGGACTCTGGGCCTGGCCCCTGCCGCTCGATTACGACGACGACGGCGACCTCGACCTTCTCGTCTCCTGTCCTGACAAACCCTCCAACGGCATCTACTTCTTCGAGAATCCGACCCAGGATCCGGAGGTGAAGCTGCCGGTCTTCAAGCCGGGGGTCCGACTCGGACCGACCGGTCACAACGTGCAGATCAGCTACGTCGACGGAGAGCCGCGCATCCTCAAGGAGAACCAGGAATACGTCGACTTCAAGAGGAAGGGCTTCGAGAAGCCCGAAACCGTTTACAAGAACGGCAAATTCCATCCCGGCAACACCCGGGCGCGGATGTGGCGCTACGTCGACTACGAGGGCGACGGCGACGAGGACCTCGTCGTCGGCATCGGCGACTGGAGCGACTACGTCTGGGACCAGGCCTACGACTCCGAGGGACGCTGGCGCAACGGGCCGCTCCACGGCTACGTCTACCTGATCGAGAACAAGGACGGCAAATTCTCCGACACACCCACCAAAATCGAGGCGGACGGATCGCCCATCGACGTCTTCGGATGGCCCTCGCCCAATTTCGGGGACTTCGACAGCGATGGGGATCTCGACCTGCTCTGCGGCGAGTTCCTCGACGGCTTCACCTACTTCGAAAACACCGGCACCCGTGAAAAGCCCGCCTACGGCGTGGGTCGCCGGCTTCAGGGATCGGACGCAGCGCCGCTCATGATGCATCTGCAGATGATCACTCCGACGGCGATCGACTGGGACCGCGACGGCGACCTCGACCTCGTCGTCGGAGACGAGGACGGCCGCGTCGCCCTGGTCGAACACACCGGCAAGGTCCATGCGGGCCTTCCCGTGTTCCATCAACCCGTCTATTTCCAGCAGGAGGCCGACACGCTCAAGTTCGGCGCGCTATCAACGCCCTTCGTGACCGACTGGGACGGCGACGGCGACCAGGACATCCTTTGCGGCAACACCGCCGGCAACATCGCCTTCTTCGAGAACCTGGGCATGGCCGAGAGCGGCACGCCGAAATGGAACGCGCCCGTGCTCATCGAAATTGCCGAAGGCAAACCCTTCCGCGTCATGGCGGGTCCGAACGGATCGATCCAGGGTCCCTGCGAAGCGAAGTGGGGCTACACCAGCGTCTCCGCCGGAGACTGGGACGGCGACGGAAAACTCGACATCGTCTACAATTCCATCCTCGGCCGCATCGGCCTGCTCCGCGGCACCGGGGATCCGCTGCGGGTCGCGCCCGCGCCCTTCGACACCGGAATCCGGGAATTCCCTCCGAAATGGCAGTGGTGGCAGTCGCCCGCGAGCGACACTCTCACCCAGTGGCGCACCACGCCGCTCGTGATCGACTACGATGGAGACAAGGAGCTCGATCTCGTCGCCCTCGATCAGGAAGGTTTTCTCACCCTGCGCCGCGGCGGCAAGTCGGCCGAGCGCATCTTCGTCGACGAGGATCTCCGCCCGCTCAGCCTGAACGGCCGCTCCAGCGGACGCAGCGGACGGGCCCAGATCGCCAAGGTGGACTGGGACGGCGACGGCAAGCTCGACCTGCTCGTCAATTCGCAGAACGCGGTCTGGTATCGAAACGTCGGCGAGCGCGATGGGAAGGTCATTCTCAAGCAGGTCGGCAACGTGACCGAGCGCGATGTGTCCGGCCATAACACCTGCCCCGCGGTCGCCGACTTCAATGGCGATGGCGAGCCCGAACTGGTCCTAGGCGCCGAGGACGGCCGCATCTACTACCTGCCGAAGAAGGACGGCATCCGTTATCCTGACAAAGACCTACAGGCCCGCGAACCCGCGAAGGCGGAGGATCCCCGATTCCCCGGATTGGTGAAAGAGGAATTCATCTACGACGAAGCCCCCTTCCCCCAATGCCACGCCAGCACGATCGCCGAGACGGACCGCGGCCTCGTTGCCGCTTGGTTCGGTGGCACCGCCGAGAAGAATCCCGACGTTGGGGTCTGGTCGAGCTACTTCGACGGGGGTGAGTGGTCGAAGCCCGCCGAATGGGCCAACGGCATCCAGCATCAGGGCAAACGTCATCCCTGTTGGAATCCCGTGCTCTGGCAGGCACCGGGCGATGGAGCTACCTACCTCTTCTTCAAGGTGGGGCCCGATCCGCAGACCTGGTGGGGCGAGGTCGTTGTCAGTTACGACGATGGACGCTCCTTCCGCGACCGCCGCCGTCTCCCCGAGGGCATCGACGGTCCTGTGCGTGGCAAGCCGCTCCTGCGACCGGACGGCACGCTCCTGTGCCCTTCCTCGACCGAACACAAAGGCGACTGGCGTTTCCACTTCGAGATTCTCAAGAACCTCGATCGTCCCGAGCTCGGTCCCTCGTGGGAGCGCCACGAGCCGGAGACCCAACCCTACCAAGTCATCCAACCGACCGTGTTGACTCCCGCCGACGGCAGTCTGCGTAGCCTTTACCGGTCGAAGAACAAGAAGATCATCACGAACCGCTCCACCGACGGCGGCAAGACCTGGAGCGAGCTCGAGGAGACGAATCTGCCGAACAACAATTCCGGCGTCGAGGGGCTCACGTTGAAGGACGGACGGCATCTCCTCCTTTACAACCACCTCGGCGGCGAGCGCGCCGATGGCTGGGGCAAACGCAACGTTCTCAACCTCGCCGTCAGCAAGGACGGTGTCACCTGGGAGGCCGTCGCCTTCATCGAGAAGGAGGAGAAGGGGGAATTTTCCTATCCCGCGATGATCCAGACGAAGGACGGCCTCGTCCACATGACCTACACCTGGAACCGGAGGAAGATCAAACACGTCGTGATCGATCCGTCGAAGATCCAGGCCGGGCCCATCACCGCCTTTGATCCAAAATGATTTCAAGCGGATTTCGCCGGGGTCATCGATTCCAGAACGGATGTTCCCGGAACGGATGTTCAATCCGGCATCAATGAGGCCGGCTAAAAGCCCTCCTTCGACACTCATGATTCCCCGCTTTCATGGAATTATTCCCCCCATGGTGACGCCGCTCACCGACCGCGACACCCTCGACGTCGCGGGGCTGGAACGGCTCGTCGAGCGTCTGGTCTCCGGTGGCGTCGCGGGCATTTTCGCCCTTGGCACCACCGGCGAGGCGCCCAGTCTCGGCTACCGCCTCCGGCGTGAGCTGATCGAGCACACCTGTCGTTTTGTCAGGGGGCGGATTCCCGTTCTGGTGGGCATCACGGACACCTCGCTCGTCGAATCGGTGACACTCGCGCATCACGCCGCCGATTGCGGAGCCGAGGCGGTCGTCACTTCGGCACCGTTCTATTTCCCGGCGGGGCAACCGGAGCTGCGCGAGTATCTCGAGCAACTCCTTCCGGAACTGCCGCTGCCGCTGATGCTCTACAACATGCCCGCCCTGACGAAGACCTCGTTTTCCGGCGAGGTCGTCTCGTGGGCCCTGGATCAGGAGGCCATCGTGGGACTGAAGGACAGCTCGGGCGACCTCGTCTACTTCCGCCGCATGCGCCGGCTTGCGGCGAAGGCGCGGCCGGATTGGTCATTCCTCGTCGGACCCGAGGAACTGCTCGCCGAATCCGTCCTCCTCGGCGGTCACGGCAGCATCAACGGCGGGGCAAACCTGCATCCCTCGCTTTACGTGTCGCTCTATGGAGCGGCGAAGGCGGGCGACCTCGCCATGGCCCGCGAGCTCAGTTCACGGGTGATGGACCTGAGTGAAGCGATCTACCGCGTCGGCAAACACGGATCGGCCATCATCAAGGGCCTGAAATGCTCGCTCTCCATTCTCGGCGTCTGCGATGACTTCATGGCCGCGCCTTTCCATCGTTTTCACGAGGCGGAGCGCGCGGTGATCCGGGAGCGATTGACGGAGTTGGGGATCGCGGGCTGAAGGATGGGGCGCCTAAGGAGTATGCGGAACATACGGAAGGCTTGAGGTTTGCTTCCGTGAGTTCCGTGGATTCCGGAGGCCACCTCTCACCTCCCTTTTCGCCATTCCCGGAAACACGTGATGAACCCGGTCGCAAAATCCTGCGGGCGCTTCTCGATCCACTCCCCGATGAACTCCGGGGCGAACCAGCGGCCGCTGTCGACCTCCTTTCCGTGGATGCGGATGCGGCCTTTCGCTTCGGCGAGGAAGACTTCGATGAACTCGAGATCGGTCGCCTCGCTCGCGTCGATCCGGGCAATCCGGACGAGTTCCCCCTTCGGCTCGACCCAGATCTCCTCCCACATTTCGCGGACGGCGCAGTCGTGGTAGCTCTCGCCGGGATCGACATGGCCGGAGGCGCTGCTGTCCCACTTCAACCCGTGGGTGTCCTTGAGGTGGGAGCGGAACTGAAGGTAGATCTCGCCGGCCTTGTTCCTGACAAAGACATGCACGGCGCGGTGGAGGTGTTTGCCGGCGTGGATCTGGCGGCGCGGGAGGGTGTCGATGACGGAGTCGTTTTCATCGACGGCATCGAGCGACTCGGTCGCGGCGGGGGGCAGAACGCTGCACGGATGCGGATCGAGGCGGTTCGAGAGGTCGACCCATTGTTCAAGCGAGAGTTCCTCGGCGCGCGCCGTCACGGGCAGTCCCATCGCCCCGAAGATCGCGGCGGCCTGTTCCTTGTCGAGCTGGAGATTGTTGTGGAGCTGCTTGCGGCGCTGGGAGAAACCGCGCTTCACGACCTCCTCGTAGACTTCGGGCGAATGAGGCGGGAGTTCGCCGGGAGGGCGGGGATCGAATCGTACGATCGTCGAATCGACGGCGGGCGGGGGGTGGAAGAGCTCCGGCCCGACGGTGCGCAGGGGCTTGATGAACCAGCGCTCCTGCAGCATCAATGTCAGGACTCCGTAGTCCTTGCTGCGGGGGCCGGCGACAAAGCGATCGGCGACCTCCTTTTGCACCATGATGACCGCCTCGCTCACCGGACTGGGTGCGTCGAGGAAGCGTTCGAGGATGGTGTTGCCGACGGAGTAGGGCAGGTTGCCGATGAATTTCACGGAGCCTTCGAGAAAGAGCGGACGCACGTCGTATTCGGTGGCGTCGGCGTGGACGACCTCGACGCCAAGCGGGCCGTATTTCTCCGCAAGGTATCGGGCGAGCCTGCCATCCGCCTCGACGAGGATGAGGCGGCGGCACTTTCCGGCGAGGTGTTCGGTGAGGGCGCCGAAGCCGGGTCCGACCTCGATGACGCAGTCATCGGGTCCGACGCGAAGCTGCGAGGCGATCCATTGTGACGCGCCTGTGTCGACCAGGAAACTCTGACCCAGTTTGCGGCTGGGGGTGAGGTCGAAGCGCTTGAGGAGGCTCTGGAGCTCGGAAAGGTTCACCGGAAACTCAATGGTCGTGCGCCTTCTCCGCACCGAGGCCGGTATGGGCCCGCACGCAGAACTCGGCAAATTTTTCCTCGCTCTCCGGCTCGCGCCTGATCAAGGCACCCAGGAAGGCGGCGATGAAACCCAGGGGAATGCTGACGATGCCCGGATTGGTGAGGGGAAAGATGGCCTCCGCCTGGATCAAGTGGCGCTTTGCGGCGGCGACTTCGGGTCCGTCGATCCCCATGACACTCGGGCTGAGGATGATGAGGACGATGCTGGAGAGGAGGCCCACGAGAAGGCCGGTGACGGCCCCGTTGGTGTTGAACCGCTTCCAGAACACGGAGTAGACGATCACCGGCAGGTTCGCCGATGCGGCCACGGCAAAGGCGAGGCCAACGAGGAAAGCGACGTTGATGGTCTGCAACTTGATCGCTAGGGCGATCGAGATCGCGCCGACAAAGAGGGCCGCGATGCGGGCGATCTTCACCTCCTTCTCCGGCGCGACTTCCTTGCCGTGGTTTAGCACGTTGGTGTAGAAGTCGTGGGCGAAGGAAGTCGAGGCGCTGATGGTTAGTCCCGCGACCACCGCGAGGATGGTCGCGAAGGCCACCGCCGAGATGAAGGCGAAGAAGATGTCGCCTCCGAGGAAATGGGAAAGCTCGGGAGCGGCCATGTTCTCGTTGGTGATCAGGTGGGGTTTCAGCAGGGTCGCGGCTCCGAAACCGAGGAAGGTGGTGAGGATGTAGAACACGCCGATGATGACCATGGCCCAGACGACCGAAACGCGGGCGGTCTTCGCGTCGGGAACGGTGTAGAAGCGCACGAGGACGTGGGGCAGCCCGGCCGTTCCGAGGACGAGGGCGAGTCCGAGGGAAATAAGATCGAGCGGACCCCAACCGCCGGAGGCGGCCGTCGCGGCGGCACCGAATTTCATGCCGGGATCGAGGAAATTCCGGGTCACCTCCACGCCGTCTTTTTTGTAAGTGAGCGAGGAGATCGCGTCGAAGAATTTGGCGAAACTGTAGTCGAACTCCGCCATGACCATGAAGCTGAGGGCGAAGGTTGCGGTCATCAGCAGCACCGCCTTTACGATCTGCACCCAGGTGGTGCCGTGCATCCCGCCGAAAATGACATAGACAATCATCAGCACTCCGACTCCGACGATGGCCGAGTTCGGGGTGATCCACGCGTAGTCCTTGAGCAGGGTGCTGACGAGGACGCCCGCTCCGATCATCTGCGCGACCATGTAGAAGGTGGAAACGGTGAGCGTGCTGAGCGAGGCGGCCGCTCGGACCGGTCGCGCCTTCAGCCGGTAGGCGAGTAGGTCGGCCATGGTGTATTTGCCGGCATTGCGGAGCGGCTCCGCGACGACATAGAGCACGGTGAGGTAGGCGACGAGGAAGCCGACCGAATACATGAAGCCGTCGTAGCCGAAGAAGGCGATCATTCCGGAGATGCCAAGGAACGAGGCGGCGGACATGTAGTCGCCGGCGACGGCGAGGCCATTCTGCCACCCCTTGATGGACCGGCCGGCGGCGAAATAGGCGCTGGATCCGGTGTTCTTTTTGGCGCTCCAGACCGTGATGCCCAAGGTGGCGATCACGAAGGCGAGAAACATGGCGATGGTCATGGCGGGGCGATCAAAGGTTTTCGTGTTTGCGTAGTTCGGCGGCGGCGCGGTCGAAGGCCGCGGCCCTGCGCATGTAGAGCCAGGCCATGCCCCAAGCCATGAAGAACTGGGAGAGCGCGAAAAGGTAGGCCAGATTGATCTTGCCCAGGACCGGCTTCTTCATCAAATCGGGATACCAGCCGACGAAGTAGAGGAGGGCGAAGTAATAGAAGAGGAAGAAAGCGCAACAGGGAACGATGAACCGTTTCTTGGCTTTGAGGAGCGCCTCGAACTCGGGGTTGTGGACGATCTTCTCCCAAAGTTCACCGCCTTCCGCGGATGGTGTTTCCTTGTCGCTCATGGGCGGGGACACTAGGGAGCGCATCGTGGAATGGCAAGCGGTAAATCGCGGAGGGATCAGGCACCGGGACGAGGATCCGGGCAACGCAGCCGCCGGATGCCGGTCCTTCGCCAAATGCCTCCGGGTGAAGCGCGAGTGACATCACACCCCGAAGACCCACCTTCCCACCGTCCACATGATCACCGGGATCAGCACGACGAAAAGCACGTCGATCCAGATCCCGGCCTTCACCATCCGCGGCAGGGTGACGAGGCCCGTGCCGAAGGCGATCGCGTTCGGCGGCGTGCCCACGGGCAGGGCGAAATCGGCGCTCGCCGCCAGCGTCACCGGGATGCAGAGCAGCAGTGCCGGCTGATCGACCGCGACCGCAAGTGATCCGATCACCGGGAGAAAGGCGGCCGTCGTCGCCGTGTTGCTCGTCAGGGCCGTTGCCACGACCATGACTGCGCCGACCAGCACCACGATCAGGAAGGGAGGCCAGCCCGCCAAGCCTTCGAGCCCCTCGGCCATGGCCGCGGCGAGCTGCGTTTTCTCGATCGCGGCGGCGAGGCTGAGTCCGCCTCCGTAGAGGATCAGGACATCCCACGGCATCTTGCGGAGGCAGGTCCAGTCGAGGACAAAAATCCCCCGTTTGAAATCCACCGGTATCGCGAAGAGGAGCAGCGCCGAGACCATCGCGATGACTTCGTCGGTGATGGCGGGGCAGGTCGCCTTCCAGTGTTCGCGGCTCACCCACAGACCCACCGCGAGGAGGAAGGCGGCGGTCACGGCCCACTCCGGAAAGGTCATGCGGCCGAGTCCGCGGCGTTCCTCGCGCAGCCCCTCGCGGATCCCCTCGACCTCGACATTTTCCACGCGGAAGCTCACCCGCGTCAGGATCAGATGCACCAGCGGCAGCGCCACCGCCACCAGCGGCAGACCCAGCTTCAGCCATTGCGCGAAGCTCACCTCGATGCCGTGCGTGCTCTCCATGTATCCCTTCAGAATCGTGTTCGGCGGGGTGCCGATGAGCGAACCCATCCCCCCGACATTCGCCCCGTAGGCGATCGCGAGAACGAGAGCCGATCCGAAAGCCGCCGCGCGGGAGGTGCCCTGGGCGTCACGGATCATGTCGAAGACGGAGAGACCGATCGGCATCAGCATCATCGTCGTCGCCGCGTTGCTCGTCCAGAGGCTGACAAAGGCCGCCGCCGAGAGGAAGCCGAAGAGGAGCGCCCGCGGCTTCGTCCCCACCGCCGCGATGATCGCGAGGGCGATGCGGCGGTGCAGGTTCCACCGCTCCATCGCCAGCGAGAGCATGAATCCCCCCATGAACAGGAAGATGATCGGATCCGCGTAGGGGGCCGCGGCGTCCTTCATCGCGGTTTTGCCCGAGGTCACCCCGAGGGCCGGCAGCATCACCAGCGGCAGCAGCGCCGTGGCCGGGATCGGGAGCGCTTCCGTCACCCAGAGCACCGCCATCGTCATCGCCAACAGCGCCACGCGCGATGCCTCCGGTGACAGGCCGAAGAGGGGAGGGGAGAGGAAACACGCCACGAGGAGGAAGCCGCCGCCGATCAAGCCGCCGCGTTGCCTCCACCCATAGTCGCCCTCGAGGAGCGGGTCGTGGGATTCATCGTGGGAGTCGCCCATGGGCGGCCAGTGTATCGGGCCGCGAGGGAAAAGAGCAACCGATTTTGCCAGGACTGGTTTCGACGGATCGCCCCGGAATCGCTCCGGATCCGCCTCACGGCAGCAGGAGGATGCGGCGGATTTCCGCGGTCCCCTTTTCGGTCCGGTGGACGGAGTGTCCGGCGGGCCGGACGACCTCCTCGGAGGCGACGCCCTCGAGATGGGAACTGGTGTAGGGCACGACTCCGTCGCCGGTTTTCCCGAGCGGCACCGTAGGACCCCGGAGATTGCCGATGAGCGAATGGTAGGATACCCCGGGATTGAGCGGCTTGTTGAGGAACTCGGCCGTAGTCCATGCCTTTTTGCTGAGCTGGTCGAGCGAGGTGAGTCGGTCGCGGGTGAACTCGAAGCCTTCCGGGGTGAGGGCGTCGGGGCTCAGCGTGAGAATCCGGGTTGAGAGGAGAAGAAGCTGCGTCGGCACCTGGATGAGTCCGCCGAGCAGCCTCGCCGCGGGAGTCTCCACGATATCCGCCCCGCGGTGCGGCACGGCGCAGAAGACGACGCGGCGGACCTCGGGGATGGCGTCGAAATAGATCATCCGGCGGAGGGCTTCGCGATCCTCGGCCGGCAGATCGAGACGGTCC
This sequence comes from Verrucomicrobiales bacterium, assembly GCA_044352585.1. Classification (GTDB taxonomy): domain Bacteria; phylum Verrucomicrobiota; class Verrucomicrobiia; order Verrucomicrobiales; family DEV007; genus Arctic95D-9. The sequence goes on from JBILDO010000001.1 coordinate 73,782, forward strand.
GGCGTCACGGTGAAGAGACGATTCCATTCCGCGTCGCCGCTGGAAAAGGTCATCGCCTTGGAGAGGAGGCCGCCCATGCTGTGGCCCACAAGCGTGATGCGCTGGTCGCGCGCGCCGTTGGCGGCGCGAAAGGCGAGCATGCCGCGGATGGACTCGCGCAGCTCGGCGGCCATGTAGGGGATGGGGGCACCGGTGGGATAACCGAAGGTCCAGAACTCGTGGCGTTCCCGGATCGATTCATCCCCGTAGATCCGGTTCATGACCTCGTCCCAGGTCGACGGGCTGGAATTGATCCCGTGGATGAAGATACAGGGTTCTTTGTCAGGATGGAAGGGGGTTACCCGGTAGAGGCCGATGCGGTCGGCGTAGTCCTCGAAGCGCAGAAGGGCCAAGGCGCTCTGGAACTGGAATTGCCGGTCCCTGAAATCGCGGGCGAAGGCGGCGGTGTAATTGGCCGCGAGCGGGAATCCCGCGGCACCGAACTCGAGCCGGCTGACGGAGGTGGGGTCGAGCACCTCGAGCACCGGCTTCCCGGGGCGGTCGAGATCGAGCAGGGCGGTCGCCGGAACCCAGAGGCCGGATTCGGGGATCATCGGGTCGGAATCCGAGCGCGGTTTTTTCACGACGAGGGGGATGCCGATGCCCTCGACGACGGACTGGTGCCGCAGGCCCCGGCGCACCTGAACATGGTCGGCGGGCAGGACTTGCTCGGAAAGGGCGATCCCGGGGATACGGGTGGAATCAACCGTCAAGGGCAGCTCTCCGCCGCCGGTGCGGATGCGGATGCCGCCCTGGCCGCCGGCGGCCCACTTCGGGGCGGCTTGCGAGACGGATCCGAGCACGGCCCGGTTGTAGGCCTCGATCCCGGCATCGGTGGGGGTCTTTCCCTGTTTCAGGTCGGACCAGGTCCGCGCGGCCTCGCCGAGGGCGATCGGTTCGCGGTGGAGTGCACCCCAGTCCTCGCGCACCTTGACCTTGAGCGAGCACGAGGTCAGCGGGACGAAGACCAGCCCCAACCCCAACGCCGCCATCGTCTGTCGTACGTCGGCCATTCAAAGGAATCTGTAGCCGATTCCGGGCAAAAAGCGAACCGTGGTCGCAAAACGATCGTTTTTCCCGCGATTCGCGCCGACGACCACAAGCTTGTTCTTGACTTGGCCCGGACAGAATCGTTCAGTTCCCCCGCTCACAGCGGAGCCCTCGCGCGGCGGGGGCGGTTTTCCGGGGATGATCGAGATCGGAGGAGGGATGCGGCCAACCATCGTTTCCCGAATCGGTTCGTCTCCCGGGCTCGCCGGCAGTGACCGGCTCGCGGCGACGACCGCTCCGGACACGGCACCGAGGTGAGCCCCAACCCTATCGGATACCGGAAAACAACAGCTCAGTTCAAAGGAGGAAAAATGGAGTTTCTTTGCCCATCCTGTGGCATGCAATTGAAGGCGGAGGCGGAACACGCGGGCAAGTATGTTCGCTGTCCGGGGTGCAGCACGAAGATGCAGATCCCAGCCGAGTCCGAGTTGGTCGAGGAGCCGCCCGCTCCAGGCAACGTGCCCAAGCTCCGCGTCCCGGCTCCGACCGGTGCGTCCCGCGGTGCCGCTTCGTCCGCGGAGTCCACCCTCTCGAGCCAGGGGGGGCAGAAGCGCGAGTTCGGTTCGCGCGGCGGCTGGGAGGAGTCCGACCCGACCAACGCCAACATGCTTCTTTCCCTGGGCATCTCGACCGGTGTCACGATTCTTTTCCTGGGTTTCCTTCTGCTCTTCTCCCCGCCGCAGGGCACTCCCTCTTCGGAGTATTCGATGATGCAGTATCTCGCGATGGTCTGGAAGGGCCACCTCGAGGTCAATGGGATGAACACCCTCTTTTTCTTCTGGGCGATCACCATTCTCGTGATCAAATATCTGAAACTCCGTCACCAGAAGGAGGCCATGCTCCTCGACGTCGTCCCCTACAAGCTCGGGACCGAGATCAACGCGGAGAACGTGGGCGCCTTCATCGACCACCTTTACAAGCTGCCCGCGAAATTGCGTGACAGCATGATGGTCAACCGCATCCGCAAGGCCCTCGAGCTCTTCGAAATCAAGCAGGACAGCGGCGACGTCGTCCATCTCATGTCCGCCCAGTCCGACATCGATGCCGGGCGCATCATGCAGAGCTTCACCGGGGTGAAGGCCTTTCTCTGGGCCATTCCCATCCTCGGGTTCATCGGCACCGTGCTTGGTCTCTCCCACGCGCTCCTCAGCCTCAGCTTCGACAACCTCGAGGACGTGAAGGCGATCATCGGCGTGCTCAAGGGCGTCATCAGCGGTCTCGGCACGGCCTTCGACGCGACCCTCGTCGGTCTCGTCTTCGCCATGCTCGTGAACTTCCCGATGAACGCGATGATCAAGATGGAGGACGACAATCTCGCCAACATCGATTCGTTCTGCAACGAGGTCCTCATCCCCCGCCTCAATGACGGCGCCGGCGTCGCCGGTGGCGACAGCGAGGCGATGATGAACCACCTCGTCCGGGCCGTCGCGAGCGCCCAGAGCGACTTCCTCGTCGATCTCAACGCCCTCTCCGCGACGATGATGACCTACGCCGAGAATCTTGAGCAGCGCGCCGCCGAGCACCAGCAACGCGTCGGCGAGGAGTTCTCCGCGACGATGCAGCAGATGCGCGACGAGTTCACCGCCGCCGCGACGGATTCCGTCAAGACCACGAGCGACCACACCCGAGCCCTCGCCGAGGGCATCGGAGCCCTCAACCAGACCCTCAAGGAACTGGGCGAGAAGCAGGTCGTGATCCAGCAGACCATCAAGAAGGGCTGGTTCAGCCGCGGCTGATCTGCCAGGGGCATTCTCCAAGTCCACCGAACGACCGACGTTCCCATGTCGAGACGCCGCAAGCACAACAGCGAGGAGATCCTCATGGTGCCCTTCCTGGACATCCTGTGTTCCCTTATCGGCGTGCTCGTGCTCATCATCGTCTTCCTCGCCGTCTCCCAGACGACCCAGACCGAGGGGCGCACCCAGGAGGAGGTGGACCGCGCCATTCAATACAAGAGCCTCAACCAGAAGAAGAAGGCCGCCGAGGAGGCCGAGGTCGAGGCCAAGCCGCTCCTCACCAAACTGGCGACCCTCGAGGAGGAAAAGGAGGCCAAGGAATCCCAGGCCGCCCGCCTCCGCAAACTCATCTCGGAGGGTGACGCCTCCAAGGTCCTCAGCGAAAACCTGCTCAAGGAACTCGACAACCTCCTCCTCGAGATCACCGGTTACGACCAGCAGACCAAGGATCTCAAGAAGCAGGTCGAGGAACTCGCCGCCGAGATCAAGAAGCGCAACCTTGTCGCGAACACCCCGCCCCCGGTCATCATCCAGCCTGCTGGTTCGGGCATGGCCGAAGGAGGAAAGACCTTCTTCGTCGAGGCTTCCGGCGGCAAAATCGTGATCTATTGGAACAAGGACCAGCAGACCCAGGTCTCGTCCACGGCCGAGGTCATCATCGCGGACACCTCCTACGAGGCCTTCCTCAAGAAGGTCAAGGAGATGGGTGGCAAGATCGTCTTCCTCGTCCGCGACGACGGTCTCGGATCCTACAACAACGCCGCCGGCTGGGCCCAACAGACCCATGGGTTCGAGCCCGCGAGCATCGCGAAGCTGCCCGCCCCCGGCCGCGGCAAGATCGACCTTACCATGTTCCAGCAGTTTCTCGGCACGATGGCACCTCCCGAGGGCGCGCCGCTCCTTCCACCCGCTCCCGCTCCCTGATCAACCATGGCCAAACGAAGACATGCCGAGGAGATGGAGATCCCCTTCGTGGCCCTGATGGACACGATGACGAACGTCGTCGGGGTGCTCATCATCGTCCTTGTTCTCGTCGGCATCAGCGTGGCCAGCGCCGTGAAGAAAATTCTCAGCGACCTGCCGCCCGTTTCCAAGGAGCAGCTCGAGGAGCTGCAGAAGATCATGGCGGAAAAGAAGGAGATTCCCGATCCCGAGGCGCTCCAGCAACAGATCGCGGCGCTCGAGGAAAACGTTCGCAAGGGGACTGAAGATCTCGCGACCCTTGATAAATCGGCCGCCGGGATGAACCTCGCCAACATCCCCGACCTCGAGAAGCAGCTCACCGACAAGAAGACCGAGCGCGACAAGAAGCGAACCGAAACGCAGGCCCTTCTCGCCGAACTCGACAAGCTCAAGGCCACCCTCGACCAGACGCCGGTCGTCGCCCCGGCCCCCGGCACGGTCGTCCGTCTGCCCAATCCCAAGCCATATCCGGAGACCCCGAACGAGACGAAGATCATTGTCGCCAAGGCGGGGGTTCTTTTCCTCAACGATAAGGAGTTTCTCACCCCGATCACCGACAAGCTCGAGCAGCGCCGGTCCCAGCTGCTCTACAAAGATCCCGATCCCACTCCTTTCGTTCCCCTCATGGAGAAGATCCTCGGGAACAAGGCCGCCGCCCAGACCGCCTGGCCCGCCCTCTCCGGACTCGTCGGCGTCTACCAGATGGACGCCCTCGCCGGCGCGTGGAAAGCCCTCAACGACGCCCAGCTCCAGCCCAGCGCCGGCATGCTCGAGACCATCGGGAACATCTCCCTTGTCGTCCGCAAGCCCATGCCCGACGTCGCCGCCGCCATCGTCGCCGCCACCAAGGCCGATTACAAACCTTGGCTCGCTCTGGATCCCTCCACCGATCCCGCCAAACCGACGATCAAGGTGGATCCCGACGGGCGCCAGGTGATCTTCGCCTGGGGTTCCGCCACCGAGAAAGTCGATCCCGACCCGCGGGGCATCCTCAAGTATTTCGCCACCCTCGGCGACATGGATCAGTTTAAGAATGCGTCCGATAACCGCGTCATTTTCGATGCCACCAAGATGGTCGAGTTTCTCAAGAGTTCGGCCGTGACCGGATCGCTCCCGAACACGTTCGCGATCGAACCGAAGATCCGTCCCGGTTCCACCCAGGTCCAGCTCGCCCTCACGCCGAAGTCCGGCGAGACCATCGAAAAGATGAAGCAGCCCGGCTCCATCTACGTGCGGGTCCTCCGCACGATCAAAGACGACCCCGGCGGAGTCGCTCTGTTTCAGGTCGTTCCGGACGCCATCCCCACCTACCTCCAGGCGCGTGAAATGGCCGATCAGGTCGGGGTTGCCGCGACCTGGGATTTCCGCGCCGACCTCAACATCGTCATGAACATTCCCGGCTTCGAAGTCCAGCGCTTCGCCGAGGCCCCCAGAGGACGTCCCGCCACGTCGACCACGATCGCCCCGCCGAAGCGGACGCTGGATTGAGCGAAGGACGAGGAGCGATCGGACGATGAAGCCGGACCGCGCGGAGCGCATGGGAGTGCGCGTCGGTTCCACCGGATCGGCTCCTTTCGGCGGGCGAACTTCCGCTTTGTTCCTCCCGGATCGGAATGCCGGCGGTGGCGGTGATCGCGGTGGGGTTCGGGCATGGATTTTCCTTGTGATCGGGTTCGGATTTCCGTAGTATCCGAAATCACCCGGACGGAATCCCCTTCCGCCGCTGTTCCTGACTGATTGTTTGAAAATCCACTCTTCCGCTGTCGTTGATCCGCGCGCAGAACTCGGCGAAGACGTCGAGGTCGGTCCCTTGGCGGTCATCGAGGCGGGGGTCCGGATCGGCCGGGGATGCATCATCCGTGGACTTGCCCAGTTGGTGGGGCGGGTGACCCTGGGTGAAGGCTGCGAGATCGGCCATGGGGCGATCCTCGGAGCCGATCCCCAGGATCTGGGCTTCGACCGGCGCATCGAGAGCGGGGTCACCCTCGGCAGCCACAATGTGATCCGCGAGCATGTCACGATCCACCGCAGCACCCGTGACGGGGGGGCGACGACGATGGGGGACCGCAACCTGCTCATGGTGGGCTGCCACCTCGGCCACGATGTCGAGATCGGCTCCTCGAACATTCTCGCGAACGGCTCGATGCTCGGAGGGCATGTTCATCTCGGAAGCGGTGCTTTTCTCGGGGGCGGAACGGGTGTGCATCAGTTCGTTCGTCTCGGCGACCGATGCATGGCGCAGGGCCACGCCTCGATCAGCCAGGACGTGCCCCCTTTCGTTCTCGTCGCCGACACGAACCGCATCTGCGGGCTCAATGTCATCGGAATGCGCCGCGCCGGATTCACCGCCGCGACCCGGGCGAACGTGAAGGAGGCGTTTCACCGGATCTACCTGGCAAAACTCAACTTGAAGGAGGCGCTCGAGTCCACGCAGTCGGATCATTGGGTGCCGGAAGCCCTCGCGTTCATCGACTTCTTCCGGGTCCCCTCCAAGCGTGGTGTCTGCCGTCCTTGAACACGGGGCAGGGGGAATCCCGCGACTCTCCCGAGCCGGGCGGGTTTCGCGATTCATACCGAATCCAGGCAATCCTTGGACGATGGGATCTCTTGACCGTGGAAATCTTCGCGGTCTGCGACCGCCGCGCCGATGAAGGCCGGGCGCTGCCGTCCTCCCAGCAGCGCTGTCGGGCCGCGACAGGAGCCCGCTCCAGCCCCTGCCCTTCGCCTTGCCGGAAGACCGGCAACGCTCCGTAATCGTCCAAACCTTTCTTGGATTGGGTATCAGCGGGTCCGGACCTGGAGGGTCACCGCGTCCGCCGCTACAGCACCAACCGTGGAATTCGCGCGGACGGCGGTGGCGAAGGTGCGTTTCAGCACTTTTTTGTTCCTGACCAGTTTTCCTTTGTTCGGCGTGAACCGGATCCGGATGCTTGCGGCGGGATCGTCGGAATCGATCAGGGTTGTGCGGAAGGATCCGCTCAGGAGTTGGCTGGTGATGGAGCTACCGGTGGGGCCGAAATAGTCGATTCGGCAAAATCCATTGCCCCTGCCCGCCACCACCGCGAGGGAGTCGGGGCGGGTGCTGCGGTTTCCGATTGTGGCGAATCCGGTCACAGGCCTCGCCTTCACCGAGTCGAGCCGACTGATCTGGCCGGGGGCTCCGCCGAGAACGTTGTTCCCGACGAGACGCGAGAGGGACGGACCCACCGCGAGATCGGGCACGACGGATCGCGTGTCGCCGTTCGAAAACGCCATCCCGTAGGGCATGCCGCCGGGTCCGGGGCTGCGGAAAACGACGAGGCGATGGAATCCCGCCGAAAGCGTCTCGAAGATCGAAATGTTTCCGTTGCTGGCGGCGATCAACCCGCCGTCGGGGCCGTAGAGTTCGGCGCGCAATCCCGATCCGCCGTTGCCGTCGAGCGAGATGAAGCCCGGGGTGGCGACGTTGAAGAAATAGGTGTGTCGTGACGTGGACGAAGAGAGATGGTCGTTGATCGTTCCCGCGCCACCTCCATAGCCGAGCGGGGAGAGATCGAGTCCGGCGAGGTCGGCGTTGCCGGAGTGCTCCGCGCCGAGATAGGCGAGGAGATAGGCACCCCCTTCGCGTGGCAGGATGAAGCCCATCGTGCTGTTCGAGGAGCGCTGGCCGAGGTCGCCGGTGCGATAGGAAAGGTGCGGCTCTCCGGCGCGGATCGGATCGCCCGCGTCGCGGTCGGCGAAGACATGGAGGATGAGATCCTGTCCTTCGGCCACGCCGAGCGAGGTGTAGTCGATCGCGGTGAGATGGCTGGCGAACCCCTTTTTCGCACCCCAGTCCGGGAGATTCGAGCCCTCGAGAATGGCGATGATGACATCATCCGGTCCGATCTTTTGGCCCACGGAAAGGACGGTGCCCGCGGCGTTGATCGGTGAGGTGAATTCGTTGTCGGCCACATCCGCGACGAGCACGCCGATCGACCCGGCCGGAACCTCGATTCCGCCCAGTTGGAACTCGATCGATACGGTGGCCCGGGCAGGCAGGGAAACGGCCAGGGTGGCGGCAAGGAGGGAGGCAAGGCCTGCGTTCATGATCGACGGCGAAGGGTTCAGGGAGCGGAGACGTCGTAGATCGGAGCGTTCTTCCACAGGACGACGGTGTCCGCGCCCCCGGCGGCCTTGCGGAGCAACAGCCCGGCGGAGGGCTCGATCGTGACGGAGTCGGAGATCGCGTTGGTCCCGTCGCGCCGCCATTGTCCGCCGCTCCGGAAGTAGATCGCGGCGGGCAGCCTGTTTTGTTCGGGCTGGCTATTGTCGTAAACGAGAAGCTGATCCTTGCGGTCGGCGACAGCGTTGGAATCGCTTTCCACGAAATCGCCGGGAGCGAAATCGAGCTGGGAGAGCGTCAGGGTGACCGGACGTGGCGGCGAGAGCATCGTGTCGCGGGCCTTTCCATTCGCCACCGGGATGCTGAGCGTCAACTTGCCGCCGTAGACCTGCTGGTTCGGCACGAAGGTGGTCGCGGCGACTCCGGCGGGATGTCGGATGAGGAAGGCCTGGCCCGGAGCGATCACGGTGGATCCGGCCGCGAGGAAGGTTCCCGACTCGAACCACCCTGCCGTTGTCACGTAAAAGCGTCGGGTCGGGGCGAGTGAGGTTCCCACGGTCTTGTTGTCGAAGAAGAGCAACTCCGAGCCCCGCTGGGTCGCGAGCGGGCCGGTCGAGGCGTGAAGGGTGGTCTGGGTGGCTGCCGGAAAGAGCGCATCGAGCGTCCACGAGGGGATCACGGAGATCCGGCTGTCGACGGTCAGCCCGCTGAGATCGCCCGCAACTGCCGAAACGTCGATGGAGTTCGCCCCATGGTCGGTGATCGCGAAATGCCGGCCTTCGGGACCCGCGGGATCGTGGCAAAAAAGAACGTGCGGGGTGGACTTCAATTCGTTGGCGGCAAAGGAGGGGGTGTCTTTCAGGGCAAGGCGGAATACACCGCCTCCCTGATCCGACGGAGCCGAGAGGAGACGCCCGGCCCAGCGAGGCGCGCGATGGAAGGGCACGGAAACGACCGTGTCCGCATTGGGAGGGCAATCAAACTTGACGAAACCGACCACCGGCGAATAGACCGTGGCGGCACGGGCACCGGCAAGGTCCAGACAGAAAAGAAGGGTCAAGGCACCGGTCGCTCGGCAAGAGGGGGCAGTTTGTTTCATCGGCATCGGAAAGAAACTCGTGCTTCGACGCACTCTACCCGTCCGTGGGTGGTGCGGTCAACTGTCAAAAATGAGGCAACAGCCGCCCGCCCCGAATCGAAGCAAGAACCGGGTGGTGACCCTGCGAACCCTCGCCTATCTTACCGAAATGAACTCCCATGCCCGGATGGAGCGGATTCTGCGATGGCTCGGCGAAAATGCCGCGGCCCAGCCCTCGCTGTCCGAACTGGCGGCGCTGGCGGGGCTCGGGGAATCGCATTTCCACCATGAGTTCGTCCGCTGGACCGGGATCACGCCGAAGGATTTCGTGCAATGCCTGACCCTGTCCGACGCGAGGGAGCGTCTCGCTCGCGGAGGGACCGTGACGGACACGGCGGTGGAGATGGGTTTGTCAGGATCGGGGAGGCTCCACGATCTCTGCGTGTCGCTCGAGGCGGCGACCCCGGGCGAGATCCGCAGCGGGGGAGCCGGGCTGACGATCCGCTGGGGGGAGGCGGATTCGCCTTTCGGTCTCTGCCGGATCGGGGAAACGCCGCGGGGGATCTGTCTTCTCGAGTTTCTCGGCGAAGGCGGGGAGGAGCCGGCCGGTTCCTTCCGCCGGTTCCCCGGGGCCGAATGGATCCGCGACGACCCGTGGGCGGCGGAGCGGATCCGGTCGGTCTTCACCGATCCAGGAGCGGTGCCCGGCGGAGCGCCGCTGCGGGCCTGGGTGCGTGGATCGGAATTCCAGGTGAAGGTCTGGCGGGCGCTCCTCGCGATTCCTCCGGGCGCACTGACGACCTACGGCCAACTCGCGGAAACGATCGGACAACCCGGAGCGGCCCGGGCCGTGGGAACGGCGGTGGGATCGAATCCGATCGCCGTTCTCATTCCCTGCCACCGCGTCATCCGCGAAACCGGCGCGATCTCCGGTTATCGCTGGGGCGTGGGACGAAAACGCGCGCTCCTGGCTTGGGAAAAGGCGATTGAAAGCCGGTGATCCGCGGTCGGGTCACCGGGCTTTTCCTTTGACGGCGAGAAAGAGTCCGGCGAGGCAGGCGACCGACCCGAGGATCTGCCAGGGCACGAGGGGTTGGCCGAGAATCGGAATGCCGAGGAGGGCGGTGGCGACGGGCTGGACGAGGAGGAGGACGGATCCGAGGCTCGCCGGCACGCCTGCGATGCCCCAGGAAATGAGCCCTTGTCCGCAGAAGTGCGAGACCAGCCCGAGTCCGAGCAGAGGCAGCCACATGAGGGCGCTCGACGGAAAAAACGGAGCCTCGTGCACGAGGGCGAGGGGAAGCAGGAGGATCGAGGCGACGAGGCTCGCCCAGAAGAGCAGGACGGGAGCGGAGTGATCCGACCGGAAGCGCTTCATCGAGAGCTGGTAGACCGCATAGAAAATCGCGGTGACGAGGGCGAGCGCGTCACCGAGGAGCGGATTTCCCGCGGCGGGGGGATCGCGGCGGGCCGAGCTGAGCACGAGCAGGACCATCCCCGCTCCGGCGAGAACGGCACCGAGGAGGAAGAGACCGGTGAGTTTTTCCTTCCACACCCGCCACGCGTAGAGGGCGACGATGATGGTGGCGGTGTTGCAGAGCAGGGAGGAATTCGCCACGGAGGTGTTTTCAAAGGACCAGTGCCAGGCCCAGAAGTCGCCGGCGAAGGCGAGGCCGGGCAGCCAGAGCCAGGCATGATCGCCGGCGAAGTCGCATCGCCGTGGCAGGATCGAACGGCGCTGCGCCGCGAAGAGCACCGAGAGCGCGAGGGTGCCGAGGGCGACGCGCCAGAAAGCCGCGTCCCAGATCCCGACACCGTGTTCCCCGCGCGAGCTGAGGACGGCGAGGATGGGCGCGAAGGCGATGAGGAGTGCGCCCGCGATCACCGCCGCGAGATGGCGCGGCGAAATGGTCGTGTCGGATCGGGTGGCGCGTCCCTTCATGCTCCGGCGAGAATACGCGGACTTCGCATGGCGGAAAGGATTCGTTTGGCCGGACTTCCGGGCCGACGGCGTCCAGGCGCGATTTTTCCCGGATTGTCGCCTGCGGATTCGGCGGTTCAGGCGATGTTGCAATCATGAGGTATCGTCGCTACACCCCGATCCGATTGGCAGGGTGGCTTTTTCTGGTCGCGTCCTGCGGGGGCGTCGCGGTGCCCGAGGACGCGGCTCCCGGGTTCGATGCGGCGCAGATCGCGGAGCTCGCTGCCGGGGAGACGCTCCTCCTTTCGCATCGACCCGATGAAGAGGGAAAGAACGCCGACGACCGCTTCGTGACCACCGCCCGCTACTTTCGTGGCAGCCGGGAACGGATCTGGGAGGCCATCAATGACAAGGAAAACGCCGCGGCCTTCATCGACGGAGTGCTCGAATCGAAGGTGATCGAGCGGGAGGGGAACCGGATTCTCGTCGAGCAGCGCACCCGCGTCGGCGGACCCAAGGGGGACTATCGCTACCGGCTGGAACATGTGCTCACCCCGATGAGCCGGGCGATCTTCACCTATGAGGGCGGGGAATTGAAGGACGTGGAAGGCGGGTGGTGGATCTTCGACGGCCCCGACGGGGAGACCTTTCTCGTGGTCTACTCCCTCCGGATCGATGCCGGCTTTTTCGCACCCCAGTCCCTCGTCCGATCGGGAATGAAAAAGTCGATGCCGAAGACCATGGACGCGATCGCGAGAGAAGTGGTCCGTCGGGCGGGTGCCCCTTCGAGCGGGCCGGATTGATCCGACCTCGGGAGGCCCGGACGGAATTCCCGAACGAACGGGGAAACCCGGCGGATCGAAGGATCGGGACCGGTTCACTCCGTGCAGCAGGGGCACGGCTGCACCCAATGGCCAGGCGAGACTTCGCGAAGGCTCAGGTCCATGGAGACGCTCTCCTGCCATTTCGGATGGCGCATGCGGTTTCCGAAGGCACAGCCCTCGGGCGGGTTGATCGGGCTGGGCACGTCGCCCTTGAGCAGCTTTCGGTCATGCCGCGCCGTCGGATCCGCCGTGGGGATGGCTTCGAGGAGCGCCTTGGTGTAGGCATGGCGCGGATTCCGATAGAGTTCGGTCGCCGGGGCCAGTTCGACGATCTTGCCGAGATACATCACCGCGACGCGGTCGCTCATGTGCTGGACCACGCTGAGATCGTGGGCGATGAAGAGATAGGCGAGCCGGTCCTGCTGCTGGAGTTCGAGGAGGAGGTTCAACACCTGCGCCTGCACCGAGACATCGAGGGCGGAAACGGGTTCATCACAGACGATGAGGCGCGGTTTCAGGGCGAGGGCCCGGGCGATGCCGATGCGCTGGCGCTGGCCTCCGGAGAACTCGAAGGGATAGCGGCCGAGGGCGTCGACCGGCAACCCGACCCGGCGCAGCAACTCGGCGGCCCAATCGGTGCGCTCGTTGCGGCTTCCCGTCTTCTGGATGACGAAGGGTTCCTCGAGGATCTGGCCGACGGTATGACGCGGGTTGAGCGACTCGGCGGGATCCTGGAACACCATCTGCATTTCCCGCCGGAACGTGCGGAGTTCGCCGGGGCCGGCGTGGGTGATGTCGTTGCCCTCGAAGACGACGCGGCCCCCGGTGGGCTTGAGGAGCCGCACCACTGACTTGGCCACGGTCGACTTTCCGCAGCCGCTCTCGCCGACCAGCCCGAGCGTCTCGCCCGGTTCAAGGGAAAACCCGACGCCATCGACGGCCTTGCAGACCGCCCGGGTGCGGTGGAAGACCCCGCCCCGCACCGGGTAATGCATCTTCAGGTGTTCGACGGTGAGGAGCGGCGCGGCCGTTTCCGCGGGCGCGAGTTTGAGCGGGGTGACCGGCAGGTCTTCGACGTTGAGGAAGGCCATGGCAATTCAGAGGGTCGGGGCAAAACAGGCACAGGCCTCCACTCCATGGCCACTCCCGCAATCTTTCCACGGCTGCCGTTCCGCGAGCACCGAATCGTCGTGGGCGTTCGGGCAGCGGGCCGCGAAGCGGCAGCCGGTCGGCAGGTCGCGGAGACCGGGCACCATTCCGGGAATGATGGGCAGCATCGTCTTCGGCGGATGATCGAGCCTGGGGAGGCAGGCCATGAGGCCCTTGGTGTAGGGATGAAGGGGCGATTGAAAAATCGAGGCAACGGGGCCTTTCTCGACGAGGCGCCCGGCATACATCACCGCCACATCGTCGCAGGTCTCGGCGACGACGGCGAGATCGTGGGTGATGAGGATCACGGCCATGCCGGTTTCCTTCCGGAGGCGTTTGATGAGTTCGAGAATCTGCGCCTGCACCGTGACGTCGAGTGCGGTGGTGGGCTCGTCGGCGATGAGGATCCGCGGATTGCAGGAGAGCGCCATCGCGATCATGACGCGCTGCCGCATCCCGCCGCTGAGCTGGTGGGGATAGTCGTTGACGCGTTGGTCGGGCGCGGGGATGCCGACCCACTCCATCAATTCGATGGCCCGTTTCAGCGCCGCGGCCGGGGTGATGTCTTCGTGGAGGAGGAGGTTTTCGACGATCTGCCGCCCTACCCGGTGCACGGGATTGAGGGCAGTCATCGGTTCCTGGAAAATCATCGCGATCTCCTTGCCCCGGACATTCCGCATCGCCTCGAGGGGCAGGGGGAGGAGGTCGCGCCCTTCCAGTCTCACCTCGCCGTTGAGGACGCGTCCGGAGGGTTGCTCGAGGAGGCGCATGATGGCGCGGGCGGTGACGCTCTTGCCGCAGCCGGATTCGCCGACGAGGCCGAGCATGCGGCCCCGCCCCAGGGTGAGATCGACGTCGTCGACGGCGACGAGGAGGCCTTGGTCGGTCTGGAATCCGACCCGCAGATCGCGGACTTCGAGGAGAGGTTCGTTCATCACTTGGCTCCTCCGTTTTTGGAAAGGGATTTGAGATTCCGGTCGAAGACCTCGTCGGTCTCGGGGAAGGTCCCGCCAGAGCGCATCGCCTCAAGGGTTTCCGTTTTGGCAGACTCGTCGATCCAGAGGACGTGGTTCTGATAGGGATCCTGGCTCACGGAGACGTTGAAACCGGGCGGCCATTTGATCCAACGCCAGTAGGCGACCCAATAAAAATTCTGGTCGAATCCGGGCACCCAGATGGCCTCGTCATGCACGATCCGGTCGGCGGCGAACACGGTGCGCTTGTATTCCTCGACGGTGGTGGCCTTGCGTTGTGCCTCGCACAGCGCGTCCATGCGGGGATCGGCGAAGCTGGTGAGGTTGTTCGTGTTCGGCTTCGGCGTCTTGCCGTCCTCGAGATAGGCATCCTTGCCATGGAAATGCTGGTAGTGGTCAGGGAAGGGCGGCGTCGTGCCCCAAGCGACCTGAACGGCCTGGTGTTGCTTCTGGCTGGCTTTCTGGAAGGCGGCCGATCCGTCCATGCTCTCGAGGCGCAGTTCGAGCCCGCATTTCAGCGCCTCCTCGCGGAGACGGGCCATGTATTTGTCGATCACCGGGGCTTTGCGATGGGTGATGGTGATGACGAGACGCTCGCCCTTTCCGTTGACGAGGACACCGTCGGGGCCGGACCGGGTGTAGCCCGCCGCGGCGAAGGAGGCGCGGGCCTTTTCCGGAGAAAACTCGCGGGCCGTGATCGGCGGATTGCCGAGGAGGGGGTAACCCTCGGAGAAGGCGTTGAGCCGGCGGTAATCGCCTCGCAGGTCGAAGTCGATCACCTTCTGGTAGTTCATCGCATGGCACAGCCCGACGCGAACCTCGCGGCTGTCGAGCGGGGCGACGGCGGTGTTGAGGTAAAGCCCGGCCGAGGAACTGGGCCAGACGTTGTAGAACTTCGCCTTGTGGAGGTAGCCGTTGTGGAGCTGGGGGATCTCGAGCCGCTCGTACCAATGGGTCGGGTCGCCAACGAGGAAGCTGTCAAGACTGCCCTGGAAAAAGAGCTCGAGGGCCTTCTCGGGAAGTCGCACGACCCGGTAGACGAGACGGTCGGGATTGTAGCGGTGGCGGGTGAAGGGCTTGTCGCGCGCCCACCAGTCCCTCACCCGCGTCAGGGTGACGCTGCGTCCGAACTTGAGGTCGCCCTCGAGGATGGCGTAGGCGCCGGTGGTGGGGCGGGAGCGCCACTGGTAGCGGCTCTCGAAGTCGGGGCCGAACTCCTTGTAGAAGTGCCGTGGCATCGGCGTCAGGCTCGTCCAGTAGGGCGCGAGGGCCTTCGGCTCGGCGAGGGTGACGGAGAGGGTGTGCGCGTCGTAGCGGGTGATGTTGGTGTATTGTGAGGAATACCACTCGTTTCCGAACGGGTTCTGGGGGTATTCCGAGAGCTGCATGTAGAAGGTGTTGAACCAGTCGTCGGCCTCCACGGGGACGCCGTCGGAATACCTCGCGCCCGGATCGATGCGGTAGTAGACGGTGCGGCTGTCGGGGGAAACGGCCCATTCCTTGGCGAGGCTCGGAATGATCGCCCCGGTCTCGGGATGGAGGCCGACGAAGCCCATCTCGATGTCGTCGTAGTGGTAACCGCGGAAGGCGTTGTTCGCGTTTTCCCCGAGAACGCGGATGGTGGGAGGAAACGAGGGGATATAGCTGTGGAAGGTGCCGCCCTTCTTCGCCTGCGGATCGCCGATCTCGGGTTCGGAGAGTCCGTTCTCCCAGACGAGGTCTCCGGGGAGGTCGGCTGGGGTGGCGAAGGTGAAGAACTCCGGTTTGGCGAGGCGCGCCTTGACCTGGTCGAGCTCGGTTTGGAGCGAAGTTTTCGCCGCGTCCCCGGTGGCTTTGGCGAGATCTCCGGCGAGTTGCTTTTCCTGCGCCTGCAACTGGACGAGGACCCGCCGGTTGTGGAAATCCCAGAAGGCGTCCCGTTCCGCGGTGCCGTCGTAGGGCGGGAAGTTCGAGGCATGGAGCGGGACCGCGCTCGCGAGCGTGGCGGCCAGAAGGAGGATGGCGGTGGCTGGCTTCACTGGTAGGTGGTGAATTTCTTGGGATCGAAGGCCTCGCGGAGGGCCTCGCCGACGAAGGTGACGAGAAGGAGGATGATCACCATGATCGCGAACATCGAGATCGTGATCCACCCGGCGGAGAGGTGGTTGAGGCCGTCGTCGAAGAGCACGCCCCACTGCGCGTAGGTTTCGGGCAGGCCGAAGCCGACGAAGGCGAGGGCGGTGAGCGAGGTGATGATCCCGACGACGCTGAAGGGGATGACCGTGACGAGGGTCGCGAGGACGTTCGGCACGAGATAGCGCGTGACGATGCGGAAGGTGCCGGCCCCCTGGAGACGGGCGGCGGTGATGTAGTCGCGCTCCTTTTCCTTGTAGGCGAGCGCCCGCATCGAATAGGTCAGGCCCGTCCAGGAGAACACGCAGATCACCCCGAGGAGGAGGGGCAGGTTCATGTTCGCGACGCCGACGACGCCGACGACAATCATGACGATGTAGAGGAAGGGCAGGTTCTCGAGGATCTCGATGAGGCGCTGGAAGAGCAGGTCGAACCAGCCGCCCCAGAATCCCATGAGGGTGCCGATGAGGACGCCCACCCCGTAGGTGAGGCTGAGGTAGAGGAGGATCGCCTTCAGGTTGAGCTGCCAGCCGCCGTACATCTGCGCCAGGACGTCCCAGCCGCGGCTGTCGGTGCCGAGGTAATGGCCCGCTTTCCACATGGGCGGGATCGCGGGGTAGACGACGACGATCCAGTCGGTCGTGGCCGCGGAGGAAAACTCCTCCGGCTTCATCTCGCCGGTGAACTCCTCACGCTGCTTTTCGCCGGCGCGGTAGGAGGCGCGCACGGCGAGTCCTCCGGAGGGCGCGTAGCCGAGCCATTCCCCGTCGGGCAGCCCGCGCCGGATCCGGGCATCGGTGTGTTTCAAGGCGGGGCGGTCGGAATAATAGCGCAACGCCCTTCCCGAGTAGGGGCGAACCTCGCCGGGCCGGTAAAGGAGCCCGTCGCGCATCTCGAGATTCACGGTCTGACGGTCATCGGAATCGAGAACCGGATCCCAAGGCACCGGAGGCATGAGGACCCATCCGCCTTCCCGGGCGAGCCGCTCTTTGAGCTGGCGATAGTCGGTTTCGGCCTCGCCCTCGCCGGAGAAGACCTTTTCCGGATAACGCTGTTTCACGAAGGCAGGAAAATACCACGAGTTCCCCTGTTTCACGACGAGAGCCCGTTTGCCGACGACCGCTTGGTCGAGGAGCGCGAGGAAGACAAGCCCGCCGAGAATGAGGAGCGACGCCCATCCCCGCCGGATCGTGCGGAAGCGTCGGAAGCGCTGCAGCGTCACGGGCGTCCACTGAATCCGCGCGGGCAGGAAGAGCAGGGCGGCGGTCCCGCCCCCGAGGAGGGTGAGGGAGCTGATCCAGCCGAAGACCGGGCCCATCCCGAAAAACCACGAGATCGACGGCAGGTCGAGGGCGAGCCATTCCCCGAGGAGGGAGAGCGCTCCGACGGCAAGGCTGGCGATGGCGAGACGGCGGATCATTCGAAGCGGATGCGCGGATCGAGCCGGGCGGTGATGAGGTCGGAGAGAACATTGCCGAGCATGAGCAGGAGTCCTCCGATCGTGACCGTGCCCATGATGATGGCGGAGTCACGCTCGAGGAGGGCGTTGAACCCCATCAGCCCGAATCCGTCGATGTCGAAGATGCGCTCGATGAGGAAGCTCCCCCCCACGACGAGGGTGAGGGCCTGGCCCATCGTCGCCGCCACGGGGATGAAGGCGTTGCGGAGGGCGTGACCGAAGACGGCGCGCTTGAAGTCGAGCCCCTTCGCCACCGCGGTGCGCACGTAGTCGGCGGCGAGCTGGTCCATGAGGTTGTTCTTCACGAGCATGGTCAGGCTCGCGAAGCTCCCGACCATGTAGCAGACGAGCGGAAGAAAGGCGTGATGGGCGAGGTCCTTCGCCTTGCCCCAGAGGGAGAGGTCCGCGAAGTCCGCGCTGACGAAGCCCTCGAGGGGGAACCAGCCGAGCCGGGCCGCGAACACGACGACGAGAAAAACCCCGAGTACGAAACCGGGAATGGCGTAGCCGGTGAAAATGAGGAGCGACGTCACGTTGTCGAGGACGGTGCGGTGCTTGATCGCCTTGAGGACTCCGAGGGGGATGCAGACGAGGTAGGTCAGGACGAGGGAAACCACCCCGAAAAAGATCGAGATCGGGAAACGCCGTTTCATCATCTCCCAGACCGGTTCGGAGTAGCGGGTCGACTCGCCCAGGTTCCCCTGGAGCAGGCCGCTGAACTTTGGTTGGAAAAGGATCGCGAGGTAAGGCTGGGGGGCGTCGAGTTCCTGCCCGGGGTTGCGCTTTTTCCAGCGGCGGAGCTGCTCCTCCGGGGTGGCGATGCGCGCGCGCCACGAGGTCGTGTCGATTCCGTCCTTCGCGACCAGTTCGGCGTCGTCGTTGGGCAGGCGTTTGACCGTGACGACCCCGGCGGTGCCGGGAATCTTCACTTCCGTTTCGGTCGCCCCCTCGGCGAACTCGGCCCGGGATCGGTTCGTCTCGCGGGGCACCGCCCCGAGCCACGCGAGGTAGGCGATGAGGAAGGCCTTGTCGTGGCCGAACTGCTCCTCGAGCTTCAGGATCTGGCCAGGGGTCAATCCGGAGGCTTGGAGATTGCTGGCCCGTCCCCCCTCTTTCATGCGGGCTTCCATCAGCGCCATTTCGAGCCGCCCGCCGGGAGTGAACTGGATCAGCGCGAACACCGCCAGAGTCATCCCGATGAGGGTGGGGGGAATGAGGAGCAGTCTTCGGAGAAAGTAGGCGGCCATGCGGGGCGGAAAGCGGTAGTCTCCACGATTCGATCTCTCCGCACAAGGCCCGGAACGCATTTTCTCGACAGCGTTTGCGCGCCAGTTCCCCAGGGCGGCCAATCCACGGGCCAATCGCGGGAAGGAATCCGAAAACGAATCGATGGCTTGCGTCCGGTCCTCCGGAGTCTAACCTTCCCGGCGATGACCTTCGACACGTTCCGAGACTCGATCCGTCAAGGCGGCCTTCCCCCGTCCGGGCTCTCTCCCGAACTGACCGCGCTCTGGCACGCCGAGGCGGGCAACTGGGAGGCGTCGCACGAGATCGCCCAGGAGATTCCTTCCGCGATAGGGTCCTGGATTCACGGTCTCCTTCATGCCATCGAGGGGGACTTTGCCAACTCCGGCTACTGGTATCGGCGGGCCGGACAGCCTCCGATCCGGCGCGAGCAGATCGGTTCGGAATGGGAGCGCCTCGTGAGGTCTTTGCTTTGACCGGGGAAACTGATGGAGAAAGCGGACGGATTCGGTTAAGAAAACATTCCCCAAGCCCGTATTCTTATTCAAACAACCGATGCGGTTACCCGAACTACCCGGCTATCGACTGGAAGGACTTCTCGACGAGGATCCCTTCGGATGGTCGTTTGTCGCCCTGCATGAGAGCGGGGGCCGGCGCCTGGTCCGCGTCTTCAAGGGCCAGGCCACGAGCGATCGGGTTCTCTATTCCTATTTCAAGGTCCTCTCCGACCCCAAGTGCCCTTTCCGGGGAGTCGCGAGAATCCACGATTATCTCCTTCAGGACACGAAAGGGCCGACGGCTTGCGCTTTGCCGTTTTACGGTTGGAAGACCCGCGAAAAGGAAGGTTGGCAGGTCAGTTCCCTGCGGCGAATTTCCTCCATGCTCTCCCGGGAGCAGGTCCTGGAGGTGATCACGGACCTGGCCTCGGCTCTGGCAGAACTGCATGAAGCCGGTCTTTTCCACGGAGGCCTGCGTCCGACGGCCGTTTACCTGGCCGGTGATGCAAAAGGGGGACAGCGGGTCCAGATCGCGGAATTCGGCCAACTCTTCATGGGAGGTCTCCAGTATCTTGCGGCCGGCGAGCACCTCTTCTACGCGGCTCCCGAGCAGCTCGCCACCGGTGATTTCAACGAGGGGCGAGGCAGGTCGTGGGATGTTTATGCTTTCGGCGTGGTCGCGTTCGAGCTGCTCACCGGTCATCTCCCGCGCTTGCATCGAGTGCACCAACACCACCGGGAAAATCCGTCCTGGCTCGACTCCGCCGCGGCCATCACCTTCGGCGAACTCTCCGAGTTGACGGAGTATTTCCTCGCCCACCTCGGGGGCGAGCGCGAAATGGTTTGGCCCGGAGTCCATCCGGAAAGGCGCGAGGCGGTGTTGCAGGAGGTGATCTCCTCCTGCCTGCGCTTCGAGGCCGGGGAAAGGCCGGGATCGATGATGGAAGTGGCGGCGTCGCTGCGATCGCCGGGAATGGTTCGTGCCTCCGCTCCGGCCTCGAAGGGTTCCGGCACCGTGCGTTCCGCGGAGCCGGCCGTCATCTCCGCGGCGGCGGCCGGATTCGCGGCGGAGGACCGCTCCGCCCCGGTCTCCGGAGACGAATCCGGTCTGTTCGAACCGCTCGTCGGCCCGCCCGCTTCCGTCAGCCGGGAGAGGGGCAAGGAGAGCGGTTTTCCGGGCCGTCTCGGGAATCCGGTCCTGCGATGGCAGCTCACCGCGATCGGCTTCTCGATCGTTTCCCTCGCCCTCTCCGTCGTTGCGATCTTCAATTACCTGAACGCGCGTGAAGCGAAGAACCACATCGAGGAGGAACTGCAGAGGGAATTGCAGGCGAACGTCAACAAGCAGGCCGAAGCCTATCGGCGGATGCAGGCCGAGCAGGTCAGGAACAAGCAACTGCTCTCGGAGCTCAACGAATCGGAAGACTCGAAGAACAGCCTGCTCGGCCAGGCCAAGCTCGCCCGGCAGCTCCTCCGCGAAACCCAGGAGAACGGGGACCGTTTCTTCCGTCTCGTCCTCGAGAACCGTGATTCCGACGTGCCGGAGTTCCGCGCGAGCCGGGCGGCCGCGCTCGAGGACGGGCGCAAGCACTACGAACGTCTTGTGGAAACCTACGGCGACGCGCCCGATTTCATCGTCTCCACGGCCGACGCTCTCTTTTATCTGGGGCGCATCTACCGCGAACTCGGCGAATTTGGCAGATCCCTCGCCGCCTTCGGCGAGGCGGAGCGCCGCTATTCAGCGCTGCTCGAGGACGAGAGCACGGCGAGAGTGGATTTCGTCAGGAACATCGCCCTTTCGAAGAGCGCCCTCGGCGAACTCTCGGTGCGGTCGGGACAATATTCGGTGGCCCGGCACTACTTCACCGAGTCCTCGCGCTTCTGGACCGAAGCCCGTTCCCGCGAGCCCGTCATCGCCCCCGTGGCGGCTCTCCACATCCATGAGAATTCCCTCGCCATCGTCGAATGCGAGCTTGCGATGGATCGTCTCGACGCCGCCGGGGACGCCGCCATGTCAGTGGGCGTGCGGCTCACCGAGATGCAGAAGGAGGACCCTGACAATCCCGGGATCGTTGGTGCCCTCGCCAAATCCTTCGCCCTCGTCGGCCGGGTTCTCGAGGCGCGCCGCGACACGGATCTCGCCCGGCAGTCCTACCAACAGGCGGGCGACCTCTATGCGCGCGCCATCGAGCTCGATGCCGCGGTCGATGAATTCCATCTTGGCCTCGGCAACAGCCTCGCCCGGGTCGGAATCCTGACGAACGATCATGAAAAGCTTTCGGGCGCGGCCGAGGTGCTGGGCCGGGTCGCCGCCTCGAACCCCTACGAATCGGCTTATCTCAAAACCCTCGCCGACATTTACGGTATCCTCGCCACGGGCCAGCGCGACGGAGGCCGGGTCAAGGATGCGGTCGCCCTCGAGGAAAAAGCCATTTCCATTCTGAAGCCGATCGTGGAGCGGAACCGGTCCGTCGCCCCCGACGTCAAGTTTTCCTATTCCCAGCGTCTCGCTCACCTCGCCGAATTGTTGGGCGATTCGGGCAGGTTCGATGATTCGCGGGAACCGCTCAAGGAGGCAATCTCCCTCCTCGAGGAAATCGCCTCGGCGGACGGGGCCGCGGCGGAGTATCGCCGTTCCCTCGCCCGCACCCGGGGAATGGCCGGCTTCGCCTGCATGAAAAGCGGGGATCCGGGCGAGGCAAAGGAGCATTTGCGCCTCGCCAAGACGGAGTGGCAGAGCTTCATGGCTTCCAACCCCGATGACAACGACGCGGCCCAGGCGGTGAAGTGGACCTCCGAGCAGTTGGAAAGCCTGCAGTGAAGCTTCCGGAGACGCGGGATCCACCCGGACCGTCCCCGCCCGTTCGGCCCGCTCGGCCCGCCGAGTTGCGGGTTGACAATGAGTGTCGACGTCGTTCCATAACGTCGCATGCTGGATACCGTCAAGATTGAGGAAGTGAACGCGATCGCCCGCGCCGCTGGGGCCGCGGTGCTCGAGGTCTATGGGACCGAATTCGCCGTCGATGTGAAGGACGACGCCTCGCCGCTCACCGAAGCCGACCGGCGTTCGAATGCCGTCATTCTCGAGGGGCTTTCCCGCATCACCCCGCATCTTCCGGTGATCTCGGAGGAAACCCGGGCGCTTCCCTACGAGGAACGCCGCGGATGGGAATGGTTCTGGCTCGTCGATCCGCTCGACGGCACGAAGGAGTTCATCAAGCGCAACGGGGAATTCACCGTCAACATCGCCCTCGTCCACGGACAGACTCCGGTGCTCGGGGTGGTCTATCAGCCGGTCGGGGACCACCTTTGCTGGGCGGTCGCGGGGTCCGGGGCCTGGAAGTCCTCCGGGGGCGCCGAACCCGTGCGACTCGCGGGAGGCGCCCACTATTCGACCAAGCCGGAAGTGACCGTGGTGGCGAGCCGCTCCCATCTCACCGACGAAGTGCGCGAGTTCATCAGCGCTCTCGAGGCCTCGGGGAAAACGGTCGAATTCCTTTCCGCCGGCAGTTCGTTGAAACTTTGCCTCGTGGCCGAGGGTATCGCCGACGTCTATCCGAGGCTGGGACCAACGATGGAATGGGATACGGCTGCGGCGCACGCCATCGCCCTCGAGGCGGGGCGGAAGGTGCTGGAGCATCCCTCGGGGTTGCCCTTGCGTTACAACAAGGAAAATCTGCTGAATCCCCACTTCATCGTGGAGTGAGGGGGAGGTGCGGTTGCAGAGGGCCTCACCGCGGTGAGGGATGGGGCGCGATCCCACCTCGCCGAGGGATCGCGTGGGGGAAACTGATGATCACCAGGTCTTGATGTTGTCACCGACTTCCGTCTCGTTTTGATCCTTTCCTCCGCTCCAGACGAGGATCGATTCGGGAAGAAATTCGGAATCACCCGCCGCCCAGCTCGGCGGCTGGACGCGGTTGTTGTAGTCTAGGTCCATGACGACGAAATAGTATTCGCCCCAAGGATCCCAAAGTTCGCCCCCCCCGTTCGATTGCAGAGTCACTCCTTTGCGGAAGCGGCCGTCTCCGACCGGCTTCGCGGCGCGGTCGGTGAAGAAGGCGATCCCTCGGGGATTGAGGCCACCCTGTTGCTTCTGGTTGTCGGCGCCGAGGAGCACGTCCATGAGCTGGTTGTCGGTGCGCATCGGAGTCCCTTCGTTCGTGTTCGAGGCCTGCACCGGATACTTCCGGTATTCCGTGTTGTAGGCGGAAATCGCGTTCTTCAAGTTGTTGGCGGTGTGCTCGGCATGCGTGCGTTCGGCCTTGCGGAGCGCTCCGGTCGTGGCCGGGAACATGAGACCGGCGAGGATGCCGATGATGGCGATGACGACGAGAAGCTCAAGGAGGGTGAAACCCGTGACCTGGGACTTAGGAGATGACTTTTTCATGATCGGAGGAATCTTGGAGGGCGAGGGGCTGGTCCGGCAAGCCTTTCCTGTCACTCGCCGGGGTGTTTTCGCAATACCATGTAAACACAAGTCCCCCGGGATCGTCCATCTTTTTCGACAAAATCCTTCCTTTTGAAGAATCCGTTCCTTTCCCGAATCCGGGACTGTCTCTCGCAGCCCGGGTATGAACCGCTCAACAAGTCCGAGCTGGCCAAGGCGCTCCGCATTCGGACGAACCAGCGTGCCGCCTTCCGCGACGCCCTCACGGAACTCGAAAACAGCGGCGAGATCGACCGGGGTCGGAAGTCCCGATACAGGCTCGTCACGGGTTCGAGGCAATCGAAGATTGCATCCTACACCGGCACGATCCAGTTTTCGAGGGACCGCAAACGCCAGAGCGCGATGTTCCTGCCC
This sequence comes from Verrucomicrobiales bacterium, assembly GCA_044352585.1. GTDB lineage: Bacteria > Verrucomicrobiota > Verrucomicrobiia > Verrucomicrobiales > DEV007 > Arctic95D-9. The sequence continues at coordinate 97,717 of JBILDO010000001.1, forward strand.
GACGCTCCGGGGGCGATTCCGGGGTTTAAGGAAGGGGATTCTCCGAGACTGTTCGTGCCCGGCCGCCTCGCCGGAGTCGCCCTCGACGGGGACAAGGTCGAGGTGCATCTCGTCGATCCCGAGCCGCCGCGGTGGCAACGCCATGCCTCGCGGCACCGGGGGGCTCCTCCGCGCAGCGCGGGTGGCCCCGTGACGAAGGGAAGATCTGCGCCCGTTCCGGGTCTCGAACCCCACGCCAAGGTCGTCCGCATCCTCGCGCGGTCGCGCACCCGCATCGTCGGGCGTTTCTACAGCAAGGGCTCTCGGGCCACCGTCGTGCCCGAGGATGGGCGTCTCCCGACCTCTTTCCGCCTCCTCCGCGTGCTCCCCGATGCGAAGCAGGGGGATATCATCGTTGCCGAGTTCACCGGATGGGACAGTCCGCACAACCTTCCCACCGCCGAGATGATCGAGGTGCTCGGCCGCGAGGACGATCCCGGCGTCGACATTCTCTCCATCATCCACCGCTACGGATTGCCGGTCGAGTTTCCCGCCGCCGTCCTTCGCGAGGCCGAGGCCATTCCCGAGACGATCTCCGCCGATGAACTCGCCCGCCGCGAGGACTGGCGGGAGCGCGAGGTCTTCACGATCGACCCCGAGGATGCGAAGGATTTCGACGACGCCATCTGCGTGACCGAGCGTCCCGACGGCACCTGGGAACTCGCCGTTCACATCGCCGACGTCTCGCATTACGTGAAGCCCGGCACCGCCCTCGACCGCGAGGCGCGGAAGCGCGGCAACAGCGTCTACCTCGCCGACCGCGTCCTCCCGATGCTGCCGGAGAAACTGAGCAACGGCGTCTGCTCGCTCAAGCCCGGGGTCGAGCGTCTCACCCATGCCGCGATCCTCGAATTCGACGCCTCGGGAAAGGCGAACTCCTCGCGCTTCGTCTCGGCCGTGATCCGCAGCCACCGCCGCTACAGCTACGAGGAGGCCTTCGCCCGGATGAAGCTCGACGCCGCCGGCATCGCCGCGATCGATGACGCGAAGGAGCGCGGGCTCGTCGAACATCTCCACCGCGCCTGGAAGCTCGCCTCGATTTTGCGCGGGCGCCGCTTCGCCAACGGAGCCCTCGATCTCGAGTTCGCCGAAGTCCGTGTCGTTCTCGACGAACGCGGCCGCGCCGTCGGGGTGAAACGCAGCGAGTACGACGAGAGCCACCAGCTCATCGAGGAGTTCATGCTCGCGGCGAACGAGGCCGTCGCCTTTGAGACGAAAAACGCGCCGATGCCCTCGCTCTATCGCGTTCACGAGGATCCCGATCCGGCGAAGCTCGGGGAGTTCGCGGAAAAGGCGCGCGCCTTCGGCCACCGCGTCGGTGACGTCACCAACCGCGAGGAGCTGCAGAAGCTGCTCCGCAACCTCCGCGGAAAACTTGAGGAACACAGCCTGAAGATCGCCCTGCTCAAAAGCCTGTGCCGGGCCGTCTATTCGAAGGATCCCGTCGGGCACTACGGGCTCGCCAAGGTCAATTACACGCACTTCACCAGTCCGATCCGGCGCTACGCCGACCTTGTCGTCCATCGCGCCCTGCGCCGCGTCCTTTCGAAGCGGCACGCCCCCACCGCTCCGGAGAAACCCGATCCGACCCCGTCGGAAGCCGAGATGGCACCCATCGCCGAGCACATTTCGCGCACCGAGCGGGTCGCCGCCGACGCCGAGACCGATTCGCAGCGGCTCAAGCTGATCGAATACCTCGAGAACGTCTGCAACCAGGACGAGGAGACCGTCTTCGACGCGACCGTCTTCGAGGTGAAGGCGATCGGCGCGTTCGCCGAACTCGACGGGTTGTTCGTGAAGGGCATGATCCGCAAGGACACCCTGCCTCCGTGGGAGGAATACTTCTTCGACCGCGGACGCGAGGAATTCCGCAGCCGCACCGGAGCTCCCGCCATCGGTGTGGGGCAGCGATTGAAGGTGCGCCTCTACCGGGTCGACCGGGGCCGCGGTTTCATCGATTTCGTCCCCGTCACCGAGGGCGGGCGGAAACGCAAAAAGAACGGCGGAAAATCCCGTGACCGGGAGTGAGACGGTTTCCATTCCGTGGCTGCACGACCGTGCGGATCCGTTTCGGACATGGCCCCGTTTCCCGTATTGAGGCCGTTGACCCCGACTCGGATCTTCGCGAAACTGCAAGCATGACGCGACGCTGCTTCATCCTCCTCGTTCTCGCCCTCGCCACCCAGGTCCGCGCGCAGTGGCCCGAATTCCGCGGCCCCAACGCGGACGGTCTCGTCGACGCCGACCTGCCCCTGACCTGGAGCGAAAAGGATCACGTGAAGTGGAAAAAGGAAATCCACGGCCTCGGCTGGTCCACGCCCCTCGTCAGCGAGGGCAGGATCTGGATCACCACCGCGACCTTGAAGGGCCACGAGATGTCCATCCTCTGTCTCGACGAGGCGAGCGGTGAGGTCCTTCTCGACCGCGTCTTCATCACCAACGACAATCCCGAACCCCTCGCCAACAACCTCAACACCTACGCCTCGCCCACGGGTGTGATCGAAAAAGGCCGCGCCTCTGCAGGCCGCGCCTCTGCAGGCCGCGCTTGGTTCAGCTTCGGCAGCTACGGCACGATCTGTCTCGACACGAAGACCTTCGAGACCGTCTGGCAGCGGCGCGACCTCACCTGCAGCCACTGGCGCGGCCCTGCCTCCTCTCTCGCGATGTGGGGGGACACCCTCGTCCTCACGATGGAGGGGGCGGACCAGCAGTATTTCACCGCCTTCGACAAACACACCGGCAAGACCCTCTGGCGGCGCGACCGCTCCACCGTCTACAACGACGAGAAGGAAGGCATCCCCGCGAACAGCGGCGACATGCGCAAGTCCTACAGCACCCCTTTGTTCGTTCCCGTCGGCGACACCGTGCAGATGATCGTCAACGGCGCCAAGGCCTGCTGGGCCTACGACGCGAAGACGGGCGCCGAACTCTGGCACGTGCCCTACGAGACCCATTCGCCCTCCTCCCGCTGCGTTTACAGCAAGGAGACCGGCATGGTCTACATCAACACCGGCCTCGGCAAGGCCGAGGTCTGGGCGATCCGGCTCGAGCCCGGGATGAAGGGCGATGTCACCAACAGCCACGTCGTCTGGAAGTTCTTCCAGCGCACCCCGAAACGTTCCTCGCCCGTCATCGTGAACGGGCTCCTCTTCATGGCCAATGACGGCGTCCTCAGTTGCGTCGACGCGCGGACCGGAAAAGTGCAGTGGGCCGAGCGCGCCGGGGGCGAATACTCCGCTTCCCTCCTCGCGACGAAGGAACGCGTCTACGCCTTCGACGAGAACGGACTCTGCACCGTCGTGAAGGCCGGTCCGGTCTTCGAAAAACTCGCCGAAAATCCACTCGACTCCGGGTTCATGGCGTCGCCCTCGGTGAGCGGGAAGGATCTCATCCTGCGGACGAAGACCCACCTCTACCGCGTCGGGAAGTGATCCCTTTCCCCGATTTCGGTCCCGTTCGGGAATTACTCCGGCCGCGACCGAACCCACTTGCCTCGCGCCCCCAACCCGGTTCAGTCTTCCTTTCCCATGCCCCGCAGCACGCTTTTGCACGCCAGACTTTACGGCATCGTTGATCTCGGCTATGCCGCGCCGTCCTCCCTCATCCGCGTCACCGTCGAGATGATCGAGGGGGGCATCGACGTGATCCAGCTCCGGGCGAAGGGACATTCCGAAGACGAGGTGCGCCGCTGGGCCGAATGTCTCCTCCCCATCTGCCGCGAGGCCGGGGTGCCTTTTTTTGTCAACGACCACGCCGAAATCGCCGCCGCGATCGGCGCCGACGGCGTCCACGTCGGACAGGATGACGCCCCGATGGACGAGGTCCGTTCGATCGTCGGCGACACCCTTCTCGTGGGCCGATCGACCCACAGTCTCGACCAGGCCGCCTCCGCGGCCGCCGATCCCCGGACCGATTGCATCGGATTCGGGCCACTTTTCGCCACTCCCACGAAGCCGGCCTACACCCCGATCGGCACCGCCGAGATCCGCGAAGTGCACGAGCGGCACCCCGATCTGCCCATCTTCTGCATCGGCGGGATCAAGAAGGAACACCTCCCCGCCCTCGTCGAAGCCGGCGCAAAACGTGTCGTGATCGTTTCGGGGATCTTGCAAGCACCCGATATTGCTGCTTATGTCCGCGCCGCGAGGTCACTCCTCCCCTGACTCCGAACCTTTCACCTTTTACCTTTTACTCTTGATATGAGCGTCCTCGTCTCCGGTTCCATCGCCATCGACAACGTCAAAACGCAGAAAGCCTCCCAGGAAAACCTGCTCGGCGGTTCCGCCTCCTATGCCGCGATCGCCGCGAGCTTCTTTTCCCCGGTCGGCATGGTCGGCGTGGTCGGTCACGATTTCCCGGCCGAGCACCTGGAGCTGTTCAAGGCCCGCAACATCAACCTCGACGGGGTTGAGTTTTCCAAGGGCGAGACCTTCCGCTGGTCCGGTGAATACATGGAGGACATGAACGACCGCGAGACCCTCTCGGTCGCGCTCAACGTGCTCGAGTCCTGGCAACCCGCGGTGGCCCAGTCGCAGAGGTCGGCGACCACGGTGAACCTCCTCGCCAACGCCCATCCGCTCAACCAGCACGCCGTCATCGACCAACTCGGCGACGGCCCTTCCTTCACCATCGCCGACACGATGGACCTGTGGATCCAGATCTCGCGTCATGAACTCGAGAATCTCCTCAAGCGCATCGACCTGCTCGTCCTCAACGACAGCGAGGCGAAGCTGATGATGGACACCTCGAACGTCGTCGCCGCCGGGCACCGGCTCCGCGCGATGGGACCGAAGTATGTCATCATCAAAAAGGGCGAGCACGGCGCGATGCTCTTCGGCGAATCCGACTTCTTCGCCTGTCCCGCCTATCCGCTGCACGAGGTCTTCGACCCCACCGGCGCGGGCGACACCTTCATCGGCGGATTCGCCGGCTACCTCGCCAGTCTCGGGAAGCGCGAATACGACTTCGCCGACCTCACCGGGGCGATCGCGCGCGGTTCCATCCTCGCCAGCTTCACCTGCGAGAGCTTCAGCACGCATTCGCTGCAAGATCTCACCCGCGAGGCCTTCGACGAACGGCTCGCGACCTACCGCCGTTACTCGTCGTTCGCCTGATTGGCCCGGGCGGAGTTGAATTTCGGCTCGATTCCCGTTCCCCGCCGGGCTAACCTGCGGAGAGATGGACTGGTATTACGCGGACGACGCCGGTGGGCAGCATCCCGTGGCCTCGGACTCGCTTCCGGCCTTGGTCGCCTCGGGCCGGATCCGGCGCGAGACACTCGTGTGGAACGAGACGATGACCGCATGGGCAGGGGCCGGTGCGGCGTTACCGGCGCTTTTCACCACCATTCCTCCGCCATTGTCGCCCGCGCAGCGCCGCGAGATCATGACCGGATGGAATGACACCTTTCCGCCGCCGCAGTCGAAAACCGATCCCGTCGCGGTCTGTGCCATCGTCTTCGGCGTCCTCGGGCTCCCTGTCTGCCTGCCTTTCTTCTCGGTTCCGGCGATCATCTGCGGTCACATCGCGCGAAAGCGCGCGAACGAGGAAACGGTTCCCTCGTCGAACGGCGGCCTCGCCCTGGGTGGGTTGATCATGGGGTATGTCGGATTGGTTGTGATGGTGGCGATCGTGCTCATTTGGCTGGGTATCGTCGTTTGGGCGAACACCACGGAGGGAGCCTCGGGAGATGCGCCATCGCCGTGAATTGCGGATCATGAGGGATTCCGCGGCAAAGGGCAGGGTGGATCGCGTCGCGAGGCTCGAGTGGATCGTCCTCGGTTTTGTCCTGCTCGGATTGGCGCTGGCGCTGCGTTCGCTCCCGTTGCGGGCGTCGTTGGAAAAGGCCACTCTCTGGATCGAATCACTCGGCTGGTGGGCTCCCGCGGCCTTTCTCGTCCTCTACGTGATCTGCTCCCTGCTCCTTGTGCCGCGCACGGTGTTGACCGTGGGGGCGGGCTTTCTCTTCGGGCCGCTCTGGGGACTGATTCTCGCGCTGCTTGCGATCAACCTCGGGGCGAACCTGGCCTTCGCGCTGGGACGCCATCTAGCCCGCGGTGCGGTGGAGCGCCGTATCCGCGACCACGGCCGGATCCGTTCCCTCGAACGAGCCGTGGCCCGCGGTGGCTGGAGATTTGTCGCGCTGACGAGGTTGTCGCCGGTGTTTCCCTACTCCTTGTTGAACTACGCCTTCGGTCTGACCCGGGTGCCTTGGGTCGCGTTCACCGCCGGCTCTTTGGCGGGAATGTTCCCGGGCACCCTCCTCCTCGTGATCCTCGGCTCCCTCACCGATTTCGCGGCGGAGCGGAGCGGGTCGCATCCGGGGCCGTGGGTGAACGGGCTCCTTGCGATCATCGTGGCGATCGCCCTCGTCGCGACCTGGATCGTGTCGCGTTTGGCGAAGCGGGTCCTCGATCGTCACCGGGGTGGATTTTCCGAAGATCCGCCGGATTCTCCGCCCGCATAGACGTTGAAGCCCCGCTCCCGCAGGAACCCGACGAGCCCCTGCCCGCTCTCCCTCGCGAGCTTTACGGCGAGGCTGCTCGGAGCGGAGATCCCGGCGACGACGGGGATGCGCGCGGCGAGAGCCTTTTGCATCAGCTCGAAGGAAATGCGGCCGCTCACCAGCAGGATCGTGTCCTCGAGCGCGGTTCCGCGGAGAAGGGCGTGGCCGATGACCTTGTCGAGGGCGTTGTGGCGCCCCACGTCCTCGCGGAGGAGCAGGAGATTCCCCGCGCGGTCGAAGAGAGCAGAGGCATGGAGGCCGCCGGTGCGGTCGAAGGTCTCCTGGGCGGCGCGGAGTTTCGCGGGCAGGGCGAGCAGCAGGGCGGGATCGGGAAGGGCGCGTTTTTCCACCGGCGGAAAGGATCCGAAGACCGACTCGATCGTCGCCTTTCCGCAGACTCCGCAGCTCGAGCTGGTGAAGACGTGGCGCGTCAGCCGCGAAAGATCGGTTTCGGCGCGGAGCCGGACGTCGAGGGTGTTGCCGACGCCTTCGGGATCGACCTCGGGACAATGGGCGATCTCCGCGATCTCGTCGGCGGACCGGATCACGCCCTCGGTGAGGAGGAAACCCGCCGCGAGTTCGTCGTCGTGGCCCGGCGTGCGCATCGTCACGGCGACGCTGGCGCCGTTCACCCGGATCGCGAGCGGTTCCTCGGCGGCGACGCGGTCGATGGTCCTGACAAACCCACCTTCGGTGCGGTAACGGTGGATCGGAGCGGCGACATCGTGCGCGCCCTCCTCGATCGCGGCGAGATCGTCGGTCGTGTTGAGATTGGCGAAAGGCGCGAGCCCGGACTCCGTCACAGGAACCGCCTCGATCCACCCGCGTGCGGCGGCCTCGTCGAGGAGATCCTGGAGGCGGCGTTTTCCGGCGGCGAGGAATTCATCGACAAGCGAAAGGAGCTCGGCGCGGGGATACAGCCCCGCGAGCGGCTCCCATCCCCGGTCCGTGCGCGGCACCGCTCCCGTGCCCCGGTCGAGCAGGTCCGCGAGGAAGGAGGCCTCCATCTTCGGCAGGTCGACCGCGAGGACGAGCAGGAAGGGGGCCTCGCTCGCCGCGAGCGCGGACCGCAATCCCCCGAGCGGACCCAGTCCCGGCGTTTCGTCGGTGAGGCGACCGACGCCCTCGAGAAATTCGGGAAAGGGCTGGTCCGCCCGGGTCGAGAGCCAGAGTTTCCCCGGTGCGAGGGAGGCGAGCTTGCGGAGCTGGGCGACGTAGAGCGGTTGTCCGCGCCAGTCGAGGAAGGCCTTGTCGCTCCCGAAACGGCTCGATCGTCCCCCGGCGAGGAGGAGGGCGTCGAACTGGATCGGTCGGGTCATCGATGGAGTGCTTGTCAGGATCGACCGGCGCTTCAGGGCACGCGATGATCGGTGCCGTCGAGGTCGTTCACCGCCTTGTTGAGGACGCGGATGATGTACTTGTTCGGCTGCTCCTTCAGTCCCGCCTTCATCGCGGGGAGGACGGGGCGCGCGGTTTCGTCGAGATCGTCGAGGACGATGGCCGCCTCGAGCCGCGCCCACTCGTTCTTGTCGGCGAGCCGTTTCTCGAGGAGGGCGAGCCCTTTCGAGGTCAGTCCCATGCGGCAGAGGGCGCGCGCCGCGGCGATGGAAACGGCAGGCGACTTGTCATCGAGGGCAAGACTGAGGGCCGCGGCGGATCCGGCGGTGGCCTTGGTCTCGACGGGATAGTTCCCCAGTCCCGTCGCGCACCAGTAGCGGACCGAGGCTTCGGCATGGCCGAGGCCGGAGAGCATCGCGGGAATTCCCTTGGGACCCGACGAGGCGCGGACGGCGGAGGCGGAGAGATCCTTCACGAGTTTGTCGCGGTCCCCGCTGCCGTGGAGGATGGCGAAGGCGGAGCCGGCCGCCGTCTCGCGGCGCTCGATCTCGGATTCCGGGACGAGGCCGAGATCCCCGATCTCGAGCTGCCAGCCGGTGAGGGCGGCGCGCAATTCGGCCAGCTTCTCCGCGTGGGCGGGATCGGCGGCGAGGTTGCGGATCTCGTGTGGGTCGCTCCCGAGATCGTAGAGCTCCTCCGCCGGCTTCTGCGGGGCGATGTAGAGAGCCGCCTCCGCGGGCATCGTCTTCGCGGTCATGGCCGCGCGGATCTCGCGCATCGTCGTGCCGTTCTCGCAGGTGTTGATGAACTGGGTGCAGGGCTTGAGCGGCTCGAGGTTCCTGACATAACGCCAACGACCGTCCCGCACCGTGCGGATGACGTCGTAGCGCTCGTCCATGCGGTCGCGTGCGCCGAAGACATGGGTGCGCGGCTCCCCGGAAAGGAAGGAACGGCCCTGAAGGTGTTTCGGCACCGCCAGTCCGGCGAGCGTGAGCAGGGTCGGGCCGAAGTCGACGGAACTGACGAGCCGGTCGTCGCTTTCCCCGGGGGCCTTCAGGGAGAATCCGGAGCGGAATTTCTCCGGCAAGCGCGCGATCAGCGGGATGTGCGTGCCCGAATCGTAGAGCCAGCGTTTCCGCCGCGGCAGGCCGGTGCCATGGTCGGACCAGAACATGACGATCGTGTTGTCCCATTCGCCGGCCTCCTTCAGTTCGGCAATGAGTCCGCCGGCCCACGCGTCCATCGCGGTGATGAGCTCGTAGTTGCGTTTCCAGTCCTCGCGCACCGCCGGAGTGTCGGGGTAGTAGGGAGGCAGCGTCGTGAGTTTGGCGGGATCCTGGCGCTGGTCCGGGGCGAGGCCCTTCGTGACCTCGTCGTATTTGTCCTTCCCGGCGATTCCGCTCTCGTGGCAGCCGGTGAAGTTGAAGACGGCGAAGAAGGGTTTGCCGACGGGACGGTTCTTCCAGTGGGCTTTCGCGGAAGACTCGTCCCAGATCTCCGGCGGCGGTGGTTTCGAAAACTGGTAGTCGGTCTTGCTGTTGTTCGTGCAGTAGTAACCCGCCTCGCGAAGATAGACGGGAAAGGGTTTCAGCCATCCCGGCAGAACGGCGTCGCAGCGCATGTGGTGCGTGCCGATCGAGTTCTGGTACATCCCCGTGATGATGCCGGAACGGCAGGGGGCGCAGACTCCCGCGGTGGTGAAGGCCTTCGTGTAGCGCACGCCCTGCGCGGCGAGGGCGTCGAGGTTCGGGGTGATGGCGTGCGGATCCCCGTAGCAGCCGAGATGCGGGCTGATGTCCTCAGCGGAAAGCCAGAGGAGGTTGGGACGATCCTGCCCCCGGGTCGCGAGTGCGGGGGAGAGGACGATGAGCAGCAGCAGGATGGCACGCGTGGCCGGACGCATGGAGCGAGAATCGCATCACCGGTTTGGGAAGGCAAGGTCGGCGTGTTGATTCAATACCAGGAAACCATGGCCGAGAGGAGCCAGGATGAGTCGAAAACGCCGCGACGACGACCTCGAAAAGATGGGTGGACGCCATTCCGATGGCATGGCCAAAAGGCTCGCGGCTGCCATTTGAGGGAGGGGGCGAAGCCTGGGAATCGGCTCATCGTGGATCTTACGCCTCACGGCTCCCGGAAAAGTCACCCGGAGGGTGCGGTTTCGTCCGGCCCTAGAACCCAACGCCGCCTTAAGGCCCCGCTTTCCGATCCGAGTGGAAGTGGCCGGCTACCTGATCGGATCAGCCGATGCCCCGGGCCTCTTCGAGCGACTGAGAGTCGCGAGGAATCCCCGCGGGCAAGGCTCCCTTCTCGATCGTTGTCTTGTTGTCATGAGGGACTGCGTGCGAGTTGATGATGTCGATTCCGAGCTTGATCGTGACTTGAACTCGGGTAGGGTTGAAATTCCGGGAGTTTCACCGGTTGTCGGTGTGCCGGACTCCTCTCCCGCCTGAGATGGCCGGGCCATTCAGCGAATATCCAACCCCGTTCTTCTCATGAGTGACTCGCGCCCGTCACCCCACGCCCCGTCCGGGCCTCTAGGGGCCGTCATCGTTCGCAACCGGAAGGTTGAAATTGGCGCCCGCGAGTATACCCGGGGTGAAAAGGCCCGTTTGTCCGAAACTGACGTGATCTTTCGCCTCGCCGACCGCGCCGGCCGAATCGGAGTGATGCTGGATGTCGGAGCCCACCACGGAACCAGTGCCGCTCCGTTTGCGCGGGTCGGTTGGAAAGTGTTCTGTTTCGAGCCGGATGCGAAGAACCGCGCCACCCTCGAACAACGCCTCGGCAAGCACGGCAACGTCGTCATCGATCCTCGTGGGATCGACGAAACTCCCTCGGGTCGAAAAGCCTTTTACCGGTCCGAGGTCAGCACGGGCATTTCCAGCCTGCTGCCCTTCCATGAGAGCCACGCCTCCGCCGATGCCATCGAGACCACCTCGGTCGCCTTGGCCATGGAGCAATACCAGCTGGGTGAAGTGGATTTCCTCAAGATCGACGTGGAAGGCTTGGAGATGGCGGTGCTCAAAGGGGTGCCTTGGGATCGGGTCAAGCCCGGCATCATTGAAGCCGAATTCGAGGACGCCAAGACGGCCTCCTTGGGCTACACATGGAAGGATCTGGCCCGTTTCCTCACGGACCAGGGTTACACCGTCTATGTGAGCGAGTGGCACCCCATCGAGCGCTACGGGGTGGCCCATGATTGGCGGTCCTTGAAACGATTCCCGTGCGAACTCTCCGACCCAGCGGGCTGGGGCAACCTACTCGCGTTTCTGGAAGATCCCGGCGACGACGCCATTTCCGAAGCCGCCAGCGAAATTTTCCGGAGTTCGCTTCAAAACAACGTCCCGCGTGCCGGAAACAATCGACTGAAGTCCCCGAAACATCCGCTCCGGTTGGTCAAGGACGGTGCCAGGAAAATCCGCAATCTCCTTCAACGGCTCCGGTCCCGATCCTAGGTCCGCCTCGCGAAAAGGATTTTCTTCCATCGGTCGGAGCGAACGCGCAGATTCCCTGCCATTGCAAATAAATCGGCCGGAAAATGGGGATTCCGACGACTTCTGGGTTGGATCAACCGGCGTCGCTCCATCCCGTGCAGGCATTCTTCCGTGCCGCCGACCGGAGAAGGCTCCCGCGATTCTCTCCCGACCGGGTGCCTCGGAGTCGGCGTTTCACATCGTCTTGATCTTCCCTCTGGACAATCCCGGATTCCGGATTGGCAATGCCGGCGATCGTTTTGTCGGACGTGGCATTTCCGGGAGCCTGGCGGAGCATGGGAAAGGCGTTTCCTCCTTCGTCGTCCATTGGCGAGGCGACCCGTCCGGTTAGCTAGACTGTTTGCCCAAAAGTCCGTTCGTGAATCGGCCGAGTCGGAATTTGTGATGCCAAGGCGCGACGAGGGAGTGGAGCGGGCTCCATGACCGATCGGACCGGCGCACCGGGAGCAACGCCGGTAGCGCGGATTCCGGCCGGTTTTCAAAGGCCACCGAGCGAAGCGAGCAAGAATCCAACCCAAAACCGATCCCGATTTGCGAACGGACTTTTGGCAGACGGTCTACGCGTCGAGCGGCCCATCCGCTGGCCCAAGGCTTCCACCCGATGAGTTCCGGGGAGGAGGTATGCCGCACCCGCTCGCCCAATTGGCGGGCGATCCGGGGCTTCGAGCCATTTCGGTAACTTCTGACGGGCTCGGGTCATGCCAGTGAAGGCAAGACTGCGCGGGACTTTGGCCTTTGTAGCGGGAACCCTGGCTGAAGTCGAAACTCCTTTTCATCGACGTGGCAGCGAGGGCTTCGCGTCGGAGGGATTGGATGCGAACGTGCGATTTTCCGGGGCGATCCGTTTGCCCGGTTTCATTCCCCGAACTAAGCTTACGCGACCCCGCATGAACCTGCCCAACCAGCTCACCGTCGCCCGGCTCGTCCTGACCTTTGTTTTCGTTGGGGTGCTCTCCGTTGACGGACTTTCCCATTCGGGCACGATCGCCCTCGCCGTCTTCTCGATCGCGGCCTACACCGACCTTCTCGATGGCCAGATCGCCCGGGCCCGGAATCTCATCACGAACTTCGGCAAGCTGATGGACCCGCTCGCGGACAAGGTGCTGATGTGCGCGGGTTTCGTGATGCTCTGCGAGAAGGGATTTTTCCCGGCCTGGATCGTCGTGGTCATTCTCGCCCGTGAATTCCTCGTCACGGGACTCCGCCTCGTCGCCTCGGCCGAGGGCATCGTCCTCGCCGCGGAGAACCTCGGGAAATACAAGACCACCTTCCAGATCATCGCGGTGATCTATTTCCTCGTCGTCCTCGCCGCGAAGGAACCGGCCCTGGCATGGCTCAGTCCCGTCCTCGGATGGCGTGGTCTCGGGCCGCATGTCCTCGGGACGATCCTCATCTGGACCGCCCTGATCCTGACCCTCGTTTCCGGCTTGAGCTACGTTTGGAAAAACCGCAAGCTGCTCGCGGACTGTTGAGGTCCGCCGGGGCGAGGCAAACAAAAAAACCGGAGGGTCACTCCGGGTTTTCTGCGAATGATCCCGATTCGTGAGGAAATCACGCCTCGTCGGCCGAGCCCACTTCGACCGTGTCGTCCTCGGGGGAATCGGCGGATTCGGGGCGGAAGGTGAGGTATTTCTCCTCCTTCTTGTGGGTGATCTTCACGGTCTGGCCGGCCTTCACATCCCCGCGGAGGAGATGCTCGGCGAGCGGGTCCTCGATGTGACGCTCCACCGCGCGGCGCATCGGACGTGCGCCGTAGTTCGGATCGTAGCCCTGCTCGATGAGGAATTCCTTGGCCTTCTTGTCCAGCTTGAGGTGGATGTTCTTGGCGGCGAGGCGCTTCACGACGGTGTCGATTTCAAGATCGACGATCTTGATGAGGTTCTCGCGGTCGAGGACATGGAAGACAATCTTCTCGTCGAGACGGTTGAGGAATTCGGGCTTGAAGGCCTCCTTGGCGCGCTCGAGGATCTTGTCGCGCATGTTGGCGTAGTTCTCGTCGCCACCGCCCATCGCCCCGAAACCGAGGGTGACCTGGCGCTTGATGACGTCGGCCCCCACGTTGGTGGTGAGGATGATGATGGTGTTGCGGAAGTCGATCTTGCGGCCGAGCGAGTCGGTGATCATGCCTTCCTCCAGAATCTGGAGAAGGAGGTTCATCACGTCCGGGTGGGCCTTCTCGATCTCGTCGAAAAGCACGACGGAGTAGGGGCGGCGTCGCACCGCCTCCGAGAGCTGTCCGCCCTCTTCATATCCCACGTAGCCGGGAGGCGAACCGATGAGGCGGCTGCTCGTGAATTTCTCCATGTACTCGGACATGTCGATCTGGATGAGCGCCTCCTTGTCGCCGAACATGAACTCGGCGAGGTTGCGGGCGAGGTAGGTCTTGCCCACGCCGGTGGGGCCGAGAAAGATGAACGATCCGATGGGACGGCGCGGATCCTTGAGGTCGGCGCGGCTGCGGCGCAGGGCGCGGGAGATCGCGATGACGGCCTCGTCCTGGCCGATGATGCGGCTCTTGAGTTCGTCCTCCATCTTGAGGAGCTTCTCGGTCTCCTTCTGCTCCATGCGTTGGAGCGGAACACCGGTCCATTTCGAGACGACGGTCATGATGTCGTCCTCCTCGACGGTGACGATTTTCTCCTCGTTGGTGGCGCGCCACTGGCTGAGGATGTCCTCGACCTCCTGGCGCTTGTGCTTTTCCTTGTCGCGCAGGGAGGCGGCATTCTCGAAGTCCTGGCCCTTGATCGCGGCTTCCTTCTCGGCGACAATTCTTTCGATCTCGGCCTCGAGCTCCTTGATCTGGGGCGGGCGGGTCATCGAGGCGATGCGCGAGCGTGCTCCGGCCTCGTCGAGGATGTCGATGGCCTTGTCGGGGAGGAAACGCCCCGTCAGGTAGCGGGAGGAGAGCTTCACGCAGGCCTCGATCGCCTCGTTCGTGTATCGCGCCTTGTGGTGCGCCTCGTATTTCGCGCGCAGGCCGTGGAGGATGAGAATGGCGTCCTCGACGCTGGGTTCCTCCACCTTGACCTGCTGGAAGCGGCGCTCGAGGGCGGCGTCCTTCTCGATGAACTTGCGGTATTCGTTCATCGTCGTCGCGCCGATGCACTGGAGCTCGCCGCGGCTGAGGGCCGGCTTGATGATGTTCGAGGCGTCCATGGCACCCTCGGCGGATCCGGCACCGACGATGGTGTGGAGCTCGTCGATGAAGAGGATCACGTTCTTGGAACGCTTGATCTCGTCCATGACCGCCTTGATCCGTTCCTCGAACTGGCCGCGGTATTTCGTGCCGGCGACCATGAGGGCGAGGTCGAGGGTGATGACCCGCTTGTCGCGGAGCAGCTCGGGGACGTTGCCCGAGGCGATCTCCTGGGCGAGGCCCTCGGCGATGGCGGTCTTGCCCACGCCGGCTTCGCCGATGAGGACGGGATTGTTCTTGGTGCGGCGGCAGAGGATCTGGATGACGCGCTCGATCTCGCTGCCGCGCCCGATCACGGGGTCCAGTTCGCCACCATTGGCGAGCTCGGTGAGGTCGCGGCCGAAGGCCTTGAGCGCGGGCGTCTTGCCCTCCTTGCGGTTGCCGGCACCGGGTTCCTCGAAGTCGCTTTCCTCCTCTTCGTTCGTATTCCCGGAGAAGTTTGGGTCGAGCTCACGAAGGATCTCGTTGCGGGTCCGCTCGATGTCGACGTCGAGGTTCTTGAGGACGCGGGCGGCGACCCCGTCGCCCTCGCGGAGGAGACCGAGGAGAATGTGCTCGGTCCCGACATAGCTGTGGTTGAGGGCCTTGGCCTCCTTGCCGGCGAGGGCGAGAACTTTCTTGACCCGCGGAGTGTAGGGGATGTTCCCGACCATCTTGCTCTCGGGACCGTTGCCGACCTGTTTCTCCACCTCGAGACGCACCGTTTCGAGGTCGAGGTTCATTTTCTGCAGCACGTTCACCGCCACGCCCTGGCCGAGCTTGATGAGCCCGAGGAGTAGGTGCTCGGTTCCCACGTAGTTGTGGTTGAATCGGTCCGCCTCCTTGCGGGCAAGGGCGAGGACCTGTTGTGCGCGGGGGGTGAAATTATTCATCGTCGTTGTCCCTGTCGGTGAGTATACTGCCAAAATCGGGCGGCGTCAGCCCATTTAAGCTCTTGCGGATGATGTCGGCACGCAAAATGTCGCGCTCCTCGGGGGAAAGCTTGCATTTGGCGGAAATTTGAAGGTGGGCGGGCTGGATTTCGGTCAACAGCACGGTGATGGCCTCGCGCTCCTCCTCGGGGATGAAGCCGAGGTCGCACCCGAGACGGATCATCGAGAGGTGGTTCAGGGCTTCCTTCGAGGAGATGATGTGGGCGTATTTGAGGACGGCATAGGCGCGGCCGATCTGGTCCTGCATCATCGTGGGCCGTTCCTCGAGGATCTTCATGCGCGCGTTCTTCTCGTTCGCGATGAGCTGGCCGATGACACGGTCGAGGTGGGCGATGATGTCCTCCTCGCGCATCCCGAGGGTGTTCTGGTTCGAGATCTGGAAGAGGTTCGCGAGCGCCTCGGTGCCCTCGCCGTAGAGTCCGCGGACGGCGAGCCCGATCTTGTTGGCTCCCTGGATGGTTTGGTTGATCTGCTCGCCGAGGACCAGTCCGGGGAGGTGGAGCATGGCCGAGGCGCGCATCCCGGTCCCGAGATTGGTCGGGCAGGCGGTCAGGTAGCCGTATTGGCGGTCGAAGGCGTAGGGGAGGTCGTCCTCCAGTTCGGTGTCGATCTCGTCGAGGGACTGGTAGGCCGCCAGAAGCTGCAGGCCGGGGCGGATCGCCTGCATGCGGAGATGGTCCTCCTCGTTGATCATGACGCTGACGGTCTGCCGCCGGTTCATCACCGTCGCGCAGCCCGGACCTTTCGCGGCATGCTCGCGGCTGATGAGGTGGCGCTCGACGAGGACCTGCTTCTCGATCGCGGTGAGCTGGGTCATCTCCTCGGAGAAGGAGTCCTTCATTTCCGCGAGTTCCTCGAGGGCGGGACGGACCTGCTCCATGACGCGGGAGCGGTCCTCTTTTTTTGCCCAACCCGGGAAGGGGAACCCGACGAGATTGCGCGCGAGGCGAACCCGGCTCGTCATGACGATGTCGTTCTCCGGTCCCGGAGTCCGCATCCATTCGGCCGGTTTCTTCAGCAGGGTGGAAAAGCGCATCGCCACGTGATAGAATACGTTGGAATAGCACCCGAAGTGCCAGTTGTTTGGAGAAGTTTTGGAAAGCGTGACGGAAGGGGGGGAAAGAGAGGAAGGCGGGGGCGGCCTTCAGGGATCGCCGATGAGCGCTTCCAGCCGCGAGATCGCATCGCGCAGCCGGGCCGCCTCCTCGTAATCCTCATCCTCCACCGACTTTGACAACGCTTGTTTCAATTCGCTCAACCGCGCCCGCGGGTTGGTTTCGGTGGCGGAAACGGGGGACGAGGCCGAGAGCCTGTCACCAGGATCCGGGAAGCGCCGGGGCGATTTTCCGACATGATGGGTGTGCTTGTGCATCGCCTCGAGGAGACCATCGAGCCCCTCGTCGAAGACGTGGTAACATTCGGCGCAGCCGAACCGGCCCGTTTTCTTGAAGTCGGTCTGCGAGAAGCCGCAGCTGCCGCAGACGAGTTCATGCCGGGCCGGGCCGGGATCGATCGAGGTTTGCTTGCCCATGCCCTCGAGCATGTCGGCGAGCGCGAAGCCGGTCGGGTCGGTCACGCCCTTCTCGTCGGCGCAGGTTTTGCAGAGATTGACCTTTTGCAGTTTTCCCTCGGCCATCTGGCTGAAGAAAATGGTCGCCTTCTCGCTTTGGCAGATGTCGCAGTTCATGAAATGGCGGGGGGAACTCGCGGAGCGGCAGCCCGAAGGCTCCGAAACGGACTCCACCAACACATTACGACGCGGAAGCCGTTTCGTAAATCGGCGTCCCGGTGGTTTGCACGAGTTTCCGGAAATCCCCGATGAGGCGTCGGGTGATGGGGCCGGGTCCGCCCGAGCCGATGGTGCGCTTGTCGTATTCCGCGACCGGGACGACCTCGGCGGCGGTTCCGGTCAGGAAAACCTCGTCCGCGGTGTAGAGGTCGTAGCGGCTCATTTCCACTTCGCGGAGCTCCAGGCCGGCGGCGGCGCAGAGCTCGATGACCACTCCCCGGGTGATCCCGTAGAGCGATCCCGAGGCAACCGTGGGAGTGGAGACGACACCGTTTTTCACGACGAAAATGTTGTCCCCGGTGCATTCCGCGACGTAGCCGGCGGCGTTGAGCATCACGCCCTCCTCCGCGCCCGCCGCCATCGCCTCGACTTTCGCCATGACGTTGCTCAGGTAGTTGAGCGACTTCACCGCGGGAGAAAGGGCGTCGTGGTTGGGCCGGCGCGTCGCGCAGGTCGCCATGATGAGGCCCTTTTCGTATTTTTCGGCCGGGTAGAGGGAGATCGTCGAGGCGATCACGATGATGGAGGCCTGCTTGCAGTGGTAGGGGCTGAGTCCGAGCGAGCCCACGCCGCGGGTCACGACGAGGCGGATGTAGCCATCGTGGAGATCGTTGCGGCGGATTGTTTCCAGCGTCATCTCGCAGACCGCCTCGCGCGTCGCCGGGATGGTCAGGTGGATCGCCTTGGCCGAGTCGAAAAGCCGGTCGATGTGCTGCTCGAGACGGAAGACCCGGTCGTTGTAAAACCGGATCCCTTCGAAAACTCCGTCGCCGTAGAGCAGGCCGTGGTCGAAAACGGAAATCTTGGCGTCCTCCTGGGAATGGAATTGGCCGTCGATATAGATCTGGAGGGGTTTTTCGCTCATGGGCAGGAGGTCCGAACCCGCTACCTTGGCCGATGGATCCGGGAAAGCAAGCGTTTCGGAAGCTGAAATGCCGGCTCCGCTTTCCGCCCAAACGGTGCCGATCGGAACGGGAACGGTGGCCGTTTCCCCTACGAGACAATGGTTGCGATCCCGGCGGGCTCCCGCGAGAGTGACGGGGAGTGTCCTGCCCACGGTATCTTCCCCGACAACATTCCCTCCATGAGCGAAGCCACCCGATCCCTCCACGACCTCGACCTGGCGTCGCTGCGGGAGGTTCTCGCCGCGGATGGAGTCAATCCCGTCCACGCCGCCGCCCTCTGGCGCTCGCTGCACCGGGAAGGACGCGCGACACCGGAGGAACTCGCCGCCGCGCCGCTCTTGCCGCCCTTGCACCGCTGGCTCGAGCGGGCCCTCGCTCCGGGAGGCGGGTGGTTCCTCGATCGCCCCGAACCCGTCGAGGAAATCCCCAGCAGCGACGGACTCACCCGGAAATTCCTCCTCCGCCTCCGCGACGGCCAGACGATCGAGACCGTCCTGATGGGCTACGAGGGGCGGCACACCGTCTGCGTCAGCACCCAGGCCGGATGCGCGATGGGGTGCGTCTTTTGCGCGACCGGGCAGATGGGATTCGTGCGGCACCTGCGTCCCGGCGAAATCGTCGCCCAGGTCCACCACGCGCGGCGCGTCCTGCGGTCGGTCGATCCGGAAAAGCGCGTGCGCAATCTCGTCCTCATGGGCATGGGCGAGCCCCTTCACAATTACGAGGCCGTCATGCACGCCCTCGGCATCATTTCCGACACGCGCGGACTTGCGATCGGTCCGGCCCGCATCGCCATCAGCACGGTCGGGGTCGTTCCCGGGATCCGGAGGCTCGCCTCCGAAGGCCGTCCCTATCGGCTTGCCGTCAGCCTCCATGGATCGACCCGAGAGGAGCGTTCCGCCCTCGTGCCGGCGGACAAACGCTGGTCCTTCGACGAACTCCTCGAGGCTTGCCGCGACTACGGGCGAGAGACCGGGAAACGGATCTTCTTCGAGTGGACCCTGATCGAGGGCCGGAATGATTCACCCGAAACGGCGGAGCGGCTCGCGGCTCTTCTCGCCGGCATGGACGCGCACTTGAACCTCATTCCCCTGAACCCCACGGGAGGTTTCGACGGGGTCGAAAGCCAGGCCGGATCGGCGAGGCGTTTCCAAGCCATCCTCCGCGCCGCCGGATTTCCCTGCACCTTCCGCCAACGGCGCGGCATCGACGTGGCCGCGGGCTGCGGCATGTTGCGGGCGGAACGGAAGAAACCCGCCGCGACCGCCGGGGTTTCTCCTTCGCGCCGTTGACAGGGCGGGACCGGTCCCGTTCCCTTCCGCGCCCCCAATCATGAAACGGATCCTTTTTCCCGCCGTCATCGCCGGCTTTCTTGCCGTCTTTGGACCCCACCTCCGCGCCGCGGACACGCCGCCGAACGTCGTCTTCCTGATTTCCGACGACCATTGCTGGACCGACTACGGTTTCATGGGGCATCCCCAGGTCGAGACGCCCCACCTCGACCGGCTCGCCGCCCGCAGCGCCCTCTTTTCCCGCGGCTACGTGCCCACCGCCCTCTGCCGTCCCGCCCTCGCCACCTTCACGAACGGTCTTTACGCCCACCAGCACGGCGTCATCGGAAACGATCCCTCGCCGCTCCCGGCCGCGCCCGTAGAAAAAGGTACTGGCAAGGCCAAGGGAAAGGGCAAGGGCCAGCCCGAGTCCCCCGAGTATGCGGCCCTCCGCGAGCAACTCATCGCGAAGATGGAGAAACAACCCACCCTCATGCAATTGCTCGGGGAGAAGGGCTACCACAGCCACCAGTCCGGCAAATGGTGGGAGGGCGCGCCCTCGCGTTTCGGATTCACGAAGGGCATGACCCGCGGATTTCCGCAGCCCGGAGGACGTCACGGTGACGACGGATTGAAAATCGGCCGCGAGGGCATGGAGCCCGTTTTCTCGTTCATCGACGAGGCCGTCTCGGCGAAAAAGCCCTTCTTCCTCTGGTATGCGCCGATGATGCCGCATACCCCGCACACCCCGCCGCAGCGCCTCTTCGACAAATACAAGGCCAAGGGCATCGAGTCCGACCATGTCGCCCGCTACTACGCCATGATCGAGTGGTTCGACGAGACCTGCGGCCAACTCCTCGACAAACTAGACGAAAAAGGGCTCACCGAAAACACCGTCGTCGTCTACGTCGCCGACAACGGATGGATCCAGGATCCCAATGGCCAGGGCTATGCCCCGAAGTCCAAGCAGTCCGCGAACGACGGCGGCACGCGGCAGCCCATCCTCTTTTCCTTGCCCGGCAAGATCCGGCCCGGCGACCGCAAGGAGCAACTCTGCTCCAGCATCGACATCGTTCCCACCGCCCTGGCCGCCGCGGGTGCCCGCATTCCGGAGAACCTGCCGGGATACAACCTCCTTCCCGTCCTCGAGTCGGGTGAGCCGACGCCGCGGAAGGAAGTCTTTGGCGAGACCTTCGCCCATGATATCGCCGAGCTCGACAATCCGCAGGCGACCCTGCTCTACCGCTGGGTCATCGACGGGAAATGGAAGCTGCTCCTCACCTACGACGGCAAGCTCGACCGCTACGCCAGTTCGCATCCCCGCGCGGAGAAGCGTCCCCAGCTCTACGACCTCCTCGCCGATCCCCACGAAAACACCAACCTCGCCGCGGCGAATCCCGAGGTCGTCGCCCGCCTCGCCGCCCGTCTCCAGGAATGGTGGCCGGTGACGCAGCGACAGGTCCTCACCGGGTGGACCGATGCGCCCGGAGTCTGGAGGAAGTGAGCATGAGCTCCGCCGCATCCCGGTTTCCTATCGTGGGGGCGTTCCTGATCCTGCTCGGGGGTTTCGCCGCCGCTGTTTCCGCCGCCGACCGCCCGAACCTCATCCTCATCATGGCCGATGACTTCGGCCACGAGTGTGTCGGGGCGAACGGGGGGGAATCCTATCAAACACCCCATCTCGACCGCCTCGCCGCGGGCGGGGTCCGCTTTGAAAACGCGCATTCCCATCCGCTCTGCACGCCGACGCGCGTCGCCCTCATGACGGGGAAACACAACGTGCGGAATTATCTCAACTTCGGCACGCTTCCCCGCACCGAGGTGACCTTCGCGAACCTTCTCAAGGAAGCCGGTTACGCCACGGGGATCTGCGGCAAATGGCAGCTTGGGCGGGAGACCGATTCGCCCCGGCACTTCGGTTTCGACGAGGCCCTCCTCTGGCAGCACACCCGCCGTCCGCCCCGCTACGCGAATCCCGGGCTCGAGCTCGATGGAGTGGAGAAGGAGTATCCCGTGGGCAGCTACGGTCCGGATCTCGTCAACGAGTTCGCCCTCGACTTCGTGACGAGGCACCAGGACGCGCCCTTCTTCCTCTACTACCCGATGATCCTCACCCACGATCCCTTCCAGCCGACCCCCGACAGCCCCGGCTGGGATCCGAAGGCCGAAGGTGAGAATACGAACCGCGACGTGAAACATTTCGCCGACATGACCGCCTATCTGGACAAGCTGGTCGGCCGCCTCGACGCGAAGCTGGGCGAACTCGGCATCCGCGACAACACCCTCGTTCTCTTTCTCGGCGACAACGGCACCTCCCCGAAGGTGACGAGCCGCTTCCGCGGGGCGGAGTATCCCGGAGGCAAGGGCTCGACCAAGGTGAACGGCACGCACGTCCCCCTCATCGCGAGCTGGCCCGCGGTGGTGAAGGAAGGGCGGGTTTGTCAGGATCCCGTCGGCAACGTCGACTTCCTTCCGACCCTCTGCGAGGCCGCCGGGATCGCCGTGCCCGATGGCATCGACGGAGTCAGTTTCCTCCCGCAACTGAAGGGCGATCCCGGCCACCCCCGCGAGGCGCTCTATTTCTGGTATTCGCCCCGCCAGGGGCCCGACCTCACCGTGAAGGAATGGGCCTTCGACCGGACCCACAAGCTCTATCGCGACGGACGGTTCTACGATCTCGCGAAGGACCCCTTCGAGGCGGCGCCCCTCGGTGCCTCCGCCGCTCCCGAAGCCCGCGCCAGGCTGCGGGCCGTCCTCGACCGCTACGCCGACGCCCGCCCCGCCGGACTCGACCAGGCCTTTCTCCCGGCCAATCCGGGCGCCGCGTCCGATGGCAAGGCGCGGAAAAAGAAGCCGTCCCTCTGACCCGAACCTCTTTCATGAAACACCCGACCCTCCTCAGTCTCCTCGCCCTTTGGCTCCCCGCCATCGCCGTGGCGGATCCGAAACCGAACATCCTCTTCCTCTTCGCCGACGATTGGGGCCGTTACGCCTCCATCCTCCGCGAATCGGAGGGGCCCGGAACGATCAATGACGTCGTCGAGACCCCGAACTTCGACCGCATCGCGAAGGAGGGCGTCTTTTTCCGGAACGCCCACGTCAGCGCGCCCTCCTGCACCCCGTGCCGCAGCGCCCTCCTGACAGGACAACATTTCTGGCGCACCAACACCGGCTCGATCCTCCGCGGTGCGGTCTGGGATGCCTCGCTCCCCAGCTTCCCGCTCCTGTTGCAGGACGCGGGATACCACATCGGCTACAGCCACAAGGTCTGGGGACCGGGCACGCCGGCGAACTCGCCCTTCACGAAGGAGCAGTCGTTTTCGAAGCGCGGCGGAAAATTCAACCAATTCTCGCAGAACGTCACGAAGGCGGTCGCCGGAGGCCAGGCGCTCGAAGAGGCCAAGGCCGGACTGATCGAGGAGACGCGCGGGAATTTCGAGGACTTCCTCGCCGCGCGGAAGGAGGGTGAACCCTGGCTTTACTGGTTCGGGCCGACCAACGTGCACCGCAAGTGGATCAAGGGCAGCGGCAAGGCGCTCTGGGGCATCGATCCCGATGCCTTGAAGGGAAAGATGCCGCCCTTCCTTCCCGATGTGCCGGAAGTGCGCGAGGATCTCGCGGATTATTTTGGCGAGATCAAGGCATGGGACGCCGGGATCGGCATCCTCCTCGCGGAGATCGAAAAGCGCGGGGAAAAGGGGAACACCCTCGTCGTCATCAGCGGCGATCACGGCGCGCCCGGCTTTCCGCACGGCAAATGCAACCTCTACGGATTCGGCACGAACGTCTGCCTTTCCATCACCGGCCCCGGGGTGAAGGGCGGGCGCATCGTCGACGACTTCGCGTCCCTCACCGACCTCGCCCCGACCTTCCTCGAGGCGGCGGGCCTAGCGGTGCCGGAGGTCATGACCGGACGCAGCCTGTGGAACGTGCTGAAGTCCGACAAAAGCGGCCTCGTCGACGAAACCCGCACCCGGGTCTTCACCGGGCGCGAGCGTCATGTCGAGATCGCGCGATCCGATTACACGCCCTATCCGCAACGGGCCATCCGCACCGCGGATCACGTCCTCATCATCAACTTCCGTCCCGACCGCTACCCGATG
Organism: Verrucomicrobiales bacterium; assembly: GCA_044352585.1. Classification (GTDB taxonomy): domain Bacteria; phylum Verrucomicrobiota; class Verrucomicrobiia; order Verrucomicrobiales; family DEV007; genus Arctic95D-9. The sequence goes on from JBILDO010000001.1 coordinate 121,292, forward strand.
GGCGATCCCTATCGGCTCGACAGCAGCGAGGATCCGGGCATCGACGAGCTCGAGAACGAAACCCGCTTCACCCTGCCCGACGAGGACTCCGGTCCGACCAAGGCCTGGCTCGTCCGGGCGCGGAACACGCCGGAGTGGAAGGATCACTACGATTGGGTCTACGGGAAACGGCCGAAATACGAGCTCTACGACCTGAAGAAGGATCCTCACGAAACCACCAATCTCGCCGACGATCCCGCCCACGCGGAGGTGAAGGCCGCGCTCGAGAAGGAACTGCTGGACGCGCTGGGCCGGACCGGCGATCCCCGGCTCATCGATGACGGGAAGTTCTACGAGACCCCGCCGATGGCCGGCCCGCTCCCGGACGAGAAGGGATTCTGGGACGATGGCAAAGGAAAGGGCACGGCGAAGGGCAAGGGCAAAGGGAAAGCCGAGTAGCCGGCCCCCGCAAATCGTTCCGACACCGCGCGTGGGGCTTGAAAATGCGGTTTCATGGGTTAAGAGCCCCTTTCCGGATTCCCCGATACCATGGACCGAACCAACAATCCCCGTTTTTCCCGGAGCGAGACCTTCACTGAGGCGACCCGTTCCGAAACCTGTCCGCTATGCGGCTCGTCGAACGTGAAAGTCGATTTTGATTTCAACGGCTTCGAGATCACGCGTTGCGGGGGCTGCGGGTTCGTCTACACCAATCCGATCCCCTCGGAGGCCGAACTCCAGCGCTACTACTCCACCTACGCGGGTGAATCGGACGAGGCCTACGTTCCCTACCACAGTCTCACGAGGAGGCTCAAGTACGCGGCCTTCGCGCGGTTCATCAAGCGCTACTTCCCCGCCGGGAAGAAGATCCGCCTCCTCGAGATCGGGTGCTCGCAGGGCGATCTCCTCAACGCCGTGCGCGACGATCCGCAGTTCGAGGCCATGGGCATCGACTATGCGGTGAACTCGGTCAATTACGCGCGGAGCATCGGACTGAACGCCGAGGTCACCGATCTCTTCGCGAAGCAGTTTCTGGACGAGTCCTTCGATCTGGTCGTTTCCATCCACGTCGTCGAGCACGTCCGCCAGCCGCGTGAGTGGCTCACCGAGATCCACCGGGTCCTCGCCCGGGGAGGGGTCGTGTTCCTGGTGACCCCGAACGTCGCGCATTTCAAGGCGCGGATGGGCGGAGAGAACTGGAAGTATTGGGGACCTCCGGGACACCTCTGGTACTTCGCGCCGAAGACAATGAGCCTGCTTGGGAAACAGATCGGTTTCGAGACGATCTTTTCCTCCGGCCTCCATCTCCGTGCCCACTTGCGCTACGCCGGTCGGAAGCCGTCCTGAGCGCGCGCTCCGGCGCTTCGGGATGACGCGAATGCGGTCGCAAAGGTCTCGGAGTTCCGCGTTGCAGTGGTAGCATCGGTCCATCGCCCGGTTCCGGATTCGTGGACGGGCGCCCTACCCTGTGAACGCGTCATGAAGATCACGTGCCTCGCCTTGCTTGGCGTTCTTTTCACCCTGATTCCATTGGTCTCCGCCGCCGAAAACGCGGAGACGATCGATTTTGGCAAGGTCAGGGAAGTGCACCAACTCATCCCGATGCGCGACGGGGTTGCCCTTTCCGCCTACCTCTATTTTCCGGGAGAAGCGACCGAAGGGCCTTGGCCGGTGATTTTCGAGCAGCGTTATGCCTCCCTGCGCGCGAAGGGGACGCGCGAGTCCGCCGCGGACCTGGCCCGGGGTGGCTACGTCGTCGCACTCGTCAACTACCGCGGAACCCACCTCTCGCAAGGCAAATGGGTCGGCTACCGGGCGATGCAGTTCGGGGAATTGCGCGACGGCTACGACGTCTGCGAATGGCTCGCGGCACAGCCGTGGAGCACGGGCAAGGTCGGCACCTTCGGCAGCTCCCAGGGCGGTTACGCGCAGAACTACCTCGCCGTGACGCAGCCTCCGCATCTCGTCTGCCAGTACATGATCGACACGGGACTGAGCCTCTTTCACGAGGGGTATCGCATCGGCGGCACGTGGCGGCCGGAGCGTTTCAAGAAGCTCGGCGAGGTCTGCCGGGACCCGCGCGACAACGACGCCCTGCTCGAGGAATGGTCCCGCCACCCGACCTTCGACGACTACTGGAAGGCGGAGGACTGCACCCCGCACTTCGGGAAGATGAACGTGCCCTGTTTCACGATCGGGAGCTGGTACGACTTCATGAACCAGGGATCGATCGCGAGTTTCATCGGACGCGAGCACGAGGGAGGCGCGCAGTCGCGGGGAAACCAGTGGCTTCTCATCGGGCCGTGGCTGCACGGACGCAGCAACAAGGGGGCGAAGAACGGCGAACTCGTCTATCCTGACAATGCCACTTTCCCCGTCGATGAACACATGCTGCGTTGGTTCGACCACTGGCTCAAGGGCGTCGACAACGGCGTGACCGGCGGGCCGAAGGTGCGCTGGTATCAGATGGGCGCGGCCGGCGAGGCGGGGGCGCCCGGCAATGTCTGGCACGAAGCCTCCGATTTTCCGCCGCCCTCTGAACCTCAGTCACTCTACCTGCACGCCGGTGGCCGGCTCGACCGCGACGCCCCGACCGAGGCGGAATCCTCGACGAGCTACGAAAGCGACCCGCGCCATCCCATGACGATCCCGGGAGCCGCCTTCCCCGGAGCTGCCGATGCGCGCGCCTTCGAGGAGCAGCCCGAGGTCCGCACCTTCACGACCGGCCCGCTCGAGGAACCGGTCGAGTGGATCGGCCGCGTCGAGGCGGAACTCTTCCTTTCCTCGACCGCAAGGGACACGGACGTCATTGTCAGGGTCAGCGATGTCTATCCCGACGGACGATCCATCCTCCTCATCGATTATCCTCAGCGGGTCCGCTACCGCGATGGGTTCGAAAAGGAGGTGCTGATGGAGCCTGGTAAAATCCATCCGGTGCGGTTTCCGGTCGGCTGGCTCGGGCAGACCTTCGCGAAGGGGCATCGCATCCGCGTGACCGTCGCCAGCACCGGAGCCCCCTTCTACGAGCCCAATCCGCAGACGGGGGAGCCGCTCACGACCGCGCTTCCCGAAAACGCCGTCTCCGCGACGAACACGATCCACCATTCCGCTGTCCACGCCTCGCGGATCGTGGTGCCGGTGGCGAGGTGAGGTTTTTCTTTCCGTTCCACAAGCCTCAATCAAACGCGTGCGGATCCCGGATCAGCTCTTCGAGCGCGAGCGCATCGAGGCGGTCCTTCTCGCGATGCGAGTCCGCCTTCCAGCCGATCAGGGCCTGCTTTGACGCGAAGTGGATCGTGGTGCTTCCGATCCGGAAGGTGTCCGCGTCGGCGATCACATCCTCGTAGCGGCGGCCCGACATCCGCGTGAAAAGGGCGAGCTGGCATTGCTCGACCGCTTCGATCACCCGGATGCAGCCTTCTTCGTCGGTGAAGTCTCCGACGGTCAGGTCGCGGGCGTGGCCCTCGCCATAGTTCGCCAGCGTTCCAAGCAGTCTCGAAAGGTTCTCCGGCGAGTCGGAAACCAGGAGATCGACATCCTCGGTGAACCGCACATATCCCTGCAAACTGACGGCAAGTCCCCCGACGAGGACAAAGTCCACCTTTGCCTCAGCGAGGAGAACCAACAGTTTTTCGAACGAAGGTTCCATCGTCGAGTGGCGGTTTCCATCCATCCTGCCGCTGCAGAAAACGCGCGTTGGCCCGGAGCATTTCCACCCGCCGCAAGGGATCGAGCCGGGAAAGACTTCCCCCGACCCGTTTCTTCACGATGGATTCCCTGAACTGTCCGCTCATTGTCCTTGAAAGTAACTTCCTGCCATGGAATGGCAATGAAGGATTCAAAGGGTCTCGAACCGGTCTGCTCCAGGTGGGGCGAATCGCGTAAGGATGCCTCCTCAAAGCAACGATTCGCCCCGCGTGTACTTCGCCACCGCGTCGGGATCGAGTTCGAGGCCGAGTCCCGGGGTCTCCGGAATCGCGAGCATGCCCTCGTCGTCGAGCGACCAGCCGCCGACGGTGATCTCGTCGATGAAGGGCGAACCGGTGAGGTATTCGACGAGGTCGGTGCCGGGAAAGGCCGAGGCGAGATGGAGATCGGCGGCAAGTCCGACGGCCGTGTTCCATCCGTGGGGGATGAAGCGGATCCCGTGTTCCTGGGCCATCCAGGCGATGCGCCGTTCCTCGCTGATGCCACCGACCTTCGTCACATCCGGCTGGATGATGTCGAAGGCGCGGGCCTCGAGGAAGGGCTGGAAGGCCTGGCGCCGTGTCAGGACCTCGCCTCCCGAAATCGGCACGGGGGAATGCTCGCGCAGTTTCGCGAAGTCCTCGACCGCGTCGGGAACGAGGGCCTCCTCGAACCAGTGGACGTCGTAGTCGGCGAGCATCTTCGCGGTGTTGAGGGCCCAGCGGTAGCCGTTCGTCCAGTAGGCGTCGCTGCCTCCGGCATCGACCATGAGACGGGAATCGGTTCCGACCGCCTCGCGCGCGGCCTTCACGATCGCCTCATCCGTCGCTTGATTGCGGCGACCGAAGGGACCCCAGCCGATCTTGAAGGCACGGAATCCCTGGGCCTTCACAGCGAGGAGATGGTCGCGGAGTTTTTCCGGCTCGTCCATGAGGAGCGAGGCATAGGGCTGGACGCGGTCCCGATAGCGGCCGCCTAACAAACGCCCCACGGGCTGTCCCGTCGCCTTTCCGAGGAGGTCCCAGAGGGCGATGTCGATCCCGCTGATGGCGTGGGTGATCGATCCCCCGCGGCCGAGCCAGAACATGTGCTGGTGCAGCTTTTCACTGACGCGCTCCGGTTCGAGGGCGTTCTCGCCGACGTAGAGCGGCTCGAGCACGGCGAGCGCGGCGCGGACGAGGGCGTCGTTCGTGAAGACGCTGCCCAGCCCGACGGGACCTTCATCGGTGTGGACGGCGACGAGGGTGTGGACGCAGTCCTCGGGTCGCAGTTCGTTGCTCCAGCCGCCTTCGGGGGTGGCGCCGCGCAGTCCCGCGCATCGGATTTCTCGGATTTTCATGGTCGTGGGAAACTCGGGGTTCAGGCCTGTTTCAATTGCGAGAAGGCCGAGGTGATGGCGCTCTGCAGCAGCGAGCCGTCGTTCGAGAACACGACGAGACGGGCGCCTTGCCGGATCGTGCGGATCGCCTGGTCGACCTTCCCGAACCAGCAGCCCGCGGCGATGTGGCGGCGGTCACCGGCATCGATGATCCGCTGGAGCATCGCGATGAGGTCGGGGTGGTCGTATTCGTTGGGGATGCCCATGTTCGTGGTGAGGTCGTTCGGGCCGACAAAGAGGCCGTCGACGCCGGGGATGGAGCAGATCGCGTCGAGGTTTTCGACTCCCTTGACCGACTCGATCATGGGAATGAAGAGGGTGTCGGCGCATTTCTCCTCGGTCACGTATTTCCGGGTCGCCTCGCTCGGCCATTTCCCTTCCGTGATGACGCGCTCGAGGGCCTCTCCCTTGAGGGGGCGGTAAATGGCGGCGGCGGCGAGCCGTTTGCAAAGTTCGACATCCTCGACATAGGGAATCACGACCCCGTCGAAGGAGTCGCAGACCTTCGCGACATCGTCCGGGGAACTGCGGCTGTGGGCGCGGGCGAGGCAGGCGATGCCCTTCGACGCGAGGGCGTATCGGAGCGGAAGGAAGTCGGCGATGTCGAGGGCGTTGTGCTCCGCCGTGACGATCACGAAATCGAGCGCTCCCTCGGGGAGCAGGTCGACCATCGAGGGCGTCACGGCGTGCTGGATGAGGGTGCCGTAGACGGTGTCGCCTTGCTGGAGTTTGTCCTTGAGGATTCGGCCGGGTTTGGGAGCAGGCATGGGAGGTGGCGGGGTTTCAGGATTCGGCTTTCCGAAGGGCGAGCTTAGCGAAACGTCTTCCGCCCGCGCAAGGCCGATTCACGTCCTCCTTCACGAAGATTCCAATTCCCTGAGGACGCGCTGGTAGAGATCCACCGAGATCCGGAAGCCGTGTTCTCCCACAAGATCCTCGACGCCGCTCCGTAGTTCGGACTTTGTCAGGACACCGGCGCGCCCGGCCATGAAGAGAAGGCCCAGCGTTCCGATCACGGCAAGTCCCTCGCCGACGGCAACGCGGCGGAGGAGCCGTTCGTCCGCGAGGAGCCAATCCGGACGATTCCGGATCGCCCAGTTCAGGGTGGCGCGGTCGCTGCGGCTGAGACTTTGCGAAGGATGTCCGGATTCGGCGAAATCGATCACCTCGATCTTCTCCAAAAAACGGGTCAACCTTCCGAATTCGACGGGAGGCGTGTCCGCGCGGCACACTTCGTCGATGACGAGGCGGAGAGCGCAGACACCGGGACCGAGCAGGTCCGGGATCAGGTCGAGCCGATCAAGTTTCGCCAGGAAAATCAACGGGCTCGCATCGCAGAGCACCGTCCTCATGCCGGCCGGGGAGAGGCTTGCAGATCGCGTTCGAATTCCTCGTCGTCGATATGGAGTTCAAGTCCGAGCGGTTTCATCGTTGCGACGAGGTCCCACAGACCGATTCCCGCGATCTCCGCCGTGCGTGACAGGGTCGCCTTTTCCTCCCGATACTGTTTCACCGCCAATTCCAGCCGCATCTCGTCGAGACCCCTTTTCAACAGGGAGCGAATGAGCCCCGCCCGATCAAGGCCGGAAAGGCGGCCGAGCGATTCGAGGAGCTCCAGTTCGTGCGCTTCGAGTCGTGTGGATACGGTTTTGGAGGCCATGTATACAAACTAACAGATTGTAGACGATTCGCAAGCAGGTTGGATTGCAAGGTGCCGATCTCCCCGGGGATTGCGGATTCCCGCGGAGGCCCGCGTCCGCGATCCACCTGCCTGACCAACGGATCAACTTTGAAAGGAAAATGGGATCTACGGAACATCAAGGAACGACCGGAAACACAACAACCTACCGGTTTACCATCACCCATCGTTTGAGGGGCCTCCCTGAAACGCGTTTTTCGGCATGCCATCGGGCCGACGGCTCCCGCGGCGGGGCGGCCCGGCTCCTTCAGTTCTCCTCCGATGGGAGATTCCAATGCCGTCAACCAGGCCGGAGCTCAATCCCTGGGCGGGCGAAATGCCTCGCCACGGGACGAAAGTTCACCTCGAAATCCAACGGAAAGATCGGCCGCGGACAACGCGTGTGCCCCAGATAGGGCAGGTTCGCGCTGGAGGATCCGGGCGCGTCGATGTTCACCATGCGAACACACCAGTCGGCGTACATGTGGGGTTGGCAGTGTGGCGATTTCACGACGACGGCATCAAAGCGCCTCGGGTCCTGTCCGTGGGCGAGGAAGAAGGAGCGGTCGTAGAGGTTCACGGCGTGGCTGCTGACGACGAGGGTGAAGTTCCCCGACTCGAGCACGGCAGTGGGACCGGCGAGCCATTCCTCGCCGAAGGATTCGCTCCGGAAGCGGCCGTCGGAGAGGAGGCGCACCGTCGCGGTGATTTCGACCGGGGTGAAACGCGCCGGATCGAGGGTGCCGCCGACTGGGGTCGTGATCGTCGCTCCGATCCCGGCGGCGAAGGCGGCTTTCACGGCGGGTTCATCGACGAGGGGGAGGAGGATGCGTCCGCGGTAGCCCGAGGCGATGAGAGATCGCAGCACGGCGTTGCTGTCGCCAGAGGCACCGGAACTGGTCGCGTCCGCGGCATCGACGAGGGCGATCGTTCCTCCTCCTCGGTGATCACGCAGAATCGCGGTCATGTCGTCGAGGCTCACGAGCGGCACGCGCATTTTCTCGTGATTCGCCCAGAAGCTTGCCGCGATGCGCAGGGCCTCGCGCTCGGCGAGATCGGGATCGTTGTCCGTGACGACGAAGCTGTAGGTCCGGAGTTCAGGGACGTCGGTGAAGGGATTGCCGATGAACATCCCCGCCGAGAGGCCGCCGGGGCCGTTCTCGGCCGATTGCGCGAGGCGGATGCTTTCTCCGAAGGCTCCGGTTGCCGTGATCAATTCGTCGCCACGCACCAGGGCCGGGATCGCGACCTTCGCCGTCACCGGTTTCACCTCGCCCGCGAGGATGCGGAGCAGGAGCCGGGCGGCGCGTTGTCCCGTTTCGAAGAAGTCGACGTGAGGGTAGGTGTGATAGGCGACGATGGCGTCGCTGTGTTCGACCATGCGATCGGTGAGGATCCCGTGGAGATCGAGCGAGACGACGATGGGGATCTCCTCGCCGAGGATCTTCCGTGCTTCCGCGAGGAGCCAGCCCTCCGGATCGAGTTCTTCCTCGCTCGCCATCGCACCGTGCATGCAGAAGTAGACTCCATCGACCGGCGGGGCTTGGCGGATCTCCTCGAGAAACTCCGATGCGATGCGCTCCCAGTCGGGTTTGGCGAGGGTGCCGCCCGAGGTGATGAAAAAGGCGCTGTAGGCCGGGACGAGTTCGACATCCTCCGTTGCGTCAAAGACGCTCAAGGCGCCGCCGATCTCGTTGCGGACGGTGCGGTGGTAGTCGAGCAGCTCGCGGCCCCGGCGGATGCCGAAGTCACCGTAACCGCTGAGGTGGGGATTGAAGGTCGAGACCTCCTGCTTGCATTCGGCGATGAGGATTCGTGGCATGGGACCAAGGCTACCTGATTTGGGGCACCGTTGCCCATCCGGAAACCGCCGCGTCTTCAAAGTCGGCTTGAATTGTTTCCCGATTCATGCATGATTCCATGCATGGCCACAAAAACGATTTCCCTCGAATTGGACGCGTATGAGAAGCTGCGCCGGGCAAAACAAGCGGGTGAATCGTTTTCCGCCGTCGTTCGGCGGGCTAATTTTGGTCCAGCGGATACCCGGGGGGCGTCGATCCTCGGCGCTTTGGAAAACCTTGCCGTGAAGCCGGCGGATCGCGAGGCGCTCGAAGGGTGGGAGGCCCGCGGTTTGCCCGAGCGGACCATCAGTCCTTCCCGCTGGGTGAAGGAGGATGAGGAATGAGGCTTCTCGACACCTGCTTTCTCATCGATTTGCAGAGGGAATGGGTCCGGCGGAAGCCAGGTCCCGCGACGGCTTACCTTACGACCTGGCGGGAGGAAGAATTCGCCATCTCCGTGGTCAGCGCTCTCGAATTCCTCGAAGGCTATGGCGAACCGTCGGATGGCGAGGTCTTCCTTTCGCCATTCCGGCAGATCGATCTCAGCGGTCGAGCCTGCCGGATCGGCAGCCGGATCCGCCGCGTGTTGCGCCAGCGGGGCGACCTGATCGGCGACTTTGACATATTGATCGCGGCCACGGCGATGAACGAAGACGCCCCTCTTGTCACGGACAACGCCCGTCACTTCCAGAAAGTCGATGGTCTTCGCGTCGAATCCTATCGATCGTGCTGAGGTGCCGCAAGCAGACGCGATGCGGTCCGGGTATTCCGTCCTCGAGAGAAGAGGAAAAGCCGTGACTCCGGGTTACGGTCCCGCCTCGCGGAGCATGAAGTCCATCGCTGTCATCGTGTCTTCGTAGCTCGTGGCATGGCCGCCTTCTTCGCGATGAAGGTGAAGGACGCGCCGTCCGTCGCCTTTCAACCGTTGGGCGAGCCGTTGCACACTTTGCGGCGGCACGGCTTCGTCCTTTCCGCCCGTGGTAAAGGCGACGGGCATGGTGAATTTGTCAGGAAAGAACTCGGCGCTGCGCTTGCGGTATTCGTCGGGTTTTTCGGTCTTCGTTCCGCCGAAGGAAACCGTCCGCGCGTCCTGGAAGTTCCCGTATTCGACGAGATTGGCGGTGCCGTTGAGGCTGCACACGCCCGCGACGAGATCCGGATGGAGCACGGTGAAGGTGAGCACCGCGGTGCCGCCCATCGATCCTCCCGCGAGGAAAACGCGGCCGATGCGGTGGCGTTGTTTCAGCTCCGCGATGATCTGCACGACGTCAGCCTCGGCCGCCGGACCCATCCACGAGGTCTTCGCCCGGTAGTCGGGAGAGACGAGGATCAGGCCGTGTTTCGCGGCCGCGTCTCGCACTCCCCGGCATTCGCCCCGCCCGTCCCTGATGAACTGCCAGCGATCCGATCCGTGCCCGTGGAAGGCGAGGACGACGTCATGGGGTTTCGCCGGATCATGATCCGGTGGCAGCAATTCGACATAGCGCTGCTCGCTGCCATCGACGGTGGCCTTGAAGGCGAAGTCCCGCGGAACCGGTCCCAGCGCATCCAGCAAGGCCGTCGTGGCCCAGCAGGCGGCGGTGATGGAGATGAACTGGTCTTTGCCATGCGGATAGCCGGACTCGAAATGTTTCTGAAAGGGTTCGGCACGGGAGACGACATGCCAGGAGCCGTCCGGAAGCTGCGCGTCGAGGAGCCGGTCGATCCCGCGCTGATAGTTTGCGTCGGCGACCGGAAGACCGCCCGCGCGATGCAGCGCGACGAGTGCCGTGGCGGTGGCATAGGCGTCGGTCTCCATTGTCCCGAGCTGTGCCCATCCCCTGTCGTCCCGCTGGGTGGCGAGCAAATCGGCGACGGCTCCTTCGACCTCCGCGTCGGCGGCGTGCATCGCTTGCAAACGAAAGACCCGGTCCTCGGTGGTGCTTGGAGCCGAGTTTTTCAGCCATGCGAGAGCCGAGGCCACACGGGCGGCCATGCGCGCCTGTTGCGGCCCGTTGGCAAAGTGCCGGATCCCCTCGAGCGCGAAATACGTGGCGCTGAACGGGCTCTCCTCGGCCGGCGGCCGGATCGAGGGCGGTGCCCAATGTTGCCTTTCCCTTTGATGTTCGAGCAGGTATTCGACGACGGCCTCCGTGGCTTCATCGGCCTTCCATCCTCCCAGCTTCAGCGTCCACAAGGCCGATCCGGCCATGAAGGTGCCACCTCCCTGTCCCTTGCCCTGGAGATAGTTCGCCCTGCCCTTGGCAAGGACATCGGCGGTGAATTGAAGCTGCCTTCCGAGATTCCCTTGATCGATTTTGAAGCCACGTTCCCGCGCCGCGAGGAAGGTCATCACGGGAAGCCCGCTGTGATGGCAGGTGAAGCAGTTGGAGCGCTCACGGATCGCGATGAGGGAACTCCGCTCCAGCAACGGCAGGGACTTCGCGATCGCGGCACGCAACTCCGGTTCCCCGGCACCACGGGAGACGCAGGTGGCGTGCAGCGTGACAAGGAGGAGGAGGTGGATCCGATTCGCAAGATCGGGAAAGGGTGGCCGGAGTCCGGAGGTTTCTGTCTTCATGGCGCGACAGCGATGCGGGCATGATCGCGAGGGAAGAGGGCCTTGATGCCGAAGACGAGCGAGAGCCCGGCAGCGACGTAGGCCAACGCGGTGATCGTGAGAAGCCGGTCGATTCCGAGCGAGGCTTTCCACATCCCTCCGAAGAGGGCGGCGAAGCCCGACATGATCGCTCCGAAGAAGTTGAGGATGCCGACAGCCGAGGCCCTCGTGTCCGCCGGAACGACCTCGAACGCGGCGGGAAAGATGTTGCCCATGAGCAGTCCGCTGAAGAGACCGAATCCGGCGGCGGCGAGGCGGGTCGCGAGGAGCGTGTCACTGCTGCCGAGGTAATGGAGGCAGGGCGCGCAAAGGATCAGGCTCGCGGTCATGAGCCAGAGCCGCGAGGCCTTCGTGCGGCGATAGAGCGCGTCGGCGAGCGCGCCGCCGCCGAGCAGGCCGACCGCGGTGGTGGCCTGGAGGTAGACGGTCGCGTTGAAGGCGGCATCGGCCTGGGTGAGCGCGAATTTCTCGCGCAGGAAAGTCGGGAGCCACCCATAGAGCAACCAGAGTCCGAAAACGAAGATGGGAAAGACGAGGCAGAGGAGGACAAACGTGGGGATCCTGGTCAGGACCGAGACAGCGAGGGAGCGTCCGCTTGTTTTCACGACTCCGGCCGGATTTTCATCGACCGTTCGCAGGAAGAGAAAATAGGGAACCGCGTAGAGCACCCCGACCGCGCCGAGAATGAAAAAGGCCGCACGCCATTCGCCCCGGTCCGCCATCCAGCCGCCGAACCAGCTCCCCGCGACCGTGCCGGCGATCTGGGCGGTCGTGAGGGCGGCGATGGCGCGCGAACGGCGATTCGGGGTGTGGGCGTTTGCGGTGAGGGCGATGGCCGTGGGCATGAAGAGCGACTCCGAGATCCCCATCGCGGCGCGAAGCCCCAGCATCATCACCGCGGTCCCGGCGAACCCGGTCGCGACGGTGACGAGGCTCCAGATGACGAGGCTGAGCACGACGAGGAGTCGCTTGGAAAGCCGATCGCCGATTTGTCCGGCGATTGGACAACCGAAGGCGTAAATCCAGAGAAAGATCGCGCCGACGAGACCGAGCTGGGTGTCGGTCATCTTCAGGTCCGTCTTCAGCGAGCCCGTCATCGAGAAGACGGCCTGCCGGTCGCAGTAGTTGAGGAAATAAGCCACCCACATGAAGGCGACGAGCAGGGCCGCCCGTCTCGCATCCGCCGGAGCTGGAGCGATCGCGTTCACGCGTTAAGGACTTCGTCCTCGGTGACCGGTTTGGCGATCACGGCGACACAATCGCCCTGCCGCGTGAGACAGGGCGCCCGCATCGTGATGAGATACCCGTCGCTCTGTGCCAAGATCGTTTCCGGGGCGCGGTCGGGGCGTTCGAGGTGATGGATGAAGCCGACGATGTCGCCGCGTTTCACCGGGGCACCGAGATCGATGCAGATCTCGAAGACGCCGGACTCGGGGGCGAGCAGGTAATCCTCGCGGTTGAGTGCCTGGGTCAGGATCGTCGCCGGCTTTCCGAGGGAGGCGCGGGTCTGTTCGACGCCCTTCAACAGGCCGACATGGATGAGGACGTTGCGCAGTCCGCCCTGGGCGATGCGGTGCACCGAGGCCGGGATGCCCTCGCCTCCGCCGAGTTCGGTCGTGACGACGAGTTTGCCCTGGTTCTCCGCCTCGACCGGCAGCAATCCCGTTCCGGCGATGTCGGCATAAAGAAAGGCGAAGTCCGTGCCCCAGGCCATCATCGCGGCAAACATCCGGGCGCGTTGTCCGCGGTCGGCGACGAGGTGCATGTGCGCGCAGGGAACGAATTCCATGCTGCGTCCGCCGGAGTGGATGTCGATGATGACGTCACTGAGCGGGAAGAGCACGTGGGTGAGATAGTGGGCGATCTGGCTCGTTACCGCGCCTTCGGCTTCTCCAGGAAAGGCGCGGTTCAGGTTCATCCCGTCGATCGGCGAGAGCCGCGTCGCGGCGAGGGCGGCTGGGAAATTCAGCGAGGGAATGAGGATGAGCCGTCCCGCGACCTGGTCGGGAGTCACTTCGCGGGCGAGTTTCATCGCCGCGATCTGGCCCTGGTATTCGTCGCCGTGGTTGCCCCCCATCACAAGCACGGTGGGGCCTTCGCCGTTGGCGATCACGGTGACGGGGATCATCACATTCGCCCATCCGCCGAGATTGTGGGAATAGGGTACCTGGAGAAAGCCCTGCTGCTTTCCGGGCCGGTCGAAGTCGAGCGAGGTGTGGATCATGGGGGCAGGGTCAGGGAAGAATCCGGATGCAGGAAGGCATCGTGATTTCGAGCGGCGGGCCCACAGAGGTGAGTTTGCCGCTTTCCCCGTCGATGCGGAAGACGGCGAGGTTGTTGCCCGGCATGTTCGCGCAGAGGAGCCATTTCCCGTCGGGGGTGACGAGGAGATTCTGCGGCCCCTTGCCGAGACTGGGGACGATGTCGATGCGCGAGAGGACGCCGTTTTCTCCTGCCCGGAAAATCGCGAGGCTGTCGTGACCGCGGTTCGTGCCATAGAGCAAGCGCCCGTCGGGGGTGAACTTGAGGTCGGCGCAGTAGCTGCTGCCCTTGAAATCGTCCGGAAGGGTCGGAAGGCTTTCGTGTTTGGTCAGGGTGCCGGAGGCCGTGTCTTGGGCATAGCGGGTGATCGTGTTGGAGAGCTCGTCGATGGCGTAGAGGTTTTTGCCATCGGGTGCGAAGGTGAGGTGGCGCGGCCCGGCTCCCGGAGGAGAAGCGACGAAGGCGGGTGTCGTTGCCGAGAGGGTCGCCTTCGCGGCGTCGAGACGGTAGGCGAGGATCTGGTCGAGTCCCAGATCCGCGGCGTAGGCGAAGCGGTTGTCCGGGCTGACGATGATGCTGTGGGCGTAGGGTGCGTCCTGGCGTTTCGGATCGACCTTCGATCCGCCCTGGTGTTGGACGAACGAAGCGGCCTCCCCGAGCGAGCCGTCTTCCCGGATCGGCAGGGCTGCGACGCTGCCGCTCGAGTAGTTGGCGAGGAGCAGCGTTTTTCCCGTTGCATCGACTTCGAGATAACAGGTCGCGGTGCCCTTCGCGGACTGGCGGTTGAGCAGGGTGAGTTTGCCCGTGGCCTTGTCGACCGCGTAGGCGGAGACCTCTTCGTCCTCCTTTCCGCCGAACGCCTTGGCATGGACCGCGTAGAGGAAACCTTGGTCGGGCGAAACGGCGAGGAAGAAGGGATTCTCGATGCCGCCAGTTCGCTCGAGTGGGGTGAGCGTTCCCTTTTCGAGCGAGAGGCGGAAGGCGGTGATCGCTCCCTTTTCCCCTCCGGCGAAAGAGGAGACGAAGAGGAGCGGATCGTCGGCCGAAACCGCGGCGGGGCCGAGGAGGGTGATGGTCATGGCGAGGAGACGGGGCAGGCGGAGATGCGGCAAAGTCATGCTACAGCCCTAGCGAAAAGGCGATTCCGAGACCAGCGAAATCCGGTCCGCGATCGGGGGACGGTCACGGGGTCACCCCCGAGGCCTGCCGGAACCCGCTCACGGCTCCCTCGAGGTCGTTTTCGGAAAGGGCCCGGTTCGCCTCCAGTGCGGTCGCGTCCATCTGCCGGATGCGCTCCTGCCGCCGGAGAATCTCGCGCTGCGCGATTTCAGAGATGGGGTTGTCCGGGACGGCGGTCGGGGCAGCGACGGGAGGTGCCGTAGCCGGCCTTTTTGGGCTCGCGCAGGAAGTGACCACGAGGGCAAGGAGAGTCGCGGCGGTGAAGCGTTTCATGATTCGTTGATGGCTTCTGTGGACCCAAGGAGGGGCGACATTCCTGTCGCCCGTCAAGCAAGGCCCCGCGAGCCGCGCGACAGGAATGTCGCGCCTCCTTGGACTCACACTCCCTCGACCACGAACGGCACCCGATACTCCCGCTTCAGCAGGGCATCCGCTTCGGGATCGTCGAGGAATTTCTCCTTGTCACCGTCGGGACGGAGATGACGTCCGAGGGTCATGGGCGTTTTCCCGAGATCGACACCGGCTTCGGCAAGGTAGTGGCGCGTCCGCTCGAGGTCTTCGCGGGCTTCGGCGTTGGCGTTGAATTCACCGAGGCGCTTCTGGATCTCCTCGATGCTCGCCTTCGTGCCGAGACGATAGGAAATGTTGGCGAGGTGACAAAGCGCGGAGGACTGGTGGCCTTCGAGGATCTCCGCCTTGAGGTTTTCGCGCTTCCGCGTGCGGACGGCCTCGAGGAAGTTGGCGAAGTGGTTCACGGATTGGCCTTCAAAGGCGCGGATCAGCTTGCCCTCGGGATCGTAGAGCCCGGTCTCGGCGATGATGCCTTCGCTGCCGTAGAAGAACCACATCGCCTTGATCACCGGATGGAAGGGGGCGGTTTTCAGCCCGCGCGTCTCCGAGACGATGGTCTTGTCGCCGAAGCGGAAGATGCCCACCTGCGAATTCGGTGTGTCGCCGACGTCGGTGTAGCCGAGACGACCGCCGTAGCTGATGGCGCTGTCGCCGAGTCCGGTGACGCCGAGTCCCCAGCGGCAGATGTCGATGGAGTGGACGTTGCTGTTGCCGATGTCGCCGTTGCCGGTGTCCCACATCCAGTGCCAGTCGTAGTGAAAACGGGCGCGGGTCAGCTTCGTCATCGGGGCGGGGCCGGCCCAGAGGTTGTAGTCGCAGCGCGGCGGGATCGGCGTCTCGACGGGACCGCCGATGGAACCGCGGCCCCCGTAAATGATGCTGCGGGCGAGCTTCACCTCGCCGAGTTTTCCCTCGTGGATGTATTGCATCGCGGCGGCGAGCGGACCGCGGGAGCGGTTCTGCGTGCCGGTCTGGCAGATGCGTCCGAGCTCGCGCGCGACCTCGACGAGGCGGCGTCCCTCGGCGACGTTCTGGCTCACCGGTTTCTCGACGTAGGCGTCCTTGCCCGCCTGCATCGCCCAGATCCCGCCGAGGGAATGCCAGTGGTTCGGTGTGGCAATGAAAACGGCGTCGACCGACGGGTCGTCGCAGATCACGCGGAGATCCTGGACTTTCTTCGGCATGGGGCGCTTCAGATCGCCGGTGAGGAGCGCGGCAACCTCGTCGGCGCGGTCGAGATCGGGATCGCAGACGTAAGCGATGTCACAGTCGGGGAGGCGGGCGAGCTCGCGAGCATGGGCCTTGCCGCGGATGCCGCAGCCGATAATGGCGACGGTGAGTTTCTCGTTCGCGCTCACGGACGGCGCCTTTTCCTGCGCGAGCAGTTGGGCTGGCAGTGCGGCCGCGGCGGCGGCCATGACGGATTCCTCGAAGAAGCGGCGGCGGCTCAGGTCTTTCATGGGTTGGTCAGGGTCAGGTCGGTCAGGTAAATGGCGGTGATGGTCTTGCCAGACTCGTCTTTCTCGTGGCTGGAATACCAGGAGACGAGGGCGCGGTCGGGCGCGAGGGTGACAAAGCCGGGGTAGGAATTGTCACCGCTGCTCGGGAGCTCGGCGAACTCCCGGAGGGCTCCATCGACGAGCCAGCAGAGCGAGGTTTTGGGCCCATGTTCCTTGGTGGTCTTGCGACCGCCGACGAGGACATGCGCGCCCCACTTCGCGACGAGCGGTCCACCGATGGGGCGATCGAGCGACTCGCGGGACCAATCCCGATAGGGCGGGGAGGAGCGTAGCAGGAAGGCATTCTTGCCGCCGCCGTGACGGCCGATCCCGAGGAGGGTGCCATCGGGCTCGAAGAGGAAAGCGGTTTCGTCTCCGGCTTGTTCGTTGAAGAAGGCGCGCTTTTTCCAGATCAATCCATCCTCGCTCTCAAGGAGGAGGGACTGGACTTTTTCTCCCTCGCCGCGCGGACCGATCTCGAATCCGGGTTTGCGGCGTCCGCAGAGGTAGGCCTTGCCATCGTGCGTGGCGGCGCGCCAGATGTAGTGACCGAAGGTGCCTTCGAGCATCTCCGGCTCGCTCCAGTTCGTGCCATCGCCGCTGTGGACGGCGTAGCCGAGGTGTTTGTTCATGTCGTATTCGGCCACGGGGATCGTGGTCGGTCCGCTCCACCAGGTGCCGGTGTAAACGAAGAGCCGGTCGCGGAAGACGAGGAAATGCGGATCGCGCGTGTCGCGGTCCTTCACCGAAAAACGATGCGCCGGCGTCCAGGTTTTTCCCTCGTCGGCACTGCGCAGAATGATGACCGAGGCGGTCGGGTGCACCATGTGGCCGTCGGGGCAGCTGCGGAAGGTCAGGTAAAGCTGGCCGCGGAAACGGCAGAGATCGGTGAAAGCGTTGTGCTCGCCATTGTGGAAGATGCGGCGGACTTCGCCGACTTTCACGGTGGGCGGAGCCGCGGAAAGGAGGGCTGGGAGCGCAAGGGCAAGGAGGAGGATTGGGCGCATCGGAGGGAAATGGCGAATGGCGAATGACGAAGGACGAAGGACGAAGGACGAAGGACGAATGACGAAGGACGAATGACGAAGGGTCAGTCGATGAGTTTGGCCGCTTCCTCCTTCGCCTTCGCGAAGACCTCGCTGAGGGCGACGGCCTTCCCTCCCTGGCGCACGCTCTCGTCGGCGGCCTCCATGAAGGTGAGCAGTTCGAGCGTCTCTTCCTCGCTGACGGGGGCGACGCCGGTGCGGAAGAATTTTCCGATGGCGCGGCAAAGATGCCCGTAGTTCGGCGACTCGGCGATCTGGAGGATGCTCTTGCTGCCATAGGCGGTCGCGCCGAATTCGGCCTTGCCTTTCACGATGCCGCGATAGACGCCGAGACGGCCGCCGCTCCAGGTGCCGGTGACCTGGTCATGGACGGAGCCTTTCACCCGCGAGACCGTCTCGCAGCCGGTGCCCATGATCGTGTAGAGGGCCTCGACTCCGTGGATCGCGTAGAAGAAAAGATCCGGCGTGCCGGGTTGGTAGGAGCAGGGTCCCCAGGTCGTCGCGCCGAGGAGGTCGCCGAGTTCCGCGTTGCCTTCGACCTCAGAGAGCCCGGCGCCAAAGCGGGTCGAGGAGCTCGAGAACAAAGGGACCTTGTGTTTCTTCGCGAGTTCGAAGATGGCGATGGACTCGGGCAGGTTGCCGGCAAGCGGCTTGTCGATGAAGACCGGCTTTCCGGAGGGGAAGATCTGCTTCGCCTCCTCGAGATGGATGCGGCCGTCGACGCTCTCGAGCAGGACGACGTCGACCTTCTCGAGCAATTGCGGGATCGTCCCGACGATCTCGACGCCCATGCCCTTGACCTGCTCGGTGAATTTCGCGACCCGGTCCTTGCTCGCCGGCATGTCGGTGCCGCCCGGATATCCGGCGACGACCTTGATGCCCGCGAGATCGCCGTCGGCCTTCGGATCGTTGAAGAGTTTGGTGAAGGCCGGGACGTGGGAGGTGTCGAGTCCGACGATGCCCGCGCGGAGCAGGGGAGGGGCGGACTCCTGGGCAAGGGTGGCGGAACTGGCGGCCAAGGTGAGGAGAAGAGCGAGTGGAGCGGATTTCATCGTTGCCGATCCTATCGTGGGGCGGGAGGACTTGGCGATGCCGCGATGACGCCGGAGGACGGGTGGATTCGCGTGACAGGATCCGTGGGGATGTCGGCAGGGAGTTGGACAAGGGAATGGGGACAGAGGAATGGAGGAAACCGGATTCTTGATTCGGTCATTCCCGTGTCCCCATTCCCTTGTCATTCTCCCTGCCACCCATGAAAATCCCCATGAAAGAACAGGTCTCCCGATCTAATCTTTCCCGGCACCAGTTTCCAGAACCGGCCGCCCCGCCAACGACATGAGATCCATCCCTTCGTCATCCGTTTCCCGTCGAATTGTTTTTGCGATCACGTTGTCCGCGCTGGCTGCCTGCACCACTGAGGCCGGGCTCTTCGAAAAGCTGAAGCCGAAAAAGAAGGCCAAGAACCCGCCGGCGGCGGTTGAGAAACCCAAGCCACGCCCCCAGCACCGTTCCCATTATCGCGATGCCCACGGCGATGCCTACATCAATCAAGCATTGCTCAATTCCGGCGGCGCGAAACGTCGCAAGGTCGTCATCGACATCGGGCGGCAGCGGGCCTTCCTCGTCATTGATGATCTGGTGGCGATCGACACGGCGATCTCGTCGGCGCGAAGGGGAAAACACACGCCGAGGGGATCCTACCAAATCACTGAAAAGGTCGCTTCCGGGAAGGTCTCGACCCTCTACCATGTCTTCATGCCCTACTGGATGCGTCTGGGGCGAACCACCGTCGGCATGCACGTGGGTGACGTGCCCGGATATCCGGCTTCCGCGGGATGCATCCGCCTGCCCCAGCAGGTCGCGCCCATCCTGTTCGAGCATGTCAGCCATGGAACGCCGGTCGACGTGGTCGATTCGTGGGATGAGTCCGGTTTGGGCCTGCCCTACACGATGCGGAGGCCTGTATCCTTTGTGGACACCTGATCCGCCGATCGCGTCTCTTGACCGGTCCCGGTTCCATTTCATAGCTTGGCAACTGATGCGCCCCTGTTGTTTTTTTCTTGCCCTTTCCGTCTTTTCCGCCGCTCTCTGTGGCGAGGTCCACGCCGCCGCGCCGAATTTCCTCGTCATCTTCACCGACGACCACGGCTACGGCGATGTCTCCCTCTACGGGGCCGCCGACGTGCGGACGCCGAACATCGACCGGATCGGCAGGGAAGGGATGGTCTTCACCGCGATGCGGGCGAATGGCACCGTCTGCTCGCCCTCGCGGGCGGCGCTCCTCACCGGGCGTTATTCCGACCGTGTCGGGGTTCCCGGCGTGATCCGCACCCAGCCGGAGAATTCCTGGGGTTGGTTCGCGCCCGGCGTGCCGACGATCGCCGACGAACTTGGCAAGTTCGGCTACCACGCCGGCATCGTCGGGAAATGGCATCTCGGACTCGAATCCCCGAACACCCCGAACGAACGCGGCTTCGACTTCTTCCACGGCTTCCTCGGCGACATGATGGACAGCTACACGACCCACCTGCGTCACGGAAACAACTATCTCCGGCGCAATGATCGAGTGATCGAATCCGAAGGGCACGCCACCGATCTTTTCACCGACTGGTCCATCTTGTATCTCAAGGAGCGCGCTGCGAAACGCGACCAGCCCTTTTTCCTCTATCTCGCCTACAACGCTCCGCATTTCCCGATCGAGCCGCCGGATGAATGGCTCGCGAAGGTAAAGGAGCGGCTTCCCGGCCTCGACGAAAAGCGCGCCGCCAACGTCGCCTTCGTCGAGCATCTCGATCATGGCATCGGTCGTGTTCTTGCTTCACTCGACGAGCTGGATCTTGCCGAAAACACCGTGGTCGTCTTCAGCGCCGACAACGGCGGTTCCCTGCCTCATGGCCAGAGCAATCATCCCTGGCGCGACGGCAAGCAGAGCCACTACGACGGCGGCTTGCGAGTGCCCTTCCTGATGCGCTGGCCCGCGAAGATCGCGGCCGGGTCGAAGAGCGATTACGCGGGGCTGAACTTCGATCTTGTTCCAACCTTTCTTGAACTCGCCGGAGCGAAATCCAGCGCTCCGGAGGAACTCGACGCCGTCAGCCTCGTGCCCTTGCTCGAAGGCAAGCCCATGCCCGAAGGGCGCGAGCTTTACTTCGTGCGCCGCGAGGGCGGTCGGGCCTACGGAGGCAAGGACTACCAAGCGCTCATCCACGGGGACTGGAAACTGATGCAGAACGATCCCTACAGTCCGCTTGAACTTTACAATCTGAAGAACGATCCCCACGAAACCACCAACCTCGCCGACAAGGCGCCGAAGATTTTCAACGCACTCTCCACCGCCCTCTCGCGCCACATCCAGCGCGGCGGCTCCACGCCCTGGCAAAAACCATGAACCGCCTCCTTATTCTCCTGTCCGTGTCCCTGGGTGTCCTCGGTGGTGGATCCCGTGCCGCGGAAACCCGCCCGAATCTCATCTGGATCATGGCTGACGACCTCGGCTGGGGGGATCTCGGCTGTTACGGGCAGAAGGTCATCAAAACCCCGCGCCTCGACCGGATGGCGGCGGAGGGGATCCGCTTCACCCATTTCTACGCCGGGGCCACGGTCTGCGCGCCCTCGCGCAGCGTGCTCATGACGGGGCTTCACCACGGCCACACCCGCATCCGTGGAAATGCCGGCAAGGAGAATCCCGCCGCCCAGGCCCTGAAGCCGGGAGATCTCACCGTGGCCACGGCCCTGCAGAAGGCCGGTTACCGGACCGCTCTGATAGGGAAGTGGGGGCTCGGCGATGTCGGCGAGGCGGAGTCCGGGTTGCCACGGAAGCACGGGTTCGACGAGTTCTTCGGTTACCTCAACCAGCAACACGCCCACAATCACTTCACGGATTTCCTTTGGCGGAACGAGTCCAGAATCACGTTGCCGAATTACGTCACGCCCGTCGGCGAGAACGGCGGCGGCTATTCGGAGGACCCCATCCTGTTCTCGGACGATCTTCTCACCGACGAGACCCTCAAGTTTGTTTCGAAGAACCAGGACAAACCGTTCTTCCTCTATTGGAGCCTCGTCATCCCGCACGCGAACAATGAGCGTGCCAGGGAGATCGGCGACGGCGCCCATGCGCCCGACTACGGCCCGTATGCGAAGATGGACTGGCCCGACCAAGACAAGGGCCAGGCCGCGATGATCACGCGGCTCGACGGTTACGTCGGTCGGATGCTTGATCAGCTCGAACTGCTCGGCCTTGCTGAAAACACCCTCGTCATCTTCACGAGCGACAACGGACCGCACGACGAGAGCAAGCACAACCTCGACCGCTTTGACCCGAACGGTCCCTTCACCGGGATCAAGCGCAGCCTCACCGATGGCGGCATCCGCGTGCCCTTCCTCGCGTGGTGGCCCGGCACGGTGAAGCCCGCGGTTTCCGATCACCCCGGCTATTTCCCGGACTGGTTCCCCACCGCCGCCGAACTGGCGAAGGCGGAGACGCCGGCGAGTCTCGACGGCATCAGCCTCGTCCCGCTCCTCACCGGCAAGCCGGATCAGCAGAAGGAGCATGAGTTCCTCTACTGGGAGTTTCATGAAGGTGGCTTCAAGCAGGCCGTGCTCTATCAGGGCCGATGGAAAGGCATCCGCCAGGGCGGACCTGATGCGACGGTGAAGTTGTACGACCAGCAGAACGACGTCGCCGAGGAAACCGACGTGGCGGCGCTGAATCCTGACATTGCCGCAAAGATCGGCGAATATCTGAAGACCGCCCGGACGCCTCTGCCGGAATGGGAGCCGCGGTGGAAGGGAAAGTAACGCCGGGAGCGCCGACGTCCTCGTCGGCATCTTCGATGAATGAACCCGAATGACGACCTCCAGGATGAACCCGGGATCGACGGGCGATGCGATGCCGACGAGGGCGTCGGCGCTTCCGGGGAGTGGTATTCGCGGGGCTATCTCCCTCACCGCGACCGCTTGCGGCTGCTTCAGTCGGTCACGTTTCGCTTGGCGGACAGTCTGCCGAAGACCAGGCTGCTCGAGTTGGATGCCGAGTTGAAGTCGGTCCCCTCGGACCAACAGGACTCTCATCGTCGCCGTCGAATCGAGGCTTGGCTGGATTCGGGAATGGGATGCTGCGCGCTTCGCCGTGCCGAGGCGGCGGCATGTGTGCGCGACGTTTTGCTGCATTTTCACGGGCAGCGCTACGAGTTGCTCGCATGGGTGATCATGCCGAATCATGTCCATGTGCTCATCGATCCGGCAACACCGCTCTTCCGGATCGTTCAGACCTGGAAATCCATCTCGTCCCGTCGGCTGCTCGAGGAAAACGACCGGTGGAGGCTCGGTATACCGGATTCGCGGCACGTCTGGATGCGGGAATACTGGGACCGGTTTATCCGGGACGAGGTGCATTTCCGGAATGTGGTGGACTACATTCACGGCAACCCTGTGAAGGCGGGCTTGTGCGGCAAGGCGGAGGACTGGGCGTGGTCGAGCGAGCGAGGTTGGGGGAGGTGAATGGTGCTCGGGTGCTCGGGGTGCCGACGAGGGCGTCGGCGCTCCCGGGGCGTCGATGCTCATTCTCTCACGCAACTTCGCCCTTTCCACGGAGTTCCACCCTGCCTTACCCTCTTCGCCCATGCACCGAACCCTCTTCACTCTCGCCCTCTTGTTCCTGACCGGCCTCGTTTCGGCGGCGGACCGGCCGAACGTGCTCTTCCTCATCTCCGACGACCTCAACAACTACCTCGGCTGCTATGGAGACGAGAAGGCGAAGACGCCGAACATCGACACTCTCGCCGCGCGCGGGGTTCGCTTCGAGAAGGCTTACTGCGCCTTTCCGCTCTGCGGGCCGAGCCGGAACTCGATGCTGACGGGGCTCTACCCGAACAGCACGGGCATCCTGACGAATTCGCTCATCTTCCGCCAGACGATTCCCTCGGCGATCAGCCTGCCGCAGGCCTTCCGGCTCGAGGGTTACCTCGCGGGCCGGATCGGCAAACTCTATCATTACAACGTTCCCAACTCGATCGGGACGAACGGTCATGATGATCCGGGTTCGTGGGAACTTGAGCTCAACCCCGCCGGGATCGACCGCATCGACGAGGGGCCGATCTTCACCCTGACGCCCGGTCAATACGGTGGCACCCTGAGCTGGTATGCCTCGCCGAAAAGCGACGAGCACCACACCGACGCGATGCTGGCGAAGGATGCCGAATGGGTCCTGGAACGCTGTGCGAAGGAAAAGGATCGTCCCTTCTTTCTCGCGGTGGGATTCTACCGGCCCCACACGCCCTACGTCGCCCCGAAGGAGCCCTACTTCGGCTACTATCCGCCCGAGACGATGCGGCCTTACCAAAAGGTGACCGACAATCCCGCAGACGTGCCTGCAGCCGCGCTCGGCAGCTACAAGAAGGACCAGGACCAGCTCAACGACGAACTCCACCGCCAGTGTGCCCAGGCCTACTACGCGAGCATCAGCTTCCTCGATACCCAGGTGGGACGGGTCGTCGCGTCACTCGACCGGCTCGGATTGGCGGAGAACACGATCATCGTTTTCACAAGCGACCACGGTTATCACATGGGCGAGCACGGGCTCTATCAGAAGCAGAGCCTCTTCGAAGGCAGTGCGCGTGTGCCGCTGTTGATCGTGGCACCGGGCAAGACGAAGGGCGGAGTCGCGAAGGAGCCCGTCAGCCAGGTCGATCTCTATCCGACCCTGACGGAACTGGCCGGAGTGAAGGCTCCGGAGAGCTTGCAGGGCCAGTCGCTCGTGCCGATGCTTCAGGATCCGGCTGCGAAGGGCCGCGGGTGGGCCCTGACGCAGGTGGTGCGAGGCAATGTCGGGAAACCCAGAGCCGGCGCGGCGAAGGGAGGAGGCGCGAAAGGCGGTGCCGCGAAGCCGTTCTTCGGGTACAGCCTGCGCACCGATCGCTGGCGTTACACGGAGTGGGACGAGGGCAGGCAGGGGGCGGAACTCTACGACCACGAGAGTGATCCCGGTGAGCTCGTGAACCTCGCCAAGAAACCCGAACACGCCGCCACCGTCGCGGAACTGAGCAAGACCTTGCAGGAGGCTGCGAAGAAGACCTTTCCCGCCGACGGAGTGACCCCGCCTGTGAGCGACGGACCGATGTGGGCTCCGAATTTGTTCAAGCCTTGAGACGGGAAGTAAAAGGTGAAAAGGTGAAAGGTAAAAGGTAGAGGGCTTCGATGGGCGTTGGTGGGCGGAAGATTTGCGAACATTTGCGCCCATTTGCGTTCAAAAACCAGACCTTCGTGAATCCGGTCCATCCGCATTTAACAATTCAAACGCAGATGACCGCAGATACGCTTCGCTCACGCAGATGACCGCGGATTTTCGTGAAGGATTTCAACGCAAATTTCCGCAAATACCCGCAAATTTGCGCAAATGAGTGAGCGTTTGAATCACGAATTGATGAGAATGTTTCCGCCAACGCCAATCCTGATGAAACGACTGCTTTTTCTGCTCCTTTTACTCTCCGCCTCGCTTCATGCCGCCGACAAGCCCAACGTCCTCGTCATCCTCGCCGACGACCTGGGCTACGGCGATGTCAGTTGCAACAATCCGGATTCGAAGATCGCGACGCCGAACCTCGACCGCCTCGCGGCGGAAGGCATGCGCTTCACCGACGCCCATACTTCCTCGGGCGTCTGCACGCCGACGCGATACTCGCTCCTGACCGGCCGCTATCACTGGCGCACAAAACTCCAGAGCGGCGTCCTCGGCGGATTCTCGCTGCCGCTCATCTCCGAAGGGCGCACGACGCTCGCCAGCTTCCTTCACGGACAGGGCTACCACACCGCTTGCATCGGCAAGTGGCATCTCGGCATGGAATGGCCGCTGAAGGGAGGCACGGTCGCCGATGACGCGGGCGATTTTGGCAAACCGTTCAAGGACGTCAGTCTCGTCGATTACCTCGCGCCCATCCGGAATGGTCCGGTCGATCGCGGCTTCGACCATTACTACGGCATCAGCGCCTCGCTCGACATGTTCCCGTTTGTCTGGATCCGCGACCGCTTGCCGACCGAGGAGGCGACCGCGGAGAAAACCTGGCTTCGCACCGGTCCGGCGGGTCCGAAGTTCGAAGCGGTGGACGTGCAGCCGGGGATCACGCAGCGGCTCATCGATTACCTTGGAGAGTGCTCGGCCGATGCGAAGGCGGGCAAGCCCTTCTTTGCCTACGTCCCCCTTGCCGCGCCCCACACGCCCATCGTGCCGACGCCGGAATTCCAGGGCAAGAGCGGGCTCAATGCCTACGCCGACTTCGTCCTGCAGGTCGACGCCGACCTGGGCAGGATCCTCGCGGCGCTCGAGGCGAACGGGATCGCGGAAAACACCCTCGTCGTCTTCACCTCGGACAACGGATGTTCACCGCAGGCGAAGATCGAGGAACTGGTCGCAAAGGGGCACAACCCCAGTCACATTTTCCGAGGTCACAAGGCCGACGCCTACGAGGGCGGTCACCGTGTGCCCTTCCTCGTGCGCTGGCCGGCGAAGGTGAAGGCGGGCGTGGTCTCCGACGCGCTCGTCGGACAGATCGATCTGCTCGCGACGATGGCGGACGTGTTGGACGCGAAGCTGCCCGAAGGCGCGGGCGAGGACAGTTTCAGTATTCTGCCGGTCCTGTCGGGCGAAGGTCCGGGTCCGAGGGGCAGCATCGTGAGCCAGTCGATCAACGGCAGCTTTGCGATTCGCGACGGACAGTGGAAACTGGTCCTTTGCCCGGGATCGGGCGGATGGAGTTTCCCGAAACCGGGTGCGGACGACACGGCCGGGATGCCGGAGTTCCAGCTCTACGATCTCGCCAAGGATCCCGGTGAAACCACGAACCTCGTCACGGACCATCCCGACCGGGTCGCGAAAATGAAGGCGATGATGGAGGAGGCGATCGCGCGCGGACGCACCACGCCGGGACCGGATTTGAGGAACGACGTCGATATCGTGATGATCAAGCCCGTCCCGAAGGCGAAAGGAAAGGGGAAGGCGCGGGAGTGATGGAGTGATGACGCGGAAGCGGCCGCGGGTCAGAGTCCCGCCACGGCTTCCCGCATCATCGCGGTGCTGGCGTTTCCACCGCTGAGGACGACGGCGATCCGTTTGCCGTGCCAGATTTCCCGTTGCTGTTTCAGGGCGGCCCAGGCGAGCACGCCGGAGCCTTCGGCGAGGTTGTGGGTGTGCCGGAGCAAGTCGCCCATGGCCGCGAGGGCCGCGGCGTCGTCGACGGTTACGATTTCCCGGGCATGGTGACGGATCAGGTCGAGGGCGTCGGCGTTCGGGGTCTTGCAGGCGACGCCCTCGGCGACGCGGGTCTGGCTGGGCACTTCGACGAGTTGGCCCTGACGAAACGACAAGGCGTAGGCGGGCGCGTGCGACGAGACCACGCCGACCAGTTCCGTCTTCAACCCGAGGGCCTCGCGCGCGGCGGCGAGCCCGCAGAAGCCGGACCCGAGGCCGATCGGCACGAAAACGGCGTCGAGGTCCGCGACCGAGCGGAAGAGTTCGAGGCCATAGGTCGCGACCCCGCGGACGAGCCAGGGATGAAAGGAGGGAACGGGGTGGAGTCCCTCGCGCGCGGCGAGTTCGCGGGAGAACTCGAGCGCCTCCTGGAACTCGCGGCCGTGTTCGACGAGTTCCGCTCCGAGCGAGCGCATCGCGGCGTTTTTCTCGGGATTGTTGCCGTTCGGGACGACGATGACGGCGCGCAGTTCGTTTTCCCTCGCGGCGTAGGCAATGGACTGGCCGTGGTTGCCGGTGGTCGCGGCGATGACGCCCCGGACTTCCGGTTGGGTTCGCCTGAGTTCGTCGAGGTAGACGAGTCCCCCGCGGATCTTGAAGGCGCCGACGGGGGTGTGATTCTCGTGCTTCACCCAGACCTCGCAGCCGAGGCCTTCCTCGAGGAGCGGCCAACGGTAGGTCGGCGTTTCTCGGACGTGGGGACGGATGAGGTGCTTGGCATCCTCGATCTCGCGGAGGGTGGGGAGGGGGAGCATCGCGGTGGAGGGGACGGCGACGATTGGGATGACTCAGGCGGATGGCTTTCGCAAGGCCTTCTTGAGGAGGGCGGCGTGTTCGCGGACCACTTCGAGGAAACGCTCCGCGACCGGCTTCAGCTCTCCGGTGTGGAGGGCGCCGAGGGTGAGGGGAGGAAAGTCGGAGGGCAGACGGATTTTTTTCACCCCCGCGGGCCATTCCGCGCCGGGAATATCGACCGCGACGCCGAACCCGAACCCCTTTGCCACGTAGCGGAGGATGAGGCCGAGTTCGGAGACCTCCATCGAAGTCTCCCACTTCAGGTTCGAGGCGAGCAGCCCGCGTTGGAAGAGTTGGGCGACGGGTTCGCTTCGGGGAAGTGAGATGAGCGGGTGGAGCAATTGACCGGCCCCGGCGGTGGCCGCGAGCGCCTCGAAGGTGTCGATCGTGCAGGCCGCGGGAGCGGCGAGGGCGAGGGGAAGGTCGAGAAGCTTGACCGACTGGATTCCCGGACCGGTCTTGCGGTGGAGGACCGAGAGCGCGACATCGGCCTCCTGCTTGCGGAGGGCGGTCTCGAGTTCCGGGTTGGTCAATTCGCGCAGGGTGAGGCGCAGGTTCGGGACCTCGCGCTGGAGGGTCTGGAGGACTTCGGGGAGATGGTTGCCGAGGGCCGCGGCGGAGGCGGCGAGGCGGAGATGGGAGTTTTCCTCGCCACGGAGCCGGGCGGTGATCTGCTCGATACGTGAAAAGAAGGGGTGGATGAAATCGTAAAGTTCCTCACCCGCGGGGGTCAGGGCGAAGGGGCGGCGCTGGAAGAGCTTGACTCCGAGCGAGTTTTCGAGCTGGAGGATCTGTCCGCTGACCGCCGGTTGCTGGATCCCGTAGGGCATCTTGCGCACCGCCTCGGTGATACCCTCGTGCTTGGCCACGTAGTAGAACAGTTCGAGGTGGTGGACGTTCATTCCGGCATTCGGGGAAGCTTTACAGCTAAGCGGAGCGGCCGCGCAAGGTAAACGAAAAAGAGGCGGGCGGCGGAAATGCCGGTGTCTCCCCCGATGATGGAGACGGCAACTTGCGCCGTTCGCGGCGGGGTGGGCGGGCTTGGTAACGGAACCGAATCGCCACCGGGCGGCGGAGACGGGAGCGCGCGTGGGAAGGGAATCGCCGCGGTAAAGGCTGCCGGAGCGCCTGCGAGTGGGGATCACGGAGCTTCGGCCACGGGCTGGCGAAGTCTCCTCCCGGAGGGAGCAGGAGTCGACGGGATCAGCTCTTCTTCTCCTCGATCTTCTTCTCGAGGACCTTGTCGATGAGCCCGTATTCCGCGGCGACGGAGGCGGGCATGTAGTTGTCGCGGTCCGAATCGCGCTCGATCTCCTCGATGGTCCGGCCGGTGTGGAAGGCGAGGATCTTGTTGAGGCGCTTTTTCAGCGAATACATGAATTCCACGGTGCGCTCCACATCCGAGGCCGTGCCCTGGGCTCCGCCGGAGACCTGGTGGATCATGATGTGCGAATTCGGCAGGGCGTAACGCTTGCCCTTCGTGCCCGCGGTGAGGAGGACGGCGCCCATGCTCGCGGCCATGCCCATGCAGTAGGTGTTCACGTCGCAGGTGACGAACTGCATCGTGTCGTAGATGGCGAGGCCGGCGGTGACCGAGCCGCCGGGACTGTTGATGTAGACGTTGATGTCCTTGTTCGGATCCTGCATCTGCAGGTAGAGCATCTGGGCGATGACGTAGTTCGCGAGCGGGTCGCTCACCTGTTCCCCGATGAAGATGATGCGGTCCTTCATCAGGCGGGAAAGGAGATCGAACTGGATCATCGTGTTCCCCTCCTTCTCGATCACGCTGACGTTCTTCATCGGATCGATGATCCGCTGCTGGAGATGCGGCGGGAGGAGCGGGGAGAAGTCCTGGACGGAGTTGAGATCGTGCGGGCTCATGGTCTTGGGGGGAGGGGAAAGGAAGGTTGGAGTCTTGGAGTGATGGAGTCTTGGGACGCTCCGGGCAGGGCAAGCCTTACTCGGCTTCCTGCGGTGGGTCGATCTCGGTGACGACGGCGTGTTCGCGCAGAAACCCGATCGTCTTCGTGATGCGGATGTCGTGGCGGATTTCACCGAAGGCATTCCGGTCGCGGATTTCGCGGGCCACCTTCTTGAGCGGACGACCCTGGCGGTAGGCCATCATCGCGACGTGGCGGGTGATCTCGTCGTCGCTCACGGTGATGCCCTCCTTGTCGGCGATCTGGTCGAGGAGGAACATGATCTTGACGTTGTTTTTCGCCTGCTCCTCGGCGCTGCGGATGAGGTCGTCCTGGTTGTTGGTGATGTCCTCCTCCGACATCCCCTGTTCGTAGCCGCGCGAGACCATTTGGTTCACCTGGCGCTGCGTCTCGTTGAAAACGATGTGCTGGGGCAGGTCGAAACTCGCGTCCTTCGTCAGTTTTCCGAGGATCTGGTTGTCGATGACCTGCGTCCGCATCCGCTCGCGTTGGCCCTCGAACTGGCCGCGGACCCGGTTTTTCAGTTCCTCGAGCGATTCCACGCCGAGACGGGCCGCGAAGGCGTCGTCGAGGTCGGGGAGCTGACGTTCCTTCACCTGGGTGGCGGTGATCTCGTAGCTCACGGTCTTTCCGGCCACGGTCTCCACCGGGAACTCCTCGGGGAAGGTGGCCTCGAAGGTCTTCGTTTCGCCCGCGCTCAGGCCAAGGGCGGCGGCGGCGAGACCGGGAATGAATTCGCGGGCGGTTTCGCCCTCGGCGGGCAGATCGACCCAATGGTTCTCGCCGGCGGCGAGGGGACCGACCTCCTTCTCGACCTGGTCGGCGAGCGGAGTTCCGTCAAGGGTGGCAGTGTAGTTGACCACGACGAGGTCGCCCGCTCCGGCGGCGCGATCCACGTCCACGGGAAGGGCGTGCTGCTTGCGGGTATTCTCGAGGTAACTGGAGATCATCTCGTCGGTCACCTCCATCTTGGTGACTTCGACAGGGATACCCTTGTAATCAGGGACTTCCACCTCGGGCTCGGTCACCACCTCGACCGCGAGGAGGTAGGATCCGTCGGTTTCGAACTGCTCGCGTTCGACTTGGGCGATGCCGAGGATGGAGAGCGACTGCTTCGAGCGCGCCTCGGCGTAGGCGGAGCGGGCGAGACGGTCCTTCAATTCCCCCTCGATGGAGTCGGCAAAACGCTTTTCGATCACCGCGACGGGGATCTTTCCGGGCCGGAAGCCGGGCACCTTCGCCTGGGTGGCGTAGGCGGAAACGATCTCCCGACGGGTCTTGGTGACCGTGTCGGCCGGGATTTCGGCGGAAAGACGGGCTTTGCACTCGGGAAGGCGTTCGACGGAGATATTCATGTTCGGGTTGGGTCGGGGAGGAGGGTGCCGGACCGCGGGAGGGGGGAAGCTAGACTACCGTCCACGGATTTGCACCCGATAAATTTTCCCTGTTTTCGTCCGGATTTCCCACCTCGCCCCGTTCGCAGAAGCGGGCCAGATCGGCCGGGAGCGGGCTCGTCCAGACCCGCCCGCCCCATCCGAGGGAGGCCGCGTGGAGCGCCTGTCGGTCGAGGAGGAGGATGCACTCGAGTTCCGGGGTCCACCCGGTCTCGATGAAGTCCAGATAACAACGTTCATCCGGTCCATAGAGCTTGTCTCCCACGATCGCATGGCCGGCATGGGCCGCGTGGACCCGGATCTGGTGCATGCGGCCGGTCCGGGGATGGCAGCGCACCAGGGAAAAACGGGAGCCGTTCGTCGTCTCGCGCTCGAAGCGACGCACCACCTCGAAGCGCGTCTGCGACTCCTTTCCCTCCGGATGCACGATCTGCTTCACCCAGATCGGCGAGGGTTCGACCTCCCCCTTGCGCAGGAGCGACCCGTCGATGAGGAAGGAGTCCTCCTCCGGCCAACCCCAGACCACCGCGAGGTAGGATTTGCGGAATTCGCGGCGTTCCATCGCCATGCCGAGGGTCCGCGCGGCCGCCTTGTGTTTCGCGACGAGGACAATCCCGCTCGTCTCGCGATCGAGGCGATTGACAAGGGAGAGGTGGCCGCCGCAGGCGAGTTCATAGGCGCAGAGAGCCTCGAGCCCGTCGAGGAGAGTCGGGGGATTCCCCGGCACACTCGGGTGCACCATGAGGTGGGGTGGTTTGTCGATGACGAGGAAGTCCTCGTTCTCGTCGATCACCGTGAAATCGGGCGTATAGAGGCGCAGGTCGATGGGAGGAAGATAGCGTGCCGGGCTCGTTTCCGCGCTGTTTTTCCGGAAACGCCCCGTTCCGGCCGGTTTTGGAAAAAGGACGGCATCGCGTGAATTCGGCGTCTTTTGGATGGCGTCCCGGGGCACTTTGCGTCCATAGTCCCGCCACCGTCGGCCGTGCGCCGCCTTGCTCCCATGACGCAGCCCACCCAGACCTCCCGCCGCGGTGCCAACGCCGCCCTCCTCGCCGCCTTCCTCGGATGGATGTTCGATGGTTACGAGATGGGCCTCTTCCCCCTGATCGGCAAACCGGCCTTGCAGGATCTCCTCGGGGGCGAAAGTGCCGACGTCGCCGCCTCCCTCGACCGCTGGTTCTCAGTCATCATCGCCACCTTCCTTGTCGGTGCCGCCACCGGGGGCGTTCTTTTCGGCTGGCTTGGCGACCGCATTGGCCGCGTCAAGGCGATGTCGATCAGCATCTTCACCTACGCCGTCTTCACCGGTCTCTGCGGTCTCGCCACCGAGGCCTGGCACGTCGCGATCCTGCGCTTTGTCGCCTCGCTCGGGATGGGCGGCGAGTGGGCTCTCGGCGTCGCCCTCGTCAACGAACTCTGGACCAAGGGCAACCGCGCCCTCGTCGCCGGGGCGATCGGGGCCGCCGCCAACATCGGCTACCTCCTCGTCGCCGGTCTCAGCCTCGGGATGAATTCCTTCATCGGCACGATGAACTCGTGGATCCTCGCCCTCGGCGGCAGCGAGTCGCTCTCCGCCTGGCTCCTCGACCACCAGGCCTGGCGCTTCCTCATGCTCTCCGGCGCTCTGCCCGCCCTCGTCATTTTCCTCATCCGGATTTTCGTGCCCGAGTCCGACAAGTGGGAGGAGGAAAAGGCGGCGGGCAAGACCTCGCACTGGAGCACCCCCGACCTCAACGGAGTCCTCATCGGTGCCGTCGTCGCCATGTTCATCATCTGGGCCTGGTCGCCGCTCGGGATCGACGCCGGGGTCGGCACCCCGCTCGCCGCGTTCATCACCGTGGCCGGATTTGGTGCCGTCGTGTGGGGCTACCTCCTGCCCGTGCGCCGTTACCTCGTCAGGGCCGGCCTCGCCGGCAGCATCTCGGACGACTCGCGCCACGCGATCCGGAGAAACCTCCTCCTCGGCGCCGGCCTCGCCGGGATCGCCCTGCTCGGGACCTGGGGTGCCACCCAGCAGTCCGCGAAGTGGGCCACCTCCCCCGACCTCGATGCCAACGGACACACGAACGTCGCCCAGTTCACCCAGATCGCGACTTCCTGCGGCGCGATCCTCTTTTCCTTCCTCGCGCCCTTCCTCGCCAATCTCCTCAACCGGCGCGTCACCTATTTCATCATGTGCGTCAGTTCCCTGATCGTCGCGCTGCTCTTCTTCCAGTCGAATACGGTGATCGATTCCTGGTTCTTCACCACCGCCTTCCTCCTTGGCGGCATCACCGCGAGTTTCTACGGATTCTTTCCCCTCTACCTGCCCGAGCTCTTCCCCACCTCGGTGCGCGCGACGGGCCAGGGCTTCTGTTTCAACGTCGGGCGCATCGTCGCCGCGATCGGAGGCCTCCAGATCGCGAACCTCGTCACCGCCTTCGGAAGCTCGGCCAATGCCTACTCGGCGCTCTGCGGCATTTACCTTGTCGGTATGGTCGTCGTCTGGTTCGCGCCGGAGACGAAGGGCCAGGCGCTGCGCTGAGGCGAGGAGCGGCCCGGGACAAAATGACGGAGGGTGGAATGATGACCATCCCCCGCGATGGCCCGGGGAAAAATGATTTTACCCCAGGATGATTTTGTCTCCCCGCGCTGCCGTCACCCGATCCGCACGCTCCGCTTCTTGTCGAGCTTCAGCACGCTCCCCGCGGTCCAGGCCGGCTCGGCCTTGGGATCGGTGAGCTTCTCGCCGTCGAGCTGCACGCTGCCCTGCTGGATGAGGCGGCGGACATCGGATCCCGACTTGGGCTCGGAAAAGATCGATTCGTAGGCTTCGGCGACGACGCCGAGGAGGTCGCGGCGGGCCCCGGGGGCAAAGACCGGGAGCTCGACGGCGACGAGATCCCTGCGGCTGAACATCGCCTCCCAGTTTTCGCGGGCGGCGGTGGCCTCGGTCTCGCCGTGGTAACGGGTCACGAGGGCCGCGGCGAGGCGCTTCTTCGATTCCATGGGGTGGAGCGTGGGATCGATTTCCTGACCGAGCAACAAGACCGCGTAGCGGGCCATGAGCTCGTCGGAGATGCTCATGAGCTTGCCGAACATCTCACCGGGGGCTTCGGAGATGCCGACATAGTTGTGGAGGCTCTTGCTCATCTTCTGGACTCCGTCGAGTCCCTCGAGGATGGGCAGGCACATCACGACCTGGGGCTCCATGCCCTCGGTCTTCTGGAGGTCGCGGCCGA
Organism: Verrucomicrobiales bacterium; assembly: GCA_044352585.1. Lineage (GTDB taxonomy): Bacteria > Verrucomicrobiota > Verrucomicrobiia > Verrucomicrobiales > DEV007 > Arctic95D-9. Next base: position 155,382 of record JBILDO010000001.1, read on the forward strand.
CGAGGATGTTGAAGAGCTGGTCGGTGCCGCCGAGCTCGACGTCGGCGCGGACGACGACGGAGTCCCAGCCCTGGACGATGGGGTACTGGATCTCGTGGAGGCGGACTTCCTGGTCGTTGGCGATGCGGTTCTTGAAATCCTCGCGCTGCAGCATCTGCTGCATGGTGACGCGGGCGTTGAGCTGGATGACCTCGGAGAAGGACATCTTGTTGAACCACTCGCCGTTGAAGACGACCTCGGTGCGGGCCCGGTCGAGGATGCGGAAGGCCTGGTCGGTGTAGGTCTGCGCGTTCGCGAGGATCTCATCGCGGGAGAGCGGCGGGCGGGTTTTCGAGCGCCCCGTGGGGTCGCCGATCTGGGCGGTGAAGTCGCCGATGATGAGCACGGCCTGATGCCCGAGCTCCTGGAACTGGCGCAGTTTCTCGAGGACGACGCTGTGGCCGAGGTGGAGGTCGGGGGAGGTGGGATCGACGCCGAGTTTGGCGCGGAGCGGGGTGCCGCGTTCGAGCTTCTTGAGCAATTCGCCCTCGCTGAGGACGCGGGCGGTGCCGCGGGTGAGGAGCTGGAGTTGTTCGGCAGGGGATTTCATCGGGGCGGGGAGAAGGAGAGGAGAGTAAAAGGGAAAAGGGAAAAAGTAAAAGGTGATGGGAAGGGGGCGCGGAAGTTTCCTTGGCGGGCCACCGGACGGCTGGAACGCCGCCTTCCTGGGCCGGGCCGCGGAGGTCAACGCTCGTCCTGCTCCGCTTTTTCGTCCGGTGCTTTTTCCTCGGCGGGGAGGCCGAATTTCTCGCGGTAGACGGCGGGGGGGATGTCGAAGACGGAGGCGAACTGTTTCGTGAACTCGCCGGTCGAGGCCCAGCCCAGCGCCCTGGAAATGCGGCGGGGATCCTCGCGGGTGGTGAGGAGGCGGAAGGCCGCGTGGAAGACGCGGCGGCGGTGCGCGTAGTCGGACATCGTCATGCCGGTGAGTTCGTTGAAGGCTTTCTCGATGGCGCGTTTCTCGAATCCGCCGCGGGGCATGGCGGCGGGATCGAAGGCCCCGGCGCGGAGGATGCCACCTTCGATTTGGTCGAGGGCGTGGGCGGCCTCGGGGAGGAGTTCGACCTCGGAGACACCGCGCCAGAAACGATGGTGCTCGTCGGCGAGGAGCATCATGAGCTTCAGGATGGAGACACGGGTGACGGGCTCGAACTGGCGCTTGCCGCGGAGGAGACCGCGGAGGTATTCGAGCTCGGCCCGGATTCGGGCGGCACCCTCGCCGCGGGTCGTGAAGACGTGGAGATTCTCGTCGCGCGGGTAGCGGAACCACGACTGGTCGAAGAAGAGGGAGAGGAGGTTCGGCGAGCGGATGATGAGATCGTATTCACGGGTGAGCCACTCGGGGAGGAAGCGCACGCGGGTGAGGACGACCTCCTCGGGCTGCTTCACGGTGTGGCGCTGGCCGGGATTGACCATCATCGCGACACCTTCGCGCACCGCCTGGCTGCCGGCCCCGGTTTCGTGGAGGAAGCGCCCCTTCTGGACGAAGAAGATCTCGGGAAAGTTCGTCGCGGGAAACTCGTAGTTGTCGATGAGCTGGAAACGGGTGACTCTCACCGGCCAGCGCCCGGAGTTTTCAATGCGGTTTTCCGCGATGCCGGATTTCCTGGAGAAGAGGGCCATGTCTCTGCGGTGGGCGGATTGCGGGAGCTCACACCAATCGTTGCACGACGCACGCACAAAGCCACGAAGGAGTGGAGGAGATAAAACCTTAGTGTCTTTGTGTGAGTTCGGATTGCGGATTGCGGGTTAACTGGTGGAGTCGGGATAACGAACGCGGACGAGGGTGAGGCCTGCAGCGGGGGCGCAGTAGGGGGCCTTCACGCCCTTTGCTCCGCCCTCGAGGAGGGTTTCCAGTTCTTCCGGCGAAATCCGGCCATGTCGACCATACACCGCGGTCCCGACAAGGAAACGGACCATTTTGTAGAGAAACCCGTCGCCGCGGAACCGCAGGACGAGGCCTTCCCCGCCGGGCAGCTCCCGCACCGACGCCTCGTGGAGGTTGCGGACGGTGTCGCGGTCATCGTCGTATCCGTCGTGGCGCTTCGCGGAAAAGGGGCGGAAGTCGCGGGTGCCGGTGAAGCGGGCGAGGATGGGGGAGAGGGCCTCGGCCTCGAGTCCGCGCTGATGCCAGGCGAGCCCGTGCCGCAGGGGCGGGAGGACCTCGCCGGTGGCGATCTCGTAGTCGTAGGTCTTCTCGATCGCGGAAAAACGGGCGTGGAAGGACGGATCGACCTCGCCGCAGGCGGTCACGCGGATGGTGGGTGGCAGCTTGGTGTTGAGAGCCCGCATCCATTCGCCCCCGCCCATGCGCCAGTTGGGCGGAGCGTCGAAGTGGGCGACCTGACCCGCGGCGCAGACTCCGGCATCGGTGCGGCCGGATCCCTGCACCGAGGTGATCTGCGGGCAGACCGTGGCTAGGGCGGCCTGCACCGCGTCCTGCACGGAATCGCCCCCGGGCTGGCTCTGCCAGCCGGCGAAGGGACGACCATCGTAGGCGAGGTCGAGCCGGAATCGCCGGGGCGTTACTTGAGGGGTGTCATCCATTTCGAAACGGGGAAAGGCGGCAATCTACCCCATTTTTTGACCGGCGCGGTTGCCAAAGGCGCGGCCCTGCCGTCTATTCCGGGGTGCTGCAAAGACCTCCCCATCTCGACCTCGTGGAGCACCTGAAGTTCCTCCACAAGCAGGTCCTGCCCCTCTTTTTCATCTTCTGCGCGCTCGCCATGCTCGGGTTCATCGTGATCCGAGCGGGGCAGCAGGGGGTGGATTTGCCCGCGCCCGGATCGGAACCGGACCGGGTCGGATTGCTGCGGGTGGGGAAGGCGGTCGATCCGGCCTTCGACCTGGTCGGGCCGGTCGAGATGGTCCTGGCTCCCGGTGGGGTTTCGTTCGTGGATCCGTTCGAGGTTTCGCCCGCCCTTTCGGGAGCCGAACCCGGTGCGCCACAGGTCGTCCGAGCGGCCGCCGACGGACTGGTGGTCGCGGCATCGAGTGGCCCGGCGGAGGCGGGAGTGGTGCTGCTGCACGACCGTGCGGACGGCGTGGTGGAGACCGTCTACGAGGGGCTCGCCTCCATCCGCGTGGGGGTGGGGATTCCGGTGCGGCGGGGTGATCCGCTCGGAACGGTGCCGGATCGCGGGGCTCTCGGCTTTCGCGTGCGGGGTGCGCCCGTCCTGGCCGTTCAAATGATGCCGGTTGAAAACACGACCCTGCCGGAGGCCTGGCTCGCCCCGGCGGACCAAATCGCACCCCCGCCGACCGGAGAGGCCATTGAGCCCGGTGCCCTGAAACTACAGGAAGCCCCGGCCAAGGCGAAGTGAGGCCGCCTCAGGCGCCCGGCTCGTCTCCGAACGCGTCTTCGTAGAGCTGGACGAAGGCCAGGGTCGACCAGGCTCCGGTGATGAACATCCCGAAATAAAGGGCGATGAAGCCGAGCATCGAGAGGGCCGCGTTCGCGATCATGAAAAGGGTCATCTTGACAAGGTGCGGTTTCGTCGCGGCCCACGCGAGCGAGAGCGACTCCCGCGCGTTCAGACCGCAGTCGAGCGATAGCAGCGTGGCGAGATTCCCGACGATGGAGACGATCAGAATGGGGAGGCAGAGGACGAAAAAGAGCAGTATGGCTCCGAACAGGATCGCGAATCCAAGGGCAGGGGGTTGGTCTCCCCGGTCGATCATTTCCGCGCCGAAGACCAAGCCGGCGATGAGCAGGATCAGCGGGCCGATGACCAGGACGAAAGAGATTCCGGTGATGATCAGGTTCAGGATCGCAAGCGGTCCGAACTGGCGGCGGAAGCCTTCGAACAGCGTCTCCACCGAGCCTGCTTCGCCCCGGAGATGGATCAGATTGTACCAGTAGAGTCCGCCCATGAGGGGAAACATCAGAAAAAAGATCGGCACGTAGAACTGGCCCGCCACTCCCAGCAGAATCGAGGACAAGGCGAAGCAGCCGACGAGCGGCCAGAAACGCGTTGTGAGGGAGTTCCAGGCCCGGCTGTAGGTGTGGCGTAGCCTCGGCTCGAAACCGGGCCGCAGCCTGCCGGCTCGAGGAGTGAAGAAAATCCCCGAAGTGACCATCGCGGGCGGAGCGGGGGACAACAGAGGAGGCCTTGGTGGCGGATTTTTTTCCGTTGCGGCGGTCGGGGCTAATTCGCTCGATGAAAGAGGGATCCAGCCTTTCAAGCCTTCGCGCCAGACGAGGGTCGCGGGCGTGATCTCTCCCGCCGCGAGCCGCGCGAGGAGGTCCTCGCGGGTGACGGGCCCCCGTTGTTCGCCCTGTTGCTCGTAGAACCAGATCGGATCAGCGTTCATGACAGTCCAGATCAAACCCGGAACGCCTCCGCGAGGCAAACGGAATCTCCACTCCGGCGGAGCTTCACTGTCCGGCCGCGGCGGTGGGTTTCTCCCCGGCGTCCCCGGTCGTTTCCTCCGGAGCCGGCTCGGGTTCGGGTTCCTCGAGCGCGATCAACTCGGAAATGGTGACGAATTCATAACCCATCGCGAGCAGTTGATCGAGCGTGTCGGGCATGGCATCCACGGTGGGTTTGTGCAGGTCGTGCACGAGGAGGATGCCGCCGGGGCTCGCCCCGTTGACGAGGCGGCTCGTCACCACGGAGGGACCGGGCCGCTTCCAATCCTCGGGATCGACCGACCAGAGGATCGTTGGGTAACCGAGCTCCTCGAGGACGAAGGCTTTCTGGTCCTTCTTGATCGCACCGCCGGGCGGGCGCATTGAGAGCGGAGCAACTCCGGAGGCCTCCACGATCTGATCGTGGGCGTTCTTCAACTCGGCGAGGAGGCTTTCATCCGACATTCGCGAGAGGGTGCCGTGGGTGACGGTGTGGTTCCCGATCTCGTGGCCCTCCTCGACCATCCGCTTGAGGATCTGCGGATTGTATTTCACCATGTTCCCGACGACGTAGAAGGTCGCCTTCACTTTCCGCTCCTTCAGCATGTCGAGAAGCCGCGGGGTGTTCTCGGGATGCGGACCGTCGTCGAAGGTGATCGCGATGACTTTCCGGCTCGTCCGCACCCGCGTGTAGGTGTCGCGCAACGGCACCTGCGGTCCCTCGCCCTTCGGTGCCTCGGGCAGGGCCTGTCCCCAGGTCGGCGCCTCGAGTCCGGCAACGAGCGGCGGCAGGGCCACCTTCAATTCGCCGGGGAGGGGTGAGGTCGCGTTCCTCGACACGGACGAGGGCACCTGACAGGAAGTCAGGGCCAGCAGGGAAAGGAGAAGTCCGAGGGAGAAACGCATCACCTGGGAGCAAGTGTCCGGCGGTCCTGATTGAATTTCAAGGCGCAAGTGAGAGGTTTGCGGCGACCCGACTCTCTCGAGTGGCTCATTGGACAGGGTTGGATCTCACGCCATCGCGCCCCGATGCGCGTTTGGAAAAGGCCGTTTCCTCCGTGATTTTGAACCTGACAAACGCACGCAGGGTCCAACCTGAGTGAACACCTCCATGATTCGCCGCCGCCTCCTTCCCCTTCTCCCGCTCACCTCGCTCCTTCCCGCGGTGTCCTCCGCCGCGCCCGATTGGAAAGCGGTCGAGCCGGTCCTTGCCGCGAAATGCTACGGTTGCCATGGTGGTGAGGAAACCAAGGGAGAGGTCGACCTGAAGGCCCTCGCGGCCGATCCGAAGATCGCCGGGGAATTCGAACTCTGGCACCGCGTCCTCGACACGATCGAGAGCGGCGAGATGCCGCCGCCGAAGGCGAAGCCGCTCGAAGGCAACGAAGCGACGTCGATCACCAGCTGGGTCACGGGCGCGCTCGACGCCCTCGCCCAAACGAACCCGGGCGATCCCGGCCCGGTGACGATGCGCCGCCTCACCAATGCCGAATACGATCGCTCAATCCGGGACCTCACCGGGCGCGATTACGGGCTCGCAAAGGAATTCCAGACCGACGGAGGGGGAGGGGAGGGATTCTCGAACACGGGCGACGTGCTCTTCCTCAGTCCCGCCGCCCTCGACAAGTATTTCAACGCGGCGCGCCAACTCGCCGATCATGCCACGATCATGCCGGGCACGGGCATGGTGTTCCACGATCATCGCATCGGCCTGCGCGGTCCCGAGCAGCTCAAGGCCCACGCCGAGCAGGGGCTGTATGTCTGGTATCAGCAAAAGGCCGCCCCGCATCTTCCGGGCGATTTCGATGACATGCGGCAGGGCGATTACCTGCTCGCTTGTTGGAAACACCAACACTTCCAGACGCCGCTCGATGCCCTCGCGAAGGAGGCGGGATTGAAGCTGCCCTTCATGCAGAACTGGTGGAATCTCGTCACGAAGCCGGAACCGAAATCGCGTTTCCTCGATCTGGTCCGGGTGCCTTGGCGCGATTTGCCGAGTCCCGGCGTGGATGCGCCTGATGCGGCGAAGCCGAAAGACGTGCCCGCCGCGGTGACCTCGCGCATCGCGCAGATCGAGGCCGACCTGCTCTCGTGGAACAATCCCAAGAAACCCGGCAGCGGGGTGCAGCGCCAGCAGCAGGACTCCGACGGCATCCGCCCGTATCCGATGAACGCGGAGGTGAAGGGCAAAAGCCAGGTGCATCTCTGCTTCGGCGACCTCGGCGATGGGAACGCCGGCGACATCGCCCTCGTCACGAAGATCGACGTGAAGCTCGAGAAGGGCGGTACCAATTATTTCAACTGGCTCGAGAAGACGATCGCGGAACTGAAGAAACAGGTCGTGGCAAATCCCGCGCCCGCGAATTCGGAAGAATTGAAGAAGCGGCTCGCCTCGCTCGAAGCGACGCGGGCGCTTTTCGGCAAACATCCAAAGCCCGACCGCACGATCGAGCCGCAGATCCTCGCCGTCGCCGCGCCGAAGGTGATCACCCTGCCCTTGCCCCCGGGCGCGGTCTCGCTGCGCGCCGAGACGAAGCTCGATTATCAGAATCCCGAAGTCGACCAAGCCACGATCCAGTGGACCGCGACGACCGGCACACCGCGCGACGTCACGAAGATCATCCCCGGCGTGCTCACGATCTGGAAGATCCAGACCGAGGCGGCGCGGCGGACGATGGGGGAATTCCAGGTGATGCGCGTCGCCTTCCCCGACATGTTCGAGCGTCGTCTCGAGGAAGTGGCGCGCAATCTCCATCGCGGGTCGCCGGGCTACACGGTTTATTACTTCAGCGACGACCAGCTTGGCCAGATCCTCGGCGAAAAGGACAAGGCCACGCTGACGGCGATGAAGAAGGACTGGCGACTCGCCGCTCCGAAGCAGCTCAACGACCCGCAGAAAGCCGAGTTCGACGGCGCGATGATCTGGCATCTCCATCACTTTGCTTCGCGGGCGTGGCGGCGTCCGCTGCCGGAGCCGGAGAAACAGATGCTCGCGGCCTTCTACCATGACCGGGTCAAGCAGGGGCTCGACCGCGAGTCGGCCGTGCGCGAGGGCATCGTGCGCGTCCTCGTTTCACCGCATTTCCTCTTCAAGGCCGAGACCCTGCCCGCTCCGGAAACCCTGACGAACGCACCCAACCCCGGCGGTGATCTGCCGCTTTCCTCGTGGGAGCTCGCCTCGCGCCTCAGCTACTTCCTCTGGTCGTCGATTCCCGATTGGGAACTGCGCAAGGCGGCGGAGGATGGCAGTCTGCGCAAGCCCGAGGTGCTCGCGGCCCAGGCGAAACGCATGCTGAAGGATCCGCGGGCCGGAGCCCTCGCCGGGGAATTCGCGGGTCAGTGGCTGAAGTTCTCCAGCTTCGAGGAGCACGACGGGGTCGACACGATGAAGTATCCGGAGATGACCCCCGAACTCCGCGCCGACATGAAACGAGAGGTCGTCGAGTTTTTCGGCCGCCTCTTCCGCGAGGACCGCCGCATCATGGACATCGTCACGGGCGAGACCAGTTTCCTCAACGAGCGCCTCGCGAAATTCTACGGCATCCCGGACGTGACCGGACCGGAGTTCCGCGAAGTGAAGGTGGTCGATCACCATCGCGGCGGATTGCTCGGGATGGGTGCGATCCTGACCAAGACCTCGCGGCCGAACCGCACCAGTCCGGTCGTGCGCGGCGAATTCCTCCATGCCGTGGTCCTCGGCCACAGCTCGCCGCCTCCGCCGCCGAACGTGCCCCAGCTCGAGAAGGGCCTGAAGCCCGCCTCCCTCCGCGAGGCGCTGCTGAAACACCGTCAAGACCAGGCCTGTGCCGTCTGCCACGACCGCATCGATCCGCTCGGCTTCGCCCTCGAGTCCTTCGATCCGATCGGACGTTTCCGCACCGCCGACGAATCCGGAGGCGCGATCGACGACACCGGCGAGCTGCGCGACGGGACGAGGTTCAAGGGCATGGACGGACTACGAGATTACCTCGCGAAAAACAACGGCCAGTTCACGAACCATTTCAGCCGCAAGCTCCTCGGATACGCCCTCGGTCGCAGCGTCCTCCCGAGTGACAAGGAACTCCTCGCCGAAATCACGAAGGCGATCGAATCGAACGATGGCAAGGTCTCCGCCGCCGTCACCCCAATCGTCACCAGCCGCCAGTTCATGAACCGGAGGAACGAAGCGCCTGCCTTGGCGGTGAATCCATAACTCCATATTGGAGCTACCTTTCACTTTTTACCTTCCCACCCTTTACTCCCATGCCCTCTCTCTCCCGCCGCCGATTCCTCCGTGGAACCGGGGTGGCCCTCGGCCTCCCCTGGTTTGAATCGATCTCCGCCTTCGGGGCCGAGGCCGCCAAGCCCGGGGGTGCGCCGCGCCGGCTCGCGGTCTGCTTCACCGGCAACGGGGTCAATCCGCACCACTGGGGGGCGAAGATGGGGGCGAACGGCATCGAGTTCGCCAATTCGCTGCGTCCTCTCATCCCGATGAAGGACAAGGTCGCGGTCTTCACCGGTCTCTGGAATCCGACCACGGTCGAGGGTGAAGGCGGGCACTATCCGAAGATGAACGTGCTCTCGGGATTGCGCGTGAAAAAGACCACCACCGACGTCGAGGTCGGCACGACGATGGACCAGATCATCTCCGCGAAGGTGGGACGCGAGACGCCCGTGCCCAGCATCGTGCTCGGAACCGAACGGCCCAGCTACGCGACCGATTCGGGCTTCACCTCGATCTACTCCGCCTACATTTCCTGGAGCACTCCGACGACGCCCGCGCCGAAGGAGATCTTCCCGCAGCAGGCCTTCGACCAGCTTTTCGACGACGGCAGCAAACGCCAGTGCGACAAGAGCATCCTCGACCTCGTCCTCGACGACGCGAAGGGCCTGCGCAGCCGCCTCAGCGTGCGCGACAGCCAGAAGCTCGACGAGTATCTGGCCTCGGTCCGCGAGATCGAGAAACGCGTCGAGCAGGCCGAGAAGATCAGCCAAGCGGAGACTGGAGGGCAAGGCTGGCAGCCGAGTGTGAAGGCCCCGACGATCGGGCGTCCCGGATCGGGCATCCCCGCGAGTTCGGAGGATCACCTGCGCCTCATGTTCGACATCCTCCTGCTCGCCTTCCAGATGGACCGCACCCGGGTGGCGACCTTCATGTTGAACAACGACCTCTCGAACATGCGGTTCCCCAGCCTCGAGGGCGTGACCTCGGGCATCCACGAGCTCTCGCACCACGCCGGTGACGAGACCCGTCTCGCCCATTACCAGAAGGTGAATGAATTCCAGGTGAAGCTCTGGGCCGAGTTCCTCCAGAAGATGGCGGCGACGAACGAGGGCGAGCGCTCGCTCCTCGACAACAGCATGATCCTCCTCACGAGCAGCCTCATGGACGGCAACGCCCACGATTCGCGCCAGCTCCCCGTCGTCCTCGCCGGCGGCGGCGGTGGCACGATCAAGGGTGGCCAGGCCTATGACCTGAGCCGGGATCCGAACCGCAAGCTCTGCCGCCTCCACCTCGCCCTCATGGACCGCATGGGCGTGCGGGTCGACAAGTTCGGCGACGCGGAGAACGCGCTGGTGATCTGAGATCCCAAGGAACGCCGCTTTCCCAAGCGGAGGTTGCGCGTCCAACCGGGCGGCAGGAATGCCGCCCCTCGTGCGCTGTGAAGCTGCACAATCCCTCCGGGGTGGAAGACCCCGGCCATCCGGAGCCGTGATCCTGGTGAGGACTTGAAGTAACTGCGTCGCTGCGAG
>JBILDO010000079.1:0-22497 GCA_044352585.1 Verrucomicrobiales bacterium
TCCTTGGGCTCGGCCAGTGAACCGGCCAGTTTCATCGGCGCCCAGAGGAATCCGTCGCGGTCTTCGGTGAAGACGAGCCGCTCCGCACCCGGGATCCAGCGCATCGTGCCGGGAGTCACCCCGACGCGAAGATCGCCCGCGATCCGGTCGGAAACGAGATCGACCTGTCCCTCGACCCGGACGAGCCCGTCGGACTGGAGGACGAGATTCCGCAATTCGAGCCGCTCCCCGTCCCGCTTGAAATCGGTCTTCGCCTGGTTGAGGACGAGCCGCTCGAATCGCTCCGACCGGGTGTATTGGGCGATGCGCTTCAGCACGGGCATGGAACTGATGACGCCCTCCTCAAGATGCATCGTTCCCTCGTAGACGAGGGCGCCCGGTGCCCCGGTGATGCGGACCGGTCCGTGAACCGTCCCGGTGAGACGGTCGCGCCATTCGCCGGCGACGAGTTCATCCACATCGACCGCCGAGATCCCGAGTTCCAGATCAAAACGCCCCGGATGCGCGAAACCGATCTCGCCCTTGCCGTCGACATGGCCGTTCTTGAACACCCCGAGGGCGCAACGGTCGAGGAAGAGATCCTCCCCCTTCCAGCGCAGGCCGAGGTCTTTCAGCGCGATTTCGGGCTGGTTCGGGAGCGTCACCTTTCCGCCCGATCCCTCGATCTCCCAGAATCCGGTGCGGAAATCGGGCTTCAGCGTCGCCTTCGCGCCGTTGAGGAGAAACACCTCGCCCTCGGCCTTCGCGACCGAAACCCGGACCGAAGCGACCCCGATCTCGTCGATCTCGACGCGGTCGGGAAGGTAATTCGAGAGCCATTCGGGCAACTCCGGTCCGGCCTTCGCGGTTGCCGCCGGATCGGCTGCGGCGTTCGCCTCCGCCTTTCGCTCGGGAGAAAAACGCAGGTCGAGGCGGTTCACGGTGATCTCGGGGACTTGCACGGCCCGGTCCACGATGCCACCGGCCTTCGCCCGCACTCCGTCGAGAGCGAGGCTGGAGAAACCGGCGTCCTCGCGACCGAGCGCTTCAAAACGCTTCGCATAGACTTCCGAGCCCTCCCACTCGACGTCGGCGAGGGTGACCTGAGACCGCATCACCGTCGCGGCCCGGCCCGCGAGCCAGTCGCGGAAGCCTTCGCCGCGCAGCCAGCCGTTCACCATCGACTTCACCACGAGCAATCCGACGACGAGCAGGACGAGGAAGACGCCACCGGCGATGAGAACCCACTTCAGCGGATGGAAGGAAGCGTTCGCGTTCGTTCGACGTTTCGGGGGCATGCCGCAAAGAAACGCCACCGCGGAGGACGTGGCAAAGGGAAATGCGTCCTTCGTGGACGGTCCGCGGAACACCATCCGCACCATGCAGTTCGCCGGGTTTCAGGTCCGTCGTGTCGGTCCCCATCGCGCCCCTTGCCAGCCGGCCGCACCGCGTGGATCATGGGGGATGCTCCACCGCGCCCGCATCCTTCTTCCGGCCCTCCTCCTCTCCGCGATCTCCGCGACCGGAGCCCCCCTCACCCTTCCCGACCTCGAGGGAAAACCGGTCGCGCCGCTCGATGCCGGGGAAAAGAAAGCCGCGGTGATCTTTTTCGTCTCCCCCTATTGCCCGACCTCGAACACCTTCGGTCCCGAGATGAACGCGATCGTGAAGGAGTTCGGGCCCGACTTCGTCTTCCGCTTCGTCCACTCCGACACCACCGTGACCGAGGCCGACCGGAAGCAGCACGCCACGATGATGGAATTCACCGCCCCCGTCCTCACCGACGCGAAGCAGGTCCTCGCGAAACAACTCGGCGCGAAGACAACGCCGGAAGTCGTCGTCGTCGCGCCCGACGGAAAGCCCCTCTACCAGGGACGCATCAACGACCTCTACCTCGGCCCCACGAAACGCCAGCGCGAGATCAAGAACCACGACCTCCGCGACGCCCTCGCCGCGATCCGCGCCGGAAAACCGGTCGCCGTTCCCCGCACCGAGGCGATGGGCTGCGGGATCGTGTTGCTGCCGTAGCCCGGGGCGGGCCCCCGCTCGACAGGAAGGGGCTTTGCGTCGAAACTCCCGGGATGGAAACGATGACCTTCTTCTCGGCGGCGACCCTGCTCCTGCTGATCATCGATCCCTTTGGCAACCTCGTCACGATCAATTCGCTCCTCCGCGACCTGCCGGAGCGCGAGCGCCAGAAGCTGATCCTGCGGGAGTGCCTCATCGCCTTCGCCATTCTCGTGGTCTTTCTGTTCGCCGGGAACCCGATTCTCTCGACTCTCGGACTGCGTTCCTCGACCCTCAGCATCTCGGGCGGGATCGTTCTCTTCCTCATCGCCCTCGGCATGGTTTTTCCGACGCGCGAACGCCACTTCGGCGAGGTTGGCGAGAAGCCGCTCATCGTCCCCGTCGCCGTGCCGCTCATCGCCGGACCCAGCACCCTCGCGATGCTCCTGCTCATGGCGACGCGCGAGCCCGCGGCACTGGGAAAATGGCTCGGCGCCCTCGCCACGGCCCTCGGGATCTCGACCCTCGTTCTCTGGCTCTCGCCGCTCTTCTACGAAAAACTGGGCCGCGCCGCCACCTCGGCGATCGAGCGCCTCGTCGGCATGCTTCTGATCATGGTCTCCGTGCAGATGTTTCTCGACGGGGTCGGGGAGTATCTGTAAGGAGGACGCGGAAAATTTCACTGAAGGGCCATCCGGATGAAGCGCTCATCCAAAACGTGTCAAGGAATCCGAGATTTCCCTTTCGACGATCGAAAATCCTGCTTTGATCGCTGTTGACAAACCACATCCCTTCGTCTTTGTTCGCTTGAACAATTCACCATGGCAAAAAACTTTTCAGTTGTCGATCTTTTTTCCGGGGCCGGCGGAATGAGCGTCGGATTCCACCGACATTCATCGTTTTCCCTGATCGGCGCCGCCGATGCCGAAATCGGAAAGCCCAGCATGGGCTCGGGGGCTCTTCAATGCAATTCCACCTACGAGGCAAACATGGGATTCGCGCCGCGAAAGATCGATCTCTCGCAACTAAATCCTGAAGACCTTCGCGATAAACTCGGGTTGGAGGCAGGAAGAAAGATATCAGTTCTTTCGGTTTGTCCTCCCTGCACCGGATTTAGCCGGGCAAATCCGGAAAATCACATTCGAGATGATCCACGAAACGGACTTGTGAAGAGAGCAGCAGACTTCGCCACAGCGTTGGACGCCGACGTCATCGTAATGGAGAACGCTCGGGAACTTCTACGTGGGAACTTTTCTGATCATTTTAAGCAATTTCGGCAGACAATTGAATCTTCGGGCTACAATGTTTCCGCGAACGTCTATCTTCTAACGCGATTCGGTCTGCCACAGATCCGGGAGCGCGCAATCGTGATTGCTGCTAAAAAGTCTTTTACGCTCCGGACCCTTGACGATCTTTGGAACGGATTCGAAGTCGCAGAAAATAAAAAGACGGTCCGCGGTGCGTTCGAATCAATCCCTCTCGATTCCCCGGGAATTGATGCGTTTCCCTCAATTGCAGACTGCCGCGTGATGGATCGATTGTCGGCAATACCGAAGGATGGAGGCTCTTGGATCGAACTCTTGTCTCATCCCAACGCCGACGTACTGATGACGCCTGCGATGAAGCGGTTGGTTGCTCGACAGAAGTTCGGTTCTCATCCGGACGTGTACGGACGAATGTGGTGGAACCGTCCGGCGCCAACAATTAAACGTGAATGCGCCCACATTGGAAATGGCCGCTATGCCCACCCTTCTGAGAACAGACTCTGCTCCGTTCGCGAAATGGCGTCACTGCAAGGGTTTCCGCACGACTTCAAATTCGTGGGAACGTCTCTTGCTAATCAATATCGTCATATTGGGGACGCGGTCCCGCCGATCGTGTCTTTTCAGATCGCCCATGTTTGCGAATGGATTCTGGCCGGGAGGCGGAAACTTCCTGAGGATTGCCTGCTCCCGGCCACTCACCTCGATGCGAGGAGCATTATTCGCGCGGAGCAAACAGAGTTACTTGCGTACGCCTGAACCGTCGCAAATCATGTCTCCCTCCGAGCGCCGCCGTGTGAATGAGCTGCTCGCCGCCCTTCGTAGTCAAGTGGCGGCCAAAATCAGTTGGAATACCACGCTGGTAACCCGCGCCTTTGAAGAGGAATTCCGATCGCGCCTTCTCTCCCAGCACGTATTTCTCGGCAACCCACTTTACCAAGGGAGCTTCGATCGTGCGTTGATTGAATCAGCACGAGTCGCGGGGTTCTCGGTCATCGAAGCGCCTCCTGGTTCGCGCTTTTGGGACGTTGAAATTGACAATCGTAAGATCAGCTTGAAGTCAACTATGGCGAAAAACCTGCAAGCCGGTTCATTACACATCAGCAAATTGACCGAAGCTGCTTGGATTCAGGATTGCAGGACTGCCAAGGCAAGGCATGAGAAAACGCTCTCTCTTTTCGAGGATTACTGTTCGGAAGTCAGCGAAATCATTCAGCTCAGATACTTTCAAAGCACTACAAAATATGAATTGATCGGCATTCCTGTTGACCTTTTCAAGGGTGTCTTGGCATTACCATCAACTGAATTCGCTTCCGAAGGACCATCCATCAAGATACCGGTTGGAAAGATTCCACCAAACTTCACCCTGAAGCTCGATCGTTCCGACGCGAAGATTACAATTGCACAAATTCTTTTGGCGAATTGCACGATCTATGGTGAATGGACCATAGGCACGGGCAGATAATTTCCTCGCCCACCGATGGAAATCACCTCCGCCCAAATCGCCCGCCTCGCCTCCGACATGGGCGTCTCCAAGGAAGACCTCGCGCACTTCGCCAGCAAGGGCACGAAGCGGTCCTATGCCAAGGGTGACTATCTTTTCCACCAGTCCGCGCCGCGCCGCTTCTTCGGAATCGTCCTGAGCGGCCGCATCAGCCTGCAGCGCGGACTCGCCGGGCGCAATGTCACGATCGCCTGCCTCACCGAAGGCGCGATGATCGGGGAGACCCTCTTCATCGACGAACTCGCCCACAGCCTCTCGGGCCTCGCCCTCGAGACCACCGAAATCTGGGCGGTGGACAAGGAAGGAATCGAGGGGCTCCGCCTCGAGCAGCCGGAAATCTTCTACCGCATGGTCGCGCGGGCGGCGCGGCGCCTCAGCCTGCGGCTCCGCGAAACGACGGAGATGCTGGTGCGCTCGGGCCTCGAGCGGGCACCCGTCACCAGCTACCGGCGCGAGCACGACTCGCTCGGCGAACGCGAGGTCTCGAACGCCCACTATTACGGCATCCAGACAATGCGGGCGGTGGAGAATTTCCCCTTCTCCGGCGTCCGGCTCTCGCATTTCCAACACCTCATCAACGCCTTCGCCCAGGTCAAGAAGGCCGCGGCGGAGGCGAACGCCGAGCTCGGGGTGCTCGATGCCGGAATCGCCGCCGCGATCGCCGGAGCCTGCGACCGCATCCTCGCGGGGGAACGACACGAGGACTTCGTCGTCGACATGGTCCAGGGCGGGGCCGGCACCTCGTCGAACATGAACGCGAACGAGGTCATCGCCAACCTCGCCCTCGAGATCCTCGGCCGCGAAAAGGGCGAATACGGACATTGTCACCCGAACGACCACGTCAACTGCTCGCAGTCGACCAACGACGTCTACCCCACCGCGGTGAAACTGGCCGTCGTTTCCGCGACCCACGAGACCGTCTCGGCCCTCGGAGTCCTGCGGAAGGCCTTCCAGGCGAAGGCCGCGGAGTTCGCCGACGTCCTCAAGATGGGACGCACCGAGAACCAGGACGCCGTGCCCATGACCCTGGGCCAGGAATTCACCGCCTACGCGACGATGCTCAACGACGGCATCCGGCGGCTCAATCGCGCGGCGGAGGATCTCCTCGTCGTCAACATGGGCGCCACCGCGATCGGGACGGGGCTCAACAGCCCGCGCGGCTACGCCGAACTGTGCACCGCGAAACTCGCCGCGATCAGCGGACACCCCGTCTCGCTGGCGAACGACCTCGTCGAGGCGACCCAGGACGCGGCCGAGTTCGCGATGATGAGCAGCGCCCTCAAGGTCACCGCGATCCAGCTTTCCAAGATCTGCAACGACCTCCGCTGGGCCTCGTCGGGTCCCCGCTGCGGGCTCGAGGAAATCAACCTCCCGCCCCTTCAGCCGGGCTCCTCGATCATGCCGGGCAAGGTCAATCCGGTGCTGCCCGAGGTGGTGAACCAGATCTGCTACCAGATCATCGGATCGGACACGACCGTCTCCCTCGCCGCCGAGGCGAGCGAGTTCGAGCTGAACATGGCCGAGCCGATCATCGCCTACAATCTTCTCGGCAGCCTCATGCTCCTGAAAAACGCCGCGATCGTCCTGACGACACGCTGCATCAACGGCATCACCGCGAACCGGGAGAAATGCGCGAACTACGTGAAGAACTCCATCGGGATCGTCACCGCGCTCAATCCCGTGCTCGGCTACGAACGCTCCGCCGCCATCGCGAAAGAGGCCCTGAAGAGCGGACGCGGTGTCTACGAACTCGTCCTCGAGAAAGGCTGGCTTTCCCAGGCGCAGCTCGATGACCTTCTCAGTCCCGAGAAGATGGCGAATCCCCTCATGCGCGAACTGGTCGAGTGAGGTCCCGGACCGACTGCCTCCCGCCGCCCCGCTCCGGGTGAGGCTGCCCGATCCAGCCTTGCGTTTGAACCGGGGCGTGCGAAGAGATTCTCTCCCTCCCCCATCATGCCCTACCGCGTCTGCCGCATCTTCGAGGTCGAAAACGGCCACATGCTGAGCAAGCACCCCGACAAGTGCCGCTTTCCCCACGGGCACTCGCGCAAGGTCGAGTGCGTCCTCGAGGCCGACACCCTCGACGAACGGGAGATGGTCTGCGATTTCAAGGTCCTCAAGCTCGTCCTCGCCGATTACCTCGAGCGCTACGACCACGCCCTCTGCATGAACACGGAGGATCCCGCCTACGCCGACTTCAAGGCCCGCTACGGCGACCGCGTCATCGGCTACGAGTCCGAGGATCCCACCACCGAGGTCCTCGCCCGCGACATTTTCAGGCATCTCGCCGCCTCGCTCGAGGCCTACCGCGCGGACGAAATCCACGGCTTCCCGCTCCGCGATTCGGTGCGGGTCGTTTCGGTGAAGGTGTGGGAAACGTCGGGGTCGTGGGCGGAATATCTGGCCTGAACGGGGCCGTTCGCGAGCTGCGTGACCCGGTTCCCGGCCCGTGGACTTCATCGCCACCCCGGATCCCCAGGGCTCTTTTCCGGCCCCTGAAGGCCGGAAGGGGGAACAACTGCTTGAAACTTGCACCCGGGCCGCTCCGCGCTACCGTCCCGACTCCGCACCACCCCGCCCCATGACCTCCCGCGACATCCGGCAATCCTTCCTCGATTTCTTCGCCGAAAAGAAACACGCCATCGTGCCCTCGGCCTCGCTGATGCCGACCTCGCCGAACCTGCTCTTCACGAACGCGGGGATGAACCAGTTCATTCCCTATTTCCTCGGCACCGAGGCCGCCCCATACGATCCGCCGCGGGCCGCCGACACCCAGAAGTGCATCCGCGCCGGGGGCAAACACAACGACCTCGAGGATGTCGGCTACGACACCTACCACCACACCCTCTTCGAGATGCTGGGGAACTGGTCCTTCGGCGACTACTTCAAGAACGATGCGATCCACTGGGCCTGGGAACTCCTCACGGAGCGCTGGAAACTCCCCGCGAACCGCCTCTACGCGACGGTCTACGCCCCCTCCGAGGGCGACCCTTCCGAGTTCGACCAGGAAGCCTACGACCTCTGGGCCGCGATCTTCACCCAGGCCGGTCTCGATCCCGCGGTCCACATCGTCAACGGCAACCGCAAGGACAACTTCTGGATGATGGGCGAGACCGGCCCCTGCGGTCCGTGTTCGGAAATCCACGTCGATCTCACTCCTGACGGCGACACCAAGGGCTGCCTCGTGAACATGGGCGACGCCCGCTGCATCGAGATCTGGAACCTCGTCTTCATCCAGTTCAACGCGAACGAGGACGGCACCTTCCGTCCCCTCCCCGCCTGCCACGTCGATACCGGGATGGGCTTCGAGCGCGCCTGCGCCGTGATCCAGGGCACGAAGGGCCTCACCGATTTCTCGCGGCTCGCCTCGAACTACGACACCGACGTCTTCACCCCGATCTTCGCGAAGCTCTCCGAGCTCACCGGCAAGACCTACACCTCGACCGTGCCCGAGGGCGGCCAGCGCCACAGCCTCACGGAGCAGGAGCAGATCGACGTCGCCTTCCGCGTCATCGGCGACCACATCCGCACCGTCAGCTTCGCCATCGCCGACGGGATCGAGCCCGGCAACGGCGGGCGGAACTACGTCATCCGCAACATCCTCCGCCGCGCCGTGCGTTTCGGCCGGGTCCTCGGATTCGATGCGGAGAATCCCTTCCTCCACCAGCTCGTTCCCGTCCTCGTCACCGAATTCGGCGGGGTCTTCCCCGAGCTTGCGGCGCGACAGGAAAAAATCGCCGCCGTTCTCAAGGCCGAGGAAGAGCAATTCAACCGCACCCTCGACCGCGGTTTGAAGCTGTTCGACGAAGCCGCCGCGAAGGTGGCCTCCGGCAGCCTCTTCCCCGCCGCCACCGTCGTGAAACTCTGGGAGACCTTCGGCTTCCCCACCGACCTCACCAAACTCCTCCTCGACGAGCGCCAGCTCGCGACCGACCCGGAGGAAGTCGCGCGCCTCGTCGAAGCCCACAAGAGCACCGGGGCCGAAGGCCAGAAGACCGCCGTGGTCGAGGCCGTCACGATCGAGACCGATGTGAAGACGACCTTCGTCGGCTACGATCAGGACGAGACCGAGGCCCACGTGACCGACTGGATTGAAAACGGCGCTGGCACCTTCGCCATCGTCGACCGCAGCCCCTTCTACATCGAGAAGGGCGGCCAGCTCGGCGACACTGGCACCCTCGTCGCGAACGGGGAACCCATCCCCGTCCTCTCCGCCCTCGGCGTGGGCGAGGCGACCGTGCTGCAGATCGGAAAACTTCCTGACAAAGCCACAAGCACCGTCACCCTCCGGGTCGAAACCTCGCGCCGCCGCGCCATCGAGGCGCACCACACCGCGACCCACCTCTTCCACTGGGCCCTCCACGAGGTCGTCAGTCCCGACGCCACCCAGCAGGGTTCGCTCGTCGCGCCCGACCGCCTGCGCTTCGACTTCAACTCCGCCGCCGTCACTCCCGAACAGCTCGGCAAGATCGAAGCCGAGGTGAACCGTTGCATCCGCGCGGACGATCCCGTTTCCATTTCCGAGGTGCCGCAGTCCGAGGTGAAGGGGCGGGCCGGGATCATGCAGTTCTTCGGTGACAAATACGGCGACAAGGTCCGCGTCGTCCAGGTCGGCGGAAAAGCGGGTGCCTTCGACGGCTATTCGATGGAGCTCTGCGGCGGTACCCACGTGAAGTCGACCGGAGCGATCGGCTTCTTCAAGATCAAGAGCGAGGGCGCCGTCGCCGCCGGGATCCGTCGCGTCGAAGCCGTCTGCGGAGACGCCGCCAAGGCCGTCATCGCCGAGGAAGCCGCACGCCTCGCCACGGAGTTCGCCGATGCCGTGCACAAACTTTCCGCCGCGAACGCGAAACTGAAGGAGCTCGGCAAGTCCCACGTCGAGACCGACGACACCGACACCCTTTCCGCCCTCATCGCGAAGGACCTCGCCGCTGGCGATCTCGCCGGAGCGAATGCCCACGTGAAGCAGTTCGAAGCCCATCGCGACGCCGTCCGCGCCGCCGCGATCCAGGCCGAGAAGGCGGTGAAGAAGGCCTCGGCCGGAGCCGCCGCGGGGATCGCCTCGCAGTGGTACGACGAAACGCTGGCCGGCCAGTCCGGAGGATTCTGGGCCGGTCTCCTTCCGGGCGACTCGCCCGAATTGCTCCAGGAGGCGATGAACACGGTGAAGGCGCGCCAGTTCTCCGGGATCGTCGCGATGGCGGTGATCGACGAGGGCACCGTGCACCTCGGCGTCATCGTTCATCCTGACAGTGCCACCAAAGCGAAGGCCGGGGACCTCGTCCGCGAGGCCCTCGCCGTGGCCGGAGGCAAGGGCGGCGGTCGTCCCGAGATGGCCCGCGGCGCCGCACCCGGAAGCGAGGCCGAGGCCACCGCGATCCTCGCGAAGGTGCGGGAGCTGGCGGGTTGATCCCCCTCACTCCATCAACCAGCCCGCGAGCTCGCCGCCGGGTTCCTTTCCTTCGCCGGCGAGGCGCAGGGGCAGGTCGCCGTTGAGCACGACCAATCCCGGCACGTCGAGATACTTCGAACCGCCGGGCTGGAACATCGGATCGCGGTAATTGAGCACCTTGCCGAAGCGGAAGCCGCCCGTGTCGACCGCGGCCCGGTCCACCGCCGAGCCCGCGAGGGCGCGGGCGGCGAGGGCGATGACGCCGCTTTGTCCGGACCCCGCGAGGACGATGCTCTCGGGATTCGGGTGCGAGCCCACCCTCGTGTTGCGGAGGAAGGTGACGAGCGTCAGCACGTCATGGACGCGCGAGGCGAAGAGCGAATGGTTGTAGCCGTGGGTGTAGCCCGCGAACTCGCGCGGATTCTTCACCACCCGGGTCTCCTTCACCGGCTCTCCGCCCTGGAAGAGGAGATCGGCCCCGACCACGGCGATGCCGTTGCCGACGAGGCGCTTCACCTCGTCGTTTCCGAGTCCGGCCTGTCCGCGGTCATCGAGCCAGATCGCGACGCGGCCCTTCCAATCCTTCGGATAATGCCAGGTCACCTTCACCTCCTCGCCGTGGGTCGTGTTCCGCAGCGTGCCGGTCATCTCGAGGAAGGCCCCGCGGTCCTGCTTGTCGCCGAGCTCCCATTCCACCGTCCCTGCATCCACGTAGCGGCGCCCGATCACCGCCTCGACCGCGGGACGGAGCACCTTCGCGACTCCCTCCGGAGTGGCGGCGGCTTCCTTGAGCTGTTTGTCGGCATCGGCGGTGAGCCATTTCAGCAGGGTGCGTTCGAATTCCTCGCCGGTCAGTTTCGGAGCCGGATGCTCCGCGTCCCACACCGTGAGCTGTTCGCGTGTGAGCGGTTCGAAGTCACGCTCGATCACCGGAGCTTCCAGGCCGAGCTTGAAGTGCTGGTTCAGGAAGGTGTAGAAGGCGCTGCGGGTCACCGCGTTGTAGTTGTGCTTGAAGTGCTCGCCTCGCAGCAGGAAGACGTGGTCCTTTTTCCCGTGCAGGTCATAGAGCTTCTGAAGGTCGGGGAAACCCTTGGTCGAGAGTTCGCGGGTCCAGTCGTCGGCCGTGTTCATTCCCTGCGGCTTCGGGGCGAAGAGACCGGCGAATTCGATGTTGCCCGTCCCGATGCGGAGGAGCGACGCGTTCTCGCAGGTGCACCCGCCCTGCATCGCCGTGCTCACCATGACGCACGGAAAGGAGAGGTCGATGCGGTCGTCGATCGCCGAAAGGAGCATCGTCTGCGTGCCTCCCCCGCTCGCGCCGGTGATGGCGAGACGGTCCGGATCGACCTCGGGCAGGGTGAGGACGAAGTCGAGGCCCCTCACCGCGTTCAGGGTCTGCAGCCCCATGATGCTCTGCAGGTGCGACTCGGCCTGGGGACTGTAGAGCCCCCAGTTCTCCGTCGTGTTCATCTCCGGCCGCTGCTTCGCGAAGCGGTGCACGACTTCCGGCGACAACTGGATCGAATCGGAATCGCTCAGCATGTCCCACTGCCACACCACGCATCCCATCCGCGCGAGCTGGACGCAGAGCGACTGGAAGATGCTCTTGCCACCGCTCTCGAACCGTTCCGCGCCGATCGAGATCTCGCGGCGCACCGCCGCCGGATCCCCCATCGAAAGCCGCGCGTCCTTCCAATGCCCGTGGGCGAAGAGCACCGCGGGCACCTTGCCCCTGGGATTCGTGGGCCGGTAAAGATTCCCGGTCACGTAGAACCCGGGGACGCTTTCGAAGTAGACCTTCTCGATCGTGTAGCCGTCGCGCCCGATCTTCCCGTGGATGACCGCGTTCAGCGGAGTCTTCTCCGGCATCGGCCAGAGCCCCTGCGAGACGAGGATCTGCCGTCTCACCTGCTCCTTGCGGGCCGACCACGTGCCGAGGGAATCGGGCAGATCAAAGGGAAAATAACCGTCGAGGTCCTTTGGCGGAGACTGACGGACCTCTTCGGCGATGGCAGGCAGCGCAAGGGAGAAAAAGAGGACGAGGGAGACAAAACGACGATTCATGATGGCATCGTGGAGTTTTTCCCTGCATCTGTAAATCCCGCCAATGCGCCGGACCGCCGCCAGGGCATCCATCACGGGCACCGCACAGATCATATTTCGCGCGGCATCGGCGCGGGTAGCGGCCCAGCAAATCCTCAGCCCACGCTGGCAAGGCCCAGGGTTCAGGGCACCACCGTCTCCTGACTCAAAACCTCGAACGGACTCTCTGCGTCGATGATCGCCACTGGCTTGGTCGGGACGCGCCGACCTTCATCGTAGTGAATTGCGCCGGTCAACCCCTCCACCTTGGTCCTCCTCTGAATCTCCTCGGCCAGATCTCCACCGCGGGCCAATCCGTCCATCACCACGCGCGCGGCATCGAACCCGAGACCGCTGAACGCATCGACCTCCCCGCCACGATAATTCGCATGGAACGCAGCGAGGAGAGCTTCGCCGGCCGCGCCCTGTCCCTGCGCGGGAAACGCGTGCGTGGTGTAGAAGACGTTCTTGGCCAATTGGTTCCCGCTCCAAGCGGCAGGATTGTCATACCCGTCACCCCCGACCACCGGCCCAGCGAATCCCGCTGCACGCAACTTGGCGATCACCGTTTGCGCATCGGTCGCCGACTCCGCCGAAAGGAAGATCGCATCGCAGGATTTCAGGTCGGCGGGGAGGCCGACTTCCTCTCCCCCGAGAAAAGCGATCTGCTCGTTGACCACACCACCGGACGCGGTGAAAGCCTTGGCAAAATAGCGGCTCAACAAACGGGTGTAGGTCTTGCTGTCGTCAAAAAGAATGCCGACCTTTTTCGCCCCCTGGGCTCGTAACCAATCAGCGGCAGCCGCCGCCTGCACATCGTCGCCAAAGCAGACGAGGAAGAAGCCTTCACCCACCTCATCCGGCAGAAGGGGCGAAGTGGCGCCGGAGGTGACAAACACCTTCCCCGCTTGACGGGCTTCGCGGCCTGCAGCGAGGGCGAGATCCGTATCCGAAAGCCCGATGAACGCAGCCATATCAGGGTGGGCCGTCAGCGCCGACCGCACCCCGGCGGATACCGCGGCGGTCGAACTGTCTGCGGGAATGCGGATCAGTTCGACCTTTCGGCCACGGATGCCACCGGCTTGGTTTTGCAGGGCAACGGCAGCCTGGGCGCCCTGCCACGAAGGCTCATCGAGCGCACGCTGCGAACCCGCATCACAAAAGACGGCCCCGATTTTCAACGGCGCGGCAGAAGTGGCAGAGACGGCGAGAACGACGAGGAGAAACCAAAGAATTTTCATCGTTAATGAAGGAAGGGGAAGGACATCGGGAGCGGACCGACCAAGCGCTGGGACACCCCTCTAGATCAATCAGGAGGTAGTTGATCCTACGAGGCACAGCGACAAATTCAAGTTTGGAATCCTCCTCCGCAAAGGTAGGCCAACGGTATGGTTGGACCTGACAACGATCGCAGAACCGGTTCCTGACCGCTGGAAAACCCTGTCAAGATCGGCCACAAGCAACCGAAGCGGGTGTTTCTCAGACGTAGTTGCCCTGCAGCATCTCCGCGACCCCCGCATCCAACTGCTCCCGGCGGCGCACCGCCTCGAAGCGGTTCAACAAATCATCAGGTCGCACGCGCGCCCGCTCGGCCCCGTGCAGGTCGTGCAGAACCTGTCCGCGGTGCATCATGATGATGCGATCGCCAAGATGGACCGCCTGCTGCATCGAATGCGTCACCATAAGGGTGGTGAGATGGTCGCGCTGGATAATCTCGTGGGTCAGTCGGATGACCTGGTCCGCGCTCTTCGGATCGAGCGCCGCGGTGTGCTCGTCGAGCAACAAGAGGCCGGGCTTGAGCCATGAGGCCATGAGCAGCGTGAGCGCCTGACGCTGTCCGCCGGACAGGCTGCCGATGGCGTTGTCGATGCGGTCCTCCAAGCCCATGTTGAGGGATCGGATCCGGTCGCGGATCTGTTGGCGGAGCTTCGGATTCAACGCCCACCCGAGCCCGCGGGGCTGGCCGCGCCGGGCGGCGAGGGCGAGATTCTCGGCGATGGTCATGGAGGGAGCGGTGCCACTGAACGGGTTCTGGAAGACGCGTCCGATGAGGCGCGCCCGGCGGTGTTCCGTGTGCCGGGTGATGTTCTGGTTCGCCAGCGTGATTCGCCCGGAATCGACGAGGAAGGTTCCAGCCACGGCGTTGAGCAGGGTCGATTTTCCGCTGCCGTTGGTGCCGATGATGATCAGGAACGAGCCGCGTTCCAGCGTGAGCGTCACCCCGCGCAGGGCCCGGACTTCGTTGGGAGTGCCCGGGTTGAACGTCTTGATGAGGTTCTGGAGTTCGAGCATGGCGTCAGGTGGCGGAGGGTTTGGCCGCGGGACGGAGTTTCCGCAGCAGGGCGGGCGTGACGAGGGCGGCGAAGACAAACAGTGCGGTGATCAGCTTGAGGTCGTTGGGATTGAGACCCCAGCGGAGCGCGATGGCCACGAGGAGACGGAAGAGGACCGACCCCATGACCGCGCCCGTGATGAGCAAGCCGATTTTTTTCGTTCCAACCAGCGCTTCGCCGATGATGACGCTGGCCAAGCCCCACACGACCATGCCGATGCCCATCTGCACGTCGGCAAACCCCTGATATTGCGCCAGAAGGGCGCCGGAGAGGGCGATAAGTCCGTTGGAGAGCGCGAGCCCGAGGATGATGATGAAATCCACGCTGACTCCGAGCGCGCAGATCATCTGGGGATTGTCCCCGGTCGCGCGCATCGATGTCCCCAGATTGGTCCGGAAGAACAGGTAGAGGACGAGGCCGACAGCGACCACAACGAGGAAAACTCCGCCGAGCATCGCGGCGTCGCGGACCCCCACGGTCCATCCCGCCAGCAGGAATTCGGACTTGTCTCCTCCGAGAAACGCCGACACGAGGGATTCAGCCTGGTCCGCGAGAGTGGTTTCGTTCAGCAAGGGGATGTTGCTCTTTCCCATCACGTGGAGGTTCACGGAATAGAGGGCGGTCATCACGAGAATGCCGCTCAGAAGGCCGTTGATCTTGAACTTGGTATGCAACACGCCGGTGAGCGTTCCCGCGATCACCCCGGCAAGAAAGCCGGCCAGCGTGGCCGCGACGGGCGACCATTCATGGACGAGAAGGATGGACGCGACCGCCGCCCCGAGGGTGACGGAGCCGTCGGCGGTGATGTCGGGGAAATTGAAGATGCGGAAGCTGAGATAGACTCCCAGTGCCAGAAGGGCGAGGATCAGTCCGATGGTGGCGGCTCCGATAAGAAGTGTCATGGGAAAAAGTCAGGTTTGAGGTGCATTCGCAAACGGCCGTAGCGGACCAAACCAGCAGGCCCCGCGCATGAAATCCGTTTCGCCCACCCCTTCGAACTCGCGCTCGTCGGCGAGCAGGTGCATCACCGTCTCGGCCGCAGCGGTGTTCAACAAAGGCGCCACCGTCTCCGCGAGGTCGAGCCGGCCCTTCGGCAGCGGGCGGTAGGGGAACACGGCGGCGTGAAAGTGACCGAGTGCCGGAGTTCCGGGCCCGATTCGACGCAGAAAGGGAAGGCTCTCGGGCCGGGGGGATTTTTCGGCGAATCCGACGATCAGGACGACCTGTCGATCATTGGCTCGCTCCGTGGTGAAGCTCATCCAGTCCCTCACTTCGGGAAACTCGAGGGGGTTTTGCCCGGAAGAGCGGTCGGGTGAGCGCAGCAGGGTGCCGCCCACGAGGCCCGCCGCCTCGGCGACGATGACAAAGGCGGCGGACGGAACGGGAACGCTCTCGAGGACCGACCCGACGAGGGTGGAAAGACCGACGACGCCACGGGGGCTGCGGGAGGCCTCGAACCGGAGCAAGTGCGAGAAGGCACCGCGGGCGGAAATCCCGTAGAGCAGCTGAACCTCGGGAACGTGCTTTCCCTCGGTGACATGGTAATCCGGCACGCTGCTGCCATCGGTGGGCATGGATACGGCCGCGCCTGCGACGACCAGCGTCTCTCCGTAACGGCCCGAGCCCTCTTCCGACGTACGGCCGAACGCACCCAAACCAACCGAAACGAGGTCCGGCTCGCAGCGCAGAGGGTGACCGCGGGAGACCGATAGGGTGCCTTCGGCGAACGCGTCCGGTTGGCCGTGAAGGAGGCCGGAGAGTTCCGCCTCCGGTGCCAGCGTGTGCAGTTCGAACTCCAATCCGTCGTGCTCCCACTGGCGCGGCGGGATCGTTGCGGGTGCGGCGGCGGCGGCGGACGCCGCCGGGGCCCTGCCCGGTTCCGACGGGCCGACCAGCATGCCGGCGATGCCTGACAGCTGGAGCACTTCTAGGACGCCGGGGGTGGGCCGGAGCACCCGGAGTGCGCCGCCGACGGTCCTGAGCTGCTTGTGATACTTCAGCAGCACCCGGATGCCGGCGGAGCTGACGTAATCGACGCTGGCAAACTCCAGGTCCACCTGGTGATAGCCCGACCGGATGGCCATTTCAATCGCTTGACCGACCCGGTCGGCCCAGTTCGCATCGAGGCGTCCCTGCAGCTGCAGTTCGTGTCGGCCTTCGTCGTTGAGTGAGGTGATTTCCATGGCGCGGTTGTTAGTGGACGGATTCCCCGAGCTGCAAGAGGTCCTTTGGAATCGTGATGCCGATGCTGCTGGCGCTGGCGTGATTGAAGTCGTATTTGATTTTGGTGACCATCTGGAAGGGGATGACCGCCGGCGACTCCCCTCGCAGGATGCGCGCGGCCATGGCCGCCGACTCCACGCCTCCGTCGTAGAAGTCCCGGGAGATCGTCATAAATGCGCCGGACGCGGCCTGGCCGGAGGCGAAACCCATCAGGGGCAGGCGGGCGCGGCTTGCCGCCTGGACGATGCTCGCGAAGCTGGCCCCGGTGAGGTTGTCGGAGATCTGGCAGACGGCATCGATGTTGCGGCTGCAAAGCGCGAGGGCGGCGTCGGCGATTTCGCCGCTGTTGCTCACGCCCACAAGTTCCACCTCGATGCCCAGAGCCCCGGCGGCTTTCACAAGTTCGTCCTTGTAGTAGACCGAATTCACCTCGGCCGGCACGAACAGCGTGCCCACCCGCTTGAGGTTGGGCAGGCAACGCCGCAACGCCGCGAGACCCTCGGCATGCGGCGCATTCACATAGGCACCGGTAATGTTGGGCAGGTGGTCCTCCTCGGAGCGCCCGGCCCCGGCCGCCATCGGATTGGCGACGAGTGAGAAGACCACGGGGCGTTTCCCGGCCCGCTGCAACGCGGCCTGGAGGGCCGGCGTGGTCGAAGTGATGAGCAATTCCGACCCGTCGGAGGCGGTGGCGTCCATGATCGTGTTGAGTGCCGCCATGTCGCCCTGGGCGTTGCGTAGAATCAGTTCGTAGTCGCGGCCCTCCACCAGACCCGCCTTGGCCAGCCCGTCCCGGATGCCCTCGCGGTTGATCTCGACGTTGGGAGTGTCAAGATACTCGACGAGGTTGAGCTTCACGATCCGTCCCAATGGAGCGGCGGCGGCATTGGCCGGGGCCGCGGCGGCATCCGTCCCTCGGGGTGCCGACTGACGTGCGGCTTCGGCCTTGAGCTCCGGCGGGAAGGTCAGGCCGAACTGCCGTGCGAGGGCTTCGTCCAGAAATACCTGTTTCTCGACGACGTTCTCGATCGGGATGGAGGCCGGGCTTTCGCCCAGCAAGACCCGGGCGACAGGTTTCGCGACGGCGTAACCGGGTTGGTAATACCCGAGACCCACGCAGGCGAGCGGGCCGCGCCCGGCGGTGGTGCCGTCGCCCGCGAACAATGGCAGCTTGCTGTCGCGCGCCACGCGGATCACCGCGTCCATGGCCTGGGCCACGGTGTTGTCATCAAGGATGCAGAACGCCTCGATCTGGCGCGCGGCCAGAGCCTGGGCCGCCGGCATCACATCGGCGGACGTCGACACCGTGACCTCCTCCAGCGTGACCCCGGCTTTCGCAAACAGCTCACGCGCCACGCTGACGACCTTCACCGAGTTGGCCTCGGAGTTATTGTAGATCACGCCGACGGATTTGATCCCGGGCATGGTCTGACGGATCGCGTCGAGGATCGCCCGCACCGGCGGGAACGAACCGATACCGGTCACGTTGGGCAGGTGATCGGTGAACGATGCGCCCGCGCCGGCGGCGATGGGATCGCTGCAGTAGGTGAACACGACCGGCTTGTGTTTGACGAAGCCGATCGCCGCACTGATCACCGGCGTGCTCATCGGCAGGACCAGGTCCACGTCGGAGGAATCGAAGTTCTGCAGCATTCCCGGAATGTTGGCGATCTCCGCCTGCGCGTGTGCCCGGCGGATCTCCAGATTTTTCCCTTCGATGAAACCGAGTTCCTTGAGGCCGTCGACGATTCCCTGGCGGCACTGGTCCCCCGCGGACTCCGGCGCGAAGTAGGCCAGGCCGATCTTGTAAACGCGGCCGGGCTGGGGTCCCGTAGGTGGCGCCGCCTTTTTCTCCAATGCCGGCAGTTTCGTCTCCGTGGTGGTGATGAACCCGTCGGCTTTTTCCTTCAGGTCGTCGGGGATTTCCCAACGGTCCCCGAGTCCATTCAGTGCAGTTTCGTTGTAAAGGAAAATCACCGGCACATAGTTGTCGATCGGCATCTCGGCGGGATTTTTCCCGTCCAGCACATCGGCGGCAATGTCGCCGACGTGCCTGCCGATCTCGTAGAAGTTGGCACCCAGGTCGAACAACGCGCCGCTCTTGACCGACGGCGGCATCACCGTGAAGACCGGAATACGGGCCCGCCGGCAGGCTTCGATGACCTGTTCAGTGGCCGTGGAGACCGCGACATCCCCGCTGATCCACAGGCACTCGGCCCCCCGGGAGATGACGGAGTTCACCGACTCGACGACCGCGGTGCTGTTCTCGGCGTTGCCCTCGATCAACTCGATGCCCAGCTCGGCACAGATTTTGCGGGCCAACTGGGTCTGGACCATCGAATTGACCTCGGCCGCATTCCAGACGAGGCCGACCGATTTCAGCTCTGGACGCATCCGCTTGGCGGTTCGGAACGACTGCTCCACCGGTTGCAGGGAGCCCGCGCCCGCCATGTAGGGCGGATGCTTCAGGTGGTTCGCGGGATCGATCTCCACACCCGCCGCGTAGGGGTCCGTGACGATGCCGAAGACGTGGTTGGTACGCGCGCCGTTGCGGTTGGCATTCGCGACCGTCTGCAGTGAAACGGTGCTGGCCGTCAGGATAAGGTCAAAGTTGCCCGTGGTCACCTCGCGCGCGATGGTGTTGGCGGTTCCGATGTCACCCTCGGAATTGTAGCGGCGGATCCTGAGATTTTTTCCGTCCTCGAATCCGCGGGCCGCCAGCGCCTCGAGCATCCCGTCGACGCCCTGATCGAGGACGAGCAGCGAGGCGTGCTGCACGAGCGCGACCCTGATTTCGGACTTGGCGGCACCCGCGGTTCCCGCGGAACGGCGCGATCCCTTGTCGGTGTAGAGCAACACCCCCGCCGCCAGCGCCAGCAGACATGTTCCCAACGAAAGTCTCTTCAGGATTTCAAACATGGGCGTGTGAATTTCGGATTGGCTTTTCCGGCGAGAGGAGCGGGCGTTCCTGACGAAATGGATGGTTCCCGGACCTCAACGCCCCGATTCGGATAAGGACCGTTTCGATTTTATCATGCGATAGGAAGGAGTTTTTCAGGGGGCCGCAGGGATCTCCTCACGCGAGAACTTCTCCCCCCGCCGAATTTCGAAGGGCGTCGGCGGCGTCGGCTTCGGAACCGCGGAAAGCGTGGGCGGACAGCCCGGAGATTTCGAGCACGCTGGCGACCGGGGCGGACGGGTTGAGAAAGAGGAGGCGGCCGCCGCGACCGGCGACGGTCTTGAGGGCTTGGAGGAGGAGGTGGACGCCGAGCGAGGAGACGAAGCGCGTCTCGGAGAGGTCGATGAGGACGAGCGGGCGTTCGCCGCCGCAACAGGCCAAGACCTTGACCTCGACCGCGAGCGTCCCGGTGAGATCGAGATTCCCCGCCAGTTTCAGCAACCTGACATCTTCTCCAATTTCGGCGAGGGACAATTCCATGGTGAAAATCGGACGCTAGGCCGTGGTCTTCTTGTGCAGTGTCACCCGGTTCCGACCGTCTTTCCATGCATATTCCATCCGGTCCGACAATTTTCGCAGCAGGTGAAGGCCGATTCCGCCGATCGGGCGCTCTTCGATCGGCAGGTTCGTGTCCGGTTCGGCCTGCACGAGTGGGTTGAAAGGGCGGCCATCGTCCTCCACCAGCACGGTCATGCCGCCCGGCGTCAACTCAATCCGGACCCGGATGACGTGTTCGTCCTCGTCACCGTAACCATACTTGATGCAGTTGGTGACCAGTTCCTCCAACGCCAGCGTCGCCAGGTAGGCGGCCGACGGAGGTGCCTGCCGCTCCTCCAGCCAGCGCGACAATTCGTTCATCGCGCCGGCGAGCGCATCCAGTTGATTGACGACCTCGAATTCGCAGCTTGTGCTCATCGGTTCCGCGGAGAGGGGCGGTATGCCCCGACATCGTCCATTTGCTCCGCCCGGGCGGGCGGCACGGTCCTTGATTCCTTTCTATCCTTCATCGCCCCGCAGGGTCAACCCGTCGAATTCTGTTTCTACGGCACGTGTGACTGCGGTGCCGTGGTCCGGGCCATCCCGTCCATGCGTCCCTCCGCGATCGCCTCATCCAGTTTCCGGTGTCCGCCCCAATCGAGAAAATGCTGTTCCGGTCGCGTCTGGAGATACTTCCGATAGAGCGCGACGGATTTGGCGTCCTCCAACACCTTCACGTTCCCGATCCCACCGGCCCTGAGCGCCGCTTCCGTGCTGGGAGCGCTGGTGATATCGCCGATCACCACGGCCTCAAAATGACAACGATGGCAGATCTGGGCACAGCAGACCGCACAGGGAGTCAGCGAGGTGAACAGGATTGTTTTCCGGAAATCGACCGGCCCCTCGCCTCGCAGCCGAGCCACCCTTCCGGCGTCACGGAGCGCGGCGGTTTCCCCGTGGGTGGTGGAATCATTCTCCTGACCCAGAAGGTTGTGTCCCTTGCCGAGAATCCGGCGGGTCCCGGAATCGATAATGACCGCTCCTATCGGGCAACCTCCCTCGTCGAAGGATTTTTGCGCCAACCAGGTGGCGATGCGCAAACAATCCCCGTCCCCGAGCTTTTGCAAAAAGCCCGGATCAACCAGTTTCGGGAGATGCTCCGTGGGGATGTGGGCGATCCCGTTGAGGACCGCGTCATCCACGGGGGCATCCGCTGTGATCAGATAACCGGCCATAAGGTTGGTGTTCGAGGTTGAAGTTCCGTTGCTCAAAAGCGGATGCGAACGATTGAGAAATCGTCATCGAGCGGGCCTTCGCCATGGCGTTCGCGCACCCAAATGTGGAGACGGTCCAGCGCATCGGGCTCGGCGACCTGCCGACGCATGAACCGCTCGAAGGTGTCGAATTCCATGAAGTTCCCCTGCGCGTCACTGATCTCGTAACACCCGTCGCACAGGACCAGCAGGGTATCGCCCGGGGCCACCGGAGAGGAACGGGTCTCGTAGATGGTGTCCTCCATCGCGCCGATAATGAGGCCGGGCGTCCGCAGTTGCGCGCTCCCGGCTTCCGTGACGCCGGAGGGCGTCATGAGCAGGGAGGCCGGGTGGCCGCCGCTGGAATACTTCAGCGTCCGGCTCGTGGTGTGATAGACCCCATACCAGATCGTGAAATACATGTTGTTCTGCCTTTCCATGAGGAAAGCGTTGTTCAGTCCGGAGAGCACCGCGCCCGGATCCCGGAAGTCGGTTCCCGGCAGCGCGCCACCGCGGATGACGTTGATGGCCGTGACAGAAAGCAGCGAAGCCCCCACGCCGTGGCCGCAAACATCGAGCAGATAGACCGCGAAATGCTCGGGATCGATCCAGTGATATCCGAACGCGTCCCCTCCCAGCTCGGTCGAAGGCTGGTATTTCCAATCGATCCGCAGCGGCGCGTCGGTGGGTTCGGGGAGGATGGAGCGCACGTAGTTGGCGGCCTCGGCCAGCTCTCCGTCGAGCCGCCGCTGCATCTTCTCGAGGCGGTCCTTTTCGGCCTGCAATTCGGCGAGGCGGATGCGGTCGAGGTCGCGGAGGCGCTTTTTCTCGAGGGAGGTCGTGACGCGGGCGCGCAGCAGGGTGGGGTTGAAGGGTTTGGGCAGGTAATCCTCCGCGCCGGCCTCGATGCAGCGGACCGCCGCGTCGACCTGTTCCGCACCGGAGATCACGATCACCGGCAGGCCCCGCAATTCGGGATCGTTGCGGATTTCGAGGAGCACTCCCATGCCGTCCAACTCGGGCATT
>JBILDO010000080.1:0-22297 GCA_044352585.1 Verrucomicrobiales bacterium
GTGCACAACTGACAAAGGTCATGAAATCGACCCAACGAAAACGCGGACTCATCCGGAATCTTTTCAAACATCCCAACGTCGCTTACGCAGCATGATTAAATATTAGTATTTAATGGCCGGATTAATAGCCGATATCACCCGGCCCTTGCCGCCGTTGGAAAGAGGATCTCGTGGGCCGTCTCGGGTGGCCCGGTGAGCAGCGCCTCGAAGATTTCCAAAGTCTCGCAGCCGCGCAGCTTCGCCGTCTCTGCGATGCTGGCAAAGATGGTGACGTTCTCCGATCCGTTGTAACTATTCAGCCGTAGTTACCCGCGCTCAAGCGCGTTGCCGAGGCGATGGGGAGTCCGCAACAGTTCGACGATGGTGTCGATGAGGTCACGGCTCTGCTTGGTAGCCGATGAGAGCACAGCGCGCAGGTCGCAGAAGGCCGTGGCATGATCCTCGCTGCGGAAGGTCCCGCTGATCTTCTCCCGGACCTTCATCATGCGCAGATCCCGCTCGGCTTGGTTGTTGTCGAAGGGCACGCCCGGGTGTTCGAAGAAGCCCATGATCTCCTCGTGGCGTTCCTCCAGGCGGATAAGCAGGTTGAGCGCCTTGCTCCGTTTGATCCGACCCCGGGTTCCCGGAGGTGGGGCGGGCGGTTCGGGATTGAGGGCCAATCCCTCGAGGACGATCTCGGCATAACGCACGTTGATGCGCTGGCGGGTGCGCTCGCCGATGACCCGCCGGATTCCCTTGGACCGGGAGCGTTCCCGTTCGGCGAGATCCTTGGCCTCCAGCAGCAGGGCGATCATCTCCCCGGCCCAGGGTTGATCCATCTGCTCCTCAAGGTAGATCAGTTCGCGCAAGAGATGGGCCGCGCAGAGTTGATGGAGGCATTCGAAAAGGTAGTATCCGGAGAGGAAGTCGTGGACGAGCCGGCCCTTGAAGCGCCCGAGCAAGCCGATCCGGTTCATGCCTTGGCCTCCGCGTTTTGTGTCGATGTGGTAGGAAGTCAGCTTCGTGGTCGAGAAGACGTGCAGCCAGTGCAGTTTGCCTCCAACGCGGCAGCCCGTTTGCGCTCGCCGCCGCTCGTCCCTTCGGGCTGCCCTGCGGGCAGGCTATGTCGCTCCGCTCCATTCGTCCGCGTGGGCGATGTCGGTTTTGAGCAGTTGCTCGCGCACCGGTTCCATCGCGACGGTCGCCTTGGCTCCGGCGCGTTTGACGAAGTTGGCCAAGGTTCCCTGGCTGATCGGACAGGAAAAAAGCTCGGTGAAGAGTTCGGCGCAACGCGCGTAGGGGATCATCTGGCGCACGTTGAAATAGATCGCCGCGGCCTGGACGCTTTCGCCGTATTGGACCGGAGAGTTCACACCACCAGGAAAGCCGGCGGTGACCATCGTTTCACAGTTCGGGCAGACGCGGCGCTCAGCGCGATGCTCGACGACCTCGACACGAATGGCGGGTAGTTCGAACACTTGCCGACGCTCGCAATCCTCCGCATGAAGTGGCCCGGGACTTTCGCCAAAAAGCGCCCCGCAGTTCGGACAACTTCTCCCGGCGCCGAGACGATGTTCGACGATGCGGTCCGGAGTATCGGACGGGTTGAGAGTCTCTCCGACGTGCCCATCTTGTCCGCCAGGCTTCCGACCGGATTTGTCCCGCAGGCTCTTGGGTTTGGGAGGCGGGTTGAAGCTGCCGCGATCCGACGAAGGTGGACGACTGCTGTTGCGGCTGTTGCGCTCGAGTTCACGCACCCTCGCCTCGAGAGCTTCGACCCGGTCCCAAAGCATCAGGACAAGGTCGGCGATGGCCTCGGGATCGCTCTTGGCAAGATCGATGAGTTGTTCGCGTGTCGGGCGTTGCGGAAGCACGATGAATACCCAAGCCTATAATTTTCATAGTACAAGCGCTTTTTCTCGCGCTCGAACGTTTTTTCGGGCTGAATAGTTACGAAACGCCGCAGTCACAAAAGTAACTGCGACTGGACGAGGTTCTATCTCCGGATCGCCCGCCGCTGGATGCCGCCGATGCGAGTCACTCATCCCTACCCTGAACATCGCCTGCACGTCACAACCTGAGGCAGGAGCCTTGTGCGGTAGTGCCGCCCGCAGGGATCCGAGCGGGGGCCGCCGGGTAACCGGCGGTCCTACCGCGACCGCGCATGACCCCAAATGCCCTGGGGAGCGAATTGATTGAGGTCGATGTAAGCCGCAATCGGTCGCAAGGTCTGTTCTTTGTTCTTGACCACGACACTCCTGCAGCGCCCGGCTCAGAACTTGGTTCTGCCCCTGAAGTTGATATAATCTTTCACTACCCAAAAGCCAGAGTTGTATTCCTCCAGGGTAATTGTGGTGTAGTAGCGACCCGGGCGCGGGCGGGTATATCTCACATAGCCCGAGATGTTTGAGTAATAGTACCCGGGTTGGAGCGGGTTGAGGTTCCGGGTTCCAAGGATGTGTCCGGGGATTCTCCGCCCTGAATACCGCGAACGGGTGGCCCACACCCGGAGTCGCAACGAGCCGCTGGTGATCGAATTGCTCAGGTTGGAAACCCTGGCCACTTTGATGTTCATTCTGTTCCTCGAAGTCCACCACGACGCTCTTCCGGACAAGTCCATGTAGTCGCTGCCGCCATTATCGCCAGATGGGTAGGTGGCGGTCCAACCGGACGTGCTTTCAGTCACACTCCAGACGCCTGATTGATCATACTTTTCTCGCAGGGCATTCACGATGGAAGTCCAGCGGGAAATGTCGATGATGTTGGCGAACGTAGAGCCGGTTAGGGGAGCGCTGCGGGAACGGTCCAGGCAACGGGAACTGAAGTAAAGCGTGTAAGTCGAATTGCCCGAGAGAACCAGAAGGTAACTGCCCGTAGTTTTCTCATAGGAAAGGCCGATCCGCTGGCTGCCGTTCGTCTGGACCAGGCAGGCGGTGGAGAAATCCACCTCCACCGAAGAGGATACCAGCGTCGTGACGACCAGCTTGGTCTCGGCATAACCGGAAGTCGATTCGGCGATGACGCTGATCGTGCCTGATGCCCTCGCGTCGTAAAGACCGACTGCCCGCATGGGAGCGGCACCTGCGAAAAGGATTAAGGTAAAGGCGAGTAAGGACCTCATCAGCGGTTAGCCCCTTGCAGGGCAGGGCTACGAAACGTCCGATGAAAGAGGAAGCTCGGTTCTCAACGATGATCAAGCGAAATTCGCCGCGACATTGACAATTTTCCCGTCCCGGAAGGGGGCCGACACCAAGCCGTGGAGCCTTCGAAGGGGCGGCGAGATGGTCTGTCCTTCAAAACAGCGCATCGGGGCGATGGGGGCATCGAGTCTTCGATGAATCGTTGGCAATCCACATGCAGGAAACGCTTTCCTTCCGTGAAGGAGTTCAAGGGTGAGGAAGGTTCCGAAAAAGAAGGGATCGAGTTGCGCTTCGGGGTTTCCCTCCGGCTCGAATCTCAAGTGCCGAAGTATCGATCTCCCGCATCCCCGAGACCAGGAACGATGTAGGCGCGTTCGTCGAGGCACCGGTCGAGCGCCGCGGCATAGACCGGGACGTCGGGATGCCGCGCGGTGAAGGCCGCGACCCCTTCGGGAGCGGCGATGAGGCAGGCGAAGCGGATCCGGGTGGCGCCCTCTTGCTTCAGTTCATCGATCGCGTCGGCGGCGCTGCCCCCGGTCGCGAGCATGGGATCGATGAGGATGACCTCGGCCCCGGACAGACCGGGAGGCATTCGGAAGTGATAGCGATGCGGCGCGAGGGTTTTTTCGTCGCGGTAAAGCCCGATCGTGCCGACCGAGGCCTCGCCGAGAATGTCGGTGAAGCCATGGAGCAGCCCGATCCCGGCGCGCAGGATGGGAACGAGGACGACGGGCCGGGCGAGGCGGTGTCCCTCGGTCTCGCAGAGCGGCGTGGTCACCGGGATTGTCACGGTCTCGAGGTCGCGCGTGACCTCGTAGCAGAGCAGACGCGAGACGTCGTGGAGGGCTTCGCGGAATTCCGCGGTGCCCGAATCGACCGAGCGGATGCGGGCAAGGCGTTCACGGATGACGGGGTGATCGACGAGGTGGAAGGCCATGGTGTCGTGAGCAAACGCGCCCCGTTCCGATCCGGCAAGGGGGAAATGGAGGGGATTCAAGGGCTTGCCGTGCGGCGTTTCCCGGGGACCCTCCCCCACAGCCAGCGCATCGCGAGGACGCCGAGCCACGGG
This sequence comes from Verrucomicrobiales bacterium, assembly GCA_044352585.1. GTDB lineage: Bacteria > Verrucomicrobiota > Verrucomicrobiia > Verrucomicrobiales > DEV007 > Arctic95D-9. The sequence goes on from JBILDO010000080.1 coordinate 4,189, forward strand.
GCGAGACCGGCGATGACGAGTCCGGCGTCGTAGGATTTCGTCGTGTCGGCGATCCAGCCGAAGAGATTGTGCAGGGGCGAGGTCACTGCCCAGACCCACATGCTGAGCAATCCGGTGAGGCGGCCGAGGTGATGGGCCGACAGCTCCTGTACGAAGCTGTAGTAGCAGGGGAAGAGCGCGAGTGCTCCCGCGCCGATCACGAGGAGGACCGCGAGGAGGGCCCAGCCCTTCTCCAGCGAGGGGAGGAGGACGCTGCACGAGGTGAGGAGGCAGGCTCCGGCGTAGACCCGGCGGCGCGCGGCGTGGGCTCCGATCCCGCGCTTGCGGATGAGCCAGACCGAGACGAAGCCTGCGAGGATGCAGCCAATGTCGGTGGCGAGGTAATAGGCCGACTGGAAATCAAGCGCCGCCGTCTCGCTGTAGCCGCGGCCGGTTTGGAGGAACTTCATGAGCCAGACGCGGTAGATGTGCCAGACCGTCTGTGTTCCCGCGATGAGGAGCGCGAGCGCCCAGAAACGGCCGCTCAGGAGGATGCCGCCGAGCGGGGCGGGCGCGGGGGTCTTCGCATCGTCCCCGGGCGTGTCGAGTTCGCGCGGGCGGATCATGAGGAACCAGACCGCGATCCAGAGGAAGCCGAAGGCGCCGACGACGATGAAGGCCGAGCGCCATGATCCGAGTTCCTCGGTGAGAAGCAGCTTCATCACCTGCGGCGTGAGGATGGCCCCAACCGAGGCACCGCTCTGGAGGACGCTGTTGCCGAGGGTGCGGTCCTTCTCGGTGAGGAGGGCGAAGGTCGTCTTCAGCGCGCAGGGCCAGTGCCCCGCCTCGAAGAAGCCGAGGAGGGCGCGGCAGACGAGGAGCTGCGAGGCCCCGGTGGTCCAGCCCGAGACCATGCCCATGAGCGACCAGCCCGCGAGGACGCAGGGATAGAGCCAGTAGACGCGGAAGCGGTCGGCGAGGAACCCGAAGACGAGCGATCCGGCGGCGAAGGCCCAGCCGAAGGCGAGCTCGAGGTTGCCGTATTGTTGTTCGGTCAGGGAAAATTCCCTCGTCACGCGCACCGAGGCGTTCGCCAGGGTGACGCGGTCCATGTAGTTGATCGTGGTCGCGAGGAGGAGGAGTCCCGCGACCCACCATTTCCACGAAGGAGAACGTGCCGGAGCGCTTTGCATCCTTCAGCCCTCCCAGCCCGATCCGTCCCAGGCGAGGACGCGGCGCAGCATCGCGACGGTCGCGGTGGTGAAGGTTTGGAAAAGGGCCTCGCCCTTCTCCGCGTTCGCACTGCGAGGATCCCCGACGTGACCCGGAACGCTGCGGTCGTTCATGGTCCAGCCGCGCGAGGCCGGTTCGAAGGGGTTGCCGAAGGGCACCTCATCCGCGGCCGCGTGGTCCTTAACGAGCTGCGGGGCGAGCCGCAGGATCATCGAGGTTTCCCATTCGCAGGCGTGGCCCATGACCCGCTGCGTCAGACCCGGATGCGAGGCGGCGGCCCCGGGTGCGAGATTCCAGTAGGTGGCGAAGAGCAGGAGCAGGTCCCCGCGCCCGCGGTGGCGCTGCCGCAGCTCGAAGACGGCCTGTTTCCCCGGCACGTCGTTGCCGCCGTGGCCGTTCAGGAAAAAGAGGCGGCGGAAGCCGTGGGCGAGGAAGTTCTCCATCATGCCGCCGAGGAGGTCGAGGTAGACCCGCGGCTCCGCCGACATCGTTCCGGGGAAGTCGAGGTGGTGGTGCGAATTCCCGAGCCACTGGAGCGGGGCGAAGAGGACCTCGTCGCGCAGTTCGAGTTCGGCGCGGCGCGCGATCTCACCCATCAGCATCGAGTCGGTGTAGAGCGGCAGGTGGCGGCCGTGCTGCTCGAGGGCGGCGAGGGGGAAGACCACCGGCGTGTTCTTGTCGAGGGCGGCCACGTCGGGCCAGGTCAGTTCAGCGAGGAGCATGGATTCGTTGCGGAAACGGTTTGACCTTATTCATGCGCAGAATCCGGGGCGGATGGCAAGGACCGCGAATCGGGACAGGTCGTCCGGGAGCGCGGCACCGGGGTAAAAACCGTCTTGCAATCGAAGTCGCTCCGTTCACGTTTCCCTCCCCGCCCATGAACGAACCCGAGAGACAGGAGATCCTCGATTGGATCCGCTTCGAGCACCACGCCGGCCGGGCCCTTAATCTCCATGCGGTGAAACGGCGCAACCCCGACCTCTTGCGGCGCGTCTACGAGGTGCGCCCTTTCTGGGGCTGGTGGCAGGCGATCCGCGACGCGGGGCTCGATTACGGGGACCTGAAGGTGGAACTCGAGGAGACGGTGACGTGCCGAATCTGCGGATACGAGGGACAGCAACTCCACGTCCATCTCGACCGACGCCACGGCGTCTCCAGCGCGGACTACCGCGCGCGGTTTCCCGGAGCCGAGATTGCGAGCGAGGCCCGCCGCGCCCGGATGAAGAAGGACGGCGGGAATCACCTCCTTCCGCACTGGGAGCCGCTCTATTCCAACGAATACATGATGGACCGGGCCTGGCGCTACCATCTCCTCGGCCACCGCCTGCGCACCACCTGGGTCTGCGAGCACGATCACAATCTCTGGCAGCACATCCACCGGCAGGGCATCACCTGGGAATCGTTCGTCACCGGGCTCGGCATTCCCTACCCGGAGGCGATCACGGTGCGTCCTCCGGGCATGACCCGCGGGGAACTGCTCGAGGGCCTGCGCCGCGTCCACCGGGAACTCGGCGAGACGCCCAAGATCTCCCGGCTCGCGGAGAAGCACCACTCGCTCTTCACCGGGGTCCGCCGCCATTTCGAAAGTTACGAGGCGGCGCTCGAAGCCGCGGGATTGCCACTGCCGGACCGGCCTTATCCGCCGCGGCGGGAGTATTCTCCCGAGGAGGTTCTCGAAACGCTGCGACGACTTTCGCGGGAAGGCGTCCGGATCACCGCGACCGGGATTCGCGCGGATCCGGAACGCCGCGACCTGCACCACGCGATCGAGAAAATGGGCGGTTACCCGGCTCTGCGTGAGCAGCTCGGGGTCGCCAAACCGCCGCCGCCCCGGAACGAGGTGAAGCATTCCCGCGAGGAGGTGATCGCGGCCCTCCGGAAACGGGCTTCGACCGGAAAGCTTTTCACCGTTCCCTCGCTTCGTGAGGGGGGCGACGCCGATCCGGAGGTCCTCCGCTCGGCCCGGCATCATTTCGCTCGTTGGACCGACCTGCTGGGGGCGGCCGGTTTGCAGCCGGAGCATCATGCCAAACCCCGCGCCCGCCGCCGTCGCGAGGAATGGCTCGCGGCGATCCGCCGTCATTATGAAGGAGGCGGGTCCCTCGACCGCCGGGTCCTCATCGGCGATCCCGTGGCCGGGCCGCTTTTCCGCCGGGGCTGCACCCTGTTCAAGCAGTGGGAAAAGGCGCTCGCCGCCGCGGGCCTCCCGGTGGACTTCGCCGATTCCCGCGAGACGGTCCGGCAGGAGATCATTTCGGAAATCCGGGCGAACTTTCCGGGCAAGGTGGTCCCGGCACCCGTGGTGATGAAGTCCGCTCCCGGAACGCTCGACCTTTACCAACGGGCCGTGAAGGTTTTTCGGGGTTGGAAAGCGGCCGCCCGGGCCGCCGGGCTCGGGGTCGACAGAGCCCCGCGGCCGGTTCCCGTGAAACCCGTCCGGTCGCGTCCGGTGAGGCCCCGGAAACGCTCCACAAAGTCCCCCCGCGCGCTACGTTCCGAAAAGAAAGCGCGCCGCGCGGCCGTGATCGAGGCCATCCGCCGGCGCCACGAGGAGAACCGGCCGCTCTATCTCCGCGGGATCCGGCACGATCCCACCGGGGTCGGCCTCTACCGCAAGGCGATCGAGTGTTTCCGATCGTGGAAAGCGGCAGTTGCGGCTGCGGGCTTTTCCGCGGCGCTCAAGCCACCGCCATTGAGATCGAAGCTGGCCGAGGAACTCGATCTCGCCTATCCCATCCCCCCGGACCTCTACGAAGAAAAGTCGCCCGGCGGTCGTCGGATCTGGAAACGGAGGAGCGGGGAGGATCTCCCGCCGGACGACGCGGCCTCCGACGCTCCGGCCGTCGATCTTCCTCCGCCGACAGGAGGCATGCCGCGCGGCTGGCGCATTCCCAAACGCGGGGAAAAGCAGCGCCACACTCCGTCGAAGGCCTCGCTCCGCAAAAAGCGGAAGAAGGGACGGAAGTGAACTCCGGTCCGGCTCGGTCGTTTTTCCCGTCAAAAGGGCTTCGAATTCCGCCGAAAAGACGCGACATTGTCCGACCATGAGCCAGCGCAACCCGCTCGAACTGCACGGCGAAGCCAACATCCCCTCCGGCGGGGTTCTCGTGATCCCGAACCGCCTTGCCTTTCAGGATCTCCTCCATGTCGGGAAGCTCCTTTCCGGGCGCCGGATCCTCTACCTCATCGACCGTCGCCTCGACTACGATCCCTTGCTCCAGGCCCACTTGGAAAAGGATGACACCCAGGGGCTCGCGTTCTCCCCCGACGAAAGCTCCCTCGCCGCCTTCAAGAAGGAAGTCCATGAAGCCATCTCGGAAGGCAGCGTCATCCTCTTCATCCCCGGCCTGGCGCACACCCGCTCCGGGCAAATGATGACGGTGCCTTCGGAAGTGCTGAAGTTCCTCACCAGTGCCGGAGCTCCGATCCTCCCGCTCTTTGTCGATCATCCCGAGGAGACCCCCCTCGGCACGGAGCGGCGCCGTGAGGTCGAGCGCATCGTCCTCTCCTTCGGGCAGCCCCTTCAGCGCGAGGCCGCCAATTTCGCAAATTATTCCGAGAACCTCCTCATCGCCGCGGAGACCGCCTTCTCGGCGCGTCCCGTCCTGAAAAGCCACCTCGCCTGGGAGATTCTCAAGGGGTTGAAGAAACACGGCCGCAGCGCCGAAGTCATCGACGGCAATGACGGCGGGCACCTCCGATTCGACAAGCTCCTCGCCGCGGCCATCGTCCTCGCGAAGGTGATCCGCGAGGAGACCCGGCAGAGGCGGATCGGAATCATCCTTCCTCCGGGCAAGGGTGGAATCCTCGCCAATCTCGCCACCCTCCTCGCGGGCAAGATTCCCGTGAACCTGAATTTCACCGCCGGCGAAAAGGCGATCGCCTCCTGCATCGCCCAAGCCGGGCTCGACAAGTTCATCACCGCCGATCCCTTCGTGCGCAAGATGAGCTCCTTCGCTTGGCCGCCGAACAAGCAGCTCATCCTCCTCGACCGTGTCCTGCCGCCCCTGAAGGCGCGCATCGGTCTCTGGCTTGTGCTTTCCAAGATCCTCTCCCCCGCGCTCCTCGCCTCGATCCTGAAGGTCCCGAAAAAGGGCGGACACGAGGAGGCCGTGCTGCTGTTCACAAGCGGCAGTTCGGGCGATCCGAAGGGCGTCGTCCTCTCGCACCGCAACCTCCTCGCCAACGTGAACCAGTTCGGCGCGCGCATCGCCCTGCATTCGGTCGACAAAATCCTCGGGTGCCTCCCGCTCTTCCACAGCTTTGGGTCCACCGTGACCCTTTGGTATCCCATGATCGAGGGGGTCAACCTCGTTACCTATCCGAGTCCCCTCGAGGTCGCGAAACTCTCCGAGCTGGTGCAGGAGCATTCCGTGAACCTGCTCATCACCACCCCGACCTTCCTGCGCGGTTACCTGCGCAAGGCGACGAGGGAGCAGCTCGCCTCGCTGAAGTATGTCGTGACCGGTGCCGAGAAACTGCCGAAGAAGGTCGCGGAGGCCTTCGAGGAGCGTTTCGGAAAGCCTGTCCTTGAGGGCTACGGCCTCACCGAGACCTCGCCTGCGACGAATGTGAACCTGCCCGATCCCGTGAAGCCCGAGGGATCGCGCGGCCCCGTCATTCCGAACCGACGCCTCGGCTCCGTCGGCCTCTTCATTCCTGGCATCGCCGTGCGTATCACCGACCCGGACACGAACGAGCCGCTCCCGCTCCACCACAGCGGCATGATCTGGCTGAAAGGTGCGAACGTCTTCGAAGGCTATCTCGACCAGCCCGAGAAGACCGCGTCGGTGATGAAGAACGGATGGTTCAAGACCGGCGACCTCGGCCGCGTCGACGAGGACGGGTTCCTCCACATCGAGGGGCGGCTCTCGCGCTTCTCGAAGATCGGCGGCGAGATGGTGCCGCACGAGACGGTCGAGGACCTCGTCAACAAGGCGCTCGGGCACGGCGACGACGCCCGGCTCATCGCCATCGTGGGCGTGCCCGACGAGGCGAAGGGCGAGGCACTCGTGATCCTCAGTTCGAATCCCGACATCGACCTGCAGGCTCTCCGCGTGAAGCTGACCGAGGAGGGCATCCCCGCCCTCTGGATCCCGAAGAAAATCGTCGATGTCCCCGAGATCCCGATCCTGGCCTCGGGCAAGCTCGACATCAAGGGCTGCGAGACGATCGCGCGGGCCGCGGAGTGACCGGGTCCGATCGCGGCCCCCACCCTCTCCACTCGCCTTCCGGCTCACTTCGAGGTCAGTTCGAAGACACCGTCCCAGTCCGCGGGCGGTTTCTTTGCGAAAGCGGCGCAGCGCGACCCGAGGAGTTTCGCCGAGGTCGCGAGGGTGGCGTGCGGGTGGTTTGTCAGGGTCTTGAAAGCGGCGGCGGCCTCCGCGAAGTCGCTGCCTTCGTAGAGGGCAAAGGCCCGCGACCACGACTCGCGCGCCGCGGCTCCCGGATCGTCGGCCGCGGAAAAGACGGCGTGCAGTCCGGTCCCGCGGGAACGCCCCTTCAACTGGACGCGGTCGAGGAGGAGGGTGACCGGCTTCGTGCGCAGCGCGGCGACGAATTCCCCGCTCGCGAGCACCGCGGCCGCGTAGTGCTTTGTCAGGCTCTCGATCCGGGAGGTGGTGTTGACGGTGTCGCCGACGATATTGTAGTCGCGGTAGGAACGCGAGCCGACATGACCGACGAGGGCGGGGCCGCAGTGGAGTCCGATCCCGATGTGAAGCCGGGAGTCGAGCTCGTCGGCGGCCGGCGCCTCCCGTCGGGATCGCAGGGCGTCCTGGATCTCCACGGCGGCGCGGAGGGCTCGATCGGCGGCATCGTCGCAGGGTTCGGGAGCCCCCCAGTAGGCGAGGAACTGGTCGCCGGCGAAACGGGCGAGACTCCCGTCTTCGCGAAGGGCGGCATCGGTCTCGATCGCGAAGAGCCGGTTGAGCAGCTCGAAGACGCGCTCGACCTCGCCGCTTTCACAAAGCGTCGTGAAGCCGCGCAGGTCGCTGAGGAGCACCGCGACCTCGCCTCCGCGCGGACGGATCATGTCCAGATCCTGCATCACCTGCTTGAGCACCGCGGGGGAGAAATAGAAGCCGAGCATCGCGTCGCGCCGGGTGCGCTCGCGGGCCTCGAGGGTCCAGCGGCGTCCCACCTCGAGGAAGACGGCGAAACCCCAGAGGGCGGCGGCCGAGATCGAGGCGGGGAGCAGATGAAAATACCAGATCGAGGCCCAGCCGGCCGCGAGGATCGCCGTGATGCTCACGAGAGACACGAGAATGAGCCAGCGTTTCCGGCGGGCGAGTGAAAAGGCGCAGGCCGCAAGAAGGGCGGTGGCGAACAGGATCGACAGATCGAGGGCGGGCGGGGCGGGACGGATCGCGGTGCCGTGCTTGAGGTCGTGAAGGGCGGTGGCGTGGAGAAACATGCCCGGTTCCATGGCTCCGTGCGTCGTGGGTTTCCCGTCGGTTTCCTCGTCGAAACCGAGAAAGACGATCGAACCCGCGAGCGGGGAGGCTTCGCCCGTGTTTGCCGCGGCCCGTTCGACCTCCTCGACCGACCACTTCCGTCCGAGGATCTTCGGATCGTGGCGATCGTCATAGCGGTCGTCGAAGTAGGAATGGGGCAGGTTCAGGAAGAGCCGGGACTCGTCGCCGCGGAAGGTCGCGGATTTTCCGTCCGGGCCGAGTCCCTTCCATTCCATGACCCCTTCGGAGACGGCTTTCGGGGCGAGCGCGGCGGGACGCGAGGCGCCGAAGGCGGCGAGGGCGAAGGAGGGCAGGGTCTCACCCTTGAATCGGTAGACGAGCTGGTATTCGCGCCAGTGGCGGTCCGCCGGGACGTTGACGATGCCTTGGGCGAACGCCTCGCCGCCCGCACGCTGAAGCGGGCGGAGGAGGTGTTTGTCGTCGGTGCCCTCAATCGAACTTGCGAGGACGATGCGCGCGTCGGTCGTTTCCTGTATCTCGCGGATGGCCGCGGCGAGGACCTGCTGGTCCTCGATCCGGCCATAGCTGTGGATGATGTCCACGGCGATGACGCTGGCCTCGAGCGAGGCGAGCGTTTTGAGCAGTCCAGCCACGGTGGCGTATTCGCCGACGGTGGCGAGGCGTTTCGCCCATTCCTCGTCCATGCTGAGTTCGACGAAGCGGATCTCCGGATCGAGGGCCCCGGCCCGGCCGGTCATGGCGCGGACCTTGAGCGCGAGATCGAGGGAGAAGAGCTCGGGCTTCTCAGCGAAGCCGGGCACCTGAATCCTCACCAGGACAAGGACCGAGAGGACAAGGAGGGGGAAAAACCACGGGGCCGCCACCGGATCGAAGAAGCGAGCCGTTCCGTCGGGCACGGGATGCGGGGCGCGGCGGCTCACGGGTCGGCGTTGGAAATCGGAAGGACGAGCACTCCCGGCTTGGCGGGACCGAAGCGGATGGGACGGCTGTCCTCGCGCCACTCCTGCTCAAGACGATCCAGTCCGCGCCGCCCCGCGGCGGTGGAGGGCTTCGCGCCGCTGCGGGTCGTCGCCGCCTTCGAGGAGGACTGCTCGCGCGAAGCGGTCACGGGGCCACCGAGCTTGCTGCTGAGTTCGCTGCCGCCCTGCTGACGCAAGAGATGGTTTAGCCGCCTCTTGATGACCTCGGAGTGAAGGAGGATTTCGGTCTCATCCTTCGACTTCAGCGCATCGGCGAGCCAGCTCGAATATTCGGTGAGCTTGGCGAGTTCGGGATCGGCCTGGTCAAAGACGGCGATGTAGAGATCGGCGGAGCCTCCCGCGCTCTCGAAGGGCCACTTCGCGCCCTCGGCGGGAAAACGCACCGGCTTCGAGTCGCCGGTCTGGGTCGCCAGCACCGGAGGGAGGCCGAGATGGGGCGTGTCGCCGGCGAAGGCGATCAGGAACACCGTCGATCCCGCGGGTCCCTTGGCGAGCGAGAGGATCTCGCGCTTCGGCCCGGGCTTTTCGAGGGCGCTGAATGGGAGGCAGGATCCTCCCGTGGCGGCGAATTCACCGGATCGGTCGATCACATAGACCGAGGCACGCGCTTCATCGGATCGCAGGACCGAAGGTGCGACAAGGAGGGCGAAGGCGAATCCGTTGAGCAGAAGCGGTGCGTTCATGGGCTGGAGTGTTCCTCAGTCGATCGGTCGGGTCAAGCGCGCGGGAGTCGCGCGGGAGCGGGTGCCGGTCGGAAGACGGATGGGACGACGCGGTCAATCACGCCTTTCTCAGGTTTCCCCGCGCCAGGGGAGGAGCATCCACGGGGCCAGGAGGAGGGCGTCGGCGAGGGGCTGGGGGACTTCGCCGCGGTGGATCCGGGAAACGGCGAGGGTCGCGCCGGCGGAGATCGCCACGGCGAGGGTTCCGATTTCGCGGAGCGACGGATCGAACCCGAGCGCCAGACCCGCCGATGCCGCGAGAAAGCCTTCGGGGAGGTGGCGCCAGGACCTCGTGCCGGAGAAATATGCGGCCTCGTCCCGCGTCCGATCGGAGACAGCCTCGGTCCGGGCAATGAGGAGGCAATTGCCCGTGAAGAGCAGGGCCATCGCCATGAGCAGGGCGGGTGCGGAGATGAGGCCTGCCCCTCCGCGGGCCGCGAGGAGGACTCCGAGCGCGAAGACCGTTCCGATGACAAGCTCCTTCGCCGGGAACACGCCGGCGAGCCGCCGGTGGATCCGCGAGCCGCGGAAGACGAAGAAGTAGATCCCGGTGGCGGCGGCAAGAATCCATCCGGGACGCAGCGTGCGGGAAGGAACCGAGGGAATCGTCAATGCCGCCCCGACGGTCGCGGTGAGAAGCAGCACAAGGAGCCAACCACGGTGGCTCCTCGCCCATTCGTGACGGGACGGAACCGTGGCAGCCTTCCCATGCCGGAGGGAGTCGAAGAGGCGGTCCGCGAGGTAGACGACCCAGACCGTGAGGAAGAGCGCGGCCAAGGCTCCGTTCCGACCGGCGGCGGGAACGGGCGAGAGCAGCAGGGCCCATCCCAGCGCGACGAAGGGGGCGTCGAGGCAAAGGGAGGACGGCAACCGCAGGAGGTGTCGGAGGACGGCGATGGATTCCTTCCTAACCCCGCGATGCCGGCTTGAACAGGGGGAAATCCGGGGTCCTGTATCCCCATGACCGATCTCGCCGCCCTTTCCCGCGCGCAGCTCCGCGAGTGGCTCGCGGAATCGGATCATTCGGCCCAGGCGGACGGGATCTGGACCTGGCTGTTCCAGCGCGGCGGACGGGATTTCTCCGAACTTGGCGGACACGGGCGCCTGCCCGCCGCGCTCGTGGAACGACTCCACCGCGAGGCCGCCGCAGGTCGTCCCGAAGTGGTGTGGGAGCACACCTCCGGCGACGGCACGATCAAGTGGCTCCTCTCGCTCGCGGACGGGCAGCGGGTCGAGGCGGTCTTCATTCCCGACGGCCGTCGCGGCACGGTCTGCGTCTCGAGCCAGGTCGGGTGCACCCTCACCTGCCGCTTCTGCCACACCGGCACGCAGTCGCTCGCGCGGAATCTCACCGCCGGGGAGATCGTCGGGCAGGTCCTCCTCGCCCGCGACCGGATCGGTGATCACGACCGGTCCGCGGAAACCCCGCGACGGCTCACCAATGTCGTCTTCATGGGGATGGGCGAGCCGTTCTACAACTACGATGCCGTCGCCGACGCGGTGCGCGTCCTCTCCGACCGCGACGGCCTCGCGATCTCGCGCCGCCGCATCACCGTCTCGACCTCGGGCGTGGTGCCGGAGATCGAGCGCTGCGGCCGCGAGCTCGGGGTGAACCTCGGCATCTCCCTCCACGCCGCCCGCGACGAGCTGCGCGAACGGATCATGCCGCTCAACCGGCGGTATCCCCTCGCCGAACTGATGCGCGCCTGCCGCGCCTATCCGGGACTCTCGAACAACCGCCGCATCCTCTTCGCCTACACCCTGCTCGAGGGAGTCAACGACTCGGACGGCGACGCGCGGGATTTGGTGGCTCTGTTAGTCGGAATGCCCGCGAAGGTGAACCTGATCCCCTTCAATCCCTGGCCCGGCGCGCCCTACGAACCCTCGCCGCGCGAACGGGTGCGGGCTTTCCAGGAGATCCTCCTCGCCGCCGGCCTCGCCGCGACCGTGCGCGAAACCCGCGGTGACGACATCGCCGCGGCCTGCGGCCAGTTGAAGACGGCGGGGCGCGGCTGAATCCGGCGGATTCAATTCCGCTCGACCCGGTCGAGGAGGATTTTCAACGCTCCGCCCGAGCAGGCGATCTCGAGGATGAGGCAGACGAGCGAGCCGCCCATGAAAAGCAGCGCCGCGAGGAAGGCGATCCATCCGGCGGGTTCCGCCTCGAGCATCACCGCGACCATGGCGACGACGCAGTGGAGGATGCTGACGGCACCGAGGAGCTGCATCCAGCGGATCAGGGCGAGGCGCTTGCGCATGTTGTCGATCTGGGCGCGGAGGCAGTCGTCCTGCCGCTCCGTCCAATCGCGGTGGAGCTGGCGCACGAGCGCGGCGAGATGGAGAAAGCGGTTCGTGTAGGCGAGGAACAGCAGGCTCACCGCGGGGAAGAGCAGGGCGGGCGTGGAGATGGTGAGCGGGGTCATGAGGGATGCGGGATGGAATGGTAAGGGGTTCGTCTCACCAACGCGCAACGATCGGTTTCAAGGAGGGGCGACATTCCTGTCGCCCGTCAGGCCGGGCCTGGTTGGCTGGGCGACAGGAATGTCGCCCCTCCTTGGGCCGGCCAAAAAGCAAAAGAATTCCGCATCTTCGGGGTACCCGTTTTTTCTCCGGTCAATCCTCCACCCGCAACACCCCGCCCGTCAAGATCTTCGCCCGCAGGCCGCCCTTGCCGCGCAGGGCCGCCTCCGCGCCGGGGGCGAAGGCTTCGTTCATCCAGAGGCAGGGTTTGGATTCCTCCATGCCGAGGAAACGCACGCCCTGGACCTCGAATTCCTCACCGATGAGTTCGTTGAGGTCCTGTCCCGCGACGATGACGTTGCGCCGGTAGACGTCGGGGCCCTTGTCGAAGACGGCGAACTCTTCGCAGAGCCGCCGGTGGGTTTCGATCTCGAAAAAGGTGATCTGCCCCTTGAAGTCGGGCTTGAAGTCGAAGTAGCGGTCGCCGCGGATCCCGCTGCCGGCGACACACTCGATCTCGGGGACTTCGACAATGGGATGCGTTCCCGCCGGTCCACCGAAGTGGCCGACGTAGTTGTGCGCGGGGGAAATGAAGAGGTGCCGGATTTCCACGGGGCAGGTTACGCGGGCCGGGGCCGGTTGGCAATCGGCTCCGGCCCCTGCCCAAATCCCCGCTGGAATTCCGCCGAGGACCGGATAGGGTCCGGGCTCCCATCCAACCCTCTTCAGTCCCATGGCCAAAGCCCTCCAGAACGCGATTTCCCCGACCCGCGAGGAAAACTTCCCCGAATGGTACCAGCAGGTCGTGCGCGCCTCCGATCTCGCCGAAAACTCGGAAGTGCGCGGCTGCATGGTGATCAAGCCCTGGGGCTACGGCCTCTGGGAACAGATCCAGCGCCAGCTAGACGTCTGGTTCAAGGCCACCGGCCACAAGAATGCCTATTTCCCGCTGCTCATCCCGGTGAGTTATCTCGAGAAGGAGGCGACCCACGTGGAAGGGTTCGCGACGGAGTGCGCCGTGGTCACCCATCACCGTCTCGAGCTGAAAGATGGCAAGATGGTGCCCTCGGGCGAGCTGACCGAACCCTACGTGATCCGTCCCACCTCCGAGACGATCATCGGCGCGGCCTTCGCGCGCTGGGTGCAGAGCTACCGCGACCTGCCGCTCCTCATCAACCAGTGGGCGAACGTGATGCGCTGGGAGATGCGCCCGCGCCTCTTCCTCCGCACCGCGGAATTCCTCTGGCAGGAAGGCCACACCGCCCACGAGACCGCGGAGGAGGCGATGGAGGAGACGAAGAAGATGCACGAGGTCTACGAGCGTTTCCTCACCGAGCACCTCGCCGTGCCGGTGATCGCCGGGGAAAAGACCGAGGCCGAGCGTTTCCCCGGCGCCCTCAACACCTTCACGGTCGAGGCGATGGTGCAGGACCGCAAGGCGATCCAGGCGGGCACCTCGCACTTCCTCGGACAGAATTTCTCGAAGGCCGCCGGCATCGAATTCGAGGGACGCGAGAGCAAGCGTGAGTTCGCCTGGACGACGAGCTGGGGCGTGAGCACGCGCCTCATCGGCACGCTCCTGATGGCGCACTCGGACGACGACGGGCTTATCCTGCCGCCGCGCGTCGCGCCGACCCACGTCGTGATCCTGCCGGTGATGCCGAAGCCGGAGCACGAGGCCCCCATCCTCGAGGCCTGCGCCAAACTCGCGGCGGAACTTTCCACCCGGACCTTCCACGGCGACGCCGTGCGCGTCGAAGTCGACAAGCGCGACCTCGGCGGCGGCGGCAAGAACTGGGAGTGGATCAAAAAGGGCGTGCCCGTCCGCATCGAGATCGGGCCCCGCGACCTCGAGAGCGGCTCCGTCGCCCTCGCCCGTCGCGACCGTTCGCCGAAGGACAAGCAGTTCCTCCCCGTGGCGGAAGCGGTTTCCGGGATCACCGCGATTCTGCAGGACATCCAGGATTCGCTCCTCGCCCGCGCCGTTGCCTTCCGCGACGAAAATCTCGTCGAGATCGCGACGATGGAGGAGTTCCGCAAGTTCTTCACTCCGAAGAATGCCGAACAGCCCGAGATCCACGGAGGGTTCGCCCTCGTGCACTGGGCCGGCACCTCGGAGGACGAGGAGGCCCTGAAGCAGGAGATGCGCATCACGGTGCGCTGCATTCCGAAGGATCCCGCCCTGCGTGGCGGTCCGGGCACCTGCGTCCTCACGGGCAAACCGGCCGAGGGTCGCGTGATCTTCGCGAAGAGTTATTGACCCCTCTGAAGTTCTCGCCGAACCACAAAAAACCCGGAACCGCTCCGCGCGGTGCCGGGTCTGATGCGTTTGGCCGCGGATTCGGGACTCACTCGGCGGAAACGGCGATGGCATCGTCGCCGCGCTCGCCGGTGCGGATGCGGACGGCGTCCTCGATCGAGGAAACGAAGACCTTGCCGTCGCCGATCTTGTTGGTCGAGGCGGCCTTGACGATGGTGTCGACGATCTTGGCGGTGTCACCGTCCTCGACGACGATCTCGAGCTTCACCTTGGGGAGGAAGTCGACGGTGTATTCCGATCCGCGGTAAATTTCGGTGTGGCCTTTCTGGCGGCCGAATCCCTTCACTTCGCTGACCGTCATGCCGTGAACGCCGGCTTCGGTGAGGGCTTCCTTGACTTCTTCAAGTTTGAAAGGCTTGATGATGGCTTCGATTTTTTTCATGGTTTTTCTCGTCGGATGGTTAAGTGAGACTTGGGAATTTCTTCTAAGCATCTAGCGTGCCAAATTCCGTAAAGCGCTCGAAACGAGCCTTTGAGGGCCTTTTCAAGGGGAATTGCTGGGAATCTGGCGTGGGAGGTGGTAAGAATCTTACCAGTAACCGGGAAGTTTCCGACCGGTTCGTTTCCATGCCTTTGCCCCACGTTCCCAGCGTCCTTGTGGTCGATTCCGACGCGGCGACGGCCTCGACCGCGCGCGACGCTTTCGTTGATTCGGACGTCCGTTTTGTCGCGGTGCCGGACGCCGAGGCGGCCTCGGGGGAGCTGATGCACCGGTCCTTCGATGCGGTCGTGTGCGATCTCCCGGGCGAGGGATTCAACGGGTTCGAATGGCTCAAGAGCCTGCTCCGCACCCACCCGCTCCTCCCCGTCATCGGCGTGGCGCGCGGCGCGGGGAGCCGCTCGGCGATCGAGGCGGTGAAGACGGGGGCCTTCGACTTTCTCGCCAAGCCGCTCGATCCGGCCGAGGTGCGGCGCGCGGTGCGCGAGGCGATCGAGTGTTCGCGCAAGGGATCGGAAACCGTCGCGATCGATCCGCGCAACGAACTGGCCGAGGAGTCCGACACCCTCGTCGGGAACAGCCGGGCCATGCTCGATGTCTACAAGGCGCTCGGACGGCTTTCGCCCACGCCGGTCACGGTCCTGATCCGCGGGGAAACGGGGACGGGCAAGGAACTCGTCGCGCGGGCCCTCTACCAGCACGGCCACCGCGCCCACCGTCCCTTCATCACGGTGAACTGCGCGGCCATTCCCGAGAACCTCCTCGAGTCGGAACTCTTCGGCCACGAGCGCGGCGCCTTCACCGGGGCGACGGCGACGCGGATCGGGAAGTTCGAGCAAGCCAACAATGCAACCCTTTTCCTCGACGAGATCGGCGACCTCAACCATGCGCTCCAGGCGAAGCTCCTCCGCGTCCTCCAGGAGAAACGCTTCCAGCGGGTCGGCGGGAACGAGGAGATCGCGGTCGATGTCCGCATCATCGCAGCGACGCACCGTCCGCTCGAGCGCATGATCGCGGAAGGACATTTCCGCGAGGATCTCTTTTACCGGCTCAATGTCGCGACGATCAAGCTGCCACCCCTGCGGGACCGCACCGGCGACATCCCCCTCCTCGCCCACTTTTTCCTGAAGCGCCTTTCCCGCGAGCTCGGACTGCCTCCCGTGACGATGGCGAGAGGGGCGCTTTCCTGCCTCGAGTCGGCGCGTCTGCCGGGCAATGTGCGGCAGCTCCAGAACCTCGTGCGCAAGGCGCTCCTGCGCAGCCGCGGTTATCCGGTCGACCGTCCCCTCGTCGCGGAGTTGTTGAAGGAGACAGACGGCGGGGTGGAATTTTCCGCTTCGGGTGATTCCTTGCGCGATTGGTGCGGTCGTCTCCTCGACGAGGCGGCCGCCTCGGGGAAGGGCGGGGTTCATCGTCTCGCGCTCGAGGCGCTCGAGGGAACGCTGCTCGCGGAAGCGCTCCGCCGGAGCGGGGGCAACATCTCCCGCACGGCGGAATGGCTCGGGCTCTCCCGGCTCACGGTGCGAGAGAAGACGAAGCGACAGGGACTTTGAAAGGGATCACGCCGCCACCGGCACGGCGAGCCTGGCGGTCATGATCCCGTTCTCCCAACGGAGTGCGAGACGAACCCCCATATCGCCGGAGAGGACGGCGGCGGCGGTGAGTCCGATCCCGAAATGATCCGCGCCTTTCGACGATTCGAACGGGAGGAAGCAGCGGCGGAGGCCATCCGCATCAAAGGTTGCGCTGGGATTGTGGAGGAGGATCAAGACCCCACCGGGAGCCGCCGCGAGTTCCAGGGTCACGGTCCCGCCGGGAAAGGCCGCGGCGCTCTCGGCGGCGTTGCGGACGAGGTGGAGATAGACCTCGCCGAGGCGGTTCGAGTCGGCCATCACCGGCGGAAGTCCGTTCGCCGCCTGGTGGTTGAAGGCGACGCCTTTCTCGCCGCAGAATTCCGCCGATTTGCCCAACCAGTAGGGAAGGACGTCACTGAGGCGCATCGGGGCGGGCTCGCAGCGGGCGCAGCCGGTCGCACCGAGGATCTCGCGGTTGAGTTCGGTCGCAGATCTCGCCGCGGTCTGCATCTGCTCGGCGTTCTCCCGGACCTCCTCGTTGATCGAGTCGTCGTAGAGGATGAGGCTCGAGAACCCCTGGACCACCCCCATCAGATTGTTGTGCTTGTGGATGTAGCCCTTGAGGAAGAACTCGTAGAACTTCCTCGTCGTGGACTGCCCGAGGCAGTAGTCGTCGGCGTGAACAAATTCGGCCATGGCGGGAAAACCCTTTCGGTCGGCAGACTACGCCGCCACGATATTCAAGACAACCGAATTGTTCGTATCGGAGCGGGCGGTGGTTCAAAATCCGGGCATCGACACCGGACCGCGCGCCCGGGATGGGTTGCCGAGCTCGCTGATGTCAGGGAAAGAACCGGGGGGGCAGTGTCCAGATCGGCCCGGCCGAAATCGGATTGGTGGTTCGTTAGGCAAGGATCTAGGTTCTGTTGCCGTCCGTTCCCCGACCTCCAGGCATGGGTCGAGCCCCTCGCCTCGCGAGCCGAGGGACAGTCGAGGTAGCCGCTTGCGAAACGGGCCGCGATGCCGAGGTGCCGCAGCGTTTCCATCATCAGGGTGGCGAAGTCGCGACAGGAACCGCTGCCGATCGAAAGCGTCGTTGCCGGGCTCTGCACTCCCTTCGTTCCGCGCCGTTCGTAGCGGAACCGTTCGTGGATGATTCCGGCGAGCCGGAGCACGAAGGCCTCGGTGTTCGGAAACTGGCCCGGTCCGGGAAGCGTGGCGATCCACGAGCGGAGGTAGGGTCCATCCTCGGAGTAGACAGGGGCCAGGTATCCCGAGACGATGCCCTGCTCGATCGAGTCGTAAACGAGTGGGTAGGGGTTCTCGCTGTGTGCGCTGTGCGGCGGCGAGCCTGGGTCGAAAAAGCGCCGCACCACCACATCCATGTCAAAACGGAGTTCCGTGCCCCGTTCTCGGAAGTGAACCCGGGCGATCGAGTTTCCGAAAATGTCCCGCGTCCACCCCACGTCGACCCGCAGGGTGATCGAAAGGTCGAGGTGTTCCACCCTGAGGTCGTGAACTTCACGCGGCCGGATCACGAGCCGGTGGATCTCGAAGCTCACCGGCTGCGCCCTTTCCATCGGCCTCACTTGCGCGAGTATGCCCCATGGCGAGTTTTCAGATTGAAGTCACGCTCTGCTACGAGGTCTACCAGTGCAGTACCATGCTCTAGGGCATCCAGGCGCTCGCCACTCCGAACCAGGTTCTCCATAACGAGCATCTCCGGACCAACCCCGGCGTGATCTGGGAGGAGCTGCCGCTATTAATGCGATTCTTTTTAAGGGACGGACAAAAAGTGTTGAAAATGCGCGAGTTTGCCCGAGTTTTCAGGCAATCTGGTTTCGATCGTCCTTCTCCTGCCCTTCACCGTTAGCCATCCAGCCACCCCTGCCCGCCATGCGAACCGCCCGCCTCCTCGGAACCGGCCGATCTTTTTACCACGTCATGTCCCGGGTGGTGGACCGG
>JBILDO010000002.1:0-164375 GCA_044352585.1 Verrucomicrobiales bacterium
TACAGCCGCGGCAGCACCGCGAGCAAGCCCTCCTCGTCGAGCGGGGCGAGCGTCTCCCGGTCCGGCACCTCGAGGAGCAGGTGGAAGTGGTTCGACATCAGACAATAGGTCACAATCCGCACCCCGGAGAAGGCCTCCTGGTTCCGGAGGATCTTGCGGAAGATCTCCTTGTCCTTGGCGTCAAAGACCCTTCGCCGGTCCACCACCCGGGACATGACGTGGTAAAAAGATCGGCCGGTTCCAAGAAGGCGGGCGGTTCGCATGGCGGTTTGGGTGGTTAAAGGCGAATGAGTGGAAAGAGCGCCGAGGGGCGCGGATATCCCGGAAAATCGGCGATTTTGGCGGGAAATCAAGATCTTCAAAAAATTTTAGGTCCGTCACTTAATGTTCTTCACTTAACGTCACTTAATTTTCGGTCATGAACTGTAGTTCCACTTGCTTTTCAACTCTTATGGAAACCGCCCGCACCTTCCACGGGAGGGGTAAGGAATCTTCTGCTCCGGGCCGTGATCTGGTGAAGATTTTCCAAAACCAACCTTGACACCCCGTCACGCGGAGAGGCACAATGGTCGTAGCATGAGTTGTCGGAAGTCACGCTGCCCAGACCCTTTTCCCGCCAAAGACCCCGTTCCCATCCTCCTTCGTTGACTCCCCGCCAGTCCCAGCCCTCCCTCCCCGTGAATCATGAAATCGAGGCTGTTCCATTTAACAAACCGGCGGAGGGGGCGTCCTCTTTCTGGTCGGCATGATTGGCCTTGTTTCCCCCGCTCCGTGTTCGTTCGCGCGAACGGCACCATCCGCGCCGGAGGATTGAATTGTTTTTGGATGGTTGGCGTTTCCCCCTGTCTCGTTCCGGATCCCTGCTGATTCCATCGCCAACCGCCACACGCGGCAACCTGTCCGAGCACTTCAAATCGATGATCCTTCCCTTTCGCATGAACGCCCAAGCCGTCCGCCTTGCCCTGAGCCGATTCCTGTCGTCCAAACTCCCGTCCTTGGAACCGCGGAAGCCGATGGGCCTGGCGGCGTTTCCGAAATTGAGAGTGTCGATCCTCCTGATCTGCGGCCTCTGGGCAGCGGCAGGCTCCACCGGGCATGCGGCGCCGCCGACGGTGACGACACCGACATCCACCTCGATCACCACCACTGGTGCCACCCTCGGCGGGAACGTGACAAGCGACGGCGGATCCGCCATCACCGAGCGCGGCGTGGTTTACTCCTCCACCGCGACGAATGCGAATCCCCTCATCGACGGCATCGGCGTGACGAAGGTCACCGCCGGCGGAACGACGGGCGTCTTCACTGCCGCCGTCACCGGGTTGACCGAGGGAACCGACTACAGCTACAATGCCTACGCCACCAACAGCGAAGGGACGAGTTACACGAGCGTGGCGACCTTCAGCACCCTGAGCACCAACGCCGATCTCAGCGCCCTGACCCTGAGCAGCGGCACCCTGAGTCCGGATTTTGCCAGCGGCACGACCAGCTACACCGCGAGTGTCGGCAATGCCACGACCTCGATCACCGTGACCCCGACGCTGGACCAGGCCAACGCCACGATCGAGGCACGGGTCAACGGCGGCAGTTATGCCGCGGTCACCAGCGGGAGCGCGAGCGGGGCGCTCTCGCTAAACGTGGGCGGCAACACCGTGGATGTGCGTGTCACCGCTCAGGATGGAACGACGCAGAAGACCTACACCGTGACGGTGACGCGTCTCTCTCCGCCAACCGACATCACCCTGACCCCGTCCAGCATCGGGGAGAACAACACGGCCGGGGACACCGTCGGCACCCTCGCCGCGACCGATCCCGACGCGGGCGACACCCACACCTTCACCCTGGTCGCGGGCACCGGCGACACCGACAACGCCAGCTTCACCATCGTTGGTGACTCGCTCAAGCTCGACGAAAGCGCCGACTTCGAGACGAAGTCCAGCTACAGCCTCCGCGTTCAGGCCGAGGACGCCGGTGGCGCGACCTTCGAGAAGGCCCTCACCGTCACCATCACCGACGCGAACGAGGCACCCACGGCGCTCGACCTGTCCGCCACAAGCATCAATGAAAACGTCGCCGCCAACACCACCGTCGGCACCCTGAGCACGACCGATCCCGACGCCGGCAACACCCACACCTACACCCTCGTCGCGGGGGCGGGTGACACCGACAACGCCAGCTTCAACGTCAGCGGCAGTGCGCTGCGCATCAGCGCCTCGCCCGATTTCGAGACGAAGTCCAGCTACGACATCCGCGTGCGCACCACCGACCAGGGGAGCCTCTCCTTCGAGGAGACCTTCACCATCACGGTCGACAACCTCAACGAGGCTCCGACGAACGTGACCCTGACCCCGTCCAGCATCGGGGAGAACAACACGGCCGGGGACACTGTCGGCACCCTCGCCGCGTCCGATCCCGACGCGGGCGACACCCACACCTTCACCCTGGTCGCGGGCACCGGCGACACCGACAACGCCAGCTTCACCATCGTTGGTGACTCGCTCCAACTGGACGTGAGCGCCGACTTCGAGACGAAGTCGAGCTACAGCCTCCGCGTCCAGGCCGAGGACGGCGACGGCGCCACCTTCGAGAAGGTCCTCACCGTCACCATCACCGACGTGGACGAGGCACCCACGGCGCTCGACCTGTCCGCCACAAGCATCAATGAAAACGTTGCCGCCAACACCACCGTCGGCACCCTGAGCACGACCGACCCGGACGCAGCCGCCACCCACACCTACACCCTCGTCGCGGGGGCCGGTGACACCGACAACGCAAGCTTCAACGTCAGCGGCAGCGCGCTGCGCATCAGCGCCTCGCCCGATTTCGAGACGAAGTCCAGCTACGACATCCGCGTGCGCACCACCAATCAGGCGAATGGTTCGCTTTTCTTCGAGGAGACCTTCACGATCACGATCAACGACCTCAACGACGCCCCCGCGATTTCGGGCGGGCCGGTCGCCTTGCCTGCCGTGTATGATTACGAGCCCGCCACGGTGGTCGCGTTGGCCGATGTGCTGACCGACCCCAACGTCACCTACCTCGACCAGGATGCGGGGGCCGACGCGGGCGTGGCCGTCGTCGGGACGGCGGGTGCGGGCCTCTGGGAATATTCGGCCGACGGCGTGAGCTGGACGGCCATCGGCGTGGTCGGCAACGCCTCGGCCTTGCTCCTGCCGGATTCCTACAGCCTTCGCTACACCGCGGACTACCCCGGACCGGATGGCGGGGAAACCGCATCGCTGACCCTGCGGGCGTGGGACCAAACCTCGGGCACGGCGGGGACGTTGGCCAATGCCACGACCCAGGGCGGCTCCTCCGCCTTCAGCACCGGGACTCTTCTGCTCTCGCTCCAGGTCCAGGAGGACGACCGGGCCCCAACCGTCACCGACGTGGTGATCAACGAAGTGTCCGACTACGCGGTCTTCGAGGTCACCGCGGTGGCGGAGCAGCGGCTGCTGCTTTCGCTCGGACAGGATTCGGATCCGGCCACGGCCAACGCCACCGTCGCCGCGTTCACCCTCGAGACGTTGAACCCGGCTGCCACCGCATGGGTCGCCCATGACCCGGCCGACTCCGTGGAGGTGCCCGCCGGGGGCACCCTGCTCGTCCGTGTCGGCACGGCCACCGAGCAGGACGATGCCTTCGAGGGAAGCGAAGTGTTCACCCTCGTGGCGGAGGCGCTCTCCGGCGCTTCGAACTCCGGCACAGGCACGATCCGGGACGACGACGAGGGGGCGGTCTTCCTCGCGTCGAACCTCACTGCCACGGCTAACGATCCGGTCGACCCGGGCTATCCCGTGCTGGATGACGACGTCGTCAAATTCATTCAATGGGGCGAGGCCGGCAGCCTGGCGGATGATTCGCGGATGGATGCGACCCTCGCCACGGCGGACGCTGTCTACCCGCTCCTCTTCGAGGGCATGGGGCAGGGCCTCTTCGACGTCAGTCTGGAGGCCTCCGGCTTCTCGGCCACGGGCTTGAAACTCATCGCGGGGCAGCCTTCTTGGTCGCTCACCGGCGCGTCCAGTGGAAACTTGGCCGAAGTCCGCTTCCGCTTCCACAAGCCGGGTTCGACCACGGAATTCAAATACCTGAAAAACGTCGTCTTCCGTTTCGAGGACGCCGAGGTCGGGGAGCAATTCTCCGGGTTCTCCTACTGGGACGGTGCCGGCACCAAGGTGACGGTGCCATGGAACGACTCGTCGGTTTTCACCTACAGCCACACCCCGACCTTCAGCAACTCCAACACCACGGTGGAAAATGGCGCGCCCCCGGCCTCGCTGACTCAGGCGGGCAAGTGGATCCAAGTCGATCTGCGCGGCCGCCAGGTCACCGGAATCGAATTTTCCCACCGCAAACGCGCGAGTTCGGCAGGGTCGGTGGTCATGACCCACCTCGCCGGGGAACTGGCCCCCGGGGCGCTCGATTTCGGCGGGGTCTTTTCCCCGCTCTACGTCGGTGCGGTGCCCGGCAGCCAGGCGGAGATCCCCGATTACCGGTCGCAAGCGACCTGGTCGGGCGGAGCGCCCGCCACGGTCTCACAGACTCCCGCACCTGGGACGTTCCTGCCGCTCGGTGTCCATGCGGTCGCGCTGACGCTCGACCCCGGTGCCGGGGTGGTGGCGAGGCAGGGTTTCGACATCATCGTCGGCAACCTCGCCTCCGTCGATGCGACGCCAACGGTGACGGAGGTGACCGAGACCGGGGCCACCCTCGGTGGCACGGTCTCGTCCCTCGGTAGCGGAACGGCGCAGGATCGGGGCGTGGTATACTCGGTCCTCGGAACCAATGCGGATCCACTCATCGGCGGAACGGGCGTCACCAAGGTGACCCGCAGCGGCGGGAAGGGCACCTTCACGAGCGCCGTTTCCGGCCTCTCGGCGGCCACCACCTATGCTTTCAAGGCCTACGTGACCACGCTCTACGGCACCACCTACTCCAATACACGTGTCTTCACGACGGGCACGAGTCTGACCTTCTCCTCTGGGCTGGCTTCGGTGACGAACCGGCTCGTCCGGCCCGGGGAGAGCCAGGTCTTCACCTTCAATGTCGCGAACAGCTCCGCCGCGATCTTCTCCGGATCCGGTGCGACCGCGGGGTTGCAGTGGACCCTGTTCGGCCCCTTTGGAGCGATGGTCCAATCGGGATCAGGCAATATCAATTTTTCACGGGCGCTGGCATGGGGGAATTACCGGCTCCTCGTCACGAATCCTGGCACGACCGAGGAGACCTTCTCCTCGACCATTGACATTTCCTTCCCTGCCGATCCGCAGCCCGACATCTCCGTGGGGCTCGATGCCACCGCGAGCTCGGGAATCGACATCCACGGTCCGGCATCCTCATCGCAGTTCGCCCTCGGGGTCTCCCGTCGGGCGGTGCCGAGGGATATCCACTTCCGCATCGACAACGACGGAACCCTCGCGGATTCCATGCGGATTTCCGGTCCCGGGTCGGACAGCCGGTTCCGGATCTCCTACAAGCTCGTCGGCAAAAACGTGACGGCGGGGGTCATCGCGGGGACGGCAGCGACCCCGGTGATCGACACGAATGATGCTCCGATCTCCCTCTCCGCCCGCATCCTGCCGAACCGTTCAAACCCTCTCATCATGGACCGGGTCACGATCAACGGACGCCGGACCTTGGTGTGGGGAACACAGTCCTTCGGACCCAAATACGTGACCGTGACGGCATCGACCGACGCAGACCGGACCGACACGGCCACGTTCAAAGTCGACGCAACTCCGTGAGGGGAGGCTCAACTCTTTTGCTTTGGAAGATCGACCCATGGTCGCCTCGAAAACCATGGCATCTGGAATCTGGCGCGATCCTTTCGCTCTCCGATGGTGGGCGGAAGGAAGGACCGGCACGGGTTCCACGACTGCCGGGCAACTCGACGAGGCAGGAAGGGGGGGCAGCGAGAGGGCTTCTCCGGGCAGCACGTCTGGAGCCGCTGATCCGCTGGCGAAACTACGAAAAGGGATTCCGGCGTGAGATTTTCCGAAGCCCCGCCCGTCCCATCTGTCGTCCGACGAAAATGGCTGGCCCGTCGACGAATATACGCGGTCCGCTCAACCGTTGCGGTCGTGAGCCAAGGGGATGGGCGGCGGGGCTGGTTGACCCTGTTCTTGCGGACCGCGGCCGGTCGAGAGGAAGGGCGCAAGTTTCCGCTGAAGATTTCCGCAGGCACCTTCACGTGATCCAGAGAGGATGGGAATCGTTTCCGAGGAGACCTGACGGGGTTATAATACGGAAATGAAGCGCTTTTTCCTGACCGGTCTGACGGTCTGTGCTGTTCCCCTCCTGGCCCGGGCCGAGATCGATTTCGTCCACCAGGTCGTTCCGGTGTTGAAACAGCATTGTGCCGAATGCCACGGCGGCAAGGAGGCGAAGGGCGGCTTCTCGCTCAACACGCGCGAGCTCTTTCTCGAGGACGATGCGGCGGTCCCGGGCAAGGCGGCGGAATCCTATTTTCTCGAGCTCATCGCCGAGTCCGATCCCGATCTGCGGATGCCGCCTCCGAAAAAGAAAAAGGATCCCGTCCCGGCCGAGGCCGTCGCCATCCTCAAGGCCTGGGTCGACGAGGGCATGAAGTGGGAGCCGGGTTTCACCTTCGGCGAACCCACCTACGAGCCTCCCTTGAAACCGCGTCATCCCGAGGTTCCCGCCATCACCGAGAACCGCGCCAATCCCGTCGACCGCTTCATCGACGCCTACCTCGCGGAGCGGAAACTCCCCCGTCCCGACCCCGCGGACGACGCCACCTTCCTCCGCCGCGTCCATCTCGATCTCGTCGGCCTGCTCCCGACCCCGGAGGAGACCCGCGCCTTCCTTGCCGACAAGTCTCCTGACAAACGCACCAAACTGGTCGACTCCCTCCTCGCCCGCGACATCGACTACGCCGATCACTGGCTCACCTTCTGGAACGACCTCCTCCGTAACGACTATGCCGGCACCGGTTTCATCACCGGCGGCCGCAGCCAGGTGAGCCGCTGGCTCTACAACGCTCTGAAGGAGAACCGGCCCTTCGACGCGATGGTGCGCGAGCTGATCGCCCCGCCCACTCCGGACAGCGAAGGATTCATCAAGGGGATCGAATGGCGCGGCGACGTGAGCGCCGGCCAGACCCTCCCGATTCAGTTCGCCCAGAGCCTCTCGCAGTCTTTCCTCGGCATCAACATGAAGTGCGCCTCGTGCCACGACAGCTTCATCGACCGGTGGAAGCTCGGCGAGGCCTACGGACTGGCCGCGATCTACTCGGACAAGCCGCTCATGATCCACCGTTGCGACAAGCCCACCGGCGAGACGGCGCAGGCATCGTGGCTTTTCCCCGAGATCGGGCAGGTCGATCCGGCGGCGGCGAAGGCCGAGCGACTCAAGCAGCTCGCCGCCCTCATGACCCATCCGGAGAACGGCCGCGTCACCCGCACGATCGTGAACCGTCTCTGGGGCCAACTGATGGGCCGCGGACTCGTCCATCCCCTCGACGCGATGCAGACCGAGCCCTGGCACGCCGACCTCCTCGACTGGCTCGCGAGCGATTTCGCGGAGCATGGTCAGGATCTCAAGCACACCCTGCGCCTCATCGCCACCTCGGCGGCCTACGGCAGCCGCGCCGAGGTGACGAAGGGCGAGGACGAGGGTGCGTCCTACGTCTATGCCGGCCCCCGCGCCAAGCGCCTCACCGCCGAGCAGTTCGTCGACCTGATGTGGAGCCTCACCGGCACGGCACCGCGGGTCTTCGACGCGCCCGTGATCCGTGGCAAGAGCGATCCCGAAACCGCTGCCCGCCTCGCCCGGAAATCGACCTGGATCTGGGGCCCTTCGGCGGCGGCCGGTCCTCCGCCGGGCGGCGAGAAGATCCTCCTGAGGAAGGATTTCAAACCGGCCAAGGCGGTGCAGTCGGCGGGCGTGGTCGCCGCGGCCGACAACAGCTTCACCCTCTACCTCAACGCCCAGCAGGTCCTCGCGGGAGGCGACTGGTCGAAACTCGAGTCCGCTCCCGTGACGATCAAACCCGATGCGGTCAACCGTCTCCTCCTCGTCGCGGAGAACGGCTTGAAAACGCCCAACCTCGCCGGTGCCTTCGCCGCGCTCCGCATCGTCTACACCGACGGCACCGAGGAGGTCATCGCCACCGACGAGAGCTGGACCGTTTCGAGCAAAATGCCTCCCGGCAACAAACCCGCCGAGTGGAAGATCCCCGAACTGACCTGGGAGAAAGTCGTTCCCGTCTCCCTGGATGCGTGGTCGAATGCGGTTGATCCGCAGGTGGGAACCTTGCTCGCGTCCTGCTCCGTGACCTCGCCCCTCATGGTGCGCGCCGCCTTGGTGAAAAGCGATTTCCTCATGCGCAGCCTCGGAAGACCCAACCGCGACCAGATCGTGACCTCGCGTCCCAACGAACTCACCACCCTCGAGGCGATCGACCTGTCCAACGACGCCACCGTCGCCAAGGCCCTCGATGCCGGAGCCAAAAAACTCGCCGCGGCCCACGGGAAGACCCCCGACCGTCTCATCGAGGATCTCTATCTCGCCACCCTGACAAGACTACCAACGGACGAAGAGAAATCCCTCCTCCGCGAAGTCCTCGGTCAAACCCCCGAACCCCAGGCCGTCGCCGACCTCACCTGGTCGCTCTGGATGATGCCGGAGTATCTGCTGGTTCGTTAAACCTTTTCCCTTTCACTCTCCCACCTTTTACCAGCCGCAGGCCGCCCCCTCCATGAACTTTCCCTTCGACCCCTCCGCCCCCAATCCCATCATCCGGCGCGATTTCCTGAAGCAGCTCTCCGCTGCCGGCGTCGCCGCCTGGATCAGCGGTGAACCACAACTCGTCCGCGGCAAGGAGATCCAGCATCCCGAAGCGAAGGCCGACGCCTGCATCCTCCTCTGGCTCGCGGGAGGCATGGCCGCTCCGGAGACCTTCGATCCGAAACGCTACGCGCCCTTCACCAAGGGCATGGAGGTGAAGTCGGTCCTCTCCACCTTCCCCGCGATCCCGACCTCGGTCGATGGATTGCAGATCTGTCAGGGCATGGAACACATCGCGAAGATCATGGACCGCGGCACCCTGATCCGCTCCGCGGTGCAGCCCGATCTCGGCAGCATCCTCCACTCGCGCCACCAATACCACTGGCACACCGGCTACGTGCCGCCGCAGACCGTCGCCTGCCCGCACCTCGGGGCCTGGTTCGCGCGGGTGCTGGGACCGAACAACCCGGTGATGCCGCCTTTCATCAACATCGGCCAGCGCCTCGAGGGCGTCGGCGAAAAGGAGGAGCTCAAGGCCTTCACCACCGCCGGCTTCTTCGGCAGCGAATACGGTCCGATGAACCTGCCCTTCCCCGAGGAAGCCGCCAAGTCAGTGCAGCCGCCCGAGGGCATGACCTCCGAACGCTTCGCGAGCCGCGACAAACTCTATCGCCGTCTCGTCGACCAAAGCCCGCACCGCGACTACGCGAGCGATTACCAGCAGGAGTCGATGCTGCGCTCGATGGACAACGCCTACCGTCTCCTCGCCTCGAAGGAACGCCTCGCCTTTGACCTCAACGAAGAGCCCGAAGCCGTCCGGAAGATCTACGACACCTCGCGCTTCGGCCGCGGCTGCCTCCTCGCCCGCCGCCTCGTCGAGAATGGCGCCCGCTTCGTCGAGGTGACGACGGAATACGTGCCCTTCCTTCACTTCGACACCCATGCGGATGGTCACGCCACCTTGGCCCGGCTCCACTCCGAGATCGATCGTCCCATCGCCCAGCTCGTCCTCGACCTCGAGGAGCGCGGACTGCTCGACCGCACCCTCGTCATCATCGCCTCCGAATTCAGCCGCGACGCCCTCATCGAGGGCAAGCCCGGCTCGAACGCGAAGGACCAGGCCGCGCACAAGGGCGACACGCTCGAGGAGGCAAAGCACTACGGTCTCCACCGCCACTTCACCGGCGGCACGAGCGTGGCGATGTTCGGCGGCGGCGTGAAGAAAGGTTTCGTCTATGGCAAGACCGCTGATGAACGGCCGCTCGTCGCGGTGGAGAATCCCGTCACGGTGGAGGATCTCCACGCCACCATCATGACCGCGATGGGTGTCAGCCCGAAAACCGAATTCACGATCGAAGGCCGCCCCTTCTACGTGACCCAGGACGGCAAGGGCAAGCCGGTGATGGAGATCTTCGCCTGAGGTCCGGCCGGGCACCGTCCCGGAAAATACACCCATCAGGAATTGAACCTGAACCTTCGGCTTCGGAGGCCGACGTAATATCCATTTTACTATGGGTGCGTCGCGACGGATCCGGGCGCAGGGCCGGGGTCGTCCGTAGGGCAGGTAAGATGAGGCTAACCCGCGGGAAGCGCAAGTGGGAAGAAAACCGTCCCGAGGGGAGCGCTCGGAACCTCCGGGGGAACGGATGGAGTAGATTCTCCGTTCGAGTCCAGCAATCCTCCTCGCGTCGCTGCCGGAGAGATCGCGACGGGCCCTGGGATCACCGGATTGATTGGAGTCGGGAGGGCGGGCTTGACGCTGTGGCCGTTGAGGCGTCAGATTGCGACCCGCACCCGATCTACGTTCCGGCCGCATGCCCTGGGAAATCCTCGCGCTCCTCTTCCTCGCCGGCCTTGGCGCGGGATTCATCGACGCCATCGCCGGTGGCGGAGGCCTCATCACTGTGCCGGCGCTCCTCTGGGCGGGACTCGATCCGCGGATGGCCCTCGGCACGAACAAGATGCAGAGCGTCTTCGGCACGGCCATGGCGGTGCGGCGCTACGCCCATGCCGGCTTGATGAACTGGCGCGAGTTGCGGCCCGCGATTCTCGTGACCTTTTTTTCCGCGGCGGCCGGCACCTGGGTGGTCACCCTCATCAGCAACGAGGTCCTCGTCAAGGTCGTTCCCTGGCTCCTCCTCGGACTCGCGGTGTATCTCCTCGCCAGCCCGAAACTGGGAGCCGTGGCCACGAAGGAACGGATCGGAGCCGCCGCCTTTGCCCTGCTTGCCGGAGGAATCCTTGGATTCTACGACGGGTTCTTCGGTCCCGGGACGGGGGCCTTCTGGACCCTGGCCTGCGTCGCGCTCCGCGGCATGGAATTGACCCGCTCGATCGCCTACACGAAGGTGGTGAATCTGACGAGCAACCTCGCCTCGCTCACCGTCTTCCTTTCCGCGGGACTCGTTCGTTTCGATGTCGCACTCGTCATGATTGCCGGCCAGCTCCTCGGCGGGAGGCTCGGTGCGGGTATGGCGGTGAAGCACGGGGCTCCGTTCATCCGGGTGATCTTCGTCTCCGTGGTCATCGCCCTCACCGCGAAGCTGCTCTGGGATCAGATCGCCGGGTAAGGATACCGGGCCGTTGGTTTCGGGGGCTTCTGTGGATCGTGGCGCATCGCGTCTCGAGAGAGAGACCGGAACCTTCAGCGGCGTCTGAAAAACCACGCGTTCCGCAACTCCAGCCAGGTTTCGAATCCGTGATCGGCCAGAAATCGAGCCTTCTCGAGCGCCTTTCTGGGGCCTCCGTGTCCGGCGTGCCCCGGATGGGTGTCGTGAAAGCCCGCGAATCCTCCGGGCGCGACCCGGTCGATCCAGTCGGCGATGTCGCGCGACACGCTTTCCTCGCGGTGGTCTCCGTCGATCCAGAGAAAGGCGATCGGGGCGTTCCATCGCTTCACCACCTCGTGGGAGTAGTCGCGGACCACGTCGACCGTGTCCTGCAGCTTCCACTCGTGGAGGGTCCGTTGAAAGTCGTCCCAGGAGGTGACTTCGTTCCGGTAGCGCCCATCGAGGTCGCGTTCGTCCCCGGCGTAGGTGAGGAGATGGGGGTCGATGGCCGTCAGCCTGTTCGTCTTCTTCATGGCCCGGGCGATGAAAACGGTCGACTTCCCCTTGAAGCTGCCGATCTCGACGATGGGTCCGTCGGGGCAGAGCCGCGCGAGATGGCAAACCATGGCGGCCTGGTCCGGGTGAAGCCATCCCGGAATGCGCCGGGCCGCCGCGAGGGTTTCCCCGAACACCTCGTCGGTGAAATCCCGGGCCTCGCGCAGACGCGGCGGTATCGGGCGCACCCAGCGCGGAAGCCAGGAGGGAAATTTCACGTCACTCGTTTTCATCATGATCCGACCGCCATGCTATACCCGGATCCGTTCGTGACCAGAAGAAGTTGCTCCGGTCCGACGCGCCGACGGGCGCAGGTCCGGACTTGCGCCCGGTGGTGAGGACGGCTCTCGTTCCGACGACGATCCCACCCCCGACCATGAGAGTCCCGAATTCCGCGCTGATGCTGCTTTTGTGGGTCTCCTCGCTGCGAGGCGACGGGATCCGCGACCTGATCGTGGTCGCGGGACAGTCGAACGCGGTCGGGTTCGATGCGATCGCCCCGGAACTCCCCGCGGATCCCGCGGACGAGGCCGTGCTCTTTCGATGGCGCTGCGGCGATCCGCCGCCCGATGACCATGATTCGCGAGGGGGCGATGGATGGACCACGCTGTCGCCGCAGCCGCTTGGAAAACCGCTTTCGAAGTCATCCGCCGCGGCGATGAATCCTCCCCATCCCGACGCTTCCAGGCAATACGGGAACTTTGCGAAACCGGAGGGTGGCTTCGGTCCCGAGATCGGACTGGCCCGTGCCCTTGTCGCGAAGGAATCCCGACCCCTTGCGATCCTCAAGGTCGCCTTCAGCGGCACCTCGGTGGCGAAGGACTGGGGTCCGGCCCTGACCGAACCACAAGGCGCGTGCTACCGGGCCCTCCTCGCCGAATTCCGTTCGGCCACGGCGGCGGCCCGTGAGAAGGGGATTTCCCTCCGGCCCCGCGCCCTCGTCTGGGTGCAGGGCGAGAGTGACGCCAACGCGGAGGCGGCTCCCAAATACGAGGAGAATCTCGCGGCGATGCTGGGACAATTGCGCAAGGACCTCGGCGCTCCGGATCTCATCCTCCTCATCGGGGTGAACACGCGCTTCGGAAACGGGAAGAATCCACACATGCCCGCGATCATCGCGGCGCAGAAGGCTCTCGACGCCCGGCTGCCGAGGTGTGCCTACGTCGACACGGCCGGGGCGGAGACCCTGCCGCCGAGCCACACCCACTTCACCTCGGCCGGCACCCTCGAGATCGGAAAACGGTATGCGGAAGCCCTCGTCATCGAAGAAGCCCGGAAACCCGATCGCTGAAGCACCGGAACTTTTGCCTGCCCGTCCGGTTTTACCGTGCATGAGCGCACGCCTCCTCCTCTCCGTCGTTTTCGTCGCCGACACCGCCGCCGTGACCTTCGTTGCCGCCCAGGCTCCCGCGTCGCCCTTCGAGCGATGGGATGCCAACGGTGATGGAAAGCTCGTTCGCGAGGAACTTCCCGAGCCGCTGCGGCGGAACTTCGAGCGGATCGACACGAACTCCGACGGATTCATCTCGAAAGAGGAGGATGAGGCCGTCCGGAAAAGTCGTTCCGGAGGTGAACGTCCGAAAGGAACAGTGGCCGATCCGAGAAGCGGCCGTGTTCCGGAGGGGGTGAAGAAGATCGCCGACCTCGACTACGCGGGCACCGGCAATCCCCGTCAGGCGCTGGATCTCTATCTTCCTGAAAAACCCGCGTTGGAAGGACCGCTTCCCGTCGTCGTCTTCATCCACGGCGGCGGTTGGCAGAACGGCGACAAGAGCGGGGGTGGCGGACGGGTCGCCCCGCTCGTCGCCACGGGCCGGTTCGCCGGCGTCTCGATCGGCTACCGGCTCAGCGGGGAGTCGCAGTGGCCCGCGCAGATCCACGACTGCAAGGCCGCGATCCGCTGGATCAAGGCGCACGCCTCAAAACACGGCCTCGACCCCGAACGCATCGCGGTCTGGGGATCCTCGGCGGGCGGCCATCTCGTCGCGATGCTGGGCGTCTCCGACGGGGTCGCCGAACTCGAGGGAACGATCGGCGCACACACCGACCGGAACGCCCGGGTGAACTGCGTCGTCGACTTTTTCGGTCCCGCCGACCTCCTCACGATGGGCGGGAAACACGACGACGCGGCCTCGCCAGAGTCGAAACTGATCGGAGGAGCGGTCCAGGAGAATCCTGACAAAGCCAAAAGCGCCTCGCCCGTCACCCACGTCACCGCGGACGACGCGCCTTTTCTCATCGTCCACGGCGACCAGGATCCGGCGGTTCCCCACGGCCAGTCCGTGGCCCTCGAAAAGAAACTCGAGGCGGCCGGAGTGCCCGTGATCCTGATCACGGTCGAGGGAGGGGAACACGGGAAGAAGTTCGGCCCGTCGGTAGAAAAGGCCGTGACCGCCTATCTCGGCCAGCAACTCATCGGGGAACCGGGCGCGGTGGCGGATGGTGCGGTCAAGGCCGGGGAATGAGGCCCTCCGGTGCGGTCACGCCGTCGTGGCTGGGATTGGGAGCGATGTTCGTCACCTGTCCGGGGTAGGGCGCTGTGTCCCCACAGCGCCGCGAACCGCGGAAAGACTTTGCCTGGCCATGAGGCGGAGCTTTGGGGACAAAGCGCCCTACCGTACGAACCAAAAACCTGATTCCGTGCCATCCGGGTCACGCCGCCATTCCGTTGCGGACGAGGAGGGCGTTGAGTTCGGGATCGCGGCCCATGAACTCGCGGAAGAGCTCGGCGGCCTCGGCCGAGTTGCCGCGGCTGAGGATCTTCTCGCGGAACTCGCGCCCGACCTCCGGACTGATGACCCCGGCCCCCGCGAAGCGGGTGAAGGCGTCGGCGTCGAGGACCTCGGCCCACTTGTAGGAGTAATAGCCGGCCGCGTAACCCGTCGCGCTCGCGAAGAGGTGGGTGAAGCGCCGAGCCATCGTCGGCGGATGGATCGCGAGCGGCATGAGGTAGCCGTCGAGAATCTCACGGACGAGGAGATCGAGGTCGCCGTGTCCGGGCTTGCGGTAGTGCTTGACGTGCAGGTCGAGGTCCATCTTCCCGAAGGCGAGCTGCCGCATCTGGGCCATCGCCGACTGGAAGTTGCGCGCCCCCAGCATCTTCTGGAAGAGCGGCTCGGGAATCGGTTCGCCGGTTTGATAGTGTTTCGCGAAGAAGTCGAGGCTGACGCGCGACCAGCAGAAATTCTCGAGGATCTGCGAGGGCAGTTCGACGAAGTCCCACACCACGTTGACGCCGTTGAGGGACTTGATCTCGACCTCGCCGAGGAGGTGGTGAAGGAGGTGCCCGAACTCGTGGAAGACCGTCTCGACCTCGCGGTGGGTGAGGAGGGCGGGTTTGTCCTGCGAGGTCGGGGTGAGGTTGCCGCAGATCAATCCGAGGTGGGGTTCGCGTCCCTTCTCCTCGATCGGAGGGAGACCCGTGCGCAGGTAGTTCATCCAGGCGCCGCCGCGCTTCTCCTCGCGGGGATGCCAGTCGGCGTAGAAGGATCCGAGGTGCTCGCCCGTCGCCTCGTCGTGCAGGTCGTAGAAACGGACCTCGGGGTGCCACACCTCGATCCCGTCACCCGCGGGCGTTTCACCGGGAGGAGCATAGGCGGTTTCACGTTCCGTGATCTTGAAGCCGAAGACCTGTTCGGTGAGCCGGAACATGCCCTCGATGACCTGTCCGATCGCGAAGTAGGGGCGCAGGTCCTCCTCGTCGAAGTCGTAGTTTTCCTTCCGCAGTTTCTCGGACCAGTAGGCGACGTCCCAGGGCTGGAAAAGGCCGTCCCACCCAGGTTCGTGGCGGCGGCGGAAGTTCGTGAGTTCGTCGATGTCGCGGGCGAAATAGGGTTTCGTGCGCGCCGCGAGGTCCTCGACGAACTTCAGCGCGGCCTCGCCGCTGCCGGCCATGCGTTCCTCGAGCACGGAATCGGCGAAGTGCGCGTGGCCGAGCAGTTCGGCGCGCTCGTGGCGGAGGGCGAGGATCTGCCAGATGAGGTCGGTGTTGTCGAAGTCACCGTTGTGGCCCACGGTGATGCTGCCGCGCCAGACCTCCTCGCGCAGGCCCGCGTCGTCGGCATACTCGAGCACCGGGAAGTAGACCGGTGCCTTCAGGGTGATGCGGTAGGCCGGTTTTTCCTCGCTCCCGAGCCCCTTCGCCGCGGCTTCGGCACGGAGCACCCCGAGCGCGGTTTCGGGCAGGCCGCCGAGTCGCGAGTCGTCCTCGAGGATGAGTTCCCAAGCGTTGGTCGAATCGAGCACGTTCTCGGAATACTTCTGGGTGATCCGCGCGAGCTCGGACTGCACCTCTTCGAGCCGGGTCTTCTCCTCCTCGGGAAGATCCGCGCCGCTGCGCATGAAGTCCTTCACCGTCTCGTCGAGGAAACGCCTGCGGACGCCCGTGAGCGACTTCGCCTCCGCGGTCTCCGCGTAGGCCTTGATCCGCTTCCACAGCGCCGTGTTCAGCGGAATGCGCGAAAAGAACTGCGTCACCTCGGGCAGCATCGCGTTGTGGGCGGCGCGGAGGGCCTCGCTGTTGCGGACCGAGTCGAGGTGTCCGACGCGTCCCCACGCCATCGAAAGATCCTCGGTGGCGCGCTCGAGCTCGAGGAGGGAGTTCTCGAAGGTCAGTGCGGCCGGATCCAATCCGGCGCAGAGGGCGTCGATGCGTTCCTGCGAGCGCCGCAGGGCTTCGCGGACGTCGGCTTCGATCGCCTCGGGAACGAGGCTCGACCAGCGGATGTGGAAATCGTGTGCGAGAAAGGGATGGGCCGGTTGGGTCATGGGGGGACTGTAGATCGGGCGACCGCCGCGTAAAGGCCGCGTCCTCGAAAAATCGCGGACCGGACCGGGGCCGGGACCAATCCGCTCACGGCAGGTGGAGAAACTCGTTCGACCCGAGGAGGGCGTGGCAGTAGTCCACGAGCGCTCGCCGCGGTGCGTCGGGCGAGCCGGAATAGCGGGCTGCCTGCGATTGGAGGAAGGTGGCGGCGGCGGCGATCTCCCCGTCCTTCGGGTTCCGCTGAAACGCGAAGCGGAAAGCCACCGCGGGATCTCCGCCACTGCGGGTCGCCAGCCCCGCGGCACAGGCGCGGACCTGCGGGCTGTTCATGAGGTAGAGCGATTGCGGCGCCACCGTCGTGACGGGCCGCGCTCCGATGCTGACGAGGTGCTCGGGCCAGTCGAAGACGAGCATCGAGACGACCGGCTTGCTCCGCTTCACCGTGAAATAAACACTGCGCCGCCGCATCGCCTCGTCGAGCGAACCCGGACCGAACGGGGTCGGATCGAGCAATCCCGAGACCGAGAGCATCGCATCGCGGATCGCCTCGCCCTCGAGCCGGCGGGGCTGGAAACGCCAGAGGAAGCGGTTCTCCGGATCGCGCGCCGCGTCGGCGGAGTCATGGGACGCCGACTGACGGTAGACCGCGCTCATCAGGATCTGACGGTGCAGGCGCTTGAGCGACCAACCGTGGCGGATGAAGTCCGCAGCCAGCCAGTCAAGAAGCTCCGGATGGGTCGGAGGTTCGCCCTGGAGGCCGAAGTCATTCGGCGTCGCGAC
Organism: Verrucomicrobiales bacterium; assembly: GCA_044352585.1. GTDB lineage: Bacteria > Verrucomicrobiota > Verrucomicrobiia > Verrucomicrobiales > DEV007 > Arctic95D-9. Next base: position 17,398 of record JBILDO010000002.1, read on the forward strand.
GAGGCCGCGGCCGAAGTGATGCTGCCAGGCGCGGTTCACCGCGACCCGGGCGAGGAGAGGCCCGGCCCCGGATTCCGGATCGGTCATCCAGGCGGCAAGCGAGGCGCGGCGGAAGCTCGTCTTTGATCCCGCGGGCGGTTCGCGGCGCCAGGTCGAACCATCCGCCCCCGCCGGCATGAGGACCTGGAGGAATCCCGGCGCGGCGACGCCCTTGCGCTGCTTCGGATCGCCCCGTTCGAGGAAATGCACCTCGGGATAAAAATGGGGATAGCCGCGGCCGTTCGCGTGGTGATTGAGGATCGGCACGCCTTCCGAGCAGATCATGACTGGACGCAGGTCGCGGGCAGGTTGCCGCGCGAGATGCGCGGAAAGGGCGTCGCGCCGCTTCGTCCACTCCGGATCGCGTCCGGCGAACCAGTCGCGCAGGGCGCTCCGTTGTGCATCGGTCAGGGTCCGGCCGCCCTTGAGCGCTTCGGACCCGTCGGCGAGAAACTGCGAACCGCCCCGGCCGGTCTCGTAGTCCGCGGCCGCGTCGCGCCCCGCCGAGAGCCGGAAGCGCCCGAGGCTGTGCTGGGCGTTGACGTGGAAGCGCATCCGGATGGCGAGGTTGGCGTCCGCGGCAAGCGGTTCGGCGAGGACGAAAACCGCGGCCTGGTCCTTCCCGATGCCGCCGGAGTCGACCGCCCAGCCCGATTTGTCCCGGTCGCCGTCGAAGGAACTCTTCACGGAAAGACCGCCGGCGTTCTGTTCGTGGGTGGCGCGGGCCGAGACGAGCTTCAGCGGGGTGCGCGTCTTGCCGTCGATCCGCTCGATAACGAGATCGCTGAGGGCGAAGTTGCCGTTCCCGGCGCGGCCCGGGCCTTTTTGCGGCATCGATTCGTGGGTGAGGGCCTCGAGACGCAGCGCCACCGTGCCGGCGGCGACCGCGGCCTCGACCGTGTATTCGTCGTTCGCCGCCGCCTTTCCTCCGGCGAGCCAGGCACCGTCGGACTGGCGGGCCAGCGGAGTCTTCTCCCTCGACGTCACCGAATCCGGCTCCAACACCCGCCACGCCGTCGTCGCGATCGACTCGAGGCCGGCGGGAGCCTTCAGCCATTCCGCGAAGGCGGGCTCGAGCGTCCTTGTCTCGTAATCCTTCAGACCGGATGCGAGCGCCGCCCGCTCCGCCTCCCACGGCGCGAGCTGTTTGGCGTAAGTGTCAGGATTGAACTCGAATTCCTTCCCGCTCCGGATCGCCGAGGCGAAGGTGGCGGTGAACCGGTAGTAATCCGAGGCGGGAATCGGATCATACTTGTGGTCGTGGCAGCGCGCGCACCCGATCGAGAGGCCGAGGAAGGCGGCCCCGGTCGTCGCGGCCATGTCGTCGAGCTCGTCGTAGCGGGCGCGCTCGAACTCCGCCTCGGTGAGTTGCGTGGGGAAGGCCCCGGCGGCGAGGAAACCGGTCGCCTTCCACGCGAGCGGGTCGTCCGGAGCCAGTTCGTCGCCCGCGATCTGCCAGGAGGCGAAGATGTCCCAAGGCAGGTCGCGGTTGAAGGCCTCGATCAGGAAATCGCGGTAGTGATACGAGTTTTTCCGGTCGTAGTCGTGTTCGAAACCCTCGCTCTCGCCGAATCGCGCGACGTCCATCCAATGCCGGGCCTGGCGCTCGCCGTAATGCGGTGAGGCGAGAAGGGTGTCGATGAAGCGGGACATCGCGGCATCCGGGTCGCGGAGGCTTTCGGCCTCGAAACGTTCCACGTCCTCGGGTGCCGGCGGCAGTCCGGTGAGATCGAGGGCGGCGCGACGGGCGAGGGTCACGGGATCGGCCGGGGGATTCGGATCGAGTCCTTTCTCTCGAAGCTTCGCAACGATGAAGCGGTCGATCTCCGATTCCGCCGAATCCCCTCCCGAGTCCGGCGGCCCAACCGGCGCGAGCCGGCGGAAGGCCCAGAACCCGCGGTCCTTTTCGGTGACGGTGAGCGGCTGTTTTGCCTTCGACCCCTCGAGGAGCGGTTTCGCGTAGGGAGCCCCGAGGGCGATCCAGCGTTCGAAGTCGGTGAGGACTGTCTCCGCCAGTTTCGCCTTCTTCGGAGGCATCGTGGGTTCCTCGTCGTGGCGCACCAGGGTGAGAAGCAGGCTCTCCCCCGGATCGCCCGGCACGACCACGGCGCCGGAGTCGCCGCCCTCGAGCAGAAGCTCGCGCGTCGCCAGGTTCAGCCCCGCCCGCGTCTTTTCCCCGCCGTGGCATTCAAGGCAGTGGCTTTTCAAGGCCGGACCGATGCTGCGTTCGAACAACTCCGTGCCCGCCTTCATCCGCGCGGCATGGTCCGCGGGAAGGGGAGACTGCGCGAGAAGCGGAATCGCGGAGAAGACACTGGCGGCAAGGAGAATCCGGGTCATTGGTTTGTTGTCTTCTTATCACGTCGCGGGCTCGGATCTCACGGTTTTTCGCAGGATCCGCCGCCCCGCGATCACGCCGCCCGGATGAAGGGACTCAATCCCGCACCACGAAATCACCGAACTCCGCATGACCGGGTTTCGACGGAGCCCAGCTTTTGTCCGAGCCTCCGTGGAAGGTTTCGAAATAGAGCGAATCGATCCCGAAGGAATCCACCGTCCGCCATTCGAGGTCGTTGCGGTTGACCAGTTCGCGCTCATCGCCTCCGAACGCCTGGATCCAGACCCGCACGACTCCGTTCCGCTTCCCGGGATCGTTCATGGTCACGCGCATTCTCACGCGGAGGTCGGTCTCCTCGGGAAAGCGGAAGTCCTCGGGGAAATCGACCGGGTCGCCGTAGCGCCCGGGCTGGTTCTTGTGGTAAAGATAGGCTTCGCCTCGCCCTTCCTTCCGCCACATCAGGCGGGCCGAGAATCCGTTGGTGCCGTCGGCGGGACGCCCGCCGCTGACATTGGCGGGACCACCGCAGAGCCCGGGCAGCTTGCCGCCCTTGACCCAGTCGAACCCCTTGCCGAAGCGCACCGTGTAGCTCAACTCGGCGGACTCGCGGCGGCCGATGGGAAAACGCCAGCCGGCGCCGTTTTTCCCGGGACCGATCTCACCGACCCGGTAGTCGACCCGCAGTCGAAATCGTCCCTCGCGCTCGATGACGGAAAGATTGCCCTCCTTCACCCCGTCCTGCCAGTCGCAGCCCGGCCAGTCGCGTTTCCAACGCTCCACGGTGTAGGGCCCGGCCGGCCCGGCGAAGACGACAGCCGTCTCCTGGGGGAACACGGGCGAAGCTAGCATTGGGAACGCGAGGGCGAGGAACGCGGGCGGGATTCGCATGCCGGATTGTCACCCCATCGCGCCTCCGCGCAAGGCCCGGACGGGGTGGAAAACCCCAAGAGGGTCGGGTCCGGGACCAGACAGGGTTCCTCCGAACCGGGTTCCTCCGAACCGGGTTCCTCCGAACCGGGTTGAGTCTCTCCGTGATCTCCGCTAGTCTTGGCACCGATGCCCTTCCGCCTCTTTTCCATCGCCGTGGTCCTTTTCTGGATGGGCAGCGTCGCGTGGCTCTGTGCGGTGGTGTGGGCGCCTCCCGGATCCCGCATGGCGAAGATCGATCCGCGCGAGGTCTACGAGGTCTTCTTTGCGTGGAACGAGTCGACGACGATGACCCTACTTGAGAACGGGGTGCGCCGGGGCCAGGTCACGGTGTCGGGCGGTTCGGGGACGGATGCGGAGAGCGGGGAATTCGAGCGCTTTTTCTCCGTGGCCGGTTCGAGCGAGCGCTTTGACGAACGCAGCGGCTCCCCGATCGTCGAGTTTTTCTGGAAGGGCACCTTTTCCTTCACCGAGGCGATGGAGAGTCGAGGCGGCGAATTCACCGCCCGCATTCCGCAACGGGAGCTGAACGCGCACCTCGCGTTCGAGGCTCCTCCCTCGACGGGAGCGAAGCCGGTGATCCGGGCGAGGGTGGAGATGGCGGGCAACGAACTCTTTTCCTTCGACCCGGAGGCGACCCCGGGGCTCGATCCCGCGGCCGCCCTCTCGATGATGGGGCCCGTCGCCGGGCTCTCCGGACTGGGATCGCTCAATCCCGCGGACCTGAAGCTCACCACCGAGGCGCGCGTCGGCAGCTTCAACCTCGCCGGACGCGAGATGCGGGCCTTCCTCCTCACTCTGCGCGGGGCCGAGCCGGACCAGACCCTGCGCGTCTATCTCAGCGAGGCCGGGGAACCACTCCGGATCGAGACCGATCTCGGCTTCGAGGCCGTCTCGGAGATCCTCGTTCCCCTGGAAGCCTATCAAAGACAGAATTCCGCGAACCGTGATGATTGAAATCTCGAACCTCTCCATGCGTTACGGCGACCTCCTCGCCCTCGACGGCCTCGACCTCGTCATTCCCCGGGGCGAGCTCTTCGCCTTCCTCGGACCGAATGCGGCGGGAAAAACGACGACGATCAAGCTGCTCACGGGCCTGATCGAGCCGACCTCGGGCAGCGCGAGGATCTGCGGCTACGACATCCAGAAGGAACCGCTCGAGGCGAAGCGCCGGATCGGCTACATCCCCGACGTGGCCGAGTTCTATGACAAGCTCACGCCGGTGGAGTTCATGACTTTCATCGCCGAGCTCTTCCAGGTGCCGCACGAGGCCGCGAAGACGCGGACGCCCGAGCTGATGGAGCGGTTTTCCCTGGTGCCCTACGCCCGCCAGCGCATCGAGAATCTCAGCCACGGCACGCGCCAGCGCCTCGCCTTCGCCTCGGCCTTCCTCCACGAGCCCGAGGTCGTGATCGTCGACGAACCCATGGTCGGACTCGACCCGAAGAACGCCCGCGTCGTGAAGGAGGAGCTGAAGGCGCGGAGCCGCGAGGGCGTCACCGTCTTCCTCTCGACCCACCTGCTCAACGTCGCCCAGGAACTGGCCGACCGTGTCGGGATCATCCATCACGGCAAACTGCTCGCCCTCGGCACGGTCGAGGAGATCCGCGCGCAGGCCGGAGGGCGGGCTGATGAATCGCTCGAGGAACTCTTTCTCGATCTCACCGGCGGCGAAGAAGAGACTCCGGGTTGAGCGGGCTCACTTCGAGGCAAACTCGAAGCGCATCGGCGCTCCCTGTGCGGCCACGTCGACCTCGAGGATTGCTCCTCCGGGCTTCAGGCTCGTCAGGCGCACCAAGGCATCCGCGGGCGAACCCGTCGACTCCCAGATGCTGCCCTCGAAAGTCAGGGCCGACTTTCCCGCGACGGGGCCTTCGCCTTCCTTGGCCGAGAACTTGCCGCCGCGCACACGCACCGCGGTGGCGGGAAGGTTCTTGTCCTCGGGACGGAAGACGAGGGTGCCCCAACTGACGGGCTTGCCGTCGAGGATCGCCTCGCCCGAGACGGCGGCGCGGGGCTGGGCGGGAGCATAAAAGAAATGGCTGCGCAGCCAGTCGGCGAGATGGCCCGACCACGTGCCGAGAATGGGATCGGCGAGATAGAGTCCGACGCCGTGGGGACCGGCCTCGTAGATGTGCATCTCGGCGGGCACCTTCTTCGCGCGGAGGGCGAGGTAGAAGCGTACCGCGTTCTCCGCGGGCACCGCGGTGTCGGCATCGGTTTGGAAAATGAAGGTCGGCGGGGTCTTCTCGGTGACGTTGTTTTCCGACGAGAGTTTCTTGGCGAGTTCGTCATCGGCATCGCGGTCGGGACCGAGGAGATTCTTGCGCGAGCCGCCATGGGTCACGGCGCGGTCGAAGCTGATCACCGGGTAACAGAGGATCGCGAAATCGGGACGGGCGCTGGCCTCGTCGATCGCATCGGTCTTTTCGTAGGCCTTTTCCTCGAAGAGCGTCGCCGCCATGCTCGCGAGGTGGCCGCCGGCGGAGTGGCCCATCACCGCGATGCGGTTCGGATCGATGCCCTGGGCTTCCGCATTGGCCCGCACCCAGCGGATCGCGCGCTGCACGTCGGCGAGCTGCGTGGGATAATGATGCCCCTGGCTCCCGAGGCGGTAATGAAGCACGTAGGCGGAGACCCCCTGGCCGTTGAACCACTGCGCGGGCTGGTGTCCCTCGTGGTCCTTCGCGAGCCCTCCGTATCCGCCGCCCGGACAGATCACGACCGCGGCACCGGTGTGGCCCTCTTTTCCTTTCGTGGGATACAGTTGCAGCGAGGGGGATCCGGTTTCCGCATCGACGGGAAGCGCGTAAGGCGTCTTGCCCTCGGGCCAGAGCGGGACGCGCTCCTGGGCGGGGGAAAAGGGTGCGAGGGCGAGGAGGAAGGCGACGAGTCGGGGAGTTTTCATGGGAGAATCGAGGAGCGTTTCAGGGCGCTCAAAGACCGAGGTTGGATTTGATCATGTCGAGTTCGGCACGGAGCGAGGAAACCTCCGCCTTCAGCGAGGCGATCTCCTCCTCCATTTCCGTTCGCCAGCTCGCGGCGGGCGCCTCCGATCCCCTCACGGGCTCGGCCACCGCCGCCAGGGCGGGCACGGTATCGCCGCAGAGCGTGTGCATCCACGTCGCGACGCGGCGTCCGCCGCCCGCGGGGATGTGTTTCACGATCGGCTCGGGCTTGTGCGCCGCCATTTCCTCGAGGACCGTCTGGACGCGCTCGAGGTCGGCGAAGGCGTGCATGCGCTCGGTGCGCTGGCGCAGTTCGCCCACCGTCTGCGGTCCGCGGAGGAGGAGGACGCAGAGGATGGCCTGCTGTCCCTTGGTGAGGTAGGGGTATTTGTTCTCGATGGTGTGCTTGCACTTCGGCACGCGCGCCCCGGCCTGGTGGACGAGGATGGAGAGCTTTTTGTAACGCAGTCCTTCCATCGCCTCCTCGACCGTGTCGGTGCCGAAACTGGTGACCGGCTCGCGGTTGCTCGATTGGTTGCAGGCCGAGAAGAGGCTGTTGAAGGTCAACGGATACTGGTCGGGCACGGTCGCTTCCTTCTCGAGGAGACAGCCCAGAACCCGAGATTCCTCGAAGGTGAGGAGGGCGGGTTTGGCGGAAGCGGCTTCGGGGGCGGGGTCGGAGGATTCTTCGGACATGGGGGAGTGAAGAACGGGTAACGCCGGGAGAAGCTGTTTTCAAGGGGGGGAGACAACGGACATCGCAGTCCCGGCTTGCGGGAATTCCGGGACGGATTCACCCCCTTCGGAAATCTTTCGTCGTGGGGATCCGCTCTGCCTGGATTCGCTTCGTTCGATCCCGAAGTTGCTCGAGCAAGCGGACCTTCTCCTCAAAGGAGAGTCCGGCCAACTTCGCCCGGTGGGCGCGTTTGCTCTCGATCAGACGCTGGATCCATTCGCTCATGATTTGTCGCCGCCAAGGAATCGATTCACGAAGGATTCCCATTTGTCCACCAGACCGTGACGGTGAAGGATGGCATCAAGTTTCGCAGGGTCGAGCGATCCCGATTCGATGAACTGGAGGATTCGTGCAAAATCCTTGGCGCGCCCGGTTTTCAAAGCGATGGCGACGAGGTGCTCCGCTGACATCACCCAGAGGGGAACCCCTTCCAGTGTCTGAGGTGTAGCCTCCAAAATGGCCTCCTCCTCCAATAGGCTGCCTGGGGGGAGGAACTGAACCGGCCATTCACCTACCACAAGATGTTCTCCCTCGGCCCGGTGCCCCCGGGCAAGCAAGTATTCATAAATCGGAGCCAGATTGATCAGCGCGCTTGAAGTGTTCTCTCCCAGAAAAACGAAGATATCGACGTCGAGAGTGGCTACGGGCTCCAGATAGAACGTTGCCCCCACGGCTCCTCCAAGTGCGTAGCGTCCGATCACTCCGTCGGACACCATTTCATTGAGGACGGTGAAGGTGTCTTTCATTGGCTCACCCCAAAAATTTCCCGGGATTCAAGATCCCCTTCGGATCGAGCGCGGCTTTCAGCCTTTGGTGCACGTCCGTCGAGACTTCACCGACGGCATCGTGGAACCACCGCTTTTTCGCCAGTCCGACCCCGTGTTCGCCGGTGATCTGGCCGTTGTTGGCGATGATCCATTTGAAAAGCAGGTCGAGGGCCGCGTCGGCCTTGGCCTTTTCGGCGGGATCGGTCTCGTAATCCTTCACCATGAGATTGGTGTGGATGTTGCCGTCGCCGGCGTGGCCGAAACAGGCCACGGGGATGCCGGTGTCCTTTTCCAACTGCCGCGCGAAACGGACGAGATCGACGAGCTTCGAGCGCGGCACGACGATGTCCTCGTTCAGCTTGATCAGTCCGGTGGCGCGGAGGGAGTAGGAGAATTCGCGGCGCAGCTTCCAGATCGCCTCGCACGATTCCGGATCGCGGGCCTCTTCCACGGTGATCGCGCCGAGGGTATCGACGAATTCGCGCAGCTTGGCGAGGTCTTGCAGGATCGTGTCGCGCCGCCCGTCGAGTTCGACGATGAGGTGGGCGTCGCCGTCGGGCAGCATCCCGGGTCCGAGATAGTCGCGGGCGGCCTGGAGGGTGAAGCCGTCGGTGACCTCGAGTCCCGAAGGCTGCCAGCCATGGTTCAGGATCGCCTGCACCGCCTCCGCCGCGGTCTCGAAATCGGGGAAGGTCGCGGTGAGCATGGCCCGCGCCTCGGGGTGCGGGATGAGGCGCAGGGTCGCTTTCGTGATGACGCCGAGAAGTCCTTCGGAGCCGACGAACATGCCGATGAGGTCGAGCCCCGTCTTGTTCTTGTGACAGCGCCCTCCGGTTTCGAGGATTTGCCCATCGGGCAGGACGACCTCGAGTCCGAGCACGTAGTGGCGGGTGACGCCGTATTTCACGCAGCGGGGGCCGCCCGCGTTCGTCGCGATGGTGCCGCCGACGGAGCATTCCTTGAGGCTCGCCGGATCGGGCGGGTAATACCAGCCGAGTTGGCACACCGCCTCCTGCAAGTCGTCGAGGGTCACTCCCGGCTCGACCACGGCGACGCCGTCGGCCGGATGGATCTCGACGATGCGGTTCATCTTCCGCACCGAGAGGAGGATGCCGCCCTTCACCGGGACACAGCCGCCCACGTAGCCGACTCCGGCACCGCGGGTCGTCACGGGAATGCCGTGCTCGTTTGCGTAACGCAAGGTCGCGGCGACCTGCTCGCGGATGACCGCCTCGACCACGACTTCGGGCATGGCGGAGGCGTGCCAGCGGTCCGTGCCGAACTCCTTCCGCACTGGCTCCGCCGTCGAGATCGCGGCGCCGGCGGCCGCTTCGCGCAGGCCCGGCAGCCAGGCCGGCTCGATTTCCTTTTGCACCGTCACGAGGTTGTCAGCCAGGCCCATATCTTCGGTAAAAAGACGATAGCCCCGACCACCGCGGCCGCAACCGCCGCGATGAGGACCCCGCCGGCGGCCGCGTCCTTAGCCATGCCGACGCCCTGGTCAGCCTCCGGATGGACCGCGTCGGCGAGATACTCGAGGGCGGTGTTGAAAACCTCGGCCATGAAGACAAGGCCGGCGCTCAGGACCACGGCGAGCCATTCCCCCGCATCGATCCGGAAAACGAAGCCGGCAACGGTCACGAGCGCGGCCAGGACCGCGTGAATCCGGAAATTCCACTCGGTCCGGAGCACGGTGACGAACCCGCGCCCCGCGTCCACGAAGCTCTGCATCCCGCGATAACGACGCGCTCCCGTTCTCATAATTCACTTGGCTGGATTGGAAATTCTGTTACACCTGTCACTCTACCAAAGACTTCACCGAAAGCGAATATGACCAAAAAGCCCGCCAAAAAAGCCGCCGCGAAGAAAGCCGCTGCCAAAACTTCCGCTCCGAAAACCCGCGTCGCCTTCGTCGGCGTCGGTCGCATGGGCGCGAACATGGCCCGGCGCCTCAATGACCTCAAATACCCGGTGACCGCTGTCTACGACGTGAACACCGAGGCGGCCGAGGCGCTCGCCAAGGAACTGGGGGCGACGGCCTGCAAGAAGCTCGCGGACGTGACCGCGAAGGCCGACATCGTCTTCACCGTCGTCACGAACGACGCGGCCATGGAGAAGATTTTCCTCGGCAAGGGTGACAACCTCCTCGCCGGCGCCAAGGGCCGCACCTTCATCAACTGCGCCACCCTTTCCCCCGGGATCCAGCAGCGCGTCGCCGCCGCCGCCGCCAAGGCCAAGGCCGACACGATCGAGGCCTGCATGGCCAGCAGCATCAGCCACGCCCGCAACGGACAACTCTACCTCATGATCGGATCCGAGAAATCCGTTTACGAGAAGAATCTGAAGCTCCTCCAGGATCTCTCGATCAGCCTGCGCCACATCGGTGCGGTGGGCAAGGCCGCCGAGGTGAAGGCTCTCGTCAACATGGTGATGAACATCAACACCGCCGGTCTCGCCGAAGGGCTCGGCCTCGCCGCCGCGCTCGGCCACGACCTGAAAATGGTCTGCGAGGTCTTTTCGCAGACCGGTGCGAACTCGCGCGTCCTCGAGACCGACAGCGCCGACATGATTGCCCGCGAGCACGATTGCTGGTTTTCCGCCGAGCACGCCGCGAAGGATTCCGGCATCGCCGCCGGTCTCGCCAAGTCGGTCAAGGTCGCCCTGCCCCTCAACGATGCCACCAAGGCCCAGTATGACCGCATGGTCGAGCTCGGCATCGGTGGCCTCGACAAGTCGGGCATCGCCGAGCTGACCTTCCCCGGACGCACCGGCACCTCGAAGAAGAAGGACAAGAAGTCCGCCAAGAAGGAGTCGAAGAAGGAGAAGAAGGGCAAGAAGAAGTGAGTCCGCGGAGAGCGGGCGCGGGCCTCAATCCGCGTCCCACTCCAGGATCATCTCGCGGTGCGGGATACCTTCCTCCTCGAATTCGTCGCCGAGGGCGACGAACCCGAGCGATTCGTAAAAGGACAGGGAATGGGTCTGGGCGTGCAGCGTGACGCGCTGGTCGCCCCGCTCGCGGGCTCCCGACAAGGCCGCCTCCATGAGGGCGCGTCCGACGCCTTTCCGACGCCACGACCTCAACACCGCGACCCGGCCGATCCGGCCGTCGGGGAGAAGCCGGGCCGTGCCGATGGGGGCGCCGTGGGCGTCCCGCGCGAGGAAGTGGAGTGAGACCGGATCGAACTCGTCGACTTCCCGTTCCGCGGCGACGCCCTGTTCGTGGACGAAGACCGGATGCCGGACCGCGAGCAGTTCGGACGAGGCGGATTCCCAGCGGACGGTCTCGATGAAGCAGTCGGGATTCATGAGTGGCGGAAGAGGAGGGGATCAGGTCGCCGGCACGACCCGCTGCAGTGCCAGCGTCAGCACGAAACACGCGAGACAGGCGACGGCGGCGCGCCAGTCGGCGAACGCGACGACGGACGCATCGTAGAACGCGATTCCGGCAATGGCGAAGGCGATTCCCTTGGGCACTCGTTCCGCGAGGGCGCGGCGCATGATGATGAGCCAGGCGCCGGTTCCCAAGACTCCGAGGACCAGCAGGGAAACGCGGGCGAGATCGTCCGGCGCGGAGCGCGCCGCGAGAGGGCCGAAGACGACGGGGAGCATGAGCAGAAGCCGTGGCAAAAACCGCAGGGCTCCGGGCGACTCGAGATGTTCGGTCCGGGCCGCGAGGGTGAGTCCAGCGATGTAGAGGACCACTCCGCCGGCCACGATGAGGAGGGTCGCGGGGACTTCGATGAGGCGGGTGTGGGCGGCCACGGCGCTGCCCGCCCCGACGTAGACGAGGGCCCGGCAAAGTCCCATGATGAGAACCGATCCGGACCAGCGCTTGTGGAGCCAGTTGTATAGCAGGATGGCGAGGACGAGTCCCGCGAGCAGCAGCGGATGCAGGCTCGTGCAAAAGGCGAGCACGGCCACGCCCGCGACCATTTCCGCCAGTCCAGTCATCCAGACCGCGCCGGTTCCGATCCGGCCGGAAGGGATGGGGCGCCGCGTCGCGTGTTCGCGATCCCAATCCGCGTCGAAGGCATCGTTGAGGGTCATTCCCGCGACATAGACGAGGCTCATCCCGAGCACGATCCAGCCGGCTTCCGCGGTCCAGCCGCCGCCCGAGAGGAACCAGCCGACCGCCACGTTGGTCCAGATGGTCGGAAGGTTCGAAATCCGGCCGAGGATGAGGAGGGTGCGGAGGAGGGACAGCAGGGGCATCGGGAGAGGGTAGGGCCATCCCGGCGGGGCTGGCAAGGCCTTTCGGCCGGTGCCGCGGACTCCCGGAAACCGGTATTCGTGACCGGGAACTTCCCCCCGATCCCCGGTTTACAGGGACCTGATCCGACCGTATCGTCCCGGACGCATGGAAACACTCAAAACCGTCCTGACGAACTGGTTTTTCTGGGGATTCGTCCTCGGATTCACCTTCTGCGTCCTCTCGATCGTCGCCCACTGGAAGACCAAGGGCGAACTGAAGCGCCTCAAGGGCCACCTCAGTGACAAGCTTGAGATCGAGGCCGAGAAGATGGCCGAAATGAAGGGCAAACTTGACACCCTCAAGCAGGAGAACGAGAACCTGCGCATCAAGATCAATTCCGGCCGCGTCCAGAACGACACCACCGCCCTCGAGCGCGAGCTCGAGATCTACGCCCGGGCCGAAAAGGCGATGGTCCTCAACGCGCCCGGGTTCGCCCAAGCCTGGGAAAAAGCCAAGGAAGCCGCCCTTACCGAAATCGAGAGCGAGGAATCGGGCAAGAGCCTGCCCCGCCGTCTCTTCAAGCGATTCTTCTCCCGCGGCGGCTCCAGCATCGAGGCCGAGGTGATCGAAGCGCTCCCGGCGGATTCGACGAACAAGAGGACTGCACCGGCGCGCGAGGTCTGATCGGGTGGGACATGACACTCGATCTGCCCGACCGGGAATTCGCCGGCTACATTTTCGACTGCGACGGCACCCTCGTCGATTCGATGCCCCTCCATTTCCGTGCCTGGACGGAGAGTTTTCTTCATCACGGCGCTCCCTGGCACTGGACCGAGGACGACTTCTACGCCAATGCCGGCGTTCCCGACCGTGTCACGGTGATGGAGTTGAACGAACGCTACGGCACGGACATCGATCCCGATTCCATCCACGAACACAAGGCCCGCTGGTATTCGCGCCATCTCGCGGATCTGGCGCCCGTTCCCGCCGTCGCCGCCCTCGCGCGGCGCTATCATGCGGAAGGCCGCAGGATTTCCGTCGCCTCGGGCAGTGATCTCTCCCTCGTCGCGCCCTCGCTCGAGGTCACGGGACTGGCACCGCTTTTCGACATCATCGTCACCCCCGCGGACGTGAAGCGCGGCAAGCCCGCGCCCGACATGTTTCTTCTCGCGGCCGAACGCATGGGCGTTGATCCCTCGGACTGTCTTGTCTTCGAGGACGGAAAACCCGGGATCGAGGCCGCCGTCGCCGCGGGGATGGGCTGGGTCTTCGTCCCGAGCCGCTTCGGCTGAAGCCGGGATAGCCACTCCCGTCCCGTCCGTCTTTTGGTCACCCTGACAAACCTCCATGAACCTGACCGGACAACAACTCATCGGAAACCGCGAATCGTCCGTTTCCTCCGACACCTTTGTCGCGAAAAACCCCGCCGCGGGCGTCGATCTCGAACCGGTCTTCCACGAGGCGGATCCCGCGGAGATCGATGCGGCCGTCGGCCTCGCCCTATCCGCCTTCGACCAGTTCCGCAGCCGCCTTCCCGAAACGCGTGCCGATTTCCTCGAGGCCATCGCCGAGGAGACCCTCGCCCTCGGAGACGAACTCCTCGAGCGCGCCGCCGCCGAGACCGCCCATCCGTTGCCGCGCTGTGCGGCGGAGCGGGATCGTGTCATCACCCACACGCGGCAGTTCGCCGACTGGATCCGCGAGGGCTCCTGGGTCGACGCCCGCATCGACACGGGCAACCCGGACCGCAAGCCCCTGCCCAAACCCGACGTGCGTTCCCTCCTCGAACCGGTCGGTCCCGTCGCCGTGTTCGGGGCGAGCAATTTCCCGATCGCGATCTCGGTTCTCGGGACCGACACGATCTCGGCCTTCGCAGCCGGTTGTCCGGTGATCGTCAAGGCCCACCCGGCCCATCCCGGCACCTGCGAAATCGCGGCCCGGGCGATCCAGCGGGCCGCTGCCCGCACCCGCATGCCGGACGGCGTTTTCTCCATGATCCAGGGCCGCACCGTCGCGACCGGGACCGCCCTCGTCCGCCATCCCGGCATCGCCGCGGCCGCCTTCACCGGATCGCTCGCGGGCGGTCGCGCCCTTTTCGACGTGGCCAACTCGCGGCCGCAGCCGATTCCCTTCTATGCCGAGATGGGGAGCATCAATCCCGTCTTTCTCCTTCCCGGCGCCCTAAAAGCCCGCACCGAGGGCATTGCCCAAGGGTTTGTGACCGCCCTCACCGCCGGGGTCGGCCAGTTCTGCACCAATCCCGGTCTGGTCCTCGGGCTGGAGTCGGACGAATGGTCCCGCTTCCGCGAGATCGCCCGGGAAAAAGTGGGCGCGTTCGCTCCGGCGACGATGCTGCACGCCGGCATTCACGGGGCCTACTCGGTCGGCATCGCCGACCGGCTCCGGCGCGGATCGCTCGAGCTCGTCGGCCGGTCCGCAGCCGCGGCCGATCCCTCGCGCGGCGAGGCCGCCGCCTATCTCTTCGCCACGAATCAAGAGAATCTGCTCTCCGACCCGACCCTCTTCGAGGAATTGTTCGGCCCGGTCTCCACGCTCGTTTCCTGTGCGGAACCGGCCGATTTCCTCTCCGTCGCGGAGAAGCTCGAAGGTTCCCTCAGCGCGACGATCCACGGGACCGTGGAAGATCTCGCGGCGAACCGAGATCTCGTCAACGTGCTGCGGCGGAAGGTTGGAAGGCTCATCTTCAACGGCTATCCGGTCGGGCTCGAGATCTGCCACAGCATCCATCACGGAGGGCCCTATCCGGCGACGACCCACAGTCACTTCACCAGCATCGGAACCCGGGCGATGCACCGATTCGTGCGTCCGGTCTGCTATCAGGACTGGCCCGACTTCGATCTGCCGATGGAATTGCAGAACGCGAATCCCCGGGGCATTCTCCGCATCGTGAACGGCGAGCGCACCCGCGACGAGTTGGCGTGACCCGCGACGAGTTGGCGTGACCCGCGCGGCCGGGGCTCATTCGCGACCGGCCCGTCGCAGGACCACGAGCGCGTCGCCGGGGAAGAGGACGGAGGACGGCGCGGGGCTGACGTCGGTGCCCCCCTCCTTGCGCTGGATCGCCACGCCGATGATGCGCCCCCCCGCATCGCGCTCCACCTCGCCGAGGCGGCGGTTCGCGAAGCCGGAATCGGGGCCGATCTCGATCTCCTCGAGGCGGAGGCCGAGGCTGCCGAGATGGTTTTCGAGTTCCCGTCCGTCGGGAGACTGGCGGTCGAGCAGTTCGGTCGCGTTGGGATGGAGGATGAGGTGGGCGATGTGATCGGCGCCGATGTGGGCGGGCAGGACGACCCGGTCGGCCCCGGCCTGGAGCAGCTTCTTCTCCGTCGTCGGCACCTCGCCGCGGGCGATGATGCGGATCGCCGGGTTCAGGTTGCGGGCGCTCAGGGTGATGAAGACGTTCGAGGCATCGTTCGGCAGGACCGTGGCGAGGACTTTCGCCCTCGAGATTCCCGCGGCCCGAAGGACCGACTCGTCGGTGGCCTCGCCGTGCAGCGTGAGGCTGCCGTCCTCGTGCGCCTCGGCGATGCGCTCGGGATCGATGTCGATGACCACGAAAGAGGCCGCTCCGTCCCGGAGCTGGGACGCGAGCATCCTCCCGATGCGTCCGTAGCCGCAGATGATGATGTGGTTTTTCAGGCGTTCGATTTCGTGTTGCATGCGTCTTCCTCCCAGGACTCGTTGGATCTGCGCCTCGGTCAACCATTGCACGAGGGAGCCGGTCACGAAAATGATGCCGGTGCAGCCGAGAAAAATGAGCGCCGCGGTGAGGACGCGCAAGCCGGTAGTGTCCACCGGCCGCACTTCCCCGTAACCGACGCTGAAGGCGGTGATCACGACCATGTAGAGCGAGTCGCTCCACGACCAGCCCGCGAGCCGGTAACCGATCGTGAAAAGAATGATCACGAGGGCGATGAAGCCGAGCGCGTAAAGGAGCGTGACGCTGGGGCGGCTGAAATGGCGTTGCGTGGATGAAGGCATGGGCTGCGCCGCGGGCGGGGGGCGTTCGCGATGTGACGCCGGTTTACAAGACCTAAGCGGAATAGCGGACCGTGCAAGTCTGCAGATGAAGCAGGCTCCATGCCGCCGGAGGCCCTTGGATCAAGGGTCGCGTTCTTCGAGGAAATCCGAGGCGAGGAAAATCGGGGCGAGGAAGTCGTTGAAATCGTTGAACTGCGGCATCGTCGAGAGCGGTTCCCCGAGCGGATGCCCGGCGAGCGGACTGAGGCGCATGGAAACGATTTGGCCGATTCCGCGTCCGGCCACCGCGGTGGCGCGCGGGCCGGTGCCGTCGTTGTGAACCGCCCAGTGCAGGACGTGGATCGTGGCCTCGTCCGTGGCGGGATCGATCGTCACGCCCATTTCCGACAAGGTGGGCTGGAGGGATCCGGCGTTCCGGAGCCGGTATTGGTGGACGGAAAAGGCGTCGGTGTAGGAAAGGGTGCGGATGTCTCCGGGGTCGGACTTGGCCACGAGTTCGAGCTCGACTTCCAGAGTGGGCCGCGCGGATGCGGATGCCTCATCGAGGCGTTTCGTGAGGAGGCGCGTCACCGGAGTGGCGGGAGGACCTCCAAGGGGGCGCAGGGCATCGTCGCAGCGCCACCGCTCGATCGATTCGGCCACCCAGACCGCCGCCGCGGCGCCCCAGATCCGGCCGTTGGCGTTGGTGGGATGTTCGCCGTCGCCGCCGGTGTCGTTCGAAATCGGGCAAACCGGCCGGCTGTCGAAGAAACAATCGAAGCCCTGTTCCTCGGAGAGAGGGGCGAGGGCATGCCGCAGCGTGGCCACGGATCGGTCCTGGTGTTCGACCGACCGGACATCGTCGCGCGCGTCCGGAGGTCCGATCCAGAGGACTTTGGCTCCGCGCGACGTCGCCTCGAGCAGGCTGGTCCCGATCATTCCGACGATTCCCCCGGTGTGTTGGGAGGCGAGATCGTTCTCGAAGTTCGTTCCCGCCTGAAACACAAAAACGTCAGGATCGTAGCTTTCGACATAGGTCGCGACGGAAAGGGGCCGCATCGAGACTTCGGACCAGCGGCCCGCCCCGACCGGAGCAGCGGCGGGCTCATAGACCCGCGTGAGGACGGGCGAGGGCCAGCGCCCGTTCCAGAAGTAGGGCGTTCCGTTTTTCACCGCATGAAAGAGCACCTCGAAACCGCGTCCCACGAGTTCGCGCTGGAGTTCCTCGCCGAAGGGAAGAATGCCCTGGGAATCGCCGAGGACGAAGACGCGGATCTGGTCCGGACGGCTGCGTTCGACGGGAGTCGGCGAGCCGGTGCTTAGGAAGACTTCCGGAATCTCCCCCGGGGTGACGGGGAGCGCGCGGACCACGGGAGGCGCAGTGGGACGGCGCTTCGGCGTCAGGACCGACTGGAATCGATTGGGTTTCGCCGTGGGTGCCGGAGACGTCTTCGCCACTTTCTTGTCCTTCCTTCCGAACTTGGAAAAGAGGCCTCCGGCCTCGGCCGCGCCGGGTGGAGCCAGCGCGAATATCACCAACGCTCCGGCGAAACCGAGGCGCCGGAAGGGCAGGGGATGACGATGGGGGCGAAGGATTTCGCGCATGGGTAAGGGATCCCTGTCCCGAGAGACGAAATGATGAATTCCTTCAAACGCCAAGGCACGCAAGAAAAACAAAGCCGGGCCGGGGGAGAAACTGGTTCCTCAAAAAATTTGAATCCATGGATCGATCGGGAATTTCCGGAATTTGCAACGGAACGGGCCGACCGGAGCGAGCGCGGTAGGTCGGCGTCGCGGGCCCCGTCGATTCGCCGGTGCATCGGGACCCGGCATCAACAAGCGGGGAAAACCGGCGATGCCGCAGGGATCACTCCCCGCCTTCGTTGGCGGGATTATCCAGCGAGGCCATCAAACGGTCGCGCAATTCCCCGACGCGGAGAATGCTTTCCGACGCAGTCATCGTCGCATCGCCGTCGAGCGAGGAGTTGGCGAAGGGATTGTTGGCCCCATGCTGCTTCCAGGGACCATCGGGCACCTCATCGACATCGACGAAACGCCAGTCGACGAAACCGAAGCCGGTGCCGAACTCCAGGTAATCTCGCACCGCGGGGGAAACATCGAGTCCGGCCCCCTTGTTGCCCCTGGTCTTGGGACGGGCATTGCCGAAGACGTAATCCCAGTCGTCCGTTTCGAAGGGACCCACATCCTCCCATTGCGCGTAGCAGACCTTGCCACCCATTCGGATCGCGATCCAGCGTCCCTTGAGGATGGTGCGGCCATTCCGGTAGAAGGCCTCGTCATACCACGGGATCGCCTGGGCCGAGGCCTTAGTCCCCGATTTGCCGATGTCGTTGTAGGGCAGGGCGAAATAGAAGGGGTTCTGTCCGGGAGTGAACTCCTTCGGAAGGAATCCGTCGCGGGTTTCCGGATCGGGATTGTCGTAGCCGCCGTAGTTCGAAGTCCAGCGCTTGTCCCAGGCGCTCACCGTGTTCGGCACCGGATTGCCGGGGGTGGGCAGTTCGCCGATCCAGAAGACCGTCGTGACGATGTCGAGCTTCCACGGATACCGGGTGAGCGCTTCGCGCGGTTGCGACGGGGCGAAGACCTTGGGCAGGGTCGGCTTCGGTGGCAGGGCCGGAAAGGCCCCGGGCACGAGGTGGGTGCCCTGGATCGCGGCGAGGGGCAGCTGCGACGGTTCTTTGGGTTTCCCCGGACTCAGACTGACCGCGGACGTGATCGAGGGTGGCGAAGAGACCGCCTGCAGATTCTGCGACATTCCCGGGACCGCGGCGAAAACCGCGGCGGCGGGAATCAGGCAAAGAAGACCTCGAAGTCGGAAATTCATCGAACGGGAGGAGTTCGGGAGGAACGACGCGTGACCCATCGCTCAACAGAACTGGAACCCGGAATCGCAAGAAATTCCAGAAATTTCTTTAAGATATGTAAATTATATTAGCCTGGGCTTTATTCCGCCGCGGTTTGTGCCGAGAGCGTCCTCACTTCACTTGGCGGCGCGTTGGGGACAACGCGCCGTACCGAAGGAGGGGAACGGTTGTCCCGCGGAAGGTTAGGCGGGGCCCCAACCCGCCGCGAGGCCCAGGCCGCAGCCGGTGCGGCCGGTTCCCGGCGATCGCTCGTTTCCCGAGCGCTCAACCCGGTCCTTCGTTCACTTCCCGCCTGCCACCGCGGGCGCGGTCATCGGCACGACCGGGCGTTTCGCCGGACGCTTCGGCAACTCGACGACAACGAGCCGATTGGGCTCGAGTTTTTCGAGGGTCTTGAGCGACTCCGTGCCGCCGGCGGCGAAGATTTCGACACGCTCGATGGTTTCTCCCGCGCCGAGTCCGATGGTGAGGAACGGTTCTTGTCCAACGGTGAACGGGATGGTGCGTTGGACCCAGTCGGCGTCGCGTGAGCTCACCTCCACCCGCGTTCCCGCGGGTTGGCCGGGCAGGGCGAGACGGATCCAATCGGCCGATGATCCGGTCGCCTCGAGCCAGCGGACACGGCCGTCGCGCTTCACCGCGAGCAGGTCCGTGGTGCCGTTTCCTTCGAGATCACCCGCCGCCCATCCGATCGTTTCGTCGAGATAACCGCCCTGCGAGGAGACGGTCGCCTCGCGGAATCCGGTCCCGCCGCGGTTCAGAAAAACGCGGTCGGGAGCAAGGGCACCCGTGCCGAGGAGAAGGTCGTCGCACCCATCGAGATCGAGATCGGCGGCGGCGAGCGAATGCACTGGATCCTTCCCCGCGAGGCCGGCGGCATCGGTCGCCTCGGCGAGCCGGCCTTCGCCCTCGTTCAGCAGAAAGCGCAGCGAACCGGACGGATCGGGAGTCGCGGTGGCGAGGAGCAGATCGGGACGTTGGTCCGCGTTTCCATCGAAGAGCAGCGCGGCGGAGATCTCCGCCCCGGACGGAAATCCAAGATTTCCGTCCGCGTCGGCGAAGCGCCATTCGCTCCAGGTCTCGGCCGGACGGGAGAGAAGGACACGGACCGCGCCCTTTTCCCTCACGAGGACCAGATCGGGATGGGTGTCGCCATCGAGGTCGCCGGCCGCGAGGGCGGCGATGCCGCGGGGCACCCAGAGTTTCAGATCCCAGGCGACGGGTTGGAAAAGACCGGCACTGGTCTGGTGATGGAGTTCGAGCGGTCGGTCGTGGCTGCCCACGAGCAGGTCGAGGAGACCGTCCTGATCATAATCGAGCCAGGCCGCCGCGGTCGTGTCGCCGAAGGCGAGCAGTCCGAGCTCCACCGTCACGTCGCGGAAGCGACCTTCCCCGTCGTTGCGCAGGAGCGAATCGGGGAGTCCGCCCCGCCGCGTCACGAAAAGGTCGAGGTCGCCGTCGGCGTCGAAATCGGCGGGATGAAGTCCGTCGCCCCGCTCGATTTCCGCGAGACCGTTGAGGGCGATCAGCTTTCCCTCGGATCCGACCTTGAACAGAGCCGATCCCCCCGCGGCCACGATCTCCGGACCGTCCTCTCCATCGAAGTCACCAAGGGCGACGGGGCCGGTGAGCTCGGCCGGCCTCGCGACAAGGCGCAGCGGATCGGTGTCATTCTCCGGCGCGGGATGGGTCGGCATGCGGATCGCCTCGGGGATCTCTTCCGGTTTCACTCCCAGCGCCGCGAGGGCGAGATTGAATTGCCATCGATCCACCGGCGAAAGCGAACCCGCTTCCGCTCCGGCCTGGGTGTTGGTGACGAATTCCTTCAAGCCGGCCTCGTCCGACGGCACCGATCCGTCGGGAAAGGGCAGGGGGGCATCCGGCAACATCGCGAGGATTTCGGGAATGACCGCCGCCGGGGAGGCAAGGGTGCGATCCTCCTCGATTGCGGCGGACCGCTCGGCTTTCGCCGCCGCGATCATCTCGGCGATCGGTTTTCCCTCGTGACGCGCGAGGAGACGCCGGTCGGGTCGCTTCGGTCGCGTCGCGGGAATCTCGTCCGTGTAGGTCGGTTCGCCAAAGGGGCTCAGCTCCGGGTCGATGAAATAAAGCACGCCCCCCGCGAGGAAGGGGAGGAGAAACGCGCCGGCGGCGAGGTAAAGGAGCGTGCGTTTCGACATGGGATGATCAGG
The DNA here is from genome assembly GCA_044352585.1 of Verrucomicrobiales bacterium. Lineage (GTDB taxonomy): Bacteria > Verrucomicrobiota > Verrucomicrobiia > Verrucomicrobiales > DEV007 > Arctic95D-9. Next base: position 38,403 of record JBILDO010000002.1, read on the forward strand.
CGAATTCCCTCCAGCGTTGCAGCACCGCGAGAGCCCGGCCCGAATCGATCGCGGCGGCGGCGAGGGCGATGCCTTCGGAGAGGTCGACGGCGAGTCCGCAGATGACGAGCCCGGCCGCGGCGTTGAGGGAGACGATGTCGCGTTTCGGACCCCGGTCGCGGCCCTCGAGGATGGCGACGAGGTGGGCCGCGTTCTCCGTCGCGTCGCCCCCCTGCAGATCGGCGGTCGTGGCCGCGGCGATGCCAAGTGAGGCGGGTTCGATGACCGACTCGAAAGGGTTCTCTCCCCGGCTCTTCCAGACGTGCGAGGGACCGAGAGTGGAGAGTTCGTCCATCCCCGAGCCGGTTTCGGTGGTGCCGTGGACGACCCAGGCGGCCTCGCGTCCGAGTTGGGGCAGGATGCGGGCGAAGGCCGGTCCGATCGCCGGATCGAACACGCCGATGAGCTGGTAGGCGGGCCGCGCCGGATTGAGGAGCGGACCGAGGAGATTGAAAAGGGTGCGTTTCCCCTCGCGTCCTAGCCGGGCCCGCACCGGGGCGACCGCCTTGAAGGCCGGATGGTAGAGCGGGGCGAAGAGGAACCCGGCACCGACCTCCTCGAGGCAGCGGCCGAAATCTCCAGGAGCGAGATCGATCCGGATGCCGAGGGCCTCGAGAACGTCGGCACCACCGCTCGGCGAGGTGATGCCGCGGTTGCCGTGCTTCACCACCGCGACCCCGCAGGCGGCGAGGACAAAGACGGCGGTCGTCGAGACATTGAATAGGCCCAGCTTGTCTCCGCCCGTGCCGCACACGTCAAGGAGCGGTTTGCCGATCGCGGACCGGTCGAGGGTCGGGGCAACGGCGCGCTCGAGGAAGGCTGCGGCAAAGGCCCCGATTTCCTCCGGAGTCTCGCGCCGCTCGGAGAGAGCCGTGAGAAAGTCGGCTTTCGCGTCCTCCGGCACCTCCGGATCAAGCAAGGCCGAGGCCGCCTCAGCCACGAGGTCGGGCGGCAGCGGTCCTTGTGCGACGGCCAGGATCAGATCTTGCATCGGGAAGTGAACACCGTCGCTTCGGTGTTGCCAACCCGCAACTTTTGCCCGAAGCTGAATTCACGAGCTGGACGTGGGGTCCGGTCGCCATGTCAACCGAGGGTCCAGCGGAACAATCCTACAAGGGCAGCCTGATCCTCGCCGATCCGAGCCTGCGCGAGGCGACCTTTTTCCGCAGCGTCCTCCTCCTTACCGAGCACAGCCGCGCGACCGGGGCCTTCGGTTACATCCTCAACCGCCCCATCGGCAAGAGGGTCGGTGACCTCCTGGGAAAGGACGTGCTCCCCGGCGAGGTCCGTCGCGCGATCGGGGATACTCCCGTTTTCATGGGCGGACCCGTCAGCACCGAACACCTCACCTTCTCCGCCCTCGGCTGGTCCGAGGATGACGGACGGCTGCAATACGCCACCCACCTCTCCGCGCAGGAGGCCGTGATGCACCAGATGGAAGGGTTCCAGGTCCGCGCCTTCGTCGGTTATTCGGGATGGTCGGAGGGCCAGCTCGAGGACGAGTTCGCGCAGAAGGCTTGGATCGCCCATCGTCCTGACAAAACCATCATCGACCCCGGCAAGACCGACCACCTCTGGCAGGACCTCCTCCGCGAGCTCAGCCCCTGGCACAAGCTCGTCGCCGACGAGCCGGATAATCCTTGGTTGAACTGAGGTTCTGATTTGCCAAGGGCCGGGCGTGATGGAGCTTTGACGCAGGTTGAGGATTTCCCGATCGATCCCGGTTCCTGCGGCCCGATCCCATCCTTGTGCGGATCACAGAGCACCCGCCGTTATCCCCGGTCCGCCCCGCGAGGGCGGTGGGGGACTTGAGATGAACCATCGGCACGGTCCCGCCCTGATCGAAGACACCTTCAACGACCTCCGTCCTTGGTCCGCCGCGGTCTGCGCTCCGTCGTCGCCGCGGACATCCGCTTGATCTACGACTGCGCCGCCCTGCCAACGCTACCATACCCGGGTTGAACAACTGCTGCGTTGCCGCCAAATCGCTCAACGAAGCAAAGAAAACGTGACTCCGCCCCACGAACGACTCCTCAGGCTGCAACAGCGCTATCCGTTTTTCAAGTTCATGCATCGTTTCCGGTCGTTGCGTCGCGAGCTTATCAGGCGATAGCGAGGCGAGATGCTTGGGCGGAAGCGCTGAAAGTTCTTTCGGGAGATCCGAAATGGATGCGAATGCCGACCGCATGATGAGGCGATGCGCGAGCCACCAAAACTCGATATGGGCAGTCGGTCCGCTTCGTGGTAGGTTGTCGGGATGCAGCTCCTCCGATTCATTGCGGCCTTCGTGCTCACCGTGGCCGGCACCCCCGTGCGGTCCCAGAACGTCGCACCCGCCGCCGCCCAACCGGACAACCGCATCCGTGTCACCCTCGAGTCCGCCTACGACGCGTGGCGTCAGGCGATGGACGGCGGCAATCTCGCCCTCTGGGAGGAGGTCACGGCTTTTTCGCGCCAGATCGAGACGCGCAACCGCATCGTTTCCCAGAAACTCCCCTTTCCCCAGGCGCTCTTCGAGGATCCGGTGGCCTCGCCCTTGCTCGCCGGGCTCATTCCCCTGGGCGTGCTCTCGACCGGCGAGACCGCGACCTCGACCTACTTCGGCAAGGCGAACTTCGGCGACGAACCGGGCGTCGCCGTGTCCGACAATCTCCTCGTCCTCCACTTCCTGCGCGAGGAGGGAAAATGGAAGTTCGACAACCTCCGCATCGTCAAGATCGGCAACGACGGCGAGATTCTCCTGCAGATCCGGAACGGCGATTTTTCCTTCCTTCGCGGCGAGGAGTTCCTGCCTGCTCCCGCTCTCCCTCCATTGCCGCAGCCGGTCGAGGCGCCGCAGTATGTGGCCGAGGCCTGGATCGACGCGACCGGGCACGAGGTGAAGATCACCGTGAACGGGCATCCCACCGGCACCTTCAGGAACGTCAAGGTCACCGAACTGGTCATGGGCGGGGTGCGTCGCGGTGGCAACACCGTGCGCATTGAGACGCGTCTTCTGGCGGAGTCCGGCGGCGTAGCATCGAAGGTCGAGGTCGCGATTTACGCGGCGGAGGATCCGGCGGGGCGGGCGCAGCGGGTCTACCATTTCAAGCCGGGCGCGGTCGCGCCTCCGCTTGTGAACGAGACCTTCACCGCGGAGTGAACGGGGGCGCCTTCGCCCGCGTTAGATCCTTGTCAGGGGGCTGGTCCGGTCTTCGAGGGGGAACCCGACGCGGGCTCCCTCGCGGCGGTGCGATTCGAAGATGCCGAGGGTCATCTCGACGATGTCGCGCCCGTCCCGGCCCGAGCAAAGAGGTTCCCGGTTTTCCCCGATCGCGGCGATGAGATCGCGGACCGGCCCGTGGTGCCCGGCAACGTGCTGCCGCAGGTCGGCGATGGGCTCGGGCCGGCCCATTCCCGCGCTGGAGATCGTGACCCAGCCCTTCATTTCGGCCCGCGGACGGAAGGGGCTGCCGGCGAGATGCTGGGCGAACGGCTCGGTGTCGGCACGCAGGTCGATGATGCCCGCAGTGCCGATCAACTGGATCCCGAACCCGCTTTCGCGGACTCCCGCTCCAGCGACGGAATCGAAGAACAGGGGGATGCCCTTTTCCGTCTCGAAGCGGGCGTGGACGGCGTTTCCGGCGAGGGGGCCGATGCCCTCGGTGCCGTCCTTCACGTCCGCGGCCATGACGGGTTTGCCGTCCTGCAGGACCGTGGCGGAGACGGACCGGGCCGGGCCGGTGAAATAGAGCGCCAGGTTCAGCAAGTGCGATCCCAGGACCCAGAGGTCGAGCGAACCGCCGCGGGCATCTTCCTTGCCCCGGGCGCGGATCTCAAGCCACCGTCCGATCGCGCCCTCGGCGACGAGTTTCGCGACGACGGGCAGGGCGGGATGGTAGCGGTTGCGGTGCGCAAGGGCGAGCTTGGCACCACTCGATTCGCACGCTGCGACGATGGCGTCGGCCTCGGCGAGGTCGCGGCAAAAGGGCTTCTCGACGTAGAGCCCCTTCGCTCCGGCCTCGATCGCGGCGAGGATCATGTCGCGGTGCTGGTCGATGTGGCGGGGGCAGACGGCGACGAGCCCGGGCTTCGTTTTCGCGAGCATTTCGCGGTAATCCGCGAAGGCGGCCCCGGGCGCGAGCTTGAGGCGGTCGACCGCCTTGGCCCGGCCCTCCGAGCTGGGATCGGAGACGCCGGCGATTTTCGTTTCGGGCAGTCCCAACCAGACCGTGTCGAGACCGTGTCCATACCCTCCCCGGTCGGTGTCCCCGATGACGCCGACGGTCCAGGCCGGGTCCTGGGCCGCGAGTCCACGGGGAAGGGAGGAGGCTGCCGCGGTGGCGAGGGTGGCGCGGAGGAGTCGGCGGCGGGAAACCGGTGAAGTGTTCATGTCAGGGTATTATGAGTTTGGCAGGATCGACGGAGCCGGCGCGAGGGGAGCGAGGCAGGGGATCCTCGCTTCGGCGCGGCCCCCAGGGTGACAGGTCCGAGCACGGCACGCAAGTCCTCCCGGGGGACGCATGCGGGGGCGGGGGCGTCCAAAGAAGTCCGCGCGATTGTTTTGCATTGAACTCCCGGGAGGCTTTCGCTAAATGGGGCGCATGTTCAAGCTCCGCCCGATGAAGACGGCCGATTTCGACGCCGTCGCCGAATTGATCTTCCTCTCGACCAACGCGTGGTATCGGGAGCGCCTCGGGCATCCCATCTTCCAGTGCCGTCCGGCCGATTGCCGGATTTTCTGCGAGGTTTACGAGGACCTCGATCCCGATTGCGGCCTTGTCATCGAGAACAGTGCCAGTGGAATGATCGCGGGTTCCTGCTTCTTTCATCCGCGCGAAACGCATGTCTCCCTCGGGATCATGAACGTGCATCCGAATTACTTCGGCTCCGGCATCGCGGGACGGCTCCTCGCGAGGATCATCGATGAGGCTGAACTGCGCGACCTGCCCCTGCGGCTCGTTTCCAGCGCCCTGAACCTCGATTCCTACTCGCTCTACAACCGCAACGGTTTCTCGCCTTTCTGCCTTTACCAGGACATGATCCTGAAGGTGCCGGAAGACGGGCTGGGCGAGCCACCCGCGGAGTTGCCGATCGTGCGGGAGGCGGAGCCCGCCGATCTCGTCGCGATGGGCCGGCTCGAGTTCGAGATCAGCGGGATTTCCCGGGAACGGGACTACTGCTATTTCATCGAGAACAGCACCGGAATCTGGAAAACACTGGTCGCGGAGGGCGAGGACGGAGTTCCCGAGGGCTTTCTCGTCTCGGTCGATCACGCCGCCACGAAAATGATCGGGCCGGGTGTGATGCAGACGGAAGCGGCGGCGGAAGCGCTTCTGCGGGCTCAACTCGAGCGTTTCCGGGGAAAAACCGTCGTCTTTCTGCTGCCCTCCGGAGAAAAGCGGCTAATCGCCGCCGCCTACGGATTCGGGGCGAAAAACTGCGAGCTGCACCTCGGACAGGTGCGGGGATCGCTGCAACCCGTCGCCGGAATCGTCTTCCCCACGTTCCTTCCGGAATCGGCTTGAGCCATGCGTGCCGTGACCCGTGACCCGTGACCCGTGTCACTGACCGGCGGCGAGTTGTTTGGCGAGGGCCTGGCTCTCGGGGCTGAGGTTCACGAGCGGGTAATCGAACTGGGTGCCGTCCTCTTTTTTCAGCGTGACGTTCGCGCCATTGAGCGCCACGAACGAGGCCTGCAGGGCGGCTCCGGCGCTGTTGGTCCAGGTTTTCAGCTCCGCCTTCATCGCGCCGGAGGCGGGGGCGGGCGCGGCAGGAGGCGGGGTGGCGACGGCCGCCCCGGCGGAAAACTTGGCTCCTTCGGTGATCCACTGGCGCACGAGGTTGAGTTCGCCGGAGGTCATCGGCTCGGCACCGCGTTCGCGGGCGGGTGGGGGCGGCATCGCCTCGCCATCCGTGGCGGGCAGTCCGGCTTTCACCGCGAGGAGACTCTTGGCGGGATCGCCCGGGGTGATGACGGGGTCGTCGCCGCCGATCCGCTTGGAAAAATCGTCTTCGGAGTCCATGCGCAAACCGCCCTTGGCCTTGGGTCCGGTGTGGCACTTGAAGCACTTCTTGTTGAGAATGGGCCGGACCTCCTCCTTGAAGTCGACCGCCATGGCCGTGGTGAGAAAACCGAGGCCCGCGAAGGAGAGGACAGAAAAGGGTTTCATGGGTGGGGATGGGAACCGAACTCTTTCAATCTAGCCGGACCCACGATTCCGTCAAACGGCGCGGTTGGGGCGGACGACCGGGGCCATGCCGGAGGCAAGGACCTGAATTTGAAAAAGTCACATCCGGACGCCATGGGAAAATAGAAAAGAGAAAAGAAAATTATGGTGGACAGGCTTCTCCGGGTTTTCATAGTCTGACCCGGCCCGGTGGCAAACCGGAGCGTTTGACTTTCCCCCCCTCCCCAGCCCCTCAACACATGAAATCCTCCGCCCTTTCCTCGAAGAGGAGTCGGTTGGCCGTCTTCCGGCAAATGACTCGATGGCAATGGACGATCATCTCATTGCTGATACCGGGGCTGACGATCTCGACTTCACCGGTGATGTCGAACCCTTCCAATGGCGTCGTCGTGCATGGCGAGGCGAGGATCGGATCAGGTGCCGGGGGGAACCTGCAGATCCAACAGAGCAGCCGAAATGCCATCATCAACTGGGAAAGTTTCTCGATCGACCCGGGCGAATTGACCCAGTTCGTCCAAGAGAAGGGCCCGAACTCGGCGGTGCTCAACCGCGTCACGGGAGGCGATCCGACCGCGATTCACGGGGCGCTTCGGGCGAACGGCAACGTCTTCGTCATCAACCCGAATGGCATTCTCGTGGGTCCGGGGGGGGCGATCGACGTGAACGGGTTGGTGCTCTCGACGCTCGATATCACGAACGGTGAATTCCTCGCGGGCGGAGACATGAATTTCAAGGGCGTGGGCAAGGATGTCACGAACCTCGGTCGGATCAACGCGGTCGGCGGCGATGTCTTTCTCATCGGCAAGACGGTGAGCAACAGTGGTTCGATCCGTTCCGAAAGCGGCACGGTCGGACTCGCCGCGGGCGAGGAAGTGCTCCTCACCGCGGAAGAGGGTGCCTCGGGCGAGCGCATGTTCGTGCGGTCCACCGGGTCCGGGGTCAGTGGGACCGGTGTCTACAACGACGGCACGATCGAAGGAGCCGCCGTGGAATTGAAAGCCCACGGCAACATGTATGCCCTCGCGATCAACAACAAGGGCTCGGTCCGGGCGACGGGGGCGACGACGTCCGGCGGGCGCGTTTATCTCCGCGGAGCCGGCGGCACGGTCAGGAACTCGGGCTCGATCCGGGCGACGTCGTCCGGGTCCGGCAGCGGCGGACGGGTTCTCATCGAGGCCGCCTACGCAAGGGTCGACGGGGTGATCCGGGCCCAGGGCGGGCAGGTCCGCGTCGCCGGAGGGGCCGAAACCCAACTCGGAGGCCGCATCGATGTGGCGTCTTCGGGCGGTCGCGGCGGCGATGTCGTGGTCGAAGGCGACGTGGTTTCGGTCGGAGCGACGGCGTCGGTGGATGCTTCCGGGACGACGGGTGGTGGCAATGTCCGCATCGGGGGTGGATTCCAGGGGCGGGACGCCACGGTCCGCAATGCCGACACCCTCACCGTGGCGGAGGGTTCCATGATTCGCGCCAACGCCACCGGAAGCGGGCGCGGGGGCAATGTCATTCTCTGGGCGGACGGAGACACGCTCTTCGAGGGGGATGTCAGCGCCCACGGCGTCAGCCAGGGGGGCTTCGCGGAAATCTCCGGGAAGATGAACTTGTCCTTCGACGGGGAGGTGGATGTCCTCGCCGACGAGGGGCCGGCGGGGACCCTGCTGCTCGACCCGACCGACATCACGATCAGTTCTCAGGCGGAGTCGTTCAACAACGTCAACAACGTCGCCCTCTCCGCCTTGCTCGATGCGGGCAACAACGTCGTCATCTCGACCAACTTCGGGGCCTTCGGCGTGCCCGGCAACCTCACGGTGGGGCGCAACACGAACCAGGCCACCGCCAACGGGGACCGGATCGACTGGTATCAGGATTCGGCGACGACCACCCCCGGCACCCTGACCCTGCTCGCCACCGGCAACGTCACCTTCAACACCTCGGTGCGCAGCGCCGGCGTCGGCGGGATCAACGTCGTCGCGGGTTGGAACGGGATCACCGGAGTCGTCGATCCGATCAACACCGACATCGATTTTCCCGCGCGAACCAACAACGCCGTCTTCGACATGGCCGCGATTCTCGCGACCCTCCCCGGTGGCTCGAATGCCGCCGCCCCCGATGCTGCCGGCCTCGCTCCGTTTCCCGGCGCTCCCCAGGGCTCGATCTTCGTGAACACGACGGGCGGTGCGACCTCCGTCGAGGTGGGAAGCCGTTTCGGAGCGACCCAGTTCGCGGCCCATGATATCATTCTGAAAGCCAGCGATGCCGCGGCGGAGCGGTTTTCCCAAGTGGGGTTCCGAGACACGGGGTATGAATTCGCGGCCGCCTCGGACAACAACGGGTTGCGCAACGAATGGTGGGCGAGCGATGCGACTACGACGCCGACCATCGGCAACATCCTCGGCAAGGACTACAAGGTCCTTTTCGCGGGAGTGGGCGGAACCTACGCCAATGCCCTCACGAACGGCTTCCGCCCCGCGGGCAGCGGTGCGACCGGGGCGATCACTCTCCGCGCGAGCGGCCGGATCGATTTGCGCTCGAGCGACGAGGATCGCGGTTACGTCCAGGTCGGCCATGGTGGCAGTGTCCAGGAAGGTTTCGAGGTGAACCGCAGCACGGTGACCCAGATAACGACCCGCGACGGCATCCTGATGGATCCGATCGACGCGAACTGGCAGTTCTTCGGTTCGACCTGGCGCACCAACACCGAGGCGAATCCTTACCGGGGTGTCCTCAACCGGATCAACTCCAACATCACCGTCCATGCGGCCGAGGACATCCTCGTGATGGCCGCGTTTGATTTCGACGGTGGAGTCCGTGATCTCACCAACGAAGATCCCTCCGCTGGCATGTATGCCATGATCGGGCACGGTGGCAGTGAAAACTGGGGCAGCTTTCACGGAAACATCTCCGTGACCGCCGATGGTCGCAACGTCGACACCACCGGCGGTCGTATCGGCGGGGCGGGCATCGAGGTGCGGAGCGGACGGGGTTCAAACAGTTTCGCCCAGATCGGCCACGGCACCCATGGCGAGGGGAACCGCCGCACCATCTACGACCTGACGAAAAGCGGGAACATCACCGTATCCGCGACGACCGGGGCGGTGCGGATGCTGGGCTTCAACCAGATGCCCCGCAGCGGGGACGCCAACACCGGGACTTATCTCGGCGTGACCACTCCTACGGAACTGGGATCCGGCGCCGATGACCGTTTCTTCTTCAATGCCGTCCAGATCGGGCACGGAGGGTATCTCTCGGCGGGACCGGAGGTGATTACGACGAATCCGAACCTGACTTTTGCCGCGGGAACGCTCGCGGCGCGGGATATCATTCTCGGGATGAGGGAGCGGCCCGACACCTCGATGGCGGGCAACGTCAGCGTCTTTGCGGGAGGCAACGTCACAATCCGCGATATCGGGGACACCGGCCCCGGCGTCGATCCGCTCACCGCGCCCGGCACCAACCGGGCGATCGGTGTGCAGATCTGGGCCGGAAACGGACAGGGAGCCTATGGACAGGTAGGCCATGGCGGATTCAACCATTTCAGCAACACCGGCCTCATCGCGGCCAACAACACGGGTGCGGTCGACCTTCAGGCGGGTCTTTCGGTGGGGCAGCGTGGCAATGTCTCGGTCGTCGCCAATCAAGGGGGCATTCTCGCCGTGGGTGGCGAGGAGCGACGTTCCGATTTTGACGACGGGTTCGGTTTCAATTTCGTCCAGGTCGGCCACGGCGGATCGAATGTCAGCGCGTTCCGGACCAATGACGCCGCCACGGCGCTCTGGGACAACAACCCGGGATTCGAGGGAAACCTCACGGTTAGCGCCGGGCAGGGAGGTGGGGCGACCGCGGGAGACGTCATTTTCCGCAGCGGCCGGATGCGTTCCAGTTGGGCCATGGTCGGCCACGGCGGATCCGATTCCCGGACCCTCGTCACGGGAACCGGCACCTCCAACATCGGCGTGACCGCGAGGGGTCTCATCGAGTTCAATTCGCGGCGCAGTGCGCCGACGGAGTTCTGGCTTTCCCGGGATTATGTCGATGCCCGGCTCATCGACCTCAATGCGAGCGGCTTCGGCCAGTTGACGACCTTTGCCGGCACGCCCGCGACCGGAACGCGCATTCCCCAGATCGGCGCGGTGCAGGCCTTCACTCTCGACACCGGCATCAAGTTCGCGAAGATCGGCCACGGGGGGAACAACTTCGTCGAGACCGACATCGCGACGACCCAGTATTCCGTCAACAACACCATCGACGTGGCGGCGCAGGGCGGGGGCATCGCCTTCACCGCCGGGGACCGGGATCTCGACTTCATCCAGATCGGGCACGGAGGCTATGATCCCAGCAGCCACGATGGCTCCATCGTCGGAGGCAACATCAACGTTAGTGCGGCCGGAGATGTCATTTTCGACGCCACTCGTCAGGGGCTTCTCATCGACCAGCGGACCACCAACCTGGGCATTCCCATCTTCAACGCGAACGGCGATGTCGTCGGGCTCGAAGGTCTCAATAAACGCGCCTTCGGATTCGCCGCCTTCGCGCAGATCGGAAACGGCGGCCGTGAGATCGATGGGGACCACTCGGGCACGATCACGCTCACGGCAACCAATGGCGGGAACTTTCACATGCTCGCTCCGTCCGGCGTCGGCGCGCAGACCGTGACCGGGTTCGTCGGGCATACCCTTCAGGGGCCCAGCAACGAGACGAACATGTTCGGCGCGACCCACTCGCGCACGGCGCTGGCCGAGGCGGCGATGCGCGCCCGACCCTTCACGCTGTTCCACGGCGGATCCGGAGGCGCGCTCGTGAGGGGGGATATCGTGGTCAATTCGCTGCTCATCGACACCACGGATCCGGATGTCCGCGACGCTCCGAACGGCGACGGGACCACCGGGACGCTTTACCGGAACGCCGCGGTGATTCCCGGAAACTACGCCGTTGGCACCCACGGCGCGGCGGTCGGAACGATCAACTACAAGACCGGCGTTGTCACCCTGACAGAGCGGGTTCAGGCGGTCGACACCGAGTTCCAGCGCAACGTCAACTACTCCTATCTCAACGGTTCGGCCACGCAGGCCATCGCCGCCGAACGCTCCCCCGAATCGGATGCCGCCCTGCGCGCCCCGCAGGCCTTCCTTGGACACGGAGGTTTGGTGGCCGGAACGGTGTCGCTCACGGTCGATGGCGACGGAAACGGAGCCGGACGTCAAATTTTCCGAGATTTTCTCGCGAACGGCGAGCTTCGTAATCAGGCGCAGGTTGTTGTTGGGACGATCGACTACTCCACCGGGCGGATCCTTTTCAACGCGGTGGCGAACCCGGGCGGGGACGAGGTCACCGCCGACTACCAATGGGATGGCAACAAGGATCAGTCCTTCGTGCAACTCGGCAATGGGGGGCTTGGGTCCGCCGTCGGGGACAACACCACCCTCGGACACACCGGCCGCATCGATGTCAATGTGGCGGGCAACATCCGTTTCCACGGGGGCGAGCACGACGGAACCTACGCGCAACTCGGTCATGGAGGCTTGAATGCCCAGGGCCGGAACGGCGTCCAAGTGAACGGGGCCGACCTCAATGTCGATACCTCCGGGAATATCACCGTGAACGCCGGGGGCATCCTGGAATTCCTTGCGGGCCGTGGCTTCGGCAACGTCGAGCGCTCGCAATACGCCCAGCTGGGCCACGGCGGCAACAATGCCGACGGCAATCACGCCGGCCTCATCACGATCAATGCCGGCACGGGAGTCGTCTCGAGCGCTCCCGGCGTCGTCGGTGGTGGTGCCACGAGCGCCGGTCTCAACTTCCGCGCGGGGCGCACCGAGCAGGCCTACGTGCAACTGGGTCACGGGGGGTATGCCGCCCGCTCCGGCGGGGCCGGGGTGGCCAACGCGTTCGGGATGAACGGCAACATTTCGGTGATCTCGAACGGGTCCGTCAACTTCGCCGCGGGCACCCTGCGCCGCGAGGGACTCGCGAACAACAACGACGGCGCGCAATACGCGATGATCGGGCACGGCGGCTGGGACGCGGACACGACCTCCGACGGCGTCGTCGTCACCGGTGGTGCCGGCATCGGCCACAACGGGAACATCCTCGTGCGTTCCACCACCGGGGCCATCACGTTCACCGCGGGCAGCCTCCTCGACGGCAGCGAGGGTGCAGGGGAGGGGCGTTACCACTTCGCCCAGCTCGGGCATGGCGGCTTCGCCTCGAACGGCAACCATTCCGGCAACATCACGGCCGAGGCGGCGCAGAACATCTCATTTCTCGGAGGGATGAACAACTCCGGGAGCGCTTCCGAGAGTGCCAGTTATGCGCAGCTCGGTCACGGTGGCCGCGGTTCGGAAGGCAACATGGGCCTGCGCGACGGAGGGGGCAATCCCACCCAGTCGATCCGCGTCGTCTCGGGCGGAGACATCCTCTTCCGCGCCGGGGTTGGCCAGGAAAATTACGCGCAACTCGGTCACGGTGGACGGCTTTCCCGGGGCGATCACGCCGCGAACCTGATGGTCTTCGCCGAGGGCGGGCTTTCCTTCACGACCAGCCAGTCGGACCACCTCGCGGGCGTGGGGCCGTTCAGCGGCAACCGCTATTCCAATACCGTCGCCGGGGCCCAGAACCTGAACGACGCGACCGACGGAACCTTTTCCTCCGCGTCCCTCTGGAACCAAAAGATCGTTCCCGGCACCTTCGTGCTCACCGTTCAGGGGCAGGCCACCGCATTGGGAAGCACCTTTACCGATTCCCGCGACAACGCCACCTCCCTGACGGGCACGATCGTGGCCCAGGATGGGACGACCGTGGTCGGAACGATCAATTACGTCACGGGCGTAGTCACCTTCACGAGCCAGCTGCACACCGGCACCGCCGCGAGCAACAACGTCCTCGTGCGCTACCAGCATTCCGATTCCGGTCTCGCCTACGCGCTCCTCGGGAACGGGGGGCACGATGCTGACGCCGGGGCGGTCGGCACGGTCGGTCATGTCGGCGACCTCTCGATCGGCGCGCGCACCGGCAGCATCCTCCTTCAGGCTGGAAACGACGACCAGACCTTCGCCCAGATCGGGAATGGCGGCTATGCCACGGAGGGGTCAAGCCGGGGCAATATCTTCGTCAGGGCGGCGGGAGATGTCAGCCTGCTCGGCGGAACCGGCAATTCGGTGAACACCTCGAAGTTCATGTACGCCCAGATCGGCCACGGAGGTCACCAATCGGGCGGAACGACGGGTCACAGCGGCAGCATCGTGGTCAGTTCGGGCACGGGAGCGCTCTTCAGCAATCTGGGAACCGGAGTCTTCAACGATGTCTTCGACACCGATGGCAACGGTTCCAAGGATTCCGTGACTTTCGGCGCGGATACCAGCGTCAACGGCATCAGGCTTCTTGGAGGGAGCGGCCTGGAGGTGGCCGGCGCCGAGATCATCAACGACGATGCCTCCGCCATGATCGGCCACGGCGGGCGCAGTTCCGGAGGCAACCACAATGGAGCCATCGCCGTCTCCGCGATGAAGGATATCTCCCTGCTCGGTGGCACTGCCTATCGCTCGTTCGTCCAGATCGGTCATGGCGGCCTCGCCTCGAATGGAAACTTGAGCGGGAACCTTTCGGTCATTTCCGAGACGGGCAATCTTGCGGTGCGGGCGGGTGCCCCCGTCGGCGGAGTCAACACCTTCGAAGCCTACGCGCTGATCGGACACGGCGACGACCGCAACGTCAACAGTGATGCGAGCGCCGGCACCGCCACGGGCAACCGACAGGGCCGGATTTATGTCCTCGCGGACAAGATCACCCTCGACCGCAGCGACAATGACCTGGCTTTCATTGGGCATACCTTTCGAACGACCACCAACGAGGTCGATCCCTTTGCGGCCCAGACGCTTGCGACTCCCGCCGCCAATCTAGGCGGTGGTTACCAGGTCGTGGGACGCAACGGTCTCAGTTATTTGAACAACGGCACCATGACGGGTGGCGGGGGTGCCTCCGACGCCGGCACGATCCTCATCAACGACTCGTTCCGCGACCGTTACCTCACGCCCAATCTCGTCGGCGGTGACTTCACCTTCACCGGAGGAAACCTCATCGTCGACACCTTGCTCAATTCGACCACGGCCTACGCGAACGTGGCGGCCCGTGCCAACCACCTCACCTTCCTCGCGGGCGGGGATATCGACCAGAATTTCGACATCCAGAACCCGGGTGCGGGCAATGTGAACCTCATCGCCGGCGTCGACATCGCGCCGGAGAGCATCGTGGACCGCCCCTCGCTCGGCGCGGCCAACTACGCCCGGATCGATCACCTCCAGCTCACTCCCGTCGGGACCTTCAACGTCCAGGCGATCCGAGACGATCGCGCCCAGTTCGGCCAACCGGTCCTGGGCACGGGCGGCTTCGGGCCCTTCTCGATCAATTCGGCCGAGTTCTCCAGCCTGGCCGGTGAGATTTCCATCAACGCGGCCCCGCGGGCGATTGCCGTCGGCAGCCGCGATGGATCAACCGATCTGATGGGATATGGGATCAATCTCTTTGCCGGCGACGGGGCGAACGAGTCGGCCCAAGTCGGCTTCCGCTACAATGCTTCGTTCGTCAACACGACCGGAAGAATCGGCCTCAGGGCGCTCGGGGGCGGATTGCATCTGCGGGCGGGCAGCGGTGCCTCCGCCGCGGCCTCCTCCCAAATCGGTCACGGTGGAACCAATGCGTTGGGGAACCAACAGGGCGACCTCTGCGTCCAGTCCGATGGATCGATCACCTTCAATGCCGTGGCTCCTGGAACCGGGATCGGATCCTATGCCCAGATCGGGAACGGCGGGCTCAATGCGGACGGCAACCACCTTGGCTTCATCACCGTCGTGGCCGGACACACCACCACCGGCAACATCGTCATGAACGGCGGGAACGCCGCCGACCAGTATGTGCAGATCGGACACGGCGGCCACAATGCCGACGGAAACTTCGGGGACACCGTGGCCAACGGCGACCGCGGACGGATTTCGGTGATTGCCAACACCGGCGGGAATCTCTCCATCACCGGCGGATCGGGCAATGGTGCCTACGGCATGATCGGACACGGCGACGGTCGCGGCACCTACGGGGCCTTCGGCAGCGGCAGCAGCACGGGCAACCGCCAGGGGGGCATCCAGGTATTCGTCGGCGGAGACCTGAATTTGAATGCGGGTCCGTCGAACGCGAACGTGCACATGATTCACCGCACCAGCCCGGGGGGAGGTCTCTCCTTCCCCGGATCCTATCTCGGCGGGAATGGCTATGTCAATGTCGTGAACGGAACCACCTCTGGCACCGGTGCGGCCGGAGCCTTCGAAAACCAGGCGGTCATGACGGCGGGCAACTTCGGTCTTGGAAACGTCTACATCACGAACAGCGATCCCCTCGTCGATGTGACCCTGACACCCACCACCTTCGGCGATTTCCGTGACAACCAGTCCGTCAACACGGATTTCTCCTTTATCGTCCTCGCCGCCGGCAATTTGAGCTTCCAACGCTCGATCCAGAATCAGGGCCGGGGAATGGTCGCGCTGGTGGCGGGATGGGACGGCCGCCTTGACGGGGGCTCGGTGAATTTCGGAGGAGGGCTCTGCAATCCGCAGATCATTCCGAGCGTGATCGACTTCGGCAACTGCGACCGTTTCGGCCAGAACGGCAAGGTGCTCACGATCGGAAACAACGCCCAGACGGAGGCGTTCGCCGCCGGGAGTCGCCAGGGTCCGACCTACCTGCGCGGACATGCCATCAACCTTGTCGGCAGCAACTCGACGGCCGGCGCCTCGACCCAGGTCGGCTTCCGCGCGGATGGATCGGGCGATATCACCGGCTTGATCGACGTGCGCGCGAAGGCCGGGGGGATTAATCTCGCCTCCGGCTCCGCCTCGACCGCCTTCACCCAGATCGGACACGGGCATGGCAATGGCGTCTCCAACAACCTGATCACCAGCACGGCCACGATCGCGGTGAGCTTCTGCAATCCCGGTGGCACGATCACGATGAACGGAGGCGGCACCGGCGCCTATTCCCAAATCGGGCATGGCGGCACCGGAGGCAACTATGCCCGGTCCGGCAATCTGTCGGTGACGAACTTCACCGGGATCACCTTGAATTCCGCGGGCAATGCCGGAGCCTACACCCAGATCGGACACGGTGGACTGGGCGGAAGCGGAAACATCGACGGAACCGTTCTCCTGAGCGGAACCGGCACCGTCCTGCTGCAGAGCGGCTCCGGTGCCGGGGCCAACTCCTACTCCATGATCGGATCGGGTGGTGGCTCCTACAACGGCAACATCAGCAACGCGGGGGTCGATCTCACCGCCGGTTTGGTGACCCTTTTGAGCCGGTCGGGCACGAACGCCTACACCCAGATCGGGTCCGGTGGATTCGCGCATTCCGGCACCCGTCAGGGGGATGTCACCGTCACCGCGGCCACCGGTTCGGTTTCCCTCGGGGGTCTTGCCTCGGGCACCGGGAACTACAGCCAGATCGGTTCCGGGGGACTCCAGAGCGCGAACGCCGCGCTGAGCTATTCCAGCAACACGAGGGTGAGTGCGCTGAACGGCAGTGTTCTGCTGAATTCCACGAACGCGGCCTATGCCCAGATCGGTCTGGGAGGGGCTGGGTCCTCCGCCGTCGGTCTCACCGGAACGATCTCCGTCACCGCGGGCAATGCGGTGACCCTAACCGGAGGCACCGGAGCCAACCGCTACGCCATGATCGGACTTGGTGGCGGGCAAAGTTCGGGAACGAAGACGGGTGCGATCGACGTCTCGGGTTCGACCGTCTCTCTGACTGGTGGATCCTCGACCAGTGCCTTTGCCCACATCGGTCATGGAGGGGCGGATTCGACCGGGGCGATCTCGGCGTCCGAGATCCGGCTGGACTCGATCAACACGATCCAGCTCGCCGGCGGCGGAGCTTCCGCTTACGCGCAGATCGGTCACGGGGGCTACAACGCGATCAACGTCACGGTGGCAGATTCGAACCTGCTCATCAATTCGGCCGTCGGCACCGGGACAGGGAATCTGACCATCACCGGCGGGACCGGCGACAACGCCGCCGCGTTCATCGGACACGGGGGGGCCCGTGTCAACGGCAACGCCGGCCTTGGGGACAGTTCCGCATCCGGGAATATTCAGATCATGAAGGCGGCGAATGTCAGCCTTCTCGGAGGAAGCAGTTCCGACGCATTCGCCCAGATCGGTCATGCCGCGGAGCGCGCCGCGGGGAATTGGTCCGGAGAGATCTCGGTGACGACGGCGGGCGCGATTTCGGCAACCGGTGGCGGCGGGAGCAACACGCTCGCGATGATCGGGCATGGTGGGGTTTTGTCGGGCACGGCGACCACCGGAACCCGGAGTGGCCAGGTCGCGCTCTCCGCGGGTGGCAACGTGACGGTGGCGGCCGGTAGCGGTAACGTGGCGTTCGCCCAGGTTGGTCACGGCGGTCAGGGAAGCCGCGGAAATCTCTCGGGAACGGTCTCGGTCACCACGACCAGTGGAACCATCGGGGTCGGTGGGGCGGGCATTGATGCCTACGGCCAGATCGGCCATGGCGGCTTGCTCGCGAGCGGCGACTTCGTCGGCGCGACGCAGGTCATCGGGACCGGTGCCGTGACCCTGCAAGGCGGAGGCAATGCGAATTCCTACGCCCAGATCGGTCTTGGTGGAGCCGGTTGGAATGGGAATTCGGCGAATGCGTCAGTCGACGTGCGCGGCGCCTCCGTTTCTCTTTTCTCCGGTGCCGGCGGCTCCTCTTACACCCAGATCGGATCGGGCGGGGGGCTCGCCAACGCGGCCGCCGCGACCGCCGGGAATGTCACCGGGGCGGTCAACGTGATCGCGACCTTCGGGGGCATCGACGTGGATGCCGGAACCGGAGCCCGTTCCTATTCCCAAATCGGCCACGGAGGCCATGGACGAACCGGCGATTTCGCCGGTGAAGTGCAGCTGCTCGCTGCGGGCAACCTCCTCATCGAGGGCGGGGCCACTGCCGGAGCGCATGCCATCGTCGGACACGGCGGCCGCACCGACGGCGGCACCTTCACCACCGGAGTGCGGCAGGGCAACCTCCTCGCCAGTATCGGCGGGTCGACCACGCTCAGCGACAATGCGGCGATTGCGTTTCTTGGGCATCGCGGGCTGACCGGAGTCTCCGGGGCCTCCCGTCTGGCCCTGGTTACCGGCCAGTTGTCCACCGCGGCGACGGTGGCCGGATTGAATGGAATCATCGCCGGCATGATCGATGCGGGCACGGTCGAGATCGGAGTCACCGCGGGCAATCTCGTGATCGATGGTGCGGCCGCGGCCTACGACAGTGCGAATCATGTCGATCTCTTCGCCAGCGGGAACACGACTTTCGCAGCGGGGCTTCAGAACGCGGGCACGGGTGCCATCACGGGAGTCGCGGGGTGGGACGCGGTTACGGGCCTCGTGCGAACGGTCGATACGGCGCTCTTCCCGCCGATTGCGTCGCTCTCGCTCAGTGCCGCGGCCGTGTCTGCCGCCCCCGCCGCCTACACGAACAACGGCGGGGTCTTGTCGGTCGGCAACGGGTTGCAGACCCAGGCGATCTCGGTGGGTTCCCGTGAAGGCCTCACGACCATGCTGGGTGACCGTGTCGTGGTGACCGGGGGCGCGGGTGCCGCCGATCTCTACGCGCAGATCGGATACCGGGGCACGACCGCGGCCGACATCGTCGGGGCGATCGACGTGGCCACCGGAGCGGGAGGCTTCGGAATCCTGGGATCGAGCCAGACGGGAGGGTTCGCCCAGGTGGGTCATGGCGGAACCGGGGCTGCCAACGCCTTCATCGATGCCAACATCACCTTCCGGTCGAACGATCTCGACGTGTTGGGAGGTTCGGGCGCTTCCGCTTACGCGCGGCTGGGACATGGAGGCAATGCCTACGCCAATTCCCTGTCCGGCGACATCACGGCTCTGGTTCCAGTGGGAGACGTCAGTGTCCGGGGCGGATCCAATCTCAATGCCGCCGCCCAAATCGGTCATGGTGGCGAGGCGGCGGTGGGAGCGAAAAGCGGCGATATTTCGATCACCGGGGCCTCGTTCCTCGTTGCCGGTGGATCCGGTCAGCGCTCCTGGGCGCAGGTCGGCCACGGAGGGCGGGCCAACAACGGCGCGCTCGGCGGGAATCTCAACCTGGACGCCAAGGTGGGGAGCGTGACCGTTACCGCCGGCACGGCGGCTTTTGCTTCCGCGCAAATCGGGATGGGTGGCCAGTCCTCGATTGGGGCCGTGACCCCCTCGACCATCAGCGTGGTTTCCGCCGCCGATGTCGTCCTTGCCGCTGGAAACGCCATCCAGACCGCGGCCATGATTGGCCACGGCGGCGGCAATGCGATCGGCACCAGCTTCGATGGGGCCGTCACCGTGACCGCGACGGGCAATGTTTCGCTCCTTTCGGGTGGCGATATTGGCGCCTTCACGCAGATCGGACACGGGGGCTCCCAAACCTCGGGCAACATGAGCGGGAACGTCACCGTGACTTCCGGAAACGATCTCTCGATCTCCGCCCCGAATGCCATCGCCGATCTGGCCTACGGCAAGATCGGCCACGGGGATGACCTTCGGATGGTCGGAGCGGGTGGACTGGGTAGCCGTTCGGGGAACGTGGTCGTTTCGTCCAATTCCGACATCTCGGTGACCCAGGGCCTGATCGGACATAAGAACCGCTTTTCGAACGCCACGGCTTCCGGCCAGACCTGGATCGGCACGAGCCGACTGGACCCTGCCGATGCGGCCGGAGGCAATCTCGTGATGGATGCGAACAGCGAGATTTCGGGGGCAGGGGGCATCCGTGTCTATGTTCCCCGCCGTCAGAACAATCAGATCGCTTCCGGCGCGAGACTCAATGGGGTCATCTACACCGGCGCGAGAGTCGATCCGTCGTCGCGGCAGGGGACGGATGAGTTTGTGAAGTCCATCGAGTATCCGTCGACCTCGAACCCCGGGGATCCACCGACCGTGGTGGTTTTGAACCAGCATGACAACAGTCTCGGCTCGGGGCCGGAGCCCGTGCCGACCGGTAGCTATGCGTTCTACTACGATACGATTTCGATCGTTCCGCCACCCCCACCGACTGTTCTACCCATCCCGCTTCCGCCCACGCCTCCCGGCTTCCGGGCTCCGGATTATCGCACCCTTCTTCCGGACGACCGTTTCCGCGACGACTGGTTGGAATACGAGGAGGCGCAATTCGCCGCGCCCGGCAGCACGTTGGTTTTCTACGAGGGGCTCCGCCAGTATGGTCCGACGGGCGAGCCGCTCTTCGATTACCGTGCACCCAGCGGATGGTCGGAGGAAGAGGAGGACATCTTGCGCCGGTTTGAACAACTCGGCTTGGCGGTCTCGTTGCCGCCGGCGGCCCCTTCGGGTGGCGCGGCCGCTGCGCCCGCGTCTTCGGCGCCGGCGGCCGACGGTGCCGCTCCGGCGACTGCCGATCCCTTCGGCGGGATGGCTCCCGCCGCTCCGGCCGCGCCCGATCCGTTCGGAGCTCCGGCACCCGGAGCTGCGCCCGTCCCCGCGCCCGTCCCCGCGCCCGGCACGCCTCCCGATCCGTTCGGAGCTCCGGCACCCGGAGCTGCTCCCGTCCCCGCCCCCGGCACGCCGCCCGATCCGTTCGGAGCTCCGGCACCCGGAGCTGCGCCCGTCCCTGCGCCCGGCACGCCTCCCGATCCCTTCGGAGCGCCTCCGGCCGCGGGAGGCACCGCTCCGGCACCCGCGCCGTGATCGGCGGACCGAGTCAATGGGCCATCTGAAATCCCAAGTTTCAGGGACACAACACCGTCAGTTCTTCCGCCCTCGCACCGCGGCGAGCAGAAAGGGCCCCGGTTTTTGAGGAGAGGTCACGGCTGGACCATGCCGGAGGGTTCGGTGATAAACCGGGTCGAGGCGGGAAAACCACGCCTCCACGAGGAGGGATTCGTCACTTCCGCCCGCGTGTCCCGGATACACGACGACGCTGAGGATTCCCCCCGGAGCCTTGAGCAATTCCCACGCGGCATCGAGGGCCGCCAAGGTGGTGTCCGGACGCGTCACGAGGGTCTTGTCGCCCGAGGGCAGGTAGCCGAGGTTGAACATCACCGCCGCGACCGGACCGGGGACCACCTCCCGCAGGTGCTCGTGCCCGAGGCAATGCAGGTTCACCTGCGGCAACCCGTGCAGTTCGCGTGCGGTCGCCTCGATCGCGCCGGACTGGATGTCGAATCCATCGACCCGGCCCGCAGCTCCGACGAGACTGGCCAGAAAGCGGGTGTCGTGGCCGTTTCCCACGGTGGCATCGACGACGTGATCGCCTTCGCGCACGAAGCGCGTGACGAGATCGTGGGCCGTTTCGGTGACGCGGGGAAAGGACATCGGGAATGAGGTCAACGGAACTGGATCTGCACATCACATTCGGGAGGCAGGGGAGCTCCGTGGAGAAGATGCCCGGCGAGGATTTTGGCGTGCCAGGGGCCGTTGAGGGCCCCCTTCGATCCCAAGCCGTTGAAGTAGGCGAGAGAGGACCGCACCGGGTGGGTGCCGACAAACACCTGGCTGCGGCGGATCGTGGGTCGCAGGGCCCGACGGTGGCCCATGACTTTCGGAACGGCGGGGGTGAGGGCGGCGATCTTGGCGAGGATCTCCCCGCGGGCGATTTCGAGGGAAGGGGTTTCCCGCGCGCCGTGATGGTAGGTGGCGCCGCCGCGGAAGCGGCTTCCCTCGGCGGGCACGAGCCAGCCACCGCCGTTGACGATGCGGGGATCCCCGGCCAGTTCCGGAATCTCGAGGTCGAGAATGTCGCCTCCGGTCGGTCGCATCGGAATCCAGTCGAAAAAACGATTTTGTCCACCTCTCCAGCCTTCGCAAAAGATGATGCCCGAGGCGGAGACGTTCTTCCATCGCACGCCGCCGGGGCCCACCGAGAGGTCGTCGGGGTTCAGCGCGGCGATCGCATAGGAGGCCCGTTCGAGAAGAACCTGGCGCGTGTAGGCGAGAAAGGCCGGGACGTCGAGCCAGCCGCCTTCCTTCATCTCGAATCCTCCGAAGGGCGCGTGAAGGCGGCCCGGCTCCAACGCAAGGGGGGCGTGGAAGCGGTCGTAGCGGACGTCATCCTCCGCGAGCCGCTCGCGCCAGAGCCGGGCCTCGTCCTCGCCGCGGAACAGCCGGATGATGCGGCGATGGTGAAAGAGGGACAACCCTGAGCGTTCCTCGAGCCGCCAGTAGAAAGACCTCGCGTAGTCGAGGCGCTCCTCGAGTCCGTCGGGAAGCCGGAAGCGCGCCCCTGCGAGCGGCGTGACGAGCCCGGCGGCCACCTTCGAGGACGTGTCCTCCTCGTCGCGATCCACCACGAGGACGCGTTTTCCGGCATCGATCAGGTGCCAGGCGAGGAGGGAGCCGGCAAGCCCTTGGCCGACGATGAGAAAATCGGTCTTCACCGGGTAGGGAGGTGGCAGGGACCGGAGACGAGGGGGCGGTCGCTTTCGGAAAGCAGGGAGGTCATTGACCGATCTTGATGATTAATATTTATAAAATAAATGATTGTCATCGTCTGAAAATGAAACCAAGTTGACTCAATTTATTAAAATAGCCCCGCGA
The DNA here is from genome assembly GCA_044352585.1 of Verrucomicrobiales bacterium. Classification (GTDB taxonomy): domain Bacteria; phylum Verrucomicrobiota; class Verrucomicrobiia; order Verrucomicrobiales; family DEV007; genus Arctic95D-9. The sequence continues at coordinate 61,201 of JBILDO010000002.1, forward strand.
TGGTATGAAGTTTGAAACTCGATTCGGAATGGTTGCCGCTGTCGGCTTCGGTGTCTCCCTCTTTTTCACCGCTTGCAGCGACCCGCAGAAAGTGGCCCGGAAATCGGTCGAGGCCAAGGGGTATGAGCTGAACGTGAAGGGTCTCCTCGTAGCGGCGGCGGCGGGCGATGTGGCCGGGCTGGAGCATTTCCAAGGGGCCGGATTCGACATGGATTCCGTCGATCCCGCCGGGAACACCGCCCTCATCAAGGCGGCGGGTGCCGGTCAGACCGTCGCGGTGGAGCGGCTTCTGGGAATGGGGGCGGATCCCCGAAAGGTCAATGGAGTGGGCCGGGACGCCCTCCTCGCCGCATCGGCGAAAGGATATGAGGAGGCCGCGAGGTTGCTGCTGAGCCGCGGCGCTGACACGACGGTCCGGGATGCCGAAGGGTGGGGGGCGCTCTCCATCGCCGCCTTCAACGGTCATGCCAACGTCGTCTCGCTTCTCTCCGCGAATGCGACACCGGCGGAACTCGATGACGCGCTTCTCGTTTCCAGCTTCAGCGGCGATGCGAAAGTCATCGATACCCTGCTCGGTCAGGGGGCGAACATCAACGCGCGCAGCCCCGAAAGCAAAACGCCCCTCATGATCGCCTCGGAAGCCGGCAAGATCGAAGCGGTGCGGACCCTGCTGCAGAATCAGGCGAATCCGTTTGCCGTCGATCTCAACAACCAGACGGCGGCCAATCTCGCGGTCTCCGCCGGACACGAGAAGGTTTCGCAGCTCATCACCGATCCGGGGCAATGGGGCAAGTCGCCCGAGGGTGAGAAGATCGCCGGGGAAATGCAGAGCGCCCGCACCGCCCTCGCGGGGGAGGGAGTCGAGGAGACGCTTCTCGACGGCAAGCCGCTCCAGGGCGAACCCAACCGCGATCTTCTCGTGAAAAAGACCGATCCCGGCACCGCGGGCACGGAGGCCGGCGAAATCACGAATGCCCGAACCACCACGAATCCTGCGGGAGAAGTCGAGCCCGGAGGGGCGGGTGCGGCCCCGGGTTCTCCGGCGGTGGCGGCGACGCGAACGGCGCCGGTGGCCCCGACCACTGTGGCCGGCGGGTCGGTTTCGGCGTCACCGCTCGCCGTCGGGACCGGGTCGAAACCGACGGTCCGGGCCACTCCGGTGGGAGATCCGGCGGCTTCGCTGGAAACGAAGCAGGCCCGCATCGAGACCTCCCGGAAGGTCCGCGAAGCGTCGAAGGCGAAGCCGATCGTCGCTCTCAACGGCTCCACCCTCCATTCCCGCTTTCCCGAAGAAGCTCCGGTGAAGTCGATGGTCCTCGCCGCTTATCATGAGGAATCCCTGCCCCTCGTCATCGACGGGGTGAGCGGATCGACCGCTTCGGTCCGCCGCCTCGACCAGACCACTGGCAGCATCCCGGTGGAAAAGGGGGCCGTCATCCCCGGCACCCCTTACAAGGTGAAGGAAGTGACTCCGCGTTTCGTGAGTTCGAAGGAAGGAAAAGGCCGCATGGTCGATGTCTCGCGCGTCGAGGTCGAGGACACCCAGAGCGGTTCGACCCACACCCTCGTCAAGGACGCGAGCGGCCAGACCGCGGACACCTATGCGATTCTCACCGCGCCGAATTCCCAATACCGTTACGTCGTGAAGGCGGGCGACGTTTTCCGCACGACCCAGCCCGAAGTCGGCGCGACGGATTACCAGGTCCTCGACATCCGCGCCAACGCCGTCGTCATCAAGGATCTCTCGACGGATGAAGTCACCACCGTCGCCCGCGACGGCGTGATCAACCCGTGACCCGTGACCCGTGACCCGTGACCCGTGACCCGTGACCCGTGACCCGTGACCCGTGACCCGTGACCCGTGACCCGTGACCCGTTCTGGCGCGATCCTCACACCACGACGTTGTCCGGAATCACCTTTCCCTTCGGCACGACGATGATTCCGTCGCGGATGTGGCACCATTCGTTGTCCTCCTTGACCCGGTCGCGCGGGTGGATGACGACGTTGCGTCCGATCGTGACGTTTTTGTCAATGATGGCCCGGTGGATCCGGGTTCCTTCGCCGATGCGGATGGGTTGCGAGACCTCCTTCCCCTCGATGACGCGGACCTTCTGGTAATAGTCCGAACCGATGATGATGCTGTCGGTGATCTCGCAGCCCGACTCGATCACCGAACGGACGCCGATGATGGATCGGCGGATCGTCGCGCTCGTGATGATGCAGCCGTCGGACAGCAGCGCCTCCCCGATCACCGCGTTGTTGATCTTGCTCGCGGGAAGGAGTCGCGCACGCGTGTAGATCGGGTTCCTCGAGTCGAAGAAGTTGAATTTGGGAACGATCTTCGTGCATTCGAGGTTGGCCTCGTAGTAGGATGCAATCGTCCCGATGTCCTCCCAGTAGTCGTTGAAGACGTAACTGTAGACCCGCTTCTCCCGGATGATGTTCGGAATGATGTGCTTTCCGAAATCCTGGGAGTCGTTCGCGAGCGCCTCCTCGAGGACCTCGCGGTTGAAAAGGTAGATCCCCATGGAGGCCTGGAAGCGCTCCTCGTCTTCCGGAATCCCCACCGAACGAAGGAGCGAAGGAGGCATCAGGAGCTGGTCGAGGAGGGCATCGTCGCCGCCCGGCTTCTCCACAAAACGGGTGATCCGGCCCTCGTCGTCGGTGTGCATCAGCCCGAAGGCCCGGGCCGGTTCCCGCGGCACCGGCGTCGTGGAGATCGTGACGTCGGCGCCGTTCCGGAGGTGTTGCTGCATCATCAGTCGGAAATCCATCCGGTAGAGCTGGTCGCCGCTGAGGATGAGAAAGTATTTGTAGGGCCGCTCGAGGAAGTAACTCAGGTTCTGCCGTACCGCGTCCGCCGTCCCCTGATACCACTTGTCGTCTCCCGGAGTCTGTTGCGCGGCGAGGATGTGGACGAAGTTGTCGCCGAAGTGGTCGAAACGGTAGGCGCTCGTCACGTGTCGGTTGAGCGACTCGCTGTTGTACTGTGTCAGGACGTACATCTTCCGGATGCCGGAGTTGATGCAGTTGCTGATCGGAATGTCGACGATGCGGCATTTCGCCGCGAGTGGCACCGCCGGTTTCGAGCGGTTGTGGGTGAGCGGGAAGAGACGCGAGCCCTGGCCGCCACCCATGATGATGGCCAGAACGCTGTCGATGGATTTCTCGGAGAGGATTTCGGGCATGATGAATGGATTGAGTTTAAAGCGAAACCAAGCGATCGGGCACTGATTTGATGACAAATTTTTTGATTCAACGGGCGATCAACCGTATCCTGCCGGCACCTTCCAGGCGTTCTTGAATTTATGTGTGGTATAATCGGTTATGTGGGAAAGGCATCGGTCGCGCCCATTCTTCTCGACGGGTTGAGACGGCTCGAATACCGGGGCTACGATTCGTCCGGAATGGCGGTGATGCAGCCCTCCAACGCCATCGCGACGAGGAAGAAGAGCGGACGAATTGCCAACCTGAAAAGCCTGCTCAACGAGAGTCCGGTCGCGGGCACCTGCGGGATCAGCCACACCCGCTGGGCCACCCACGGGGAGCCGACCGATGCGAATGCCCACCCCCACCTCGACGCCGGCGGCAAACTGGCCCTGGTCCACAACGGGGTCATCGAGAACTATCAGACGATCAAGCGGCATCTCGAGGAGCAGGGGCATGTCTTCCGTTCGCAAACCGACTCGGAGGTTCTCGCCCATCTCATCGGCCGGGTCTACGACGCGAGTGCGGGAGGCGACCCGGGGCGTCGGCTCGTCGCGGCGGTCCGTGAAGCGCTGAAGCAGGTGGCCGGCACCTACGGCATCGCCGTGATCCATGCGGATGCTCCCGGTTTCATCGTCGGGGCCCGGTTGGGCAGCCCGCTCATCGTCGGAATCGGGAAAGGGGAGAATTTCCTCGCCTCCGATGTCAGCGCGATCGTCTCCCACACGACCAACGCCATCTACCTCCGCGACCGGGACCTCGTCACCCTCACCGAAGACGATTTCACGGTCGAGAACGTCGACGGGGATGAATCCGCCTACGAGGTGAGCCAGGTCGATTTCACTCCGGAGCAGGCGGAGAAAGGGGAGTTCGCCCATTACATGCTCAAGGAGATCTTCGAGCAGCCGACGTCGATCCAGAACGCCTTCCGCGGGCGCCTCAATGACGACCAGGCCTCCGCCGTGCTCGGCGGTCTCGGCCTTACCCCGCGGGAACTCCGCGATGTCGAGCGCATCGTTCTCTGCGGTTGCGGGACGGCCTCGCACGCGGCCATGGTCGGCGAATACCTCATCGAGCATCTCGCCCGCATTCCGACGGAGGTGGAGATCGCGAGCGAATTCCGTTATCGCAATCCTCCCCTCGACAAGAACACCCTCGTCTTCGTCATCAGCCAGAGCGGCGAGACGATCGACACCCTCGCCGCCCTCCGCGAGGGACAGCGCAAGGGGCACCGCGTCCTCGGCGTGGTGAACTCCGTCGGTTCGACGATCGCCCGGGAATCGGACGGCGGCAGCTATCTCCACTCCGGTCCCGAGATCGGGGTGGCGGCGACGAAGTCCTTCACCTCGCAGGTCACCGTCCTCGCCCTCCTCGCCCTGCTCCTCGGCAGGATGCGCCATCTTTCCGTCGCCGACGGACAGCGTCTCCTCCGCGAGATCCGCGAACTGCCCGGCAAGGTCGAGAGAATCCTCGCCCAATCCGATTCCATCCGCTCGATCGCGGAGAAATACCTCGACGCTCCCGGGATGCTCTTCCTCGGTCGCCAGTTCAATTACCCGACCGCGCTCGAGGGAGCCCTCAAGATGAAGGAGATTTCCTACATCTTCGCGAGCGGGCACGCCGCCGCGGAACTCAAGCACGGCATCATCGCCCTCGTCAGCCCCGAGGTCCCGAGTGTCTTCATCATGCCGAAGGACGCGGTCTACGAGAAGAACGTGAGCACGGTCGAGGAGGTGAAGGCGCGCCGCGGCCCCGTCATCGCGATCACGACCCAGGGCCACACCGACCTCGAGCGGATCGCCGATGACGTCATCTACATTCCCGAGGTGCACGAATGCCTCAGCCCGATCCTCTCCGTCATCCCGCTGCAGTTGCTTTCCTACCATTTTGCCGTCGCCCGCGGCTGCGACGTCGACAAGCCGCGCAACCTCGCCAAGAGCGTCACCGTCGAGTGATCCGGGAACGCCGCTCGACGTTCGCTCCCTCACGCCACTTCCCTAGACCCCATGTCCGACCTCAATCCGAACGATCCCCTCGCCGCCACCATCGAAGGCTCCCCCGTGCGCCAGTTTGCGGTGTTCCTGCCAAACCGCCCCGGAGCGTTTGTCGCGATTCTGGATCTTCTCCGGTCCAGTCACGTCGTGGTCCTCGGACTCTCGGTGCAGGACTCGATCGACAACACCGTCGTCCGGCTCGTCGTGAGCGATCCCTTCACCGTCGAGACGGTCTTCATCGAGAGGGGAATCCCCTTCAACGGCATGGATGTCCTCGTCGTGGCCCTGCGCGAGGGGGCCGAACAGATGCCCGATTGCCTCCGCACCCTTCTCAAGGCCGAGACCAACATCCATTTCATCTATCCGCTCCTGACGCAGCCGGACGGATATTCCGCGCTTGTCCTCGGGGTCGAGGACAACGACTTCGGTCACGCCATGCTCACCAAGTCGGGCTTCAAGGTTCTGCGCCAGGAAGACCTGAGCCGCTGAGCGCCGGCGTAGGGCGCGAGCGATTTCCCTCCGCTCGATGGCTCAAGGAAAGCGGCGGGACGCCGCTTCCAACTTTCAGACGGAGGCGCGGTGGAACAGGGTCGAGGCCACGTTCCTCACATACTGTTCGTCCGACAATCCGATCGTGATCTCGTCGGGAAACTCCGCGATGCTGCGGAAGTAATCGGCGAGTTCCGAGAAGAGGAGGAGGCGCGCTTCCGGATCGAGTTCGTTGCGGCGCGTCACCGCATCGAGGACAAGCCGGGCCTCCTCCGGCGAGGTGCGCTGGCGAAGGCGGGCCTCGAGATGGGGCATCGCGGAGAACGAGTTCTTTTCGCCCCTGACAAACTCCTCGAGGGCCGGCGTCGCGGTCTCGACCTCGCGGATGACGAGCGTGCCCGCGGCAATGTCACCGATCCGCTGGCACCGTTTCGTGAGGAGGCACGAGATCCCGCCGAGCAGGTAGAAAGTCGATGGCATCATGTCGAGTAGCCGGAAGAGATTGCGGATGACGACCTGCTTCAATCCCAGGGAAAGCCCGCGCTCGTCGATGACCCGGAGCTTCATGAGCCGCTTGCCGACGGTTCGCCCCGACCAGAGCCACTCCGTGACCATTCCGTAGCCCGTCGAGAGGGCGAATTGGATCACGATGAAGGCTCCGGAACCGAAATCGCCGAGAACGCGCCCGAGCACGGGAACCTCGGAAACCATGATCTGCAGGGCGGCGAGGACCTGCACCGTGACCACCGTCAGCGCGATGACGACGGCCACGTCGATGCTGAGGGCGAGACAGCGGCTGAACGGACTCGCGACCGGGATTTCGAAAGTGACCCCTTCCGGCGTGTGGATGATCAGTGACGTCGTCTTTCCCGTCATGGCGCGAGAGGAGATGAAGCCGGTCGCCGCCCGCCGAAGGCGAGGAAAAGGACCAGGCCGGTCAATTGCAGCGCGCCGAATCCAATCTTCCAGGGATAGAAACGCGGATCGTGATACTGCGAGAGAAACGATTCGACGATGCCCGCCCAGACAAGGAGCACGGCCGCCCCGCCGATGAGGGTGAGGAGGTCGCCGCGGATCCGGGCGAAGCGCCCGCGGAGGCGGAGATTCGTGCCCCACCCGAACATCGTCCGCGCGATGACCAGCCCGGCCTGCCCGCCGATGAAGATTGCGGGCAACTCGAACGAGCCGTGGGGCAGGAGCCAGGCCGTCAGGAAGACCCCCTGCCCGTCGGTGAGGTAATCGTAGATCACGACCCCGATGAGGGTCCCATTGTAGAAAAGGAGGATGAAGGTGAAAATGCCCCAGAGGAACCCGGTCACCATCGTGAGGATCGTCACCTTCGTGTTGTGGGTCATGAGCTGCGCCGAGAAGGCGTGCCGTCCCTGGAAGGCGTCGAAGTCCTGCTTCTCCTCGCGCTCGACCCGCTTCGAGGGTTTCTCGTTGAGGTGGGAGAACTGCGGGGGGACGAAATCCGATTTCGTCTCGTAGTCCAGCTTCAGTGCCGCCGCGCCGAAGGTGGCCCCGATCCAGAAGGTGCCGCAGGAAAGGGCGAAGGCGATCCAGTGCCGCCGGAAGGTCGTCGGAAAGGTTCGGGTGAGCCACTGCCAGGGGCGGAAACGCACCGTCTCCCCTCCGTCCTCGTGCAGCCGGCTGTAGGCCCGCGCCACGAGCCGCTCGAGGAATCTCGCCGTTTCCGCCTCGCCTGCGAAGGTCTTGAGCTTGACGAGGTCGGACGAGGTCCGCTGGTAGAGGTAATAGAACCGCTTCGCCTCCTCGAGGGGAGGACGCCGGTCGGGCTGATTGTCCTGCCGCGCGAGCAGGCCGGACAATTCGTCCCAGAAGACGCGCTCCCGCGCGATGAACTTCTCCACATCGAGGATCACGCCTGGAGTATGGGGGGGGCGGGGTCGGGAGGCAAGCGGGAAGACGGGTGCGCGGCGGGGACGGGGAACCCGAAGCGAAGGGGCCCTAAAACCGGTTCCGCCACATCATCGACTCGACCGGGAGGTGGGTGCGCTGGTTGTATTTCGCCGAGCCCTTCGAGTGGTAATGGGTCAGGATTTCCCCTTGGACGAGGAAATAGATGAGCTGCCCGATCGGCATGCCCTCGTAGACGCGGACGGGCTGCTTCACCGAGATCTCGAGAGTCCAGTAATTGCAGAAGCCGACATCGCCCTTGCCCGCGGTGGCGTGGATGTCAATGCCGAGACGGCCGACGCTGGACTTGCCCTCGAGGAAGGGCACCGTCGCGTGGGTCTCGGTGTATTCGATAGTCGATCCGAGGTAATTGATCTGGGGCTCAAGGACGTAGCCCTCCGGAGGGATCTCGAAATGGTCGATCTCGTTGTGGGCCTTGGCGTCGAGAACCCGGTTGCGGTAGGTGGCGAGGTGCTTGCTGAGGTGCACGTCGTAGCTGTTGGTGCCCAGGCATTCGCGCTGATAGGGCTCGATGACAATCTCCCCGCGCTCCATCGCGGCGAGAATTTCGGAATCGGAAAGGATCATGGTCTCGTCAGAGATAAGGAAGGCAGGCAGTCCCGGCAAGCGGTTTTTGGCGGAGAGCGCGTGCTGTCGCCGCTTGGGAAAGCGGCGTTCCTTGGGCGCGCGGCACACGCACGAGGTAGGGCGGGTCGTCCCCAACCCGCCGATGGACACGCCATTCGCCGCTTGGGAAAGCGGCGTTCCTTGGGCGCGCTGCAAACGCACGAGGTAGGGCGGGTTGTCCCCAACCCGCCGATGGCCGCGCAATTCGCCGCTTGGGAAAGCGGCGTTCCTTGGCGCCCCGCGGGATGAAAATGCTTTGCCAGCGGCGTTGCTCCGGTTCACGATGGAGGGGTCATGACAACGGAACTTCCCCTCATCATCGCGATCGACGGTCCCGCGGCCTCGGGTAAGAGCACCGTGGCGAAACGCGTCGCCGCCGCGCTCGGAATCGTTTTTGTGAACTCCGGGGCGATGTATCGCGCCTTCACCTGGTGGGTCCTGCGCCACGAAATCGATCCGGTCGACACGACCGTTGTCCTCGAGTTGCTCGGGAGGACCGAGTTCACCTGCGGGGAGTCGGACGGAGTCGGGACTATCGCCGTCGGAGGCATCCCCATGACCCGGGATGAACTGTCCGCGCCCGAGGTCAACGCGGGCGTCTCCGTCATTGCCGCCATCCCCGAAGTACGCGAGCGACTCGTCGCCGAGCAGCGCCGCTACGCCTCCGCACGCGGAGTCGTCATGGAGGGGCGCGACATCGGCTCGGTCGTGTTCCCCGACACGCCCTGCAAGTTCTACATCGACGCCTCGCCCGAAGTCCGCGAGGCCCGTCGCCGCGCCGAAGGCATCGACGATTCCATCGCGAAACGCGACCGGATCGACTCGAGCCGCAAGGCTTCGCCGCTGGTCATCCCCGAAGACGCCGTCGTCGTGGACAGTTCCGAGATGGGGATCGACGAGGTCGTGGAAGCGGTGATGCGGTCGATCCGGGAACGGTCCGCTCGCTGAATTCGATGCCCGGGACGGAATGACGCGCTTTACAGGGTCGGGTCCTCTCTTGTATCCTCTTTGAATGAATTCCCCCCAGCCTTGGTCCCGCCGTCGCTTTGTTGCCGCCTCCGCCGCCTCGCTTGGCGGTTTGAATCTGCTCACCACCCGCAAGGCCGCGGCCCAGACCGGGCACGGGGTCGTCATCGGGGAAGGGGAGCACCGCTACGAGGTTCTGCACGACTGGGCGAAGCTCCCCGACCAATACACCTGGCAGACGACCCACAATGTCGCGGTCGACGGCCAGAACCGCCTTTATGTCATTCACGAGGGTCGGGCCGACCAGAAGGACCATCCCTCGATTTTCGTCTTCGACGAGAAGGGCGCCTTCATCAAGGCCTTCGGCAGCGAGTTCCAGGGCGGCGGCCACGGACTCGAGGTGCGCAAGGAGGCCGACGGCGAATTCCTCTACGTGACCGGATACCAGCAAGTCAAGAAGATCGCCAAGTTCAACCTCGACGGCGAGAAGGTCTGGGAGAAGTTCGCGCCGGTGGCCTCGGGCCTCTATGCCGCGGGTGAGGACACCAAGCCGGAGAAGGTCTGGGGGCGCGACCGCTTCATGCCGACGAATTTCGCCTTCCTCCCCGACGGCGGTTTTTTTGTCGCCGACGGCTACGGCTCCTACACCGTCCTGCAATACGACAAGGATGGCAACTGGGTGCGCACCATTGGCTCCCCGGGCAAGGAAGACGGACAGTTCGCTCTCCCCCACGGAGTCTGGATCGACGACCGCAAGGCCGATGATGTGCTCCTCGTCGTCGCCGACCGCGCCAACGCGCGCCTCCAGTGGTTCGACCTCGAGGGGAAACACCGCCTCACGATGAAGGACTTCATCCTTCCCGCGAACGTCGACCGCCTCGGCGACCTGCTCCTCGTGCCCGATCTCAGTGCGCGGATCACCCTGCTCGACAAGGACAACCAGATGATCCACCTCGGCGAGGATCCGGCCTGGCGCGAGTCGGTGCTGAAGGACAAGATGGCGATGCGGAGGAACCCCACGGGCTGGGTCTCGGGCAAGTTCGTGCATCCGCACGACGCCTGTTTCGACGCCGCAGGCAATATTTTCGTCGCCGAGTGGGTCGATACCGGCCGCATCTCGAAGCTGCGCAAGGTCTCGTGAGGAGCGCGGGACCCCGCACGTTCAACGCGGCTTGACCGAGGCCTTCCGCAGTTTGTCGAGAATGGCGCGTCCGAGCCCGCGTTCAGGCACGGGTTCGGCGATGATCTCGTCGTGTCCGTGGCGGTCGAGCTGTCCGAGGAGGTGGAAGAGCCGGATGCCCGCCTCGGCAAGGCGTCCCGATCCCGGGCTCAGGACCGCGACCTCGGCCCAGTCGTGGAGACCGAGGTAGCCGTCCTTCTCCTGCCCGCGGTAACTGAGCAGGGCGTAGCGTTTCCCCGGCTCCGGGGAGAAGTCGCGGGGATGCTCGACGAGCCGCAGCGGCGTGCGAGGCGCGTAATGCGTCGCGAGCATTCCAGGTGCCTCGGGCGCGGCGTCCTCGACCGTGGCGTTGCGCTTCGCGAAGGTGACCCGGCCGAACTGCTTCAGTTCATCCTCGGTCACGGGACCGGGACGCAGCACCTCGATGATGGACTTCGGCGATCCGGGGAGGACGCGGACGATGGTCGATTCCAGACCGCGCGCGCAGGCACCGCCATCGACGATCAGGGGGATGCGTCCGTGGAGCTGGTCGTGCACGAGCGCCGAGGAAGTCGGGCTGAGCCCGCCGAAACGGTTCGCGCTCGGCGCTGCGATGGGGCCTCCGAAATTCCTGATGATGCGGTGAAAAATGGGGTGATGGCATTGCCGGACCGCCACGGTGGGCAGGCCGGCCGTGACGAGATCCGGCACGACGGGTTTTTTCGGGAGCAGGATCGTGAGCGGGCCCGGCCAGAAGGTCTCGACAAGCTGGGTCACGGTCTTGGCGATCTCCTCGGGCACCTCGGCGACGTCGGCGAGGTTCGTCTTGTTCGGCAGGTGCACGATGAGCGGGTCGAACTGCGGACGTTCCTTCGCCTCGAAGATCTTCGCGACGGCCGCGGGATTGAGCGCGTCGGCTCCGAGCCCGTAGACCGTCTCGGTGGGCAGGGCGACGACCTCGCCGCTCCGCAGCATCGCGACGGCACGGTTCACCGTCTCTCGCGTGCTTTGCTCGGTGTCGGTGAAGACGGTTTCGGTCTGCATGGATTTCAGGGATTCCGCGTTGGCAGGAGCAGGGAAGGGGCTATGCTGCGCCCAGTGAATACGACAGGAAAACGCGCCCGCAATCTCATTTTGATCGGGTTCATGGGCACCGGGAAGACCTCGGTGGGGCAGCGCGTCGCCCGCAGCCTCGGATTCCGGTTCGTCGACACCGACGCGCTGATCGTGAAGGAGGCCGGAAAGCCGATTCCGAAGATTTTCGAGGATGAGGGCGAGGAGGCCTTCCGCCGCCTCGAGACCGAAGTGCTCCGCTCCTGTGCCGACGGGGAGGGACAGGTCATTTCCACCGGCGGTGGCATCGTGACCCGCGAGGAAAATCGCGCGATCCTCCGCGACGCCGGATATGTGATCTGGCTGCGGACTTCCCCCGAGGTGATCTACGAGCGGGTGCGGCGCAACCGCAACCGGCCCCTGTTGCAGACCGCCGATCCGATGAAGACGATCCGCGACCTGCTCGAGGCGAGGAACGGACTTTACGAAGCCTGCGCCGATCTCTCGATCAAGACCGACCACCTCAGCATGGACGAAACCTGCTTCGGTGTGGCCGAGTCGGCGCGCCTCGCCCTCGGGCCGGAGCCGTTGTGACGCGCGGACGGTCTCAACGCAGGTCCGGGAAGACCGAGGTCAGGTCGAGAGAGTCGTCGAATTCCTTCTGCAGTTCGAGGAATCGTGCGAAAAGCGCCCGCTTCTTCGCGGTCATCGCAGGATCGCCGGCGAGATCCCGCATTTCCTGCGGATCCTCGGAGAGGTGGTAGAGTCTCGCGACCCGGGCCTTGGGATAAAGGATCAGCTTCCATCCGTCGTCGATGACCGCCCGCTGCAGTTCGAGATAAGCGCCGTAGACCGCGTCGAGCCCGTCATCCTTTCCGTCCAGCAAAGGACGCACGCTCTCGAACTCGATGCCCTCCCGGTCCGCCCCGGCGAGATCAAGGGACGTGGCCATGGCGCTCTGAAGGTAGATCGGAGCGTCGATCCTCGCGCCCGCCTTCACGCCCGGTCCGGCCACGAGGAAGGGCACGCGCAGGCTGTGGTCATACAGGTTTTGTTTTCCAAGGAGCCCGTGATGCCCGACCGCGAGGCCGTGATCCGCAGTGAAGAAGATCCACGTGTTTTCCGCCTCGCCCGACTGCTCGAGCGCCTCGAGGATCCGCCCGATCTGCGCGTCGAGGTGGGTGATGATCGCATAATACTCCTGCCGGTGGACCTTCACGGCATGCTCGTCGCGGGGGAAGGGGGCGAGTTTCTCGTCGCGCAGGCCGGGACCGCATCCGATGGCGTCTTTGTGAGGGTATTCGGGAAGAAAGTTCTCCGGCACCTGGATGCGGTCGAGCGGATAACGGTCGACATACTCCTTCGGCGACTGGCGTGGATCGTGGGGCGCGTTGAACGCGATGTAGATGAAGAAGGGCTTCTCCGATTTCGCCGCTTCTCCGAGGAAACCGACCGTGTCGTCGCCGACCACCTCGGTCCAGTGCCTGCCACCCTGCCAGAAGCCGCCGAATTCCGGATCGCTCGGGCTCCAGGGATCGGGTTGTCCGGGGAGGGGACGGTTGTATCCCTCGGGTGTGTCCTTCGGCATGCCGGCGCGGATGTTCGCGCTGTGATCGAAGCACTTCGCCGCATCGGTCTTGATGTGCCACTTCCCGGTGAAGAAGGTTTCGTAACCCGCCTTCGCCATGCGCTGCGGCCAGAGCCGGCCCGCCTCGCGTTCGAGGTCGGTGTTTTTGCCCTCGTAGATGGCCCCGGCCCGCCACACCGTGCGCCCGGTCACGAGCATGGTCCGGCTCGCGACGCAGACCGCGCCGCTCCACGAGCCCATGTTGTAGGCATGGGTGAAGGTGGCGCCCCGCGCGACGAGCCGGTCGAGATTCGGCGTGTCGATGTCGGTGTGACCCAGCGCCCGGATCGTTTCATGGCACTGGTCGTCGGCAAAGAGGAAGAGGATGTTCGGTTTGTCCGCGGCGTGGAGTGTCGCAGATGCCGCCAACGTGAAGAGAAACAACAGAACTCTCATGATCATATCGCAGAGACCTTTTACTTTTTACCTTTCACCGCCGCAGGCGTTCCCGGCTTCCCTCCGGCTGCCCGCCCGCTGGGCTTCGCCGGGTCGAAGTTGGGATTCGGCGAGGGGAACTTCGCACCGACGTCCTCCTGCCAGCCCTTCAGTTCGGCTCCAAGCGCGTCGACGAGGTCGGGCCGGGCGAGGGCGAGATCGTTCTTCTCGGAAAGATCGGTGGAGAGATCGAAGAGTTCGACGCGGTCCTCCTCGAACCAGTGGATCAGCTTGTGATTCCCCCTGCGGATCGCCGCGGCCGGCGCACCACCCTGGTTGCCGTAGTGCGGGTAATGCCAGAAGAGGGCGCGTTCCGGCAAGGAACCCCCGGTGAGGACGGGGATGAGACTGGCTCCGTCGATCTTCAATCCTTCGGGCGCCTTCGCTCCGCTCGCTTCCAAAAAGGTCGGGAAGAAATCGACGCTGCACACGGGCACGTCCGACACGCTGCCGGGTTTGATTTTCGCCGGCCAGCGCGCGATCAACGGCTCGCGGATGCCGCCTTCATACATCCAGCCCTTGCCGGCCCGCAGGGGCAGGTTCGAGGTCGGGGAGCCCTCGCTCGTGGAGAGTCCGCCGTTGTCGCTCGTGAAGACGACGAGGGTGTTCTCCGCGAGGCCGAGCTCGTCGAGTTTCCCCAACACGCGCCCCACGGCGAGGTCCATCGCCTCGACCATGGAGGCGTAGACGGCGTGCTCCTGGACCAGGCGGACGTCGCGCTCGCCCTCGCGCCCCCATTGCGGGGCAAGGCCGAGGCGGGCACGCTTTTCCTCGTATTTCCTGACAAGATCCCCGCGTCCCATCAGCGGGGTGTGGACGTCGTAGAAGGGGTAATAGACGAGGAAAGGCCGGTCGCGGTTCGCTTCGATGAACTTCGCCGCCTCCGCGGCGAGCCGGTCGGGCAGGTGCTCGCCTTCGGGACCGTCCTCGAGACGAGGATTGCCATAGGGGGAGAAGTATTTTTTCCCGCCATAGGGGCCACCCCGGTCCGTTCCGCCGCGGTTCACGTCGAAGCCCTGGTTTTCCGGTAACCAACCCTCGGGACCGAGGTGCCATTTGCCGGCGAAAAAAGTCGCGTAGCCCGCCCCCTTGAGCACCTCGGCAAAGGTGACCTCTTCGTGTGCAAGCCGGTCGGCGTAGGGCGCGGGGAGCAGCTTCGTGTTGCGTTTCCACTGCTCCGGCTTCAGCGGCGCCCCGATGAAGTCGGTGATGCCGCTACGCTGCGGCCACCTGCCCGTGACGAGCGCCGCCCGCGTCGGTGAGCAGACCGGACAGGCCGCGTAGGCGTCGGTGAATCGCATCCCCCCGGCGGCGAGCCTGTCGAGATGGGGCGTCTCGTAAAAGGTGCCGCCGTAGCTGCCGAGATCGTGCTGCCCCAGGTCGTCGGCGACGAAGAAAACGAGGTTCGGCGGGTCCGCTGCGGCGAGCGGCGCGAGGAAAAGGAGGAGGGGGAGGAGGGCGTGACGGGGTTTCATGAAAGGCATTCGGGGCTGGTCATCGATGGTGGGAATGGGTCGTCACCTCGTCAGGATTAGCGAAAATTTGCGGCCATTTGCGGCCATTTGCGTTGGATTCTTTTTGGAACGCGAATGAGCGCGAATGTCAGCTAAGGTTCGCGAATGGACTTGAATGAAAGTCCTTCATTTTCCCTCCTTCATCCATCGCCGATAGACATCCGCATTCTCCGAAAACGCGCGATAACGCTCCGAGCCCTCCTTGATCACCGCCAGCTCATCCGCGATCTCGAGATCATACACTTCGGGCGACTCGTCGCCCGGATCACGGCTCTCAGCGATCCATTGATCGAGCCGCGTTGAAAGATCCCGTCGCGTTTCCTCCTGCGCCGGATCCCCGGCCAAATCCGCGATCTGCCAGCGATCGGTCTTCCATTCATAAAGTTCCTCGGACGGACGAACCGGGGCGAAGAGCAGTTTCTCCGACAGCTCCGGCAACGAGCCCGCCGCATGCAGTTCGCGGAGACGCTGCACGATCGCCTTGCCGTCCTTGTAGTCGTTCGGCATCAGCAGCGGACGCCCGGGATGAAAATTCCGGATCAGCAGATGCGTCGCGGTCCGAACCGAGCGGATCCGGTCGGCGGCTTCGCCGCATCGGTCGCGGGCGGCGAAGACGGCCTCGCGGGGCGCGTCGTCCTCCGCCAACAGGTCGCGACCCTGCACCCAGCCGGGAATTTCCAGTCCCGCGGCGGCGAGGGTTGTCGCGGCCATGTCGATGTGTTCGACGAGATCGTTGCGCACCCCGCCCGCGGCCACTCCCGGCCCGGCGACGATGAACGGAATGTGCGTGCCCTCATCGTAGAGGAACTGCTTGCCGCGGGCGTGGCTGATCCCGTGGTCGGTCATGAAGATGACGAGCGTGGTTTCCAGCAGACCCTCCGCCTTCAGGCGATCCATCACCCGCCCGACATGCTCATCGGTGAGCCGGACGCTGTCGAGATAGGCCGCCCGGTCCTCGAGCAGCACCGGATCGCGCGGATAATGGGGCGGCAAGGTGACTTTGTCAGGATCGACCGGGGCCCCGAACCGCTCCGTCGCGCGTTTCCGGACCGCCGCGCAGGAAGCGGAGTTCTCCCCGCGCAATTTCCCGCCATGGAGCTGCACCTGCATGAAGAAGGGCTGGCCTTCCTTCCGCCCGGCCCAGTCGTGGCTGTCGTAGATCGACTCGTCCCAGTCGAAGTTGTAATCGGTCTTGCCCACCCGGTCCTTTTTCACGGGGAGTCCGCGGTGGTCGATCCCCGGAAGACCGCTGCCGATGCAGGTGTGGTAGCCGGCCCGCTGCATCCGCGCGGGGAGCGGCTCGACGCCATCGGGCAGGGAAATGCGGTGTTTCCCCCGGCCGCTGCGGTGATGATGCGCTCCGATCGTCGTCTGATGGCAGCCGGTGATCATGGCGGAGCGGCTGCTCGAGCAGACCGGAGCGGTGACGAAGGCGTTCTTGAAGAGGATCCCGTCCCGGGCGAGCCGGTCGACGTGGGGGGTCGTGATCGCGGTCTCGCCGTAGCAGGAAAAATCCGCCGACATGTCGTCGACGACGAACCAGACCACGTTCGGGCGGGGCGTGTCGGCGAAGACGGAAAGGATGGGGAACAGCAGCAGGGGAGGGATCAGTCGCATCGGGGATCGCAAGGCTATCAACAACCCCGGTGCCTGCCAATCGTTCCATTCCCCGGATACGCGAAGCCGGTTTCCATCACGATCGGCCCGGCGGCGGAGACGGCAAAAAATCACTTGCGGACCGGCGTTCCGCGGTGAGGTTACAGGCCGTTCGCGTTCAGACGATTTTTCAATCGCGGGATGGAGCAGTCTGGTAGCTCGTTAGGCTCATAACCTAAAGGTCGTTGGTTCAAATCCAGCTCCCGCAACTCTCTCAAAGCCCCGTAACTCAAGGAGTTACGGGGCTTTTTGTTTTCGGGGCCGGAGGGGCTCAAATGCGGGGAAATGCAGGGAAATACCGCCTGAATGCACGTTCTATTGCACGGGTTGTTGCCCGGGTGTTGGCGCGCCCCAGTCCGCGGCACGCGCAAGGAACGGTGCATTCCAAGAGCCGGGGTTTCGTCCCCTGGGCGTGGCGGTTGACCGGTTTGAACCGGGTCTCTCCGATCACTTGAACTCGTAGGGGCCGCCCTTGAGTCGCTCGATCTTCCGGATCAGCCAGAGGTTCTGCTCCTCGATCACGCTGAGCTTCGGGTCCACCGCCGATTCATCCCTCGAATAGTAGGGCTTTCGGCCGAAATGGATCTGGAGCGCCTTGACCTTGAAGGGGAATCCGTGCCGTGCATAGATTTCATTGCGGGCAATCGCCAGTTCCTGCAGCGTCAGGTCCTGCACCGCGACCCTCGTGAGCGGCTGGTCGGAGGAGTAGGGGAAAATGTCCGGCGGTCCCCGATCGTTCGCCTCGTTGGCGACAAGGGCCTCGTTCGATCCGAAGATGACCATGTTGTCGTGGGGGGCGAAGGGGCCTCCCTTGGCGGATTCCTCCGCGCTGATCGTCGCCACGTTGCTTTTCTCGATTTCCGAAAGCGGCGGTGACTTCATCCCCTCCGTCCTTCGATACCAGAACCGGTCGCCGAAATAGTATTTCAGCAGGGGCGTGGTGAAGTCGTGTCCATGCCTTGCGAAAATCTCATTCCTCGCGAAATAGAGCTGTTGCAGGCTCAGTTCCCGCAGTTCCTCCGCGCCGAGGAGGCGACGGTCGGAGTCGGGGATGACGAACTTGACCGCCTCCGGAGTCTTGGCATCCGCGTTTTCGGTGTCGAAGAGCGCCGAGCCGAGGCTGTAGGCGAGCGGGCGCTGCGGCTTCAGGGATGGGTCGCCGAGTCCCCGGATCTCCTCGGCGGTCTCATTGAAGACACGGTTTTGGGTGCGCTGGAAGACTTCCTCCCAGGTCTTGTAGCGTTGCATGTCGGACGAAAGATTGACCGTCAGGAAGCCGCCCCGTTCCGTTCCCAACGCATCCTGTCCGGGGGAAGCGGCGGTGATGTTCACAAATCCCTCGTGCAGCCGGAAGAGATAATAGAACGAGTTCCACGGGTTCACGACCTCCGGTCCCTCGGCGAGTTCCCGGACGGGATAGCTGGAGCAGCAGTCGGTGACGAAAATCCTGAGCCTGGCCGGCAGTGCCGCGATGCGATCGGCCCAGGCGGCCCGGCTCAGGGACTTCATGTCGCAGAACTGGAGGTGCTGTTCGTTGGTCGCCGGATCCGGAATGAGTCCGTGTCCGGAAAAGTGGATGAAGACGGTGTCGTCCGGCGCGACCGCCGCGGCGAAGTCGTCGTATGCGGCCATCACCGCCTCGCTCGTCGCCCCTTCGCCCTGGATCTCGGTCATCTCCAGGGAAACTCCCCAGGCGGGTTCGGAAATGTTGTCCCTGAGCATGTTCCGCACGATATGCCCGTCCGTCTCCACGCTGGTGTTGATCGCGCCCGCGTCGCCGGGATAGCCGTTGCAAAAGACCAGGAACGCGCGAATCGCCGGTTGGGAAAAGCCCGTCGAACTCGCGAGGAGGGCGAAAAGGACGGGAATGAAGAATCGCAAGGCTCCGGCGGGTTCGTGCGGTTTCATTTTCCAAGGGCGTCTTTTTTGGAGGGCGGCGGGTGAGAATCTCCAAACTGAGAGCCGGTCAGGGCAAGCACCTGTTCCCATCCTGCGGAACTCCCCGCAGCCGGCATGCCAGGGAAAAACGGGACCCAATCCCGCCTGTCAGTTCACGTCCGTGTAGACCGCCTGAACGTCCTCGTCGTCCTCGAGCTTGTCGATGAGGACTTCGATGTCGGCCATTTGCTCCTCGGTGTAGTCCTTCGGATTCGAGGGAATCCGCTCGGCGGCGGCTTTCTTGATTTCGAGGCCGAGGCCCTCGACCCCGGCGGTGAGCTTGCCGAAGTCGGCGAACTCGCCATAGGCGTAGGCGACGCCATCGTTGATCTCGAGCTCCTCGAGACCGTGGTCGATGAGGGCCAGTTCGATCTCCTCGAGTTCCATGCCAGGCTTCACCTCGAACTGGACCACGGCCTTGCGTTTGAAAAGAAATTCAAGGGAGCCTGTCGGGAGGACCTGTCCGCCGATCTTGTTGAAGTAGGTCTTGATGTTCGCCACGGAGCGGTTCGTGTTGTCCGTGGCGCATTCGATGAAGATCATGACGCCGTGGGGGCCCTTGCCCTCGTAGTTCACCTCCTTGATCTCGGCGGCGTCCTTGCCGGCGGCGCGCTTGATCGCGTTGTCGACGTTGTCCTTGGGCATGTTGGCCGCCTTGGCCTGCTGGATGGCGAGACGGAGCTTGGGATTGTTCGCGGGATCGGGACCGCCTTCCTTGGCCGCCATCGTGATGGACTTCCCGATTTTCGGAAAGGTCTTGGACATCTTGTCCCATCGGGCCTCCTTCGACGCCCGCCGATATTCGAATGCTCTACCCATGATGCGGAGACTGTTGACCCGTTTCGAGGCGTTTCGCAAGGCGCTTTCTCCGGCCGGGGCGGAACCCCTCCGCCGGCACCGGCTTCAGGCGGAATCGGCGGAGCCCGGGGCGTGCCGCAGCGCCTCCGCCGCAACCACGACCGGAAATCCGTGCCGCACCGGGTAGGCCCGCGTGCCGTCGAGGGTCACGAGGGCAGCCTCGAAGGGGGTGTCAGCGCTCCAATGGGCCAGTTCCCGCCCCGTCGCGAGGCGCAGGGGCTGGCGTGTCTCGGGACAGACGAGCCGGGCGAGGGTTTCTTCGGAAACGGAGAGATCCATTGGGTCAGTAAAGCGGCACGGACGGATCGATCTCGCGCGACCACGCGTTGATGCCGCCCTGGACATGACAAACGTTCGCGAAACCGGAATCGAGGAGAAACTGAAGGGCCTTCGCGCTGCGTCCGCCCGCCTTGCAGTGGATGATCGTCTCGGCGGCGGGATCGAGTTCGTGGACGCGAGCGGGCAGTTCCCCGAGGGGGATGAGGACCGATCCGGGGAGTCGGGCGACCTCGTATTCGGACGGCTCGCGCACGTCGAGGAGGACGAAGGGCTTCCCGTCCGCGAGGCGGGACTTCAATTGGTGCACGTCGATTTCGGGCAGGGTGGGAGAGCTCATGTCGCAGGTGAATTCGATGTCTTTCAGGGTGGTCAGGGTGGGGGATTCGCCACAAACGGCGCAGGCGGGATCGCGGCGCAGCCGGATCTCGCGAAAGCGGAAGGAAAGGGCGTCGAAGTGAACGAGGCGCCCCACGAGCGGGTCGCCGATGCCGAGGAGCAGCTTCACCGCCTCGTTCGCCTGCATCGCGCCGATGATGCCGGGGAGGATGCCGAGGACTCCGCCTTCGGCGCAGCTTGGGATCATGCCCGGCGCGGGCGGATCGGGAAAGAGGCAGCGGTAGCAGGGGCCACCGAGATGCGGGGCGAAGACCGAGACCTGGCCCTCGAAGCGGTGGATCGACCCGTAGACGTTTGGTTTTTTTGTCAGGACGGCGAGGTCGTTGGAAAGGTAGCGGGTGGTGAAATTGTCGGTGCCATCGATGATGAGGTCGTAGGGGGCGGCAATGGCGGCGGCGTTCGTCGCGCTGAAGCGGGTCTCGTGGCGGGCCACGCGGACGCCGGGATTGATCTCTGCGAGGCGGCTCGCCCCTGACTCCGTCTTCAGCCTGCCCACATCGGAGGTCCCGTGGAGGATCTGGCGCTGCAGGTTCGAGAAATCGACCCGGTCGTCATCGACGACGCCGATTTCGCCCACTCCGGCGGCGGCGAGGTAGGTCATCACCGGCGAGCCGAGCCCGCCGGCGCCGATGCAGAGGACCCGCGAGGCCTTGAGGCGGAGTTGTCCCTCCACCCCCACCTCGGGCAGGGTGAGGTGCCTCGCGTAGCGCGAGCGCTCCATGTCCGAAAGCGGCGACTCGGCGGCGCGGGTGCTGGAGATCAGGGGGGACATTCGCGATGTATTTCGGGAAATTTAGACAGATACTTAGTGGGGAAGCGCTATACAAGCAAACCTCAATCCGCCATTTGCCCCTTGCGGGCTGGTGGCGAAAGGTCCTATAAACTCCTCCCAACTGCCATCATGAAACGACTCGTCAAAGCCCCCGCCCTCCTCCTCGCCCTCGGCGCCGTCGCGCTCGCCGGACCGCGCCCCCTCTCCGCCGACGAGATCAAGTACGCCGATCTCGAGAAAAAGATCACGATCGACAAGGGGCCGGTGCCCGCGGACGCGGCCTCGGTCTCCTCCTACGCCCCGGCCCTCGCCAAGGTCATGCCCGCGGTCGTCACGATCTTTTCCTCCAAGGCGGTCGAACTGACACGCAACCCACAGCAGGAGGAACTCTTCCGCCGCATGTTCCCCGACATTCCCGAGGACTTTTTCGACCGTCAGGAAAAAGGGGATGACCGGCGCGAGGAAGGGCTCGGCTCCGGGGTCATCATTTCAAGCGACGGCTACATCCTGACAAACAATCACGTGGTGGGCGATGCCGACGAGATCAAGGTGACGCTCCCGTCCGACAAGAAGAAGGAATTCGATGCGAAGGTCGTCGGCGCGGATCCTCAGACCGACGTGGCCCTCATCAAGATCGAGGCGAACAACCTGCCGCACGTCATTCTCGGCGACAGCGCCGCGCTGAAGATCGGCGATGTCGTCCTCGCCGTGGGCAATCCGCTCGGCCTCTCCCAGACGGCGACGATCGGCATCATCAGTGCGGTGGGCCGCAGTGACCTGAACATCATCGAGCAGGGCTACGAGAACTTCATCCAGACGGATGCCGCGATCAACCGGGGCAACTCGGGCGGCGCCCTCGTCGATGCCGCGGGTCGTCTCATCGGCATCCCCACGGCGATCCAGTCGAACTTCTCCGGCGGCAACATCGGGATCGGATTCGCGATCCCCGCGAACATGGCCCTCAACATCGTCCAGCGCCTCCTCGACGGCGGTGGCGTCGTCAAGCGCGGGTTCCTCGGGGTCTTTCTCCGCGATCTCGACGAGAACATGGCCAAGGCGCTCGGCCGGGAAAACGCCACCGGCGTCCTCGTCGCGGAAGTCGGCGAAAAGACTCCCGCCGAAGCCGCGGGAATGAAGCCCGGGGATCTCATCGTGGGCTACGCCGGCAAGCCGGTCACGGACATGCAGAACCTCCGCCTCGACATCAGCAACACCGCTCCCGGGGCCGAAGTGAACTTCGAGGTCATCCGCAAGGGCAAGAAGACCGACCTGAAGGTGAAACTCGGGGACCTTGAGGACAACGAACTGGCCGCGACCAAGCCGGGCCGTCCCGAACGGTCCCGTGACGAGGACCTCATCGACGGCGTCGTCGTGGACAATCTGGCGAAGGAGACCCGTTCGAGCCTCCAGCTCGATGATTCGGTTAAGGGTGTCCTGGTCAAGAGCGTCAAGGACGACTCCCCGGCGGCCGAGGCGGGTCTCCGTCCTGGGATGGTCATCACCCAGATCGACCAGACGGACATCGCCTCGGTGGGCGAGGCCTCCAAGATCGTCGGGGCTTTCGAGGGCGACGTCCTCCTCGTCCAGGTCTACGCCGCGGGGCGCCGTGACATTCTCGCGATTCCGCTCAAGCAGGAATAACGACCCGCACCCGAACAAAGCCGTGAGCGGCGACGAATCCAGGCCCGGTATCACCCGCCTCGACCAGGCCTCCGTCGCGACTCACGGCTGGCAGGTTCGCCTGCAATGGAAAGGCGTCCGCTTCGGACGCTTTTTTTCCGATTCGGCCTGGGGTGGCCGCGAGGCTGCCCTGCTCTGTGCCGAGCGTTACCGGGACCGGCTCGTCGCGCGGTTCGAACGGCGGCGCGACCAGACCGCGGCATCGGCGCGATCGCATACCGGCCCGGCCTCGAGAAACCGGTCGGGGGTGGTGGGCGTCTCGCGGATCGTTCAGCGAGGCGCGAACGGGACCGAGTATCTCTTCTGGCAGGCGAGTTGGACCGCGTCGGATGGACGCAGGGAGACGGTGCGGTTCTCGGTCCTGAAGCACGGGGACGAGATCGCGATGCGGCTTGCCTGCGAGGCGAGAAGGCGCGCGATGGAGTGAATCACCGATCACCCCATGGTCGTCACCGCTTTGCGATCGATGGGGCATTGGGCCGGAATCCGTCCGACACGGTCCGGGCTGGCGCGGTATTGCCTGTCCCCACCGAGTAGCCCGTCCCTGCCGTGTAGCCTGTCCCTGCCGTGTAGCCTGTCCCTGCCGTGTAGCCGTCCCTGCCGTGTTGTAGCCTGTCCCTGCCGTGTAGCCGTCCCTGCCGTGTAGCCTGTCCCTGCCAGGCGCAGGAGTAGCCTGTGTCCCCAACGGATTAGGAGTAGCCTGTCCCCAACGGATTCCGTCGTGAAGGCCGGAGCTTCGCGCCGGACTCCACCAATCCCGTCCACAGGACGTCTTCCAAACCCACGCGGAGGCAAGCACAAAAGAAAAAAGTTTACCGGTCCGCCGGAATGATCTTCACGACGACGGGCCGGTGATCGGAGGCCTTGTCCCAGTTGTCCCAGTGATGGATGCGGCTTCCTTCACGATCGATCTCGTTCTTCAGCCCGCGCGAGTGGAGGGCGTAGTCGAAGCGTGAATATTCGTCGGCAAACGACCAGTAATGCGTCCAGTGGAATCCGAACGGATCCGAGAGCGAGAGGGCCGTGAGATAACCCGGCTGACCGAAGTTTCCCTGAAGCGTCTTGATGGGTGCTTCATGGCGGAGGGCGTTGAGGTCGCCCGCGACGATCACGTTCGCCCCCGGCTCGGCCTCGAGGAGGCGGTCGAGGTGCTGCCGCGCGAGTCGGGCTTCGTTCAGGCGCATGAGGCTCTCGTCGCCTTCCGGGACCTCGCGCTTCGATTTCAAATGCAGGCCGATGCAGCGGAGGTGGTAGGTCGGTGAGATCGCGATGGTCACGTCGAGAACGCCGCGTTGGAAGGAATGTCTTGTGCCCTCAAGCTCGTAGGTATAGTCGGCACGGGAGTTCCGCGCCACGATGGGAAAACGCGAGAGCAGGGCCACGTTGCGGTTCCATCCGGCCGAGTCACGGACCAACTCGGTGTGGGGCAGGTCGATTCCGGCGGCCTTGAGCCGGGTCTGGAGGTCGGCGAGAAAGGTTTCATCGCCCAATTCGCAGACACCGAGAATGTCCGGCCGGGTCGCCGCGAGGCCTTCGATGACCGCCTTCACCTCCCGCTCCGGCTTGGGGGCGTCGGCCACCACCTTGTCCCCGTCGCGACGCTCCATCGCGAGGTAGTTCATGAGATTGTAAAACGCGAAGGTCACCGGGGTCGGGGCGGTGACGGGCTTGTCCTCGGCGCGCAGGGAAACGGCGGCAATGGACGCGAAAAAAACCGCCGGCATCAGCACGGCGGTTTTCCGAAAAAGAGGGCTCATGGGGAGCTCGCCTGGCGGGGAGGGGATCAGTCCTTCGGCGAGGTGTCGGAGGGCTGTTTCTCGCGATCTTTCGAAACCCGGTCCCACTCCTTCTTTCCTTCTTCCTCACCCATGTGGATCTCGCGCTCGAATTCGTGCTTCGCCTTTTTGAATTCCCCCATGCCCTTGCCGATGCCGCGGGCCAACTCCGGGATTTTCTTCGCTCCGAAGAGGAGAAGCACGATCAGGAAGATGACGATCATCTCCTGCATTCCCAAGCCAAAACCGAGGTAAAATCTATCCATAATCAAGCGTAGGTCCGGGGTCGGGGCGATGCAAAAGGTATTTCCGAACTTCTTCGCGTGGCGCGATCGCGCTATGGGTGGAAAGGGGGTGGCCGCCCCGGCGAGAGGCAGCGATGCTCCCCGAGCGCTACCGGAGCCGAGAGGGGAACCTCCCGTTCAGGCGCTCCGACGGGCCAGTTCCGCCTCGATCCATTCGCGCGCCTTTTCGAGGCTGGCGTTCTCGAGGAAATGGCGGAGACGGGGCGGCAGGGAGGACTGGTGTTGGTCGTGGAAGGCGGTGATCGCCTCCGAGACGTCCCGCAGGAGGGCGAATTGGTGGTCCGGGTCGCTCTCGCGCAGGGCGCGGTCGCCGATCACCTCGAGGCGGCGGCGCAGGAGGTCGAGGAGTGTCTCCAGGTCGGAGGAGGGGATCATGAAGGCTACCGAACAGGGTTCCGCGCGGGAGTCAACCCTCTCCGGTCGGCCGGGGGCGGTCTTTTCCGGAACCGGCCCGCACTCCGGGATTGCGCGTCCGGCCCGGTTCCGGTAATACCTGTGCGTGCTTGAACTCAAAGACATCCGCTTCACGATCCAAAAGGGAACGGAGGAGGTCGCCCTCCTCGACCAGATCGATCTCCGCGTTCCCACGGGTCACTTCATGGCCATTGTCGGTCCATCCGGCTGCGGGAAGTCGACCCTGCTGAAACTGATCGCGGGGATCAACCAGGAAACGGAGGGGAGCATCTTCTGGATCGGTCGGAATCTTTCCGAGGAAGGGGATCTCGAGGCCTCCGAGATCGGCTACGTGCCCCAGTTCTCGATCGCCTACGAGGCGCTCACGGTGGAGGAGAACATCGCGGCCGCGGTGAGGATCCGGGCGAAGACGGCGGGGCGCGAGGCCTTCGCCGCGCTCGTCGACAACGTCCTCGCCTCGACCGGCCTTACCGGTCTGCGCGATCGTCCCGTGCGCGTGCTTTCGGGCGGGCAGAAGCGACGGCTCTCCCTCGCCCTCGAACTGGTCACCGATCCCGTCCTGCTGCTCTGCGACGAGGTCACGAGCGGGCTCGATCCGAAGAGCGAGCACGACATCGTGGAATTGATGTATCAGCTCAGCCGCAACGAACACCGCATCGTCGTCAACGTCACCCACAGCCTTGCGAACCTCGATCTCTACGACTCGGTCCTCGTTCTCGATGCCGGCCGTATCGTCTACCACGGCCCGCCGCGGGCCTTGGCGCACTACTTCAGCGTCGAGAAGGCGGAGGACGTCTATCTCCGCCTCGCGAAGCGCAAGACCGACGAGTGGGCGGGGAGCTGGACGAAGCACCGCGAAGCCTACTACGCGTCGATTCCGGCGCGGAAAGTCGAAACGCCGGCGGAGTCGGTCTCGGCGGCGACGCCGGGTGCGATCGCGCAGTTCTTCGCGCTTTTTTCCCGAAGGTGGAAGATTTTCTTCCGAGACCGCGGGCAGATCTTCCTGCAGTTTTCGATTCTCGCGATTTTTCCCTTCCTCGTCGTCATCTTCGACCTCGACGGGGTGGAGCAGACGAAGCGGCTCTCGGAGTCGCTTCCGGCCAACCTCTCGGAATATGAGGCCGAGCGGGAGGCGGTGACCTTCAATCTCAACCTCGGCGGGGTCGTCTCGGGCCTCGTCATGTTCCAGGTGATCCTCCTCACCCTGATGGGATCGAACAACTCGGCGCGCGAGATCGCGGGTGAGCGGCAGATTTTTGAAAAGGAAAAACTCGGGGGGCTGCGGCCCTCGGTCTATGTCGCGAGCAAGGTCGCTTATCTCTTGGTGCTGGTCCTGATGCAATCGTTCTGGATGACGGTTTTCGTGCAGGCGATCTGCGAGATCCCCTCGCAGGCGATGGTGCCGCACTTCCTGCTCCTCCTGCTTGTCAACGGCGGCATGACCGCGATCTGCCTGGGCATTTCCTCGCTCGCGCGGACCGCGGACCAGGCTTCGCTGCTTTCGATCTACCTCGTGGGTTTCCAGTTGCCGCTCTCGGGGGCGGTTCTCGCGCTGCCGGATTGGGCCGGATGGCTGACCCGTCCCTTCATCTCGGCCTATTGGAGCTGGGCGGGGATCATGGACGGGATGGAGCGCGATTATCACCGCTACATTAAGGAAGTGACGGACACGTGGCTCGGTCCGATGTGGCTGAGTTTCGCCGTGCTCGCCCTCCACATCGCGATCGGTCTCGTCGTCGCCTACGTCGGTGTGAAACGGCCGAAGTGGGAGAATTGAGGGCCGGCATGGAGTGGAGATTTTTGAAATTCAAGGTGATACCCACTCTCCTCCCCCCCATTGGGGACAGGTCAGTTTTCCATTGGGGACAGGTCAGTTTTCCCGGTCAGTTCTCCCAAGATTCTCCTTGCAAAAGACTGTTCACGTGTGCAATATTGGTTGCACCATGAGACAAGCACGCGTCCGGGGCGAAGGCCTCAGCTACTACCATTGTCTGTCGCGCGTCGTCGACCGGCGCTTCATCTTCGGTGACGAGGAACGGGAGTTCGCCGTCGCCCTCATGCGCAAGCTCGAAGCCTTCCTCGGGCTCCGCGTCGTTACCTACGCGGTGATGTCCAACCACTTCCATCTCCTCGTCGAGGAACCCGACCGGGACCGGATCCCGCCCCTGGACCGCGACACTCTCCTTCGCCGCCTCGGCTTCCTCTACGACCACTTTACCGTGGAGAGTATCCGCGAAGAACTCGACCGCGCCGCCGGCACCGGCAGCGGCGTTTGGGAAGCGGAAATCCTTGCCCGCTACCAGCGCCGCATGGGCGACGTCTCGATCTTCATGAAGGAGTTCAAACAGCGCTTCACGCAGTGGTATAACCGCCGCAACGGGCGCAAAGGCACGCTCTGGGAGGAGCGTTTCAAGAGCCTTCTGGTGGAGGGCGATGAAAAAGCCCTCATGACCGTGGCTGCCTACATCGATCTCAACCCACTCCGTGCCGGAATGGTGGACCGGGTCGAAGACTACCGCTGGTGCGGTTACGCCTCGGCCGTCGCCGGCAATCGCTGGGCGAGAGAGGGGCTCGGGCGTATATTGCAACATTCGCCCCAGGTCAGCGGGGAGGACTGGGAGCGGGCCTGGGAGGCCACCGCGCCCGTCTATCGGCTCTGGCTTTACGACCAGGGGGAGGCGCCTGAGGTGGAGGATGAAGAGGATGGCATCCGTCCCGTTCGCAAGGGCTTCCGATCCGCCGAGGTCGAAGCCGAGCGGGCGCGTGGCGGCGAGTTGCCCTTGCGGCGGGTCATCCGGCTGCGGGTGCGATATTTCACGGACGGAGCCGTGCTGGGAGGTGCCGCGTTCGTCGAAAAGGTGTTCGCCCGCCATCGCGAGCGGTTTGGCCTGAAGCGCCGGACCGGAGCGAGGCCGATGGAGGAGGCGGATTGGGAGGGGCTCTGCGTGCTGCGGGCCGTGAAACGCCATCGGATCGGGTAGATCGTAAGCGTCAAGCCGAGCGCCGTTCGACCGCAGCTTGAGATCCCTTTGTCTTCGCCCACGCCGCCGGTGTGATCTCGGCGATCTGACGGTTGGTCATCCTCGGAAGTCTGGTGAGGACGTCCTTGAGATAGGCATGGGGATCGATTCCCCGGCTGCGGCAGCTCGTGATGATCGAGTAGATCACCGCACTCCGCCAGCCGGCGTCTTTGTCTCCGATGAAGAGCCAGTTCTTTTTGCCCACGGCGGTCGGTCGGATCGCGTTTTCGACGAGGTTGTTGTCGATCTCGACCTGTCCCTCCTCGATGAAGCGGCACAGCATCGGCCATTGCCCGAGGGTGTAGCGGATCGCCTTGCCCATGAGACTTTTGGGTAAGTGACGACGACTTTTCTGGAGGTGCAGGAGGGCTCGATAGATTCGTTCGAGGACGAGGCGACTGCGGCCTTGCCGCTCCGCTTCGCGCAGCCTTGGTCCCGCGCGGTTCTCCCGAAGTTGCCGCTCCACTTCGTAAAGGTGGCCGATCTGGCGGAGGATCCAGGCGGCCCGCTGCTTCGACTCGCCCTGCACGAAGGCTTCATGGAACTTCCGTCTCGCATGCGCCCAGCATCCGGCAAGGTCGATGTTCCCGTGGTTCCGGGCATAGCTTCGATAGGCTCCGAAGGCGTCGCATTGGATCGTTCCCGCGAAGTCGTGCGGAATGATGTTTTCCAATCGGTCGCTCCCGCGTCCGGGATGCCAATGGTAAACGGTGTCTCCACCCGGGCGATGGCTGGTCCATAGGTAGCCTTGGGCCGTCTTGCCTTTGCCGGGGGCAAGGTATTGGATCGGTGTTTCGTCGATTTGCACGTAGCCGTTGGCGAACTGTTCCGCCTTTATCGCTTCGACGACGGGCTTGAGCCATTCGGCGACCAAGGCGACGCCATTGGCCATGGTTTGGCGTGATAGGCCCACTCCGTGCCGCTGCAGGTAGATCTGCTCTTGTCGATAGAGGGGCAGGTGATCGGCGTATTTGCCGATGACGATGTGGGCGAGCAGCCCCGGCGCGAGGATGCCGCGTTCCAGAAGTTTTTCGGGAAGCTTCGCTACGATCGGAGCGGCTTGCGTGTCGGCGACACGCACATACTTCGGGCGCACGAGGCGGCGGCGCAGGAAGCGGCCGGGTTCGTAGTCGAGTTCTTCGCTGACTTCCTCGCCGATGCGCCGCCACGCTTCGGGACAGGCTTTGACCGGTTCGGGCTCGAGAACGATTTCCTCGACGGGCAGATTCTCGGGCAGGCGGGGCTTGCGCTCCCTAGCCGATTTGGGGCGGCAGGGGCTTGCCGTTGCAATCAGTGCCTCCGCCGCTTCGTTCCTTTCCGGAGCTGCGGAGGCTTCGGGCTTTCCCGGGCCGTCGAGATCCCCGAAGAGGTCGAGCTGGGCGGGATCGAGTTTTTCGCTCTTCGACCCGTAGAGCTGCCGGATGACGTGGTCGAGCTTCTGGCGAAGGAGGCGGTTTTCCTCGCGCAACAGTTCAATTTCAGCGAGCGCACGCTCCAGTTCCGTCATCGAATATCATCCTAACGGATCGCGAAAAAATGTCACGCGCATTGATCGTCTCGCGCAAAAAAAACCGAGGTTATTCACGCTCATACCAGGCCCGGCGACAGCCATCGCGCAAATCGATCCCGTCGGTCAACAAGACGAGGGCTTCGGGAGTGAGGGAGAGCTTGACCTTGCCGGCGTCAGTCGCCTTGGGCCAGGAGAAGGTGCCTTGCTCGAGGCGCTTGCTCATCACCCAGAGACCGGTCCCGTCATGATAGAGAAGCTTGATCCGGTTGCGCTGCCGATTGGTGAAGGCGAAGAGGGCTCCGCTCTTGGGATCCTCCTTGAGAGTTTCCTCAGCGAGAGCGTAGAGACCATTGAAGGACTTGCGCATGTCGCAGGGCTCGATGGCAAGGTAGACCCTGAGGTTGCCGGAGAAGCTCAGCATACCGGGCGACTAGGGGTGAAGATTGCGGATGAGTTCGGCCGCCAGGCCCAGGTCGGCCCGCGAGCGGATCCAGAGCCGGGCGCCGCCACCGAGTTCGACTTCCAAACCCTGGCTCGAAGGGATCTCGCGGGGTGGTTCGACAAGGACGAAGGCGCTCTTGCGGGCAGGAGCCTCAGTCGGTGCATTTTTCCTCCGTTTCCGCCACGCGGCGAAGGTCTGATATTTGATCCTGTGGTGTCTCGCGAAGGCGATGCCTGACATCCCGCTGCGCTCGAACTCGTCGAGGATCGCCTCCCGTCGTTCCGGGGGAACCTGGACACGGCCCAGTTTATCGCTCTTCAGAATCTCGCTCGCTCCGACTCCTTCGGTCATAAACGTCATAGCGTATATGCTACGACGCTTATGATGCCCTCCTCAAGAGGTGCTCGGCTTGACGCTTAGATGCGCCAGCTTACTGGCAAGAGACAGGGAATGAAAGAGTCCTACAGGAAAGAACCAGCCACTCATCCTGGCCCCGAGTCATGCGGGGACATCCGCAAGGATGTCCCCGAAGCGTTGACAGGGGAAGACGCGGGCGAGGTATTGAGCCACGAAATAAATACAACCGGGTCGCCGACGCTGTTAAGCGAAGCGGAAGGCAACACCGCGGATCGCGACATGGCGAGCGATCCCCGGGAACGGCGTGGTCGGAGACCCTCTGCACGTGTGGACGTCTCATGCGCAGGAACTGGGAGATCCCGCAGCTCACCGGAGGAAAATGGAAATCCGGTGCGCGCCGCAAAGGCCCCAAGCCGCAATGCGGCGACGAACGGTTGCGGGAAGTCGGAGAAGGTCGTAGTACCTGGGAAGCCGTCGAACGAAGGACCGCCATCACTGGCGGAACCCGAGGAGGCGGTGGAGGAAAGGGCCTTCGCCAAGAGGAACCCGAACCAGCGAAGCACGTCCCGGACCCTGAGCCGGAACCATGGCGTGTCCCCTGAGTTGGAGCGGGTGCGAGAAAGAGCGAAACGGGAAAAGGGTGCGGTGTTCAGCGCCCTGTTCCACCACATCGGGGTGGATCGGCTGAGGGACTCCTTTTGGAACCTGAAGCCGAAAGCCGCCGCCGGAGTGGATGGAGTCCGCTGGCAGGACTACGGACGGGAACTGGAGGCGAACCTCCACGATCTGTGCGGACGCCTGCATCGCGGAGCCTACCGGGCGAAACCTTCGCGGCGGGTTTACATCCCCAAAGCGGACGGTCGGGAGAGGCCCCTCGGCATCGCGGCGCTGGAGGACAAAATCGTCCAAGGCGCCGTCGTCGCGCTGCTCGAAGCTATCTACGAAAATGACTTCAAAGGGTTCTCGTATGGGTTCCGACCCGGGCGCAGTCCCCATCAGGCGCTGGATGCCCTGACGGTCGGGCTGAAAGGAAAAATCAATTGGGTGCTGGACGCGGATATCCGCGGGTTCTTCGACGCCATCGACCATGGGTGGCTGATGAAGTTCCTCCGGCACCGGATCGGGGATCGGCGCGTCCTGCGCCTGATCGGAAAATGGCTGGACGCCGGCGTCATGGAAAACGGAAACTGGAAAGCGACGGAACGAGGCACACCGCAAGGGGCGAACATCTCGCCCTTGCTGGCCAACGTCTACCTGCACTACGTCTTCGACCTGTGGGCACATCAATG
The DNA here is from genome assembly GCA_044352585.1 of Verrucomicrobiales bacterium. Classification (GTDB taxonomy): domain Bacteria; phylum Verrucomicrobiota; class Verrucomicrobiia; order Verrucomicrobiales; family DEV007; genus Arctic95D-9. The sequence goes on from JBILDO010000002.1 coordinate 92,881, forward strand.
GCGCAAACGCCAAGCCCGGGGAGAGGTGATCGTGGTTCGGTATGCCGACGACTTCGTGATGGGCTTCGAAGTGGAAGATGACGCCGTGCGCTTCCTGAGCGAACTGAAGGAGAGGCTGGCGAGATTTGCCCTGGAACTCCATGGTGAAAAGACTCGGCTCATCCAATTCGGACGCTACGCGGGCGAGCGCCGACGCAGGAAAGGGGAGGGGAAACCTGAAACCTTCACCTTCCTCGGCTTCACCCACATCGGCGCGACCTCTCGCGACGGTCGGTTTTACGTGCTGAGACGCACGGACCGCAAGCGCCGCGTGTCCAAGCTCAAGGAATTGGGCGAGGCAATGAGGTTGCGCCGCCATGACCCGATTGCCGTGCAGGGCAGGTGGCTCGGTGCCGTGTTGAGGGGATACTATGGCTACCATGGGGTTCCCGGGAACAGCCGTACGCTGCAAAGCTTCCACACGGAAGCCGCGCGGCGTTGGTATCGGAGCCTCTGCCGGAGGAGCCAGAAGAAACGCCTCAACTGGAGCAAGATGCAGCTCCACCTGAGCCGCTGGCTGCCTCGCCCCCTGATCTGCCATCCCTATCCCGAACAACGCTTCCACGATCGCCATCACTCAAGGTAAGAGCCCGGTGCGGTAGTTCCGCCCGCCGGGATCTGTGCGGGGGGCTCGGGGCAACCCGAGTCCCTACCGCGACCCGGGGTGGCGATCCCACGCGCTCCGAACCTTGGATCTCGAGCCGGCTCGGTCCGCGGAACGGCGTGAAGGGCGGGACGCTGGATCACGGTTGAAAACGGGGATCGCTCTTGGGGTGCGGAATGGGTGACCTGTCCCCGTGAATTTGGGGGAGGAAAGCGGGCGCTGCGGGCTCGCGAAGGCCTTGGTCTGATGCTGGCGGAATCGCTGCAGGATCCGGATTTCCGCCAGGACTGGCGGAGCACCGCGGCGCGTTACCGGGTCTTTCTTTACCTCGACGGACAGGAAATCGCGGGAGGTCCGGAGCCCGGGCAACGGGGACGTCGCGGGATGAAGGCGGAGGTCGTCGAAGCGGTCGTGGAACAAGGCGGAGCGATGCCGGTGCGGCAGGCTTTGCGTCACCGGGTGCGGTATTTCTGTGATGGCGCCGTGCTGGGCACGACGGCGTTTGTAAACGGGATCTTCGAACGCGAGCGGTCGCAGCGGAATCGTTTCGGGGAGAAACGCAGCTCGGGAGCGCGCAGGATGCGCGGGGCGGACTGGGGCGAATTGCGGGTGCTGCGTGATTTACAGAAGGACTTCATCGGGACGTAGGACGTGTAGGAGCCAGGGTGAAGTGTGCCCGGACCTGGATCCAAACAGCAGACCCAAGCTCGAAGGAGGCTGTCACCGGTTTCCCTTGGACGCAAAACCACCGCGTGAGAAAAGGGGAGGGGTGACCTGTGCCGATTTTGGTGGTTCCAGGTTGGGTAACCTGTCCCTGTAACGACCTCGATTCAAGCCAACTCGCCAAAACCCATGCAGAAGTTCATCGTGATAACGCGACGGCTCAACCAAGGCCCGGAATCAGAAATTGACACAAGTCCGACAGGCTCCTCGGCGGCGACCCATTGAGTTCCGAACCGTGGCACTGGAGCAGGCTCGGGCCGTGGAATGGGGTGAAGGGCGGGCGGAGGCGGTCGATCGCGGCTGAATGAATTGAATGACCTGTCCCTGTGAATTCTGTGAATTGTGAATTGTCCTGTGAATTCTGTTAATTTTACGTTCAAAAGGGCGGAGCCGACACGGGATCCTCGAGACCTTCGCCGACGCCCGCGGCCGCCACCGGATGGTTTCAATGCCCCTGTTCGAAGATGAGACTTCGCGGATGAAGGCTTTTTTTTTGGGGGGGCGCGATTTTTTGCATGAAGCGGATGTCCCGTCCGTCGTAGGGAGAGAGAACAGCTTTCTGGCGGTTTCTCCTCCATCGTTCATTCCATGAAACAGTCCCTGCAACTCTCTCTCGTTGCCCTCATCGCCGCGTTCCTCGCGTCCTGCACGCCAGGCGAGCGAGGGGCCCTTATCGGCGGTGCCCTCGGTGCGGGCACCGGTGCCCTCATCGGTGATGAAACCGGGGCCCTCGTCGGCGGAGCCATCGGTGCCATCGCGGGTTCCGAAATCTCCAAAAATCGAGCCGCCCGCAATCATTACTATTACAATCAGGGGGGCTACGGCTACGGCGCGCCCCCGCCTCCGCCGCCTGTCTACGGAGGATACCGGGGCGGCTATCGTGAAGGATATCGGGGTGGTTACCGGGACGGTTATCACGGGGGATACCAAGGCGGCTATCGCGGGTATTGACCGAGACCGGGTCCACAGGGCGAGTGGCGCGTCGGTCGGTTTCGTGAGGCGGGGGAGCCCGTTGCCCCGCCTTTTCCGCCCCACGGCCCCGTTCGCGATCAGAGAAACCTTCGCTTGAAAAAGACGGTCGCGAGCGGCGGTACCTCCACTTGGATCGACCAAGGACGTCCGTGCGACTCCTGGGCGCGCGCCGGGATTCCTCCGGCTGAGCCGAGATTCGAGCCGCCGTAGAGGGATGAGTCGGAATTCAGGATCTCCTCGTAAAAGCCGCCCTCGGGCACGCCGAGTCGGTAACCGGAGCGCGGAACCGGCGTGGCGTTCACGAGGACCACGATCGTCTCGCCCCGGCGACTGCGCCGGATGAAGGTGAAGAGGCTGTGCTTCGCATCATTGTGGTCGATCCACTCGAACCCGCCTGGCTCGTGATCCAATTCGTGGAGGGCCCCCTCGGAGACATAGACGCGGTTCAGGTCCCGAACGAGCCGCCGCACGCCGCGGTGTTCTTCGAATTCGAGGAGGTGCCAGGGCAGGCTTTGGGAGTAGTTCCATTCCTCGGACTGTCCGAAGTCGATGCCCTGGAAAAGGAGCTTCTTTCCGGGATGGGCGAACATCCATGCGAGAAAGAGCCGCACGTTCGCCATCTGCTGCCATCGGTCGCCGGGCATCTTCTGGACGATCGATCCCTTTCCATGAACGACCTCGTCGTGGCTGAGGACGAGCACGTAGTTCTCGTGATAGGCATAGATCATCGAGAAGGTCGCGGTGCCATGATGGTACTTCCGGTGGACCGGCTCGTGGCTCATGTAGCGGAGCGAGTCGTTCATCCAGCCCATGTTCCACTTGAATCCGAAGCCGAGGCCGCCGGTGTCGACGGGACGCGAGACGCCGGGGAAGGCGGTTGATTCCTCGGCCAGGGTCATGATGCCCGGATTCTCCTCGTAGCAGATCTGGTTGAGCTGCTTGAGGAACTCGATCGCCTCGATGTTCTCGCGCCCTCCGTAGCGGTTGGGAATCCACTGGCCTTCCTCGCGCGAATAATCGAGATAGAGCATCGAGGCGACCGCATCGACGCGCAGGCCGTCGAGGTGATACTCCTGCAGCCAGAACATGGCGTTGCTGATGAGGAAATTCCGCACCTCGTTGCGGCCGTAGTTGAAGATGAGCGTCCCCCAGTCGGCGTGTTCCCCCTGGCGGGGATCGGCGTGCTCATATAGCGCGGTGCCGTCGAAGCGCGCGAGGCCGTGGGCGTCCTTCGGGAAGTGGGCGGGAACCCAGTCGAGGATGACCCCGATCCCCTGCTGGTGGAATCGGTCCACGAAATGCCGGAAGTCGTCGGGCGAACCGAAGCGGCTCGTCGGGGCGAAATAACCACACCCCTGGTAACCCCACGAGCCGTCGAAGGGATACTCCGCCACCGGCATCAGCTCGATGTGGGTGTAACCCATCTCCGCGACGTAATCGACGAGCTCGTCGGCGAGTTCCCGGTAGGTGAGGAAGCGGTCGCCGTCCTCGTGGCGGCGCTTCCACGAGCCGAGGTGGACTTCGTAGATCGACAGGGGACCGTGGTAGAGGTCGCGTTTGGCGCGTTTCTCGATCCACTCGGCGTCCTTCCACTGGTAGCGTCCGAGGTCGTGGACGATGCTGGCGGTCTCGGGGCCATGTTGGGAAAAGAAGGCGAAAGGATCGCTCTTCGTGAAGAGTCCGCCGCCGGCGCCGACGATCTCGAATTTGTAGAGGTCCCCGGGGCCCACATGGGGCAGGAAGATTTCCCAGATCCCGTTGTGGTTCCGCATCGGATGGACGCGGCCGTCCCAGCCGTTGAAATCCCCGACCACGCTGACGCGGTGGGCATTCGGCGCCCAGACCGCGAAGGTCACGCCCTCGACCCCGCCGATCATGCGCGGATGCGCCCCCATTGCCTTCCAGAGGCGGCGGTGCGTGCCCTCCCCGACGTAATGGACGTCCTGCTCCCCGAGGACCGGGCCGAACGAGTAGGGGTCGGCGAGCGGTTCGGTCACGGTTTCCCCGAAGGTGAAGACGAGCCGGTAGGCGAACGGATCCTCGCGATCGGGGAAGAGAGCCTCGTAGAAACCATCGCGGTGGATGCGCCGCATCGGGACCGTTCCGGCCCCTTCGGCCTCAACCTTCACCCCGGCGGTAAAGGGGCGGAAAACGCGCAGGACCATGCCCCCGCCACCGGGATTCCGGTGGAGCCCGAGGAAGGAAAACGGATCGCCGTGCGAGGCACCGAGAATCAGGGAGACCTCGTTCGGAGCGGTGCTGCAAGTGCTTGGAATTGATGACATCACCGTCAGGTTAAGGCAGAAACTGAAATTTCGAAAGCGGGCTTCCGTGAATCGGCTAGGTTGGCCTAGCACGTTCGATGCCATGTCCCGGACCCCTCCCCGATTCCATCCCGTCCCCTTCGAGTATCACCAGGAACTCGAGCTGGAAATCGATTCCCTCACCAATCTCGGAAAAGGGGTCGGTCGATACGGGGAATGGGTCGTTTTTGTCCCCCACGCCCTCCCCGGGGAAATCGTCAAGGCGCGCGTTTTCCGCAACCACCCGACCTACTCCGAGGCCGACCTCGTCGAGGTGCTGCGCCCCGCGCCCGACCGGGTCGAGCCGCGTTGTCCGCTCTTCGGCGAATGCGGGGGCTGCCAATACCAGAATCTCGCCTATCCCGCCCAGCTCGAGTGGAAACGCGACCAGGTCGCCGAACTGCTCCGCCGCATGGCCGGGATCGAGTTTCCCGTCTCACCGGTGATTCCTTCACCCGTCACCTACGGCTACCGGTCGAAGATTACCCCCCATTTCCAGAAGCCCGAGCAGGGGAAGATCGGGCCGATCGGCTTTCTCATCGAGGGGCGGCGCCAGCGGGTCCTCGACGTGCCGGAGTGCCCGATCGCTTCTGGCTCGATCAACGGCGCCCTCGGGAACCTTCGACGGGAGGTCCGGGCGAACGCCCGTGCCTACAAGAAGGGGGCCACCCTCCTCCTCCGCGACTCCCTCGACGGCCGCGTTCGCACCGATCCCACGGAAATGGCCGAAGAACAGGTCGGCGACATCGTCTTTTCCTTCCACGCCGGCGAGTTTTTCCAGAACAATCCGCACATTCTTCCCGCCTTCACCGGTCACGTGCGCGAGGAGGCGCTCGGCGACGGCTCGGTCACCCATCTCGTCGACGCCTACTGCGGCTCGGGATTGTTCTGCCTCACCGCCGCCTCCGCCTTCACCGAGGTCGTGGGAATCGAGATCAGCGAGTCCTCCGTCGACTGGGCGAAACGCAACGCCTCCCGGAACGGGATCACGAACTGCCGCTTCCTCCAGGGCGACGCGTCGGACCTGTTCGCCGGGGTGATCTTTCCCCCCTCGCGCACCGCGGTGGTGATCGATCCTCCCCGCAAGGGCAGCAGCCCCGAGTTTCTGCGCCAGCTCACCGACTTCGGGCCGCGCCGCATCGTCTACGTGAGCTGCGACCCGGCGACCCAGATCCGCGATCTAGAGCTGCTCAAGGCGGACTACAGCATCACCCGGATCCAGCCCTTCGATCTCTTCCCGCAGACGCGGCACCTTGAATGTGTTGTGACGCTGGAGAGTAAGTGAGAAGTGTCGCCCCGATACTTCTCACTTGATTCCGGACGGGAAACCATCCATCGTCGGATTCCCGTTCCGCACGACCTTTTGCGGGTGTCGTTCAATGGTAGGACGCGAGCTTCCCAAGCTTGAGACCAGGGTTCGATTCCCTGTACCCGCACCAGGAAGGTTGTTTGTGGAACGAATTGTTGCGCATCGCGGTCGTGGCGGTGGAGCCCTGCCGCAAGACCGTCGACCGCGCCGAAGGGAGGGCGTTGACCGCACACGGGAGAACAAAGCCGGGCTTGACGTTTTCCTCATGCGGGACGAGAGGGCTCGAATTGGTGCATTTCGGTGGAAGTTTCTCCCGATTTTCGGGCTTGAGGCGCCTCCCGGCCCCCCCTAGGTTGCGCTCCCACTCATGCGCAAGAGTTCCGCCAAAGCGCGGCCCGGCGAGGCCGCTCTGTCGCACCGGGAGAAGCTCCGTCATTTGCGCGAGATTCTCTTCGCGAACGTCGTCATGGCCGGGGAGATCCCCGCGCCCACCGGTGGCGAGCGGCGTATCACGCGCTTTTTGAGTGACCGCTTCACGGAGAGCGGGCTTGCGAACATCTCCCTCGACCAAGCCGGCAACGTCGCCGGCGTCCTTCCCGGCCGTAACGGAGGGCGCCATCTCCTTGTCGCCGCGCACGTCGACAAGATCTGGGCGGAAACCGACGATCACACCGTCTCCGTCGGGGTGGGCCGGATGAGCGGTCGCGGGATCGCCGACAACAGTCTCGGTGTCGCCGTGCTCGCGACCCTGCCGCTGATCCTTGATGAGCTGGGCGTCGAACTCGAGTCGAATCTCATTCTCCTCGGCACGACGCGAAGCTTCGGTCGCGGGGATCTCGGGGGAATGCGGTTTTTCCTCGAGAATGCGGAGCATTCCGTCGATGCCGCCCTGTGCCTCGAGGGCATCGAGCTCGGCAGACTCAGTTACTCCAGTTTCGGAATGGCTCGGGGTGAGATCGAGGTGCTTTCGCCCTTGGCCGCCGCGGACGAGCGGGGCGAGGAAGCGGGCCTCCGCGTCGTCTCGGTCCTGACCGGGCTCCTGCGGCGCCTTCTCGCCATTCACGAGCGGGAACATCCCCGCGCGAGCGTGTTGGTGCGCTCGATCGAGTCGGGTTCGGGAGACGGGGTGCCTCCCCGCAGCGGCCGGGTCTGCTTTGAGATCCGCAGCCCCGAGCCCTCGCGGGTCGCGAGGGTGGAGGAGGAAATCGCCGCTCTCGTCGCCGGGGTGAACCGGAACGACGTCCACGAGGTTCGGGGAGAAATGATCGCGCGGCGCAGCCCGGGCGATCTCGGCGCGGATCATCCGCTTGTGGCGAAGGCGCGGGAAATCCTCGACCTGCTCGGGATCGAAACGCATGTCGCCCCGAGCGTTTCCGAACTCGCCCTCCTTCTCGAACGCGGCATTCCGTCATTGACGCTCGGGATCACCCGTGGAGAGAATCGCCATTCCCCCGCCGAGTCGATCCGGCTCGAACCCATCTTCGACGGTCTCGCCCAGATCGTCGCGCTGCTGCAGTTCATGGATCGAGGCGGGAATTCCTGACAAACACCCCATGTCCGAAATCGATCAACGCATCTCCCGCTGGCTGGAGACGAACACATTCCACCACAGCGAGTTCTGGGACATGCAGGAACTGGTCCGCGCGAAGCGCGAGGCGGGCCTCACCATCAGCCTCTGCATCCCGACGCTGAACGAGGAGAAGACGATCGGAAAGGAGATCATCGTCTTCAAGAGCGAGCTGATGGACCGCTATCCGCTCCTCGACGAGATCGCCGTGATCGACTCCGGCTCGAGCGACCGCACCCTCGAGGTCGCGGCGAGCTTCGGGGCGGACACCTACCTTTCCTCCGAGATCCTCCCGCAACACGGGTCGAAGCCGGGGAAGGGGGAGAACCTCTGGAAGGCGATCTACCAGCTCCACGGCGACATCATCTGCTACGTCGACGCCGACATCAAGAACATCCACCCGAAGTTCGCGAGCGCCCTCGTCGCCCCGCTCATCTACCGTCCCGAGATCCAGTATGTGAAGGCCTTCTACGACCGTCCCCTCGCCGTCTCCGACGATATCCGTCCGTCGGGGGGCGGGCGCGTCACCGAGATCCTCGTGCGTCCGCTCTTCTCGATGTTCTTCCCCGAACTCACCGCCCTGATCCAGCCGCTCTCCGGGGAATACGCGGTGCGCCGCGAGGTCCTCGAGCGGCTGCCTTTCCCGATCGGATACGGCGTCGAGACCTCGCACCTCATCGACCTCTACCAGACGAGCGGGCTCGACGCCTTCGCCCAGACCGACCTCGACAACCGCATCCACCGGAACCAGCCCACGAGCGACCTGGGGCGCATGGCCTTCGGCATCCTGCGGAGCTTCATGAAGCGGCTCCGCGATTATGGCATGGTCAGCGACCTGCCCGAGCTGCACGGGCTCTTCCGCCAGTTCCAGGCCGGCGGTCACCGGCACGAGCAGGTCTCCCGCGAGATCCTCGAGGAGGAACGGCCTCCCATGATCACCCTGCCCGAATATCGCGAACGCCATGGCCGGTGAATCATCACGCAGGATCGCGATGGTGCACTACCATCTGCGACGGGGCGGGGTCACGCGGGTGATCGAGGCGGCGCGCGACGTGCTCGAAGCGCGCGGTGACCAGGTGGTGATTCTCTCCGGAGAGGCCCCGCCCGCCGGGGCGAAGGAAGCGGGCGTCTCCGTCATTCCGGCCCTGAATTACCGGCGCACCGGCAGCACCGTCGTGGCCGAAAGCCTCGCCGGGGAAATGAGGCGCGTCGCGACCGCGGCCCTCGGCGGTCCGCCCGACCTCTGGCATTTCCACAACCCGACCCTCGCGAAGAACGTGCTTTTTCCCAGCGTGATCCGGGAACTCGCCTCGCAGGGCGAGCGGGTTGTGCTCCAGATCCATGATTTCTCGGAGGACGGTCGGCCCGGGAACTACACCAGCCAGCGGTCCTTCTTCGATTCGCAGGCGACCTTCGAGGAGACCCTCTATCCGACCGCGAAGCAGATCCACTACGCCACGATCAACCACCGCGACCACGACTTTCTCCGCGCCGCGGGCATCGCTGCCTCGAACCTGCACGTCATCCCCAACGCCATTCCCGACCTTGCGGTGAAGACCACTCCGGCGGAGCGGCCGTTCGCGAAGGGAAAGCTCTTCGCCTTCTACCCCACCCGCGGAATCCGCCGCAAGAACATCGGCGAGATCCTCCTCCTGGCGCTCATCTACGGCGAACGTGTCGAGTTCGCCACGAGCATGCGTCCGGAGAATCCCGAGTGGCAGGAACTCCACGACGAGTGGGGCCGCCTCGCGGGGGAGCTCGGCCTGCCGGTGAAGCTCGGCCTCGCCGACGAGGGCGGTTATCCGTTTCTCGATCTCCTGGGTTGGAGCGACTTCGTCGTCACGACCAGCATCGCCGAGGGATTCGGTCTGGCCTTCCTCGAGCCGTGGATCGTGGGCAAACCGGTGATGGGGCGCGACCTGCCGGAGATCACGCGCGACTTCGAGGCGAACGGCATCCATCTCGGCAACCTTTACCGGCGCATCGACGTTCCCGTCGAATGGCTCGACCAGACGGAGCTCGCCAATGCGGTCGAGTCGATGTTGCGGCGCAGCTACCTCGCCTACGACTGCCCCCTCCCGCGGGGCGCGGTGAAGCAGACCCTGAAGGCCTGGATCCGGAAGGGGCGCATCGACTTCGGCGTGCTCGGCGAGTCCTTCCAGATGCGGATCCTCCGGAAGCTCCACGCCGATCCGGCCCTCCTCGACCAGATCACGATCCCACCCCTCGCGCTCTACACCGATCGCGAGATCGCGGAACGGCGCGACCTCATCCGACGGGTCTACAGCCTCGCGAACTACGCCGCGCGGCTCGAGGAAGTCTACGGACGCGTCCTCCTCAGTCCCGTGGGCAAGGTCGGACACCTCGCGACCCGGAAGGTCCTCGCGCAGTTTCTCAGTCCGACCCGGCTCAACCTCCTGCGCAACGGATGAGCCCGCTCGCCGAGTTGGTACGGGAGAGCCTGCGTCCGCTTCCGGTCGCCCCGACGGGACTTTCCCCGAAGCTTCCGCGCCTCGATGGAATCCGTGCGGTCGTGTTCGATCTTTACGGCACGCTCCTGGTCTCCGCGGCGGGGGGGGAACCCGTGCACGATGACGGCGCGACCGGCAATCCACCGGGCTTCGAGGCCGCCTTTTGGGATTCGGTCAGGGCGAGGCAGGAGCGGAAACGGGCCGCCGGGATCGCTCATCCCGAGGTCGACATCCGCGAGGTTTGGGCGGACGTTCTCGCCCGGCTCGGCGAGCCGGGCCCGGAGGCGGCCGTGCTCGAGGAACGCGCCCTGCGCCACGAATGCCATCTCAATCCCGCCTGGCCGATGCCGAACGCGGAGTTCATTCTCGACGCGCTGCGGGAGAGTGGATTTCTCCTCGGTATCATCTCAAACGCCCAGTTCTACACCCTGCCGGTGATGGAGGGACTCTTCGGACGGGACTTTGATGGACTCGGCTTTCATCCGCGGCTCCGCGTCTTTTCCTTCGAGGTGGGCGAGGGCAAACCGTCTCCGCGGCTCTTCGCCCGCCTGTTGGAGGAAGCCTTCGCACTCGGGGTGGCACCGGAGGAGATCCTTTATGTCGGGAACGATTTCCACAAGGACATCCTGCGGGGCCGGGCCGCGGGATTCCGCACCGCGTTGTTCGCCGGCGACTTGAGAAGCCTCCGTCTCGGCGGCGTCCCCGTGGAGGAGGCCGTCGCCACCGCCGACGCCGTCCTCACGGACTTGGCCCAGATCCGGGATGTTCTCGAAGGTTGAGGGAGGCACCTCCACCTACCGTTCCGGCCGGAGCCGGTCCGTGATTTCCAAAACGTCCCGGCAACCCCGGGAAGTCACTGCGCCGCGAACTTCGTCAGGAGACCTTTCTCCCGCGCGGTCTTCATCACCCGAACGAAGAGCATCCCGGCGAGGACGAGGTAGAACACATTCAATCCCGTCGCCTTGCCGAGATCGATCCAAGAGATGGAGCCATCCTTGAGGCCATCCCGCATTCCCTCGAAGACGTGGGCGCAGGGGATCAGTTCGGCGATCCAGCGGATCGCGCCGGGAAGGGCGTCGATGGGATAATAGACCGCGGCGAAGGGCTGGATGAAAAACGGGACCGCCCAGGCCAGCGTCTCCGCGGCCGGCCCCCAGCGCACGATGAGGGCGGTCGAGATCATCCCGAGCGACCAACCGAAGAGGAGCAGGTTGAACACGAAGGGCAAGAGCGACCAGTTCAATTCAAAGAGATTGAAGGAATAGAGGACGATCGCCAGAACCGAGAGCAGCAGCGAGGTCATCGCCGCGCGCAGAAAGCCGATCACATAGGTCGAGGCGAGGTATTCGGCGTTCGTGACCGGAGCGGAGAAGACGTTGAGGAGATTCCGCGACCAGACGTCCTCAAGGAAGTAGAGAGCCACACCCTGTTGCGCGCGGAAGAGGATGTCCCAGAGAATCACCGCGCCGATCAGAAAGGTGATCTGGTACGGGAAGCTGTCGCCGGTATGCTGCTGCAGGAAGACGGTGAGGTAGCCCCACACGAGGAGATCGACGAGCGGCCAGAAGACGAGTTCGACGAGGCGCACGGGCGTGCGCGAGTAGAGGTAGAGATTCCGCAGGACGAGGGCGTGGACGGTGGAAAAGGTCATGGGAAACGGGTCACGGGGCGCGGGACTCACGACGCGACTGCGGCCTCGATCTCACCACCGCGCGCGACGCGGATGAAGAGGGACTCGAGCGAGTCTTCCTTGAAATGCCCGAGGATCTCCGCGGCGGTGCCGGCGAAGAGGACGCGGCCCTGGTGCATGAAGAGGATGCGGTCGCAGACTTCCTCGACGTCGCGCATGTTGTGCGAGGTGTAGAGGATGCTGGTGCCGTCCTCCTCGCGGATGCGCTTCGTGACCTTGCGCACCTTGTCGGCGATGTCGGGGTCGAGGCTGGCGGTGGGCTCGTCGAGGAGGAGGAGCTCGGGCCGGTTGAGGAGGGCCTTGCAGAGATTCAGCCGGGTCGATTCACCGGCGGAGAGGTTGCCGGAGACCCGATCCTTGAGGTGGGCGATCTCGAGCAGTTCGAGGACCTCGTCGATGCGTCGCTTCAGGTTCGGCACCCGGTAGATCTTGCCGAAGACGGTCAGGTTCTGCCAGACGCGGAGATTGCCGGGCAGCTGGGTGTAGGTGCTGCAGAAACTCATGCGCCGGAGGATGGCGATGCGCTCGCGGGCGAGGTCGCGTCCGAAGACATGGATGGATCCCGCGGTCGGGGTGACGATGCCGAGGATCATGTTGATCATGGTCGTCTTGCCCGCTCCGTTGGCGCCGAGGAGTCCGAGGATCTCGCCGTGGCGCAGTTCGAACGAAACGCCGTTCACGGGACGGACGGGACCGAATTCCTTGACGAGGTCGGTGACGGCGAGGACGGGGGTGCCCATGCAAAAAGCATGACGTTGGACGCGGGAAGCGACGGGGTAAAGTACAAGCGGCGGGACGCCGCTTCTACACTCACTCCACCTTCAGCACTCCGTTCATGACCATCCAGTGCCCGGGGAAGGTGCAGAGGTAGGGGTAGTCGCCCTTTTGCTTCGGCGCGTCGAAGTGGATCGTGAATCCGGCCTTCGCATTGACCATGTCGGTCCAGACGAGGACGTCGCCGGACTCCGGCACGTAATGGCGGGCGAGTCCCCCGGGGTCGGTGATCATCTGGTTGCAGAGTTCACCCATCTTCTGGAGGCTGCCGGGCGCGGCGAGGAGCCAGTTGTGGGGAACGACGTCGGGGTTGGCGAAAGTGAGGCTGATCCGTTCGCCCGCCTTCACGCGCAGTTCCTTCTGCACGTATTGCAGTCCCAGCGCGGCCTCGACGCGGATGGCGCGCCCGGCCTTGCCTCCGGCCCAGGGGTTGGGTTTCGAGGCGGCGGGAGCGACGATGCCGGCCTGGGCGGCGTGGATTGTCTTCGGGATCCGGGTGTAGCCGGTGAAGGAGGTGTAGGGCTCGCCGAGTTCGTGCAATGTCAGGAAGAGGTCCTGCCCCGTGGCAAGGCGGAGGTGGACCTGTCCGGCGGGAACGAGCTGCGGGATCTCGAGGAAGAGGGCCTTTCCTCCCTCGAGCTGCTGAACACTGCGCACCTCGAGAGGATCGTGTCCGGGGACGTCGGGATAACGGACGGAATACTCGGGCGATCCGTAGGCACCGCTGTAGCGGTAGTTCCAGCACTGGGCGAAGGTGGCGGAGGCATCGGCGGCGGTGTCTGGGACGGGTCCGTCGAAGCGGAGGAGGACGCCGTTCTCCCTCGTCTCGAAGGCGACGGGAACCGGCGTTCCGCCGATGAAGCGGACGCGCTGGAAGGAGCCGTCGAGCGGGGTGTAGGTGCCCCATCCGGTCATGCCGGTGACGTAGAGCTGCCCGTCCTTCCGGGAGAACCGCGCGCACTGGGGGCCGGAATCGAAGTTGCCGCTGATCTTCATCGCGGCGGCCTGCCAGCGCCCTTTCACCTGCTCGCGAAGCACGAGCCAGGCACTGCCGCCGCCCGAGGAGAGATGGACGAGATTGCCGTTGCCCGCGAGGGACTTCCACGCCTCTCCTGAGACAAAGGCCTGGCTGCTCGCGGAATTGTCCTCGCCCCGGGGCATGTAGAGCAGGACGGGCTCGGGCGCCTTGCCGTCCTTCGGTCCTCCGGCGCCGAAGTGCGCCCCTTCGTTCACACCGAGTTCGACCTGGAAGACGCTCGTGGCGGGCGTCCAGTCACCCTCCTGCGCGCTGGTGGTGAGAAAACGTCCGTCGTTCGAGATACCGAGTCCATTCGGATTGCGGAATCCGGTTGCGAGGACCTCGACCTGGTTCTCCTCGCCGATACGGCAGACACCCTGATTGCCCGAGGTGAAATACCACCGCCCCCCGCCATCGCGTTCGAGGCCGACGACGAAGTCGTGGCCTCCCGGCGAGCTTTTCATCGCGTTCGTGACACACTCGTAAAAGTCCGCCTCATCGTCTCCATTGAGATCGTGGAGACGGGTGATCTGGTCGCGGCCGAGGACATGGATCTTCCCGTCGACGATTTTCATCCCGAGCGGCTGGTGCAGACCGGTGGCGAAGCGTTTCCAACGCAGCGCTCCGAGCGTTTCATCGATCCCCCGAACGAGCCAGACCTCTCCGGTCATGGTGGCGACGGCGGCATTGCCATCGTCGAAGAAATCGTGGGCGCTGAGGAAGAAGAGGGTGCCATGGGGATTTTCGAAGGGAACGGTGAGGGTGTCGGTGGCGAAGGGTTTCTCCGATCCGATGGTGCCCTTGGTCTCGAGCCATTGCGGCCATTGCGCCGGGCCTCCCTTGGTCAGGGAGGCGAGTTTTCCCTCGTCATCGCCCCGCGCGTTGAGGTAATGCGTCTTCCCCGAGGCCTCGTAGGCGAAGACGACCTCCTTTCCGTGCCGGTAAAAGCCGAGGTAGCGGCCCTCGCGCTTTTCGGCGGACTTCGCCACGACTTCGCCCTCCATCGGTGCGCCGGCCATGAAGCCGTGGCGCGCGTCGTTCAGCCTGACAAACCCCTTTTTCCAGACGACGGGAAAGGAGAGGTTCACGGGATCGAAGACGGCGGCGAGTTCATCGTAGCGGACGCAGACGCCCTTCGGGATGGTCAGCCCGGCGCCCTTGAAGACACCGCTGAAGACATCGCCGAGATCGGAGGCGGCCCAGCGTCCATCCTTCCAGGTGACCTGGTCGTTCTGATTGCCCCAATGGCCCTGCTTGCCGCCGTCGAGCCCCTTGAAGTCGGGGAGGAGCCCGGGGAGAGGACGGGTCTTCATGAAAGCGAGAGCCTGTTTCCCATAGAAATCGAAAACGCGCTCGCGGTTCACGGTCTCGCGCCAGTGCCGGTTCATCGAGGGATCGAGCGGCGCGAGGTCCAGCGTGAAGGGCGCGGGATCGGGCACCGAACTGCGGCCCATCGCCGCCTTCAGGTCGTCGAAATCCCAGAGGCCGAGGGTGTTGTCCATGCGCTGGCGCGGGTTGTCGCCGGGCCGGGGTTTC
This sequence comes from Verrucomicrobiales bacterium, assembly GCA_044352585.1. Lineage (GTDB taxonomy): Bacteria > Verrucomicrobiota > Verrucomicrobiia > Verrucomicrobiales > DEV007 > Arctic95D-9. Next base: position 107,887 of record JBILDO010000002.1, read on the forward strand.
ATGACGCCGCGGGAGAGGCGTGCGTCGTCGACGAGGCCGTCGCAACCGAGCCCACCCTCGACGAGGCGGCCGAAGGCGATCTTTTCCGCCGCGGCGGGTCGCAGCGTGCCGGCGCGTCCGGTCGGTTTTTCTAGCACCTTCTTCCCGTCGACCCAGAGCGTCACGAACGACTCATCGACGCTGGCGACGAAGTTGTGCCACTTCCCGTCGCAGACATCGGCGCCGGAGTCGTAGTCGCCTCCGCGGCCCGGCAGGTAAAGGGCGAGGGTGCCCCGCCGCGCGTGGGTGTAGAGCTCCCAGTGGGTTCCGGCCCCCTTCGGATTGCAGGCCGCGAGGATGTTGTAGGTGCGTCTGCCGTCGAGTTTCGCGCGGCATTCGATCGTGAAGGGCAGGGTGTGATACTCGGCGCTGCCGTCGAGGACGAGTCCCCCCGAAAGGGCCTTGCCGAAGGCCTCGTTCAGCGATGCCACCTCCGTTGCCTCCATGACTCCTGACCTCTGACCTCCGACCTCCGACTTCGTCTCCTTCCAGGTGCGATACCTGGGTTTCGCGCCGGGAGTGTTGTCGTCGAGCTGGGGGAGGAGCCAGTTCAGCCCGTCGAGATTGTCGAGGAGCCGCCCCTCGGCGTCCTCGTTCGTGTGGTTGAGGATGCCGACGGGACCGCTGTATCCGCTCGCGCGGATCTGCCGCAGCACCTTCACGTCCTCCGTGCCAACGCCGAGCGGCAGGATCTTTCGCCCCTTCGTGTCCCCGGCGACATCCATGCCGTTGAGGTTGAAACAGAGCAGGTAAGGCTTCATCCGCTCGATCGCCGCGGGGAGCCGGTCGAGATGGCTGTGGCCGTGGTGGAGGTTGTAGGCGATGCCGACATGGGCGGCATCGTGGTTCTTCTTCAGATACTCGCAGACGGCGACGAGATTCTCCGGCTCGCCGCCCCAGCCGCCGTGGTTGTAGAGTCCGAGCCGGCAACCGGCCTTGCGGGTGCGTTCGACGACCGGCAGCAGCCTCCCGGCGGCGCTCTTGATCCGTTCCTCCGGCGTTGCCTCGTCGCCGCCGCCGAGGGTGAGCCAGATCTGCGGATGGAGGTCGTATTTTTCAAAAAGCCGGAAAGCTTCCTCGTGCGTGCTCCAGAAGGCGAAGAACTCGATACCGTGCTTTTGATAGGCCAGGATCTCCCGCTCGAACTCGGCGACATGTTCCTGCCGCCAGTCGTAAGCGATCTTCTTGATGCCCATCTTCGCGACCATCTCGGCGCGCTCCTCGGGGGAACGTTTCTTCGAGTCGAAGGGCACGATGCACCAGGCCGCGAGGTTTTGTTTATCGAAGAGGTCAGCGGCGGAGAGTTGGCCCACGGAACACGCCGGATACACGGAGACGATGAGAAGGCGGAGGTATCGGAGGATGGGGTTGCTGGTCATAAAAGTGAGTTTTTCGAGTGTTTCGGGTGATGCGTAGGCCATCAAGTCATTCATTGCCTCAGCAAACGGAGGGATTGGATCTCGATTCCCGGTGCGGCGGTGATCTGGAGTCTTTGCAAGCCGTCGGAAACCCGGAGCGTGCCGAGCTTCAGTGGCGCGAAGGCCTTGTCCGGCACCTCCCAGCGCGGAACGAGATCGCGGCGCTGGATTTCCGGCGGATTGTGTGCGGCGGAGACGGGTGTTTCGATGACTTGCTCACCGGCGGCGATTTTGATCTGTCCTCCCGGCTCTTGGGCGGTGTGTAGCGCGGTGACTTCATACGTTCCGGCCCGGGGCACTTCGAGATTCCAAGTGATGGTGGCGGTTGGTGTGGGAAACACGGCCCAGTCGTTGTCCCAGCCCTGCCCGAAGAACTTCGCTCCGCCTTCGAGCGTGGCGTAAGGGGCGAGCAACTCGGTTCCTTCGCCGAGGGTGATGGGAAACCGCTGCACTTTGCCCTGCGTGGGGGCAATGGCCGCGGCGAACCAGGCGTCGTAGGCTTTGGAAAGCGTCGCGGCGATCTCCGGCTGCTGCGCGGCAATGTTGTTCTTTTCGCCGGGATCGTTCCGCAGGTCGAAGAGCATCTCCTGCTTGTTGTCATGCACCCAGCGGTGTGTGTCGCCGCGCACGGTGCCAGGATACTTCGGGATGAGGGTGCCGTCCTTGCCGCCGCGACCGCTGACCTCGAAAAGCAGTCGCTCCGGCCACTTTACCTTTTCGCCCTTTAGCAGGGGCGCGAGGCTTCGACCGTCGAGCGGTGGCGTCGCAGGCAAGGGCACGCCGGCGAGATCGAGCAAGGTTGGCAGCACATCGACATGCTGGGCGATCTGCGGCACGCGCTTGCCGGCCTCGAGTTTTCCCGGCCACCGGATGAAGCAGGGCACGCGTTGTCCGCCCTCAAAGAGGCTGCCTTTGCCGCCGCGCATGCCGCCATTGAAACGCGGTGTGTTCGGGCCGTTGTCGGTGGCGAACATCACGAGGGTGTTTTCGGCAAGCCCGAGCGAATCGAGCTTCATGAGGATCCGGCCCACGTTGGTGTCGAGATTCTCGATCATCGCGTAAACGGCGGCGGTCTTCGGCTCGAAGCCCAGCTTGGTGTATTTCGCGAACAAGCCGTCTGGTGCCTGCATGGGCGAGTGACAGGCATTGAATGGCAAATAACAAAAAAACGGCTGCGCTCGATGTTTCCCGATGAAGGCCATCGCCGCGTCCGCGAGCACGTCCGTGATGAAACCCTTTCGCGCTGCCGTGACGCCATTGTGCTCCAACTCGGGATCAAAGTAGTTCGAGAAGAAGCCGCCCACGAAGCCAAAAAACTCATCAAAGCCCTGACCACGTGCCGTGGTGGGATGATTCGCGCCATTGTGCCATTTGCCGAAACAGCCGCTGACGTAACCCGCCGGCTTCAGCGCCTCTGCGAGCGTCACTTCCTCACCGTGCAGGGTCTCCAAACCCGAGGTCGTATTCAGCACCCGGAGACGGAAATGATGGCGACCGGTGAGCAATGATGAGCGTGTCGGCGAACAAACCGGGCTGACATGGAAATGCTCCAGCGCCACGCTTTGGCTTTGGAGCTTGTCGAGCGATGGCGTGTCGAGCTTTTCGTTGCCATGACAGCGCAGATCCCCCCAGCCCATTTCATCGGCGAGGATGAGGAGGATGTTGGGCCGTTTTGTCGGTGCATCGGCGGCGTTCACGATCGCCATCGGCGCGAGCAGCAGGGCGATGGCGACGGTGAAGGGGTGTTTCATCTCTGGTTGATTCTTTGGCCTTCCTTCTCCCGTCGCAGCCTAGCGTCCGTGTTTCACTTGGCGTTCTTCGTGTCGGGTTGCGGTGTCGTGGGCTCCTGCGGTTTCGGCCCGCCGGAGCCGGGCTGACGCAATTCCTTTTGGACCCACTTGAGGCCTTGCAAATTGCCTTTGATCCCGTCCGCGGCGTCCACGGTGGGGCGTTCGTGGATGACGCCGATGGGGCCACGCCAGCCGCTCGCTTCGACGACGCGGATCATCTCCAGTTCCGACTCATCGGAGCCGATGTAGCGCACGGGCGGATACTTGGCGGGATCGGCGCTCATGCCGTTGAGATTCACCGCGATCAGATAGGGTTGCATGCGTTGGAACAACGCGGGGAACTCGGCCTGCGAGCCGCGCCAGTGGTGGAAATTGAAGACGATGCCCACGTTCGTGATGCCGTCGCGCTTCAACCGCTCGATGATGGCGAATTGATGATCCTGCTGCTCGAACCATGGCTCGCGATGATTGTAGAGTCCCACTTTGCAACCGAGCGCCGCCGCATCCTCCGCGATGGGCCGGATGCGTGCTGCCTCGGCTTCGATGCGCTCGGCATCGTTCGTCGCCGTGATGGTTCGTGATCCGCAAACCCAGAACTGCGGATGGATGCCGTGGCGCTTGGTGGACTCGACGATTTGTGGATTCCGTGCCGGATACCACCAAGCTGCGATTTCGATGCCGTGCTTCTTCGCCGTCGCTGCTTCGATTTCAAAATCGACCGCACTGCCCCCGTTGTAGGCGAACTTGCTCAAGCCAAGGTCCTTGAGCATCTGCATCCGTTCATCCGGGCCACGCTTTTTCGCATCCCACGGAGGCGCGATCCACAGCGCAGAGATGTTCTGACGGTCGAAGATGGACGGTGTGTCGGCTGCGGTGAGCCTCGCGGATGCGGACGCGAAAAGGGCGACCATGACGAGGCCGGGTGCGGTGAGCGAATGCAATTTCATCAGGGGGCTGTGGCGGGCGTGTTGGTTGAAAAAGGGAGTGAGGAGGCGAAGTCAGCAAAGGCTCGCAGCACCGACTCGGGGTGATCGCGGTGCAGGTTGTGACCGCAGCCGGGGAAACGAACCTGCTGGCAGTCTGAAACGATGGACATGATGCTCTCGGCATCGGCGTCGGTGAGCGCACCACCCGCAGAGGGATCGGCCCGGAGCAGCAAGGTGGGACAACGGACGTTGGAGAGCGCGTCAGGGAAATCACAGCCATCGAGCCAGCGGCCTTCGATGACGGGCGTGAGCACTTCGGGGTCGAGTTGGCTGAGGCATTGCGCACTCCATGCCAGCGAGGCGCGGTCGCGTAGGTCGCCGAGGCGTTTGAAGCCGCCGCCGCTGGCTGGGAGTCGGATTTCTGCAAGTGCGTCGGTGATTTCTTCCACGCTGCCCCGTTTTCGTGCGGCCTCCCGCATGCCAGTGAACTGCGCCTGCCACGCGCTGCCCGCGATGCGGTTTCCCATGGTGTGAAAGGGCGGGTCTTCGAGAATGATGGCGTGCACCCGGTCCGGCAGTTCCGCCGCGACCACCGCGGCTACCATCGCCCCTAAGGAATGCCCGAAGAGGACGATGGGGTCGGCGGTTTCCTCCTCTAGAAATCTCACGGCATCGGCAACGTAGTCGGTGACGAGGTAGGACTCGGCGCGGGGCGAGTCGCCGTGACCGCGTTGGTCGAGGGTGATGACCTTCCAATCCGCGACGAGGGCGGGAATGAGCCCGTCCCAGTCCGCCCCGCATCGCGTCACGCCATGGAACAGCATCAGCGGCCGGCCGTCGCCGTGATCCGCCCGGTGCAGCCTCGGGGGACGATGGTTCGCCGGGGAGGGCGGGCCCGATTTATCCGGCGACGACATCGGTGGAGAAGGGGTTCGCCAGCCTTCCCGCCTTGACCTCCCCGCCCTGCATCACGGCGAGAAGGTTTTTGCGGTCCTCGAGGAGGGAGATGTCCTTCATCACGTCGCCATCGACGACGAGAACGTCGGCGAGCTTGCCTGCTTGGAGGGAGCCGAGTTCGTGCTCCCGGCCCATGATTTTCGCGCCGCCGAGGGTCGCGCAGCGGATCGTGTCGAGGACGCTGAAGCCAACGTAATCGACGAAGAAGGTCAGCTCCTGCGCGTAGGTGCCGTGGGGAGTCCAGCCGAAGCCGTAGTCTCCGCCGAGGCCCATCGTGCCGCCGGCCGCGAGGACGCGGCGGCAGCTCTCGGCGCCGCCCTCGAGCGTCTCCTGGTGTCCGTCGATGACGCGCTGGGAAAGGCCGAATTCCTTGCCGCGGTCGACGCTGAATTTTTCGAAACCGAGCCCGGGACACATCGGCACGTTGCGTTTCAACATCAGTTCGAGGCATTCGTCGTCCATGAAGGTACCGTGTTCGATGCAGTCGTAACCGGCCTTCAGCGCGTTGCGGATGCCCTCGGTGGCGCGGCAATGGCCGGTCACCTTGAGTCCGTGGTTGTGCGCGGTCTGCACCACGGCGTGCATCTCGTCGAAGGTCATGCAGAGGGTGTGGTGGTCGTTGATGTCGGGCGAGGCGGCATCGCCGGTGGGATAGGTCTTGACCCACTCGATGCCGTCCTTCACGAGCTTCCGCACCGCGGTGCGGGCCTCGTCGGCTCCGTTCACGATGAAGACGATTCCCTCCATCCCGATCCTGCGGTAGTCGGGGTTCCAGTCCATGAGCCCGCCGGCGCCGCAGATCTCGCGACCGCTCGCGGAAAGGCGCGGCCCCGGGATCATGCCCTCCTCGATCGCCTTCTTCATCCACACGTCGATGTTGTGCAGGCAACCGCCGCTGCGCGCCGAGGTGTAGCCGCATTCGAGCGCGGTCTTCGCGTTCACCGCGGACTGGAGCGTCACGTATTCGACCGGATACTTGATGTCGAGATCCTGGAGCTCCGTCACGTTGAAATAGGTCAGGTGGATGTGCGCCTCGATGAGACCGGGCAGGATCGTGCCGCCCTTCGCGTCGATGGTGCGAATGTCAGGATCAAGCGCCGGCAGTTCGGAGACGGGTCCGGCGTGGGTGATGATGCCGTCGGTGACGACCACGGCCGCATCGGGCAACGGCGGAGCCCCGGTGCCGTCGATGAGGGTTCCGTTGCGGATCAGGGTGGTGCCGGGATGGGTTTTCATCAAAAGGATCGTAGCGGACCCGAACCCGCCGAGATAGAACAAAAACGGCGCGGGATGGAACGGGAGCGGCGGACGCGATCACGGGAGGGCGTGCTGCGCCGGCCCGTATACCTCCCGATACCGGCCCGGAGTCATCCCGGTGAGGCGGCGGAATTCGCGGGTGAAATGGCTCTGGTCGGCGAATCCGCTCGTGGCGGCGATGCCGGAGAGAGATTCGCGGGTGCCGACGAGCCGCCGGCTCGCCATCTGGAGGCGGAGCCGTTTCAGGTATTGCTGGGGCGGTAGGCCATACTCCGCGGCGAAGGCCCGCTCGAAGGCGCGGACCGAGAGGCCGGCGGCACGGGCGAGTTCCGCGTTTCCCACGGGATGATCGAGGCGCGTCATCATCGCAATGACCACGCCGAGGCGGATGTCGTTGCGGCGTTCGATCTCGGCGGGATCGAGGGCGCGGGTGATGCCGACGGTTCCGATCGATCGTCCCCGCGCGCCGACCACGGGCAGCTTCGTCGTGACGCACCAGGACGCGGTGTGGTCGTAGCGTCCGATGCGCTCGAGCCGCTGGCGCACGATCCGTCCTGCAAGGACCGCTTCGTCGCCTTCCCGGAAATGGGCGGCGAGGTGCGGGGGCGAAAGATCGTCATCGGTCCTTCCCCTCACTTCGGCGAGGGAGGCGAGGGCATAGTTCTGGAGGAAGGCCCGGTTCACCCAGAGGTAGCATCCTTTCGCGTCCTTGATCCAGGCCTGGGTGTCGGGCATCTCGTCGAAGAGCCCGAGGAGGGCGCCGGAGGCGTCCGCCGGGATGGACTGAAAGGGCAGCGCCTTCATCGTCGAACTCCGAGTTTCGGTCCCTCGTCGCCTCGCTTGTGGTCAGGGACGGGCGGCGGTGCGGTTCGCGATTCTCTGCAAGAGGATGAGGAGCGCCCAGGCGAGGAGGAGGCAGGAAAAAACCGTGAGCGGAATCTTTGGATGCTGCCGCAACACTTTCAGCCACTGGCTTTTCGTGGCGAAAGTCGTCGAAGGCCACGCGAGATTCACGAAAAAGCTGCGGTCGGCGCCGAGCGACGCGGTCGAGCGGACCGTCAGCACGCCGTTCGCGAACCCGGACTCGAAGGCGGGTCCCTGTCGGCCCGACGCGGGATCCTCCGCCCCCGTGACCGAGGCGGTGTATTGGGAGAGCTCGACACCTTCGGGCAGGCGGATCGTGGTGTTCAAGGTCCCGATCGGGAAACGGGGAAGGGGGCCGACGAGGTCGAAGACCGCCGAGAACACGCCGTCCTCGCGGCGCCAGTCCGACTGGGTGCGACCTCGGATCCGGTAGTCGTGGATGCGGTGCTCGAGGTCACGGTCGGCGCTGCCGATGAAGAGAGTGGTGAAGCCATCGTGCGGCTCGGCGCGAAAGGGTTCCGGCGATCCGTCACGGGTGACCTCGAGGATCTCAAGCTCGTTGTCGAGAATGAGTCCCCCGGGTCCCTTGAAGACGGTGAAGTAATTCAAGGCGGGGCCGCGCCGGATCGCGGCTCCGGCCACGCGGAGGCGGAAACGCTGCTCGAATTCGACCGTGCCATCGCGACGGATCTCATAAGCCACCTCCACCGCATGAATTCGTTCCGAAGGATCGGTCGCGGCTTCCGCCTTCCTTTCCGAATGATCGTGATCGTGATCGTCCACGAATTCCTTTGGCGCCCCCGCCGCCGGGAGGACGACGGTCGCGAACAGGGTGAGGGCGGCCAGGAGGCAAGGGGGGCGGGTCAATGTCTGCGGAGGGTTCAAGGAGTGAAGTTAACCCTGAATTTCCCGCCTTGTGCCCGAAAAAACCGCAGATCACAGGCTTTGGAGCAGTTTCCCGTGGATGCCGTCGAATCCGCCGTTGCTGAAAACGATGACGACGTCACCTTCGCGCGTTTCCTCCGCGAGCCGGGCGACGATGGCGTCCGCACCGGGTTCGTAATACGCCGGAAGGCCGCGGTCGCGGAGCGTCTTCATGAGCAGGTCGGTGTCGAGACGATCGTCTTCGGCGAGCTTGTCGGCCCGGGCCACTGCGGCGATGCAGATGCCGTCGGCGGTGGCGAGGGCCTCGGGGAGTGCGTCCTGGAAAACGCGCCGCCTCGTCGTGTTCGAACGCGGCTCGAAGACGGCCCAGAGGCGGCAGCCGGCGAAGCGCTGGCGCATGCCCGCAATGGCCTCGCGGATCGCGGTGGGGTGGTGGCCGAAGTCGTCGACGACGGTGACGTTCCGCGCGGTCACGCCGCGCACCTCCTGGCGGCGCTTCACGCTGCGGAAGGCGGCGACGGCAAGGCGGATGACCTCGGGATCGACCCCGGCGAAACGCGCCGCGGTGATGGCCATGGCCGCGTTGCGCACGTTGTATTCCCCGTTCATCCCGATCTCGTAGCGCTCCTCCTCGACGGTGAAGGCGGTGCCGTCGGCCCGGTAATCGATGTCGGTGATGCGGGCCTCGCAGTCCGGCCCCAGGCCGACGCGTTTCATCGGGGAATGACCCTGTTTCGCGAAGACCTCAAGGGCGTTCGCATCGTCGCCGTTGAGCAGGACCATCCCGTTTTCCGGAACGAGGCGGACGAGGTGTCCGAAGGTCTTCTTGACCGCGTCGAGATTCTCGAAGATGTCGGCGTGGTCGAACTCGAGGTTGTTCACGATGACGAGTTCGGGCAGGTAGTGGATGAACTTCGAGCGTTTGTCGAAGAAGGCCGAGTCGTATTCGTCGCCCTCGAGCACGGTGATCCCGTCCCCGGTGAAGCGCGCGCCCTGGCCGAGGTTCTCGGGGATGCCGCCGATGACGAAGTTCGGACTGCACCCCCCCGACTCGAGGATCCAGGCGAGGAGCGAGGAGGTCGTGGTCTTTCCGTGGGTGCCGGTGACGACGAGATTCCGTTTCCCGCGGAGGATCTGCTCGCGGAGCAGTTCGGGCATGGAGACATAGTGGAGCTTGCGGCGGAGGACCTCCTCGACCTCCGGATTGCCGCGGCTCTGGGCGTTGCCGATGACAAAGAGATCCACGTCGGCGGGCAGGTTCTCCGCCTTGTAACCGTCGAGGATGGAGATGCCGCGCCCTTCGAGGAAGGACTTCATCGGATCGTAGACCGAGCTGTCGGATCCCGTGACGCGGTATCCGGCATCGCGGAAGGCGGCGGCGACCGAGCCCATCGCGGTGCCGCAGATGCCCATGAAATAGAGGTGTTTGGGGGGAGTGCTCACGGAGAAAGGGAGGATGGGGACCAGGGTTGATGCAAAGCGAAAAAGTCGGAAATGTCCTCGAAAACGGATAATCTGCAAACACTCCACCACTCCATCACGCTTCCTCCGGCGATCCCGGGGTTGCTTCCGGGGCGGATCGGGCGCAAAGTCCGCCCTTCGCGACCGAACCATGCGCAACGGCATCGACAGCGTCGAAATCTCCCGCATCGAGAAGCTCCTCGCCGATCACGACGAGGAGGGGCTCCGCCGCTTTTTTTCGGCCGAGGAATTGTCTGACGCGGGTTCCGGTCCCGGCCGTGCCCAGAAGCTGGCGGCCCGCTTCGCGGCGAAGGAGGCGTGCTGCAAGCTCTTCCCGAAGGAGATCTGTCTCGGTATGATCGAGCCGCACGACTTCGCGGTCTCCCGCGACGGCTACGGACAGCCGCACGTGGTGCCGACGGAGCGGGCGCGCGCCGTGATGAACCGGCACCGCGTCGCCTCGATCGCTCTTTCCACGACCCACACGGAGTCAGGGGCCACGGCCGTGGCCACGATCGAGCCGGCGGTGATGGCGGTGCCGTGGTATGGCAAGCTCATCTATCACGTCCTGCCGTTGCGGCGGCATGTCATTCTCGGGAATCTCCGCCGCGTCTTCGGTGACACCCTCACGGACCGACGCATCGCCGGGATCGCGCAGGCATTCTACGCCCACCTCGTCAAGTTCTTCTGGGAATTCGTCAGGCTCGCCTTCATGGGAGACGAGGCGAAGGCGAGGCTGGTCCGCATCGAGGGCATCGAACACCTCGCCGCGGCGCGAGAGAAGGGCAGGGGGGTCCTCCTCCTCGCGGGGCATTTCGGGAACTGGGAGGTCTCCACCGTCGCGGGGATGGCGCAGTTCAAACAATACCGGGGCCTCCTCCATTTCATCCGCCGACCGCTCAAGCCGAGGTGGTTCAACGATTTCGTGATGCGCCGCTTCCGCAAGGCGGGCTTCGGCACCCTCGAGAAAAGCGGTTCGCTCGACGAGATCCTCGCCCTCCTCGAGGAGAACCGGATCGTCGTTTCGATCTTCGACCAGTTCACGATCAGGAAATACGGGATCCCCTCGGAATTCTTCGGACATCCCGCGCACACCTTCAAAAGTCTCGCGGTGCTCGCCCAGTTCACCGGGGCGCCGGTGATCCCTTCGTCGAGCTGGCGCGAGCCGGACGGCACCCACGTCCTCCTCTTCGAGCCGCCCGTCGAGGTGATCACCGAGGGGCGGACCAGGGAAATCATCTCGAAGAACACGAAGCGGTTCAACGAGGCGCTCGAGCGCATCATCCTGCGCCACCCCGAGCAGTGGATCTGGATGCACAAGCGCTGGAAGGAAGTGCCCGAGGAACCCTGATCTCACAAGCCGCCCCGGCGGGAGAGCGTCCCGGGGAGGAGCCGGGGAAGGAAATGCTTCTCCGAGAACTTCACGATGGCGTAGCTGAAGATCACGCCGGAAAAAATGTCGATGCTGTAGTGGGCGTGACCGAAGATGAGCGCGGCCATGAGGATGAAGAGGATCGTGAGGATGGTCCTGGCAATCGCTCCGCTGCAGAAAAGGTAGGCGAAGAGGGTGTTGCTGGTGTGGCCGGAGGGATAGAAACCGTAATGGTAGGGCGCGCTCGCGAAGAGGCCCGGATCGCTCCCGCCGTTCGGGTCCCCGAGCGGAGTCAGGATGATGAAGGCGGCGCGCAGATACTGCCAGATCCCGAAAACGACGAGGTAAAAGGGTAGCATCGCGAATTTTCTCCGGGTCAGGACCCAGACGAAGAGGAGAACCTGGGGCACGACGACGAGGGTGTCGTAGAGCCAGCTCAGGGGAATGTAGGGGACGTGGTCGAGGAGGAGGTCATGGAGCCGCGGCAGCGAGGAGCCGTAGGTCTCGCCGAGGTAGACGCTTGAGCTCTGGTTGGCCCAGGTGCCGACGGTCATGAAGGCGAGCGAGAACCAGAAGGGGCGTTCCGAAAGCAGTTTTCGCAGTTCGGTCAGGGTGTCCCGCCACGGCGGGGATTCGGTCACGGAGACAAGGGCGGGACTCTCGGAATCGGACATGTTGGAAAGGGATGGGTCGAATGGGCGGAATTCAGGGAGCGGCCTGCTCGAGCAGTCCGGAGATAACCGCGTCGATGCGCCGCAGGGTCGATTCGGTGCGGTGCGCGGCGGGAAAGGGCTCGAGCCGGTCGGCCCGCCCGAGGATGTCGGACAGGTCGAAGTCGTGCTGGTTTCCGAAAGCGATGAAATGACTTCCCGATCCGTGATGGGAGGCGATGTATTCCTGTTCGGTCTGTTTCGGGGTCGGGATGAAGACTCCCTTCGCCCCGATCTCGACGAGGTCCATCACGGTGGTGTAACCGGAGCGGGAGACGACGACCCGGGCCCGGTTGAGGAGCTCGTTGCGGAGATGTCCCGTCGCATGCGAATGGATCGTGATGTCGCCCGGGAGCTCCTCGAGTTCGTCGCGGGTCATGTCGCCGAGGACGAAGACCTTTTTCCCGGGGAGGACGCCCGCCTGTTCGATGAGGCGCGCGATGAAGGCCTCCGCGTGTTCGGAAAGGTAGCCGCTCAGGATGAAGAGATAGTCGATGTCCTTGGCGGCGTTCGACGGGGTCACCGAGGAAAGGATCCCCACATACTCCGCGCCGAGGCGCCGGGCGAGCCGGTTGTGGGAGAGCCGGCCGGAGAGGTTGCCCGACTCATCCTCGAAGTCGGGAACGAGGATCGCGCTGAAAGTCTCGAGATGGCGGCGGTTGAACCGGTCGGCGAAGGGCTTCATGAAGCCGGTGGCCCGAGGCATGACAAACTCGATCTGGTGACAGAGCGCGACCGAAGGCACGCGCGGGGACTGGCAGCCGTAGCGCATGTCGCTGAAGACCAGATCGATTTCGCATTCCGTGACGAGACGCTCGACGAAGGCCCGCTCCTCGGCGATCTTGCGGTGGATCCGGCAGGCATCCCCGATGAGGAACCAGAGATGGGCGAGGCCCGTGCCCCGTTCGATGGGGGGATAATCGTCCAACTCGAAAAAGCGGGCGGTCCCCGGGGGGAGTTCGCGTTTCAGGAATTCGAGGGCGGCCCCGCTCGAGAGGATGTGGATATGGTGATTCCTGAGGTAATGACGAATCACCGGAAGCGTGCGAGAGGCGTGGCCGAGTCCCAGGGAGGAGACGCAGAAAAGGAAGTTCCTCCGTCCGCGGACTCCGGAGGACGGCGCGGTGCGATGAAGTCCGCCCGAAGACTGCGGCGATCGCTCGATTTGCCTCATATCCCGATGTGATGGCGGACGATTCCCCCCCCCCGCGCGGGTGACCCTTGCCACGGGGGCGAATCAATCACCGCCCGACCGATCGTGCAAAGTCTTTTCCGCGGGTATCGGAGCGCGTCGCTGCGGTGACATCACCTCCTCCCGCGAGGCGGCGACAGCGTCTCCGGGAACGATCGACAACGCGAGGCGCGCTCAACTCGATCGGGGAAGGGGGAACAAGAACGGGGCGCTTGCTGAAACGCTTCAAGAAGCACGACCGATGCATTGTCCTATCCTTTCACCCAAACGCTCGTCTGCGAGGTGCTGAGCTGGAATTTGCGCCGGTGTTCGCGGATGAGGAAGGGCACTTCGGCCACCGAGATCAGTTCGAAGATGTCGCCGAGGTGCGCCTTCAGGTAGTCGAGGGTGGGGCCGACGGGCTGGTGTTCGCGCGGGGTGTGGACCTCCAGCCACGTCGCCGGAGTCGCGAGGACGAGGATCCCGCCAAGATTCACCAAGGACGGAAGGCGGTCGAGGAAACGGCGTGGTTCGGGCAGGCGGCAGAGCAGGTTGGCGGCGTGAACGAGGTCGAAGGATCCCAGGTCCGCGCGCAGGTCCATCGCGTCGCCGGTCTCGAACCGCACCGATCCGGGACGTGCTCCCTCGGGAAGGCGGGCGACGAGCGGCTCGGGCCGGTGCATCTCGCCGTAGCGGTGGTAGTCGGGCGTCTCCCCGAGTCGCATCGCTTCGGCCGTGTCGACGAAGCTCCGGGAAAAATCGATCCCGACGACCTCGTCCGCGAATTTGGAGAGCTCGAAGGCGGAGCGCCCCACCGCGCAGCCGAGATCGAGGGCCCGGCCGATTCGCTCACGGAGCCCGGCGATTTCCACCGTTGTCACCGGAAACTCGAGGCAGCGCGGCGGCAGTCCCGCGGCGTCGAACCCGACGCCGTCGAGGATTTCCTCCGGCGTTCCGTAATGAAAGAGCAGATACCAGTCGCGGAGGAGATCGCTTTCGTAGGTCATCGACACTCAATACGTCAGCAAGGCCACCGTGCGCACGGAAGGATCGAGATGGGTCCGCCCCTCGAGAAAGGCGAGCTCGATGAGAACGGTCAGGCAGAGCACCTCGCCGCCGAGCTCGCGGATCAATTTCAGGGCCGCGCCGGCGGTGCCACCGGTGGCGAGAAGGTCGTCGATGAGCACGACCTTTTCCCCGGGCAGGATCGCGTCGCGGTGGATCTCGACGTGGGCCTCGCCGTATTCGAGGGTGTAGGATGCGCCGTGCGTTTCCCAGGGCAGCTTGCCCTTCTTCCGCACCGGCACGAAGCCGGCTCCGAGCCGGTCGGCGAGGGCGGCCCCGAAGATGAAGCCCCGCGCGTCGATTCCGACGATCTTGTCGGGACTCTCCCCGCCGACGGCGGAGACGAACTCGTCGATGGCGAGGCGGAAGAGCTCTCCGCTCGCGAGGATCGGCGTGATGTCCTTGAAGACGATCCCGGGTTTTGGAAAATCATGGACGTCGCGGATGGCGTCGCGGAGTTGGGAAAGGTTGCGCTCGTTCACGCGGGCAAAATGCGCGGGACGGGCGGGGCGGTCAAGGCATGATTCGGCCACGAAATTCCGAGGCAAACCCCGATGCCGTGGTCTAGACTGAGCGTTCATGAAGTTGAAGGAAAAAATCGCCATCGTCACCGGAGGAGCCCGCGGCATCGGGTTCGGCTGCGCCCTCGAGCTTGCGAAGGAGGGTGCCTCCCTCGTGCTCTCCGACCGTCCCGGCAGCGCCGAACTCGCCGGGGCCGCCGACGCGATCCGCGCCCTCGGGGGCCGCTGTCTCGCCGTCGAGGCCGACGCCTTTTCCCGCGAGGGCTGCGAGGTCGTCATGAACGCCGCTCTCGCCGAATTCGGAGATGTCGATGCCCTCGTCAGCGTGCCCGCCTACAACCGCCGCGCCAACTTTCTCGACTACGACGGCGAAGTCTTCGAGGGCATCCTGCGCTCGGCCCTCCTCGGCGGATTTCACATGAGCCAGCTCGTCTGCCGCCATCTCGTGGCGCGGAAAAAGCCGGGCAAGGTCGTCTTCATCTCCAGTGTCCTCGCCCGCGTTCCCAATGCCCGCTGCATCGCCTACAGCGCGGCGAAGGCGGCTCTCAACTCGATGATGCAGACAATGGCGGTCGAACTCTTCGAGCATCACATCAACGTGAACGTGATCGAGCCCGGCTGGATTGACACGCCCGGCGAGCGTGAGACCTACAGCGAGGAAACCATGGCCGCCGAGGCCCGCAAGCTGCCCTGGGGTCGTCTCGGGACGGGGGAGGACATCGGCAAGGCCGCGGCTTACCTCTGCTCGGACGACTCCGACTACGTCACAGGCACGATCCTTCCCGTCGATGGCGGTTACCGCCTCAAGCATTGCCGCAATATTCCCGAAGAGACGGCCTGACGGCGGATTTCAGGGCCAGGTTGAACGAAACGCGCCTCCGCGCACTCCAACCAAGCAACCGCCCATGTTTGCCCGGATCTTCCTGCTCTTCATCATCGTCCCGCTCATCGAGCTGTTCCTTTTTCTCTTGATCGGACGCTACATCGGGATCCTTCCGACCTTCGGCATCATTCTCCTCACCGGCATCCTCGGCGCCGCGCTGGCCCGGACGCAGGGCATGCGCGCCCTCGCCAAATACCAGGAAGCCATCGCCGCGGGGCGGCTGCCGCACGAGGCCGTCATCGACGGTCTCCTCATCCTCGTCGCGGGAGCCCTCCTCCTCACCCCGGGGTTCCTCACCGACACGATCGGATTCCTTCTCCTCGCCCCGCCGGTTCGGACTCTGGTGCGGGCGCATCTCGAGGATTCGCTGCGCCGGCGTTTCCGCGTCGTGAACATGGCCGAGACCGCCTCATTCCGGTCCACGACGACGGGCGGCGCGAATGCGAACGTGATCAACGTCGAAGCCGAGGTGGTCGAATCGACGGCCTACCGCGAAACTCCCGGACGTTCATGAGCGCCGCCACCGGCGGTCGGGACGAAAATCCAATGAGCGGGGCCGCCCCCGGCCCCGTCCCATTCCACGCTTATCGGGGCCGGGAGCGGCTGCTCCACATTGGCCCCGCTCCTTGCACTCTTCGGATCGTCACTGAACCGGCGTGTGGAGCTTCGCCTTGGACCGACCGCCCTTCCATAGGTCGTATTCCGGGTCCGCGAATTGCGTGAACTTCGCTTCGAGTTTCGAAATCAGTTCCGCCTGCTTCTCCGCGAGCTCGGGCTGTCCGAAGAGGTTGAACCGCTCGTGCGGATCGGTCTGCAGGTCGTAGAGTTCCGATGGACCGGATGGAAAGCGGCGCAGGACGATCTTCCAGTGGTCGTCGCGGTAGGAGCGGCAGCCCTCCATCTCGTAGATCATCTCATTCGTCCACGCGATCTCTTCACCCTTCAGGACCGGCGCGAAACTGTGCCCCGGAAGGTTCGCGTCCGCCGGAATGCGGTGGGCGAGACCGAGTTGATCGAGGACGCTGGGGAGGAAGTCGTAGTTACTCACGAGCAGGTCGCTCGTTCCCGCGGCCACCGCATCCGGTTGCCGGAAAATGAGGGGCACCTGCATCATCAGGTCGTGCGCCCCCGTCGGCCGGGTGTGGTCGCCCATGCCGAAAAAGCCGTTCTGTCCGCCCATCCAGCCCTGGTCCGAGGCGTAGACGACGAGGGTGTTTTCCCCGAAGCCGTTCTCCTCGAGCGCCGCGAGGATCTCCCCGACCCCGTCATCGACCGCGCTGGTCTCGGCGGCGACGCGGCGGATGCTGGTGAGGTTGTTGTGATAGGGTTTGTTGGCGTGCTGCCAGGGATGCATCGAGTCCCGCGGAAAGGAGGGCAGATCCCGGTCCGCGTAAGTGGCGGCGTGACGGTTCCTGGCCGGCTCGAGGAGGAGCGTTCCGAGATTGTAGGGTCCGTTGTAGGCGAGGTAGAGGAAGAAGGGCTTTTCGCTTCCCTTCTGCTCCTCGATGAAGCGTTTCCCCCTCTCCGTCCACAGATCGGTCAGGTATTTCGGCGCCGCCTTGATTGCGCCGTTCTCGATCACGGGATCGGTGTAAAAATCCTTCGTGCTCCCGCGCTCCATCGTGATCCAGGTCGAGAAGCCGTCCTGCGGGGCGAGATTCGCGCCGAGGTGCCATTTCCCGACGAGTCCGCAGGTGTAGCCCTCGTCGTGGAGGATCTCCGGCAGGGTTTCGAATTCCGCGAGGGTGTAGTAGGCTTCGGGTCCGACCATGAACTTCGGGTCGAGGAAGGAGTGAACCCCGTGCTGTGAGGGAATCAACCCGGTCAGGTAGGTCGCCCGAGTCGGGGAACAAACCGGGTTGCAGCTCAGGGCCCGCGTGAAACGCATCCCCTCCGAGGCGAGCCGGTCGATGTTCGGTGTGCGAATGTCAGGGTTCCCGTAGCAGCCCAGGGTCCACGCGCCCTGGTTGTCGGTGAGGATGAAGACGAGATTCGGAGGACGGTCCGCGGCCGCGGCGGTGCCCGCGGGCAACAGAAGTGCGGATAGAATCGGGAGGCATCTCATCCGTCCATCCTAGGAAGTTTTTCCGGCTTTGGCCATCACGCGAAGACGATGGGCGCATGGCAGAATTGCCGCGTGTCGCCTCGTAGTTAAGAACGCCGGAGGGGGATTTTCGGAAAGGGCGGGATCTCGACCGGGACACGAAAGACGCCTGCGCCGCGCTGCTCCTCGATCAAACGAGCGAGGCGGTGCGTCCGATCTCCCGCGACGCCCTCGGTTCACCGTCGCCCGAGTGCCGGGACGGCGCGGTCTGCGTCGTGGTCAAGGATTTTTTGCATTTCGACCGCTTCCTCGTCGATGGCTGAGTCGCCAAGGGGCCCGTCGATGCGGCGGTGGCGAAGGTGAAGGTGGCCGGACGTTGTCCCGGGGCTGCCCTGATCGCGGACCGGTTGAATGATCGAATCATACCAAAACGCATCCCCCGCGTCCAAGACTCGCCAACGCCCTGATCCGATCATTTCCAGAGTTGCTACACAACGCTTGCCCCATGAATGCCGGAAACCGATGGGTCTGGATTTTCCTGCCGCTGATCTTTGCCGGACTCGGCCTCGTTGCCGCCGATCTTCCGCCCGCGGCGGAGCGATTCGATTTCCAGCGCGACATCCGTCCGATCCTCGAGAACGCCTGCGTCTCCTGTCACGGGTCACGCCAGCAGAAGGGCGCGTTCCGGGTCGACTCCTCCGAGCATCTCCGAAAGGGCGGGGAAAACGGTGCGGCCTTCCACAATGGCAAAAGCGCCGAGGCCGCGTTGATCCATCGCGTCGCCCGCCTCGACGCCGACGAGGCGATGCCGCCGAAGGAATCGCAGGCGCTGAAGCCGGACCAGGTCGGTAAACTCCGCGCCTGGATCGACGCGGGCGCTCCCTGGCCCGAGGGGTTTGTCATCCGCGACACGACCGCACTCGAATTGACCAAGGCCGATCTCGCGAAACTGCCCCCCGCGGTGAACCGCAGGATCGATTTCGTGAAGGACGTTCAGCCCATCTTCGCGGGAGCGTGTTACGACTGTCACGGTCCGAAGCACCAGGAGGCGAATTTCCGTCTCGATCACAAGCCGACCCTCTTCGCCGGAGGCGAACTCGGCGCGACGCTCGTGAAGGGCGACGGTGCCGCCTCGACCTTGATCCATTTCGTCGCCGGACTCCGTCCCGAAGGCCGCATGCCGAAGAAGGGCGATCCGCTCACCCCCGAGCAGATCGGCATCCTCCGTGCGTGGATCGACCAGGGCGCGGACTTCCCCGACGAGGCGAGCGTCACGATCGAGGACAAGCGCGATCACTGGTCCTTCCAATCTCCGGTGCAGGCTCCGTTACCGCAAAATGGCGAGTCGCATCCCATTGACGCCTTCATCAAGGACCGCCTCGCGCGGGAGGGACTCGACTTTTCCCCCGCAGCCGCGCCGACAACCCTGCTCCGCCGCATCCACCTCGACCTCACCGGGCTGCCGCCCACCATTGAAGAACAGCGCGTCTTCGAAGCCGAATCAATCCGCAATCCGCATCCCGCATTCCGCAATTCAGCCGACAGACTCCTCGCCTCCCCGCACCACGGCGAACGCTGGGGACGTCACTGGCTCGACGCGGCGCGTTACGCGGACAGTGATGGCTACGAGAAGGACAAGCCGCGCATTAATCACTTCTACCGCGACTGGGTCATCGGCGCGATCAACCGCGACCTGCCCTACGATCAGTTCATCATCGAGCAGATCGCGGGTGATCTCCTGCCGAATGCGACGCAGGAGCAGATCGTCGCGACGGGTTACCTGCGCAATTCGATGCTCAACGAGGAAGGCGGCGTCGATCCCGAGCAGTTCCGGATGGAGGCGATGTTCGACCGCATGGACGCGATCGGGAAGGGGATCCTCTCGCTCGGACTGAACTGCGTCCAGTGCCACGATCACAAGTATGACCCCATCAAGCAGGAGGAATACTACCAGATCTTCGCCTTCCTCAACAGCGACCACGAGGCCCAGCCGCGCGTCTACACTCCCGGAGAAGAGATGCAGCGCGCGAATGTCCTCCGTGACATCGCCGCGATCGAGACGCGTCTTCGCGAGGAAACGCCCGACTGGGATGCAAAGCTCGCGGCTTGGGAAGAGGAATGGCGCGCCGCCGCGAAGCCGCAATGGACCGTGATCCGGCCCGAGGTCGACAAGAACGCCACCGGAGGCCAGCGCATCCTCCCGCAGCCGGACGGTTCCTTCGTCGCCGCCGGATTCCAGCCGACCAAAAGCACCACGGTGCTCCGGCTGAAGTCGGACCTGAAAGGCATCACCGGCTTCCGTCTCGAGATGCTGAACGATCCCAACCTGCCCGCGAACGGACCGGGGCGTTCCTTCATGGGCACCTTCGGTCTCTCCGAATTCGAGGTCGATGGCATCGGAGGGGACGGCAAAGCGATGCCGGTGAAGTTCGCCCGGGCCTCCGCCGATCTCCAGGCTCCGGAAAAAACGAAGGTGCATCCGCTCTTCAACGAGAAGGAGCCGAAGGAACGCTACTTCGGTCCCGCGGGCTACGCGATCGACGGCAATCCCGACACGGGTTGGTCGTCCGATCTCGGGCCAGGCCGCCGCAATTTCGAAAGTGTCGCCGTCTTCACCACCGCCGCGCCGGTCGATGGTAAGGAACTCACCTTCAGGCTCTCGCAAAAGATCGGCGGATGGAACGCCGACGACCTCCAGGCCGCGCAGATGGGACGCTTCCGCCTCAGCGCCACGACTTCATCCGCTCCCTCGGCCGATCCCGTGCCGCCACTCGTCCAGGCCGCGCTCGCGGTGCCGCGCGACCAACGCACCCCGCATCAGGTCGCGACGATCTTCAATCACTGGCGAACCGTCGCCGGACAACACCATCCCGAACTCGCGGAGAAATACGCGAAGGCGAATGCGGAGATCGAGGCGCTTTGGGCGCGGCATCCCGAGGGCGTCACCCAGTTCACCCTCATGGCGCGCGAGGAGCCGCGCCTCACCAGCGTGTTGAAACGCGGCGACTGGCTCAAGCCGGCCGGGTCCGTCACCCCCGGTGTGCCCGCGGTGCTGAATCCGCTGCCGCAAAACGCCGGTGATGACCGGCTCACCTTCGCGAAGTGGATGGTCGATCGCCGCTCACCGACAACGGCGCGTGCCCTCGTCAACCGCGTCTGGCAGGCCTACTTCGGCACCGGACTCGTCGCCACTCCCGAGGAGTTCGGCACCCAGGGCGAGGCTCCGAGCCATCCCGAACTGCTCGACTGGCTCGCCGTCGATTTCATGGAGCACGGCTGGAGCCTGAGGCATCTCCACCGGCTCATCCTCACCTCGCGCACCTACCGTCAGGACAGCCGCGTCACGCCGGAACTGCTCGCCCGTGATCCTGGCAACCGCCTCCTCGCCCGCGGTCCGCGCTTCCGCGTCGAGGGCGAGATCATCCGCGACATCCAGTTGTCCGTGAGCGGTCTCCTCCAGCTCGATCTCGGCGGCCCGGCGGTGATGCCGCCTGCTCCGCAATTCCTCTTCGAGCCGCCCGCGAGCTACGCGCCCTTCCCCTGGAAGGAAGCCACCGGCAAGGACCGCTACCGACGCGCCGTCTACACCTGGCGCCGACGCACCACGCCCTATCCCTTCCTCCAGACCTTCGACACGCCCGAGGGCAATGTCGCCTGCGTCCGCCGGACACGGGCCAACACGCCGATCCAGGCGCTCGTCGCGCTCAATGAAAACCTCTCCATGGAAGCGGCCCGCGCCTTCGCCCAACGCATCCTCAAGGAAGGTGGCAAGACCCAGGCCGAGCGACTCGACTACGCGTGGCGTCTCACCCTCGCGCGACCACCGCAGCCCGATGAAGTCGCGGCGCTTCTTCCCCTGATGGAAAAACAACGCGTTGCCAAACCCGGCCCCGAAGGCGAAACCGCCGCCTACACCCTCGCCGCTCGCGTTCTCCTGAATCTCGACGAAACCTTCACCAAGGAGTGATCCGCCATGAAACACCTCACCGAACTCCTCGAAGAACAGCGCCGCTACCACACCCGCCGGTGGTTTTTCCGCGACTGCGGCGTCGGCCTCGGCAGCATCGCTTTGGCATCCTTGTTGGGACAGGACAAAGCCCTCGGCGCTTCCTCCCTGCTCGCCGGGCAGCGTCCCCATTTCGCCCCGAAGGCGAAGCGCGTCATTTTTCTCTTCCAGGGAGGCGCGCCGAGCCACCTCGAGCTCTTCGATCACAAACCCGAACTGAGCAAGTGGGACGGCAAGCTCCCGCCCGCCGAATTGCTCCGCGGCTACCGCGCCGCCTTCATCTCACCGAACAGCACCCTGCTCGGACCCAAATACAAGTTCGCCAAACATGGCAAGAGCGGTGCGGAGATTTCCGAACTGCTCCCGCACACCGCCGCGATCGCTGATGATCTCTGCATCGTGAAGTCGATGGTCACCGACGCCTTCAACCACGCCCCGGCGCAGATCTTCATGAGCACCGGCTCGCAGCAGTTCGGGCGTCCCAGCATGGGATCATGGGTCACCTATGGACTCGGGTCGGAGAACCGCGACCTGCCCGGCTTCGTTGTTTTTTCGACCGGCAAAAAGGGCGCCAGCGGCGGGGCGAACAACTACGGCTGTGGCTTCCTCCCCACCTCCTATGCCGGGGTGCCCTTCCGCAGCGTCGGTGATCCCGTGCTCTACCTCTCGAATCCCGGTGGCGTCGATGATTCC
Source organism: Verrucomicrobiales bacterium (assembly GCA_044352585.1). GTDB lineage: Bacteria > Verrucomicrobiota > Verrucomicrobiia > Verrucomicrobiales > DEV007 > Arctic95D-9. The sequence continues at coordinate 129,949 of JBILDO010000002.1, forward strand.
TTCCAGCGCGACACCATCGAGGGCGTTCGCGCCCTCAACCAGAAACGCCTCGGCCTCGTCGGCGATCCCGAGATCGCGACGCGGATCGGTTCCTACGAGCTCGCCTACCGCATGCAGCAGGTCGCGCCCGAGGCGATCGACATCGCCAAGGAGAATCCCGACACTCTCGCCCTTTACGGAGCGAAACCCGGCGAAGCCTCGTATGCGAACGCCTGCCTCACCGCCCGCCGTCTCGTCGAGCGTGGGGTGCGCTTCGTGCAGATTCATCACGAGGCCTGGGACCACCACGGCGGCCTCACCAAGGGGCTGAAGGAACAGTGTGAGGCCACCGACCGCGCCAGCGCCGCGCTCGTCACCGATTTGAAACAGCGTGGACTCCTCGAGGACACCCTCGTCATCTGGGGCGGCGAGTTCGGCCGCACTCCCATGGTGCAGGGCGGCAACGACGGGCGCGACCACCATCCGAACGCCTTCACGATGTGGTTCGCCGGCGGCGGAATCAAGAGCGGCCAGACCATCGGCGAGAGCGACGAGTTCGGCTTCAACGTCGTCTCCGACAAGGTTCACGTCCATGACCTCCACGCGACGATCCTGCATCTGCTGGGCTTCGACCACGAGAAACTGAGCGTCCGTGCCCAGGGGCTCGATTTCCGCCTCACCGGCGTGGCGGGCGAGGTGGTGAAGTCGTTGCTCGCGTGAGCGGTTTCGTCGACGGCAGCGGGCCTGCTTTCCCCGCCATCTGGCGTGGCGGTGGCGCCTCTTTTCGCGGTATTCCTCGCGGCCTTTTCGGCTCATCGTGGCTGCCATCCGCCACGGTGTCCTATTTTTGAGTCAACCGTCGCTCCAGTCGGATGAGAAGGTTTTTCTTGTTATTGATTATAAATTTGATAATCTTAATAAGATGAAGGCTTCTCTCGCGACGAAGGAAATGCGAGCCGACCTCCCGCTTTTGGACGTGGCGGAGGCCCTCGACGCGGGCGGCTTGCTGTCGAGGGGGTTTTCGCGAGAGGATTCCGAATCGATCCGGCGCTGCGTGGCCTGGACGACGACGTATCCGCTCCAGCGGGTGCGGAAGCGGCGCCGTGTCGAGGCGATCTGTCCGATGGTGGCACCCTCGCTCTCCGCCCGGGCGATGGTCTTCTCGGTGGCGTCCGGAGAAGAACGCGAACCTTCCCTGGAGCGGCTGGATGATCTCCTCTGGGAGGCGGCGGGAGTGTTTGAAACCCGGATCCCCGTCGACGATCCCCCGGCTGCGCTGCCTCGTCCTCATTCTCCCGGGAGTGCGCGGTGGCCGCCTTCTCGAAGCGACGGATCCGGCGCGGGGGATCAAGGATGAGCTGCTCCGCCGCGGGATTCTCGTGGGCGAGTTTTTTCCCACCTGTCCGTTCGCCACCACCTTCAATCCGCGCCTCTTCGCGCTTCGCTCTCCTGCCTCGATGTATGTCCTCCGGACTTTCCTCGAATCCGACTGGCGCTTCATCTGCCGGATTCCGGCCTGGCAGAAAACCTATCGCGACCGTTTCGGCGAGCCGCCGGAAAAATTGAGGCACCTCGGCGGCCGCTGGTGGTGCCTGAAACAGAAAGTCATCTGGCGCCTCCACGCCCTGCAAGGGCGGTTCCGGCCGGACTCAGACGCTCCGTCGGGGCTCGATGCATGAATCCTCCGATCCGAGTGTATTTGCGCGAATCGTCCGACGTCGGCGGGCCCGAAACGATGAAGGCCTCCGCCCATCATCTTACCGATGCCTCGCCGGATGCGGACCCGGCCTTTGCGGGCCGGGGTGACGGACCCGACCTGCGGGTGCACCGCGATCTCGAGGCGCTCGATTCCCTCGAGGAGGCGTGGAGAAATCTGACACCCTCCGACGCGGCTCCCTTTCTCACCTTTTCCTGGAACCAGGCCTGGTATCGCTCCTACGCCGGACCGCGCATGAAGCCGCTCCTCTTTGAACTCGTCGATGGGGACGAAACGGTCGCGATTCTCCCGTGCTACCGCGACGGGAGTTCCATCCGGCTCGCCGGCGACCGGATCTGCGATTACCAGGATATCCTCGCCGCGGACGATGCGGCGGTGCGCGCGATGCTTCGCGAAGTCATGGCCTGGGTCGCGCGGGAAGGTTCCGGCGATCATCTCCACTTTGAAAAGCTCTCGAGCGAGGGCGCGCTCCACCGGGTGCTCCATCTACCCGGTGCCACTCCGGCGGGAACGCTCTCCTTTGAAAAGTCCTACGCGCCCTGCCCCTTTGCCGATCTCGGCGACGGGCTCGAGGGATACCTCTCCTCGCTGCCCCGCCGGACGCGGCAAGATCTGCGGAATTCCCTGAGCCGCCTCCAGCGCGAAGCGCCAGGTGCGAATGTCAGGGTGGTCCGTGATCTCGGGGTGAAGATTGACGATCTCGAGACGGCGGCGGATTTTCACGTCGTCCATTTCACGAAGGCGGGTCGCAGCCCGCTGGGCGATCCCCGCCTCGTCGAATTCTTCGGGCGCGTCGCGAAGGATCCGGATGTCGGGTTGCAACTCGCGTTCCTCGAACACGATGGCGCTCTCCTCGCGGTCGACTTCGGATTCGTCCGCGGTCCCCGCTACTACGGTTACCTCATGGCCTACGATCCCGCCAGCGCGCGGCTCTCGCCGGGGAAGTGCCTGCTTCTGCTCCGCATCGATCGCTGGGTGAAGGAAGACGGCGTGCGCATCCTCGACTTCCTCGCGGGGGACGAGTCCTACAAGCGGGCCTACACCGGCGGGCGGGCCTACCGGGTCTGGTCGATGCGGCTGATGCCCCCGAGTCTCCGCCACCGTGCCCTGCATCTCGGGCTGCGATCCGACCGCCGTTTCCGCGAGTTCGCCAAGAAACTCCTCGGCCGCAACCGGGTCGCGTCCGCCTGATCCAACGTCAGTGATCCCTTGGCCCGTAGAGCGGGGGCTTTTCGCCCTCATAGGCACCCGCCTCGTTCAGGATGGAAAGGTCCGGCGGAGTATGTCGATGCGCGGGATCCGCGGGGACGGGGATGGCGACGGGGGCTTCGATGATCCGCCCATGCCGCTCGAAATCCGGCCCCGGCAGCTGTGTGAAGGTCCTCGCCCGGATCTTGCCTTCAAAGGGCATCCCGGCGACCGCGTAGGTGTTGTGGTCGATGACACAGTGATCGCCGAAGTGCTGCACATCGACTCCGCGGCCGCGGCCCGGACCATACCCGCCGTAGGTGGCTCCTGCGGGAGGTTTGCCGCCGATGAACAGATTATGCTCGATGCGGGCATGATCGAACGGATCGCTCGCGTGGATCCCGAATCCGTCTCCGGCCTTCACGACCGTGTTGTGGAGGATGACGTCGCCCTGGCTGAAGCGGTGGAGCTTGAACGGCTCGAGGATGACGTTGAACATCACGTTCCGCAGAAAATAGTTCGGACCGCCCAGCCCCGGCTGCGAGGAAATCCCGACGAAGCAGTTGGTGAGCCGGTTGCGCATCACCCGGCAGTTGTGGAGGGCGAAATCCGCCTCGATGCCATCGTCGAGGCCGGCGTCGAGGTCGTTGTTGAGGATGTCGTTGCAGCTTTGCGGTCCGGCCCCGTCGTCCTCCATGTGACTGATGCAGTCGCGGAAGCCGCTGACACGGTTGTGGCGGATCACGTTGCCGCTGCCGGTGAACTGGATGCCCTCTCCCGCGTTGTCTCCGCCCGCCCCCATGATCTCCGGTTTCCAATCGTGGATGCCGGTGATGACGTTGTCCTCGATGCAGGCGTTGTTCATCCCCGGCAGGTAGGCCTTGATCCCGTATTGCGAACGGATCGTGCAACGCCGCACGACGCAGTGTTCGGTTCCGTTCATCCGCACGGGACCGTTCACGGCGACTCCCTCGAGATGGACCCATTTCCGGTTCGTCAGGCCGATCTCGCTGAAGACGGCCTTCCCGTTCACGCTGCGATACACGATCGGCTTCCCCGGTTCGCCGTCGCGGTTGAACGTGACCGCGCCGTAGTCGCCGTCCTCGAGCAAGAGCACCTCCCCGGGCTTGACCCCGTTCAGATCGGCCCTCGAGCCGCGCCTCATCCCCGCCTCCGGGGCCGCGAGCGGTTCCGGCCGCGTTGGGCACTTCACGACCGTGGTCGCGGATCCGCCGTCGGGGTCGTGGAGGGTCAATTCGATTTCATACGTCGTTCCGGGTTCGAGGTCGAAGAGGCTGCCACTGAGACGGTTCGTCCAGGTGAAGGGCCGCGACGTGTTCCGGCTCGAACCCGCCGGCACCCTCCGCAGCGGCATGCCATCCTGCCAGGAACCCGCGCCTTCCTTCCGATACTTCACCGTGCAGGTCGCATCGAGGTCGTCATCGCCCTCGATCCGCCATTCGACCGCGAGATTCGTGATCGTCGGGAACGGGGTCGTGACCTCGCCCGGCGTGGTGGAGTCCGCCGCGAACGCCCGGCAGACGAGCCAAGGCAGCAGCAACGCGGCAAGGGGGCGGGGGAGGGAAGGGGCGGCGACGGTCATGGGGCTTCCTCTCATCGGGTCGTCATCGGTCCCATCTTCACGACCTCGAAGTCCTTGCCCTTGACCTTGCGGATGGGCAGGAGTTGCTCGTGGTTCCAGCGGTCGTCGGGAGCGCCGCTGATGAACCAGTCGCCGCCGTTGTCCGCGAGAATCATGCCATGGGTCTTGAGGCCTTCGAGGATGACCCGCGCCGCGCCGGTGAATTTCGAGGTGTCGAATCCCGCCTTCAAGCGCACCCGCATCCCCATCGGCGGCAGGTTCTCATCCTTGTGCGGACTGGCGAAGTGCGTCGCCGGGGGAACGTAGGCCCGGCGGGTTTTTTTGACGGTGAAGCGCAGCGCGTGCGTCAGTTTTCCGGTGCCGCAGATCTCGTCGTAGCGGGCGAGGCCCGGCAGGATCGGCAGCCCCGCCGCATCCGCGCTCGTCCACCCGGCGGGCCGGGGCTTCGGGTTTTTCAGGTCGAACACGCTGCCACTGTAGGCCTGCCAGGATTTGCCTCCGTCGATGGGGAAGGCACGGTAGATCTCGTAGAGTTTCCAGTGGTCCTTGTCGAGGACGAGGACATGGCGGTCGCCGTCGCTCTCTGCTCCGCCTTCGATCCACGCGTCGGGCGGGATCGGATACGGACCGGGATCGCTCTCCTCTTTTCCCTCGTTGAAGACGACCGGCACTTTCGGCTGGGTCCCGCTCACGACATAATAGGGAATGCCGCCCGGCTGCCCCTTCCAGATGACCCCGAAATCCTCGTGCAGGCCCGTCTCCGCTCCGATCGAGGCAATGATCGCGTCGCTCAGCGGGTCGACCTCGTCCTTGGAAACATCGCGGTTCCATTCGTTGTCCGCGGGCATCAGAAGCACCCCGCCGAGATCGGCGTTCGGGCCCGTCTTGAGCTGCGGATGTTGGGCGAGAGCGGAAACGCCGGAGAGGACGGTCAGGAGAAGGGCGGGCAATCGATTCATGTGGCGGGAAGATCTTCTTCAATCCATCACGAAGGGAACGCGATCGTCACGGAAATTCTCAAAGAATCGCGATCCCGGTTCTCCGAAGGACTCGCTTTCCGCACCCGGGGCAACGTGGTTCCGGCATGGCCTCGGAGACCTGATCCGAGCGGCTTCCCGGAAGCGCCGCCGGGCTCGGAACGCAGGGCCCCCCGGCAAGGAATTGGTGGAGGTGAGGGGAGTCGAATCCCTGTTGGAACTGTGGTTGCAACGGGATGTCGGCGGCTATCTCGTTGCTCGTCTTGGCTCCAGGCACGGTCTCCAAGGCCACCCGGCCCTTGAACTCCGGGGTGAAGTTCCTTCGCGTTTTCCTTTTCATGGTTCCCGGTCGGAACCTGCCGGGAACGGTCCCACTCTCAATCCTCAAATCCAATCAAGGCACTGGCTCCGTCCGCCGGAGCCGCCTCTCTTGCCCCGTTCCCTCCAAGGGTTGCAAACCTCGGCAGCCCATGGGAAACTGACCTTCCCGCGATCCCCGTTTTATGAGCGAATTCACCTACCACAAGCCCTTTCCACTCGGACCCGACACGACCACCTACCGGCTCGTCAGCAAGGACGGCGTCTCGGTCACCGAATTCGAGGGCCGGGAGATCCTCCAGGTCACGCCCGAGGCGCTCACCCGGCTCGCGAACGAGGCGATCAAGGACATTTCCTTCATGCTCCGCCCCTCGCACCTGAAGCAGGTCGCGGCCATCCTCGACGATCCCGAGGCGACGGACAACGACCGGCTCGTCGCCCTGACCCTGCTGCGCAACGCGGAGATCGCGGCGCGGGGGATTTTGCCGATGTGTCAGGACACCGGCACCGCCATCGTCATCGGGAAAAAGGGACAGCAGGTCTGGACCGGCGGTCATGACGAGGAAGCCCTCGCCGCGGGCATCTGGAAGACCTTCCAGGAAGAGAATCTCCGCTATTCCCAGCTCGCGCCGCTGACCCTCTTCGACGAGAAAAACACCCGGAACAACCTGCCCGCCCAGATCGAGCTCTACGCCACCGACGGGGCCGAGTACGAATTCCTCTTCATCACGAAGGGCGGCGGTTCGGCGAACAAGACCTTCCTCTACCAGGAGACGAAAGCCCTGCTCTCCGAGGATCGCTTCATTCCGTGGGCGATCGAGAAGATGCGCTCGATCGGCACCTCGGCCTGCCCGCCCTATCACCTCGCCTTCGTCATCGGCGGCACCAGCGCCGAGGCGACCCTGAAGACGGTCAAGCTCGCCTCCGCCCGCTACCTCGACGCCCTGCCCACCGAGGGCAGCGAAAGAGCCCAGGCCTTCCGCGATGTCGAGATGGAAAAGGTCCTCCTCGAGAAAGCCCGCGCCATCGGCATCGGGGCGCAGTTCGGCGGGAAGCACTTCGCCCTCGACGTGCGCGTCATCCGCCTGCCGCGACACGGGGCGAGTTGTCCGGTCGGACTCGGGGTCAGTTGCTCGGCCGACCGCCAGGCCAAGGCCAAGATCACGAAGGACGGCATCTTCCTCGAGCAGCTCGAGACGAATCCCGGGCAATACATCCCCGACCGTTGGCGCGACCACCAGTTCCACGGCGTCCCCGTCGACCTGAATCTCGGCATGGCCGAAACACTGAAGACGCTCTCGAAGTATCCCGTGACCACCGCCCTCGAGCTCACCGGCACCATCATTGTCGCCCGCGACATCGCCCACGCGAAGCTGCGAGAGATGGTCGAGCGCGGCGAGGAGCTGCCCGCCTATTTCAAGGAGTATCCCGTCTACTACGCCGGCCCTGCCAAAACCCCCGAAGGTCTGCCGAGCGGCTCCTTCGGGCCGACCACGGCCGGCCGGATGGATCCCTACGTCGATCTCTTCCAGGAGCATGGCGCCTCCATGGTCATGATCGCGAAGGGCAACCGCAGCCAGCAGGTCGCCGACGCCTGCAAGAAACACGGCGGCTTTTATCTCGGCTCGATCGGTGGTCCCGCCGCCATCCTCGCCCAGAACCACATCAAGAAGGTCGAGGTCCTCGACTTTGCCGAACTCGGCATGGAGGCCGTCTGGAAGATCGAGGTGGAGAAGTTCCCCGCCTTCATCCTCGTCGACAACAAGGGCAACGACTTCTTCAAGGCCATCCACCAGTGTCCGGTGGCGTGAGTGTTCGAGAGAATGGAACGCAGATGGACGCAGATTCGCTTCGCTCCCGCCGATGAACGCAGATGATCAGGTTTGGATCTGCGCTGATCTGCGGAGATCCGCGTAAATCTGCGTTAAATCCCGCCCGATGACCACCCAATCTGAAATCGTCCTCGCCGAACCCGGCCGCTTCGAGCGCCGCACCGGCACCCTCGCCGATCCCGCGCCCGGCGAGGCCCGCATCCGCATCCGTCGCATCGGGGTTTGCGGCACCGACATTCACGCCTTCCACGGACGACAGCCCTTTTTCGAATATCCGCGCCTCCTCGGACACGAGCTCGGGGCCGAGATCATCGCGGTGAACGGCGACTCGCCCCTGCGGCCCGGCGAGTTCGTCGCCGTCGAGCCCTACCTGAACGACCCCGCCTCGCCCGCCTCGCGGCGCGGCAAGACGAACTGCTGCGAGTCCCTCCGCGTCCTCGGGGTGCATTGCGACGGAGGCATGCGCCCCGGGCTGAACATGCCCCTGACCAAACTCCATCGCGCCGCGTCCGCCTCCCTCGAGCAGCTCGCCCTCGTCGAGATGCTCTGCATCGGCCAACACGCCGTGAACCGCAGCCTCGTCACCGCGGATGACGTCGTCCTCGTCCTCGGCGCCGGCCCGATCGGACTCAGTGTCGTCAGTTTTCTGAAAGGGAAGGGAAAGCGGCTCGTCGTCGCCGACCTCAGCGAAGCGCGGCTCGCCTTCTGCCGCGAGGTCATGGGTGTCGATGCGACGGTGACGGCGGCTCCCGACCGCGACTTCGTCACCGCCCTGCGCGAGGCGAACGGGGGAGGCTTGCCCGATGTCGTCTTCGACGCCACCGGCAGCCGGGCCTCGATGCTCTCGACCTTCGATCTCGCCGCCCACGGCGGGCGCATCGTCTTTGTCGGCCTGTTCCAGGGCGAGGTCGTCTTCAATGATCCCAATTTCCACCGCCGCGAGCTCACCGTGATGTCGAGCCGCAACGCGACCTCGCCCGAATTCGCCCAGGTCATCGCGGCAATGGAGTCCGGCGCGGTCGATACCGCGCCATGGATCACCCACCGCATCGCCTTCGACGAGGTGCCGGAGCGCTTTGGCCCGGTCGTGACCGATCCCTCGCTCAGGAAGGCAGTGATCGAGGTCGACTGAGTGGCGATCGGAGGTCGGAGGTCGGAGGTCGGAGGTCGGAGGTCGGAGGTCGGAGGTCGGAGGTCGGAGGTCGGAGGTCGGAGGTCGGAGGTCGGAGGTCGGAGGTCGGAGGTCGGAGGTTGGAGGTTGCGTTTTGTTTCGGATTTCCACTACTCCACTACTCCACCACCCCTCTCCCTCACACGCCCCAACCTTCGCGATAGGCCTCGCGGGCCCAGAGCTGGTCCGCCGCGGATTGATCCGGCGCGAGACGCCCCGTCTTCGGATCGACCTGGATTGATCCGGTGGAGCGGTAGGCGATGTTGCCGAGGTGACAGAGCATCGTGCTGATCTGGGCATCGGCGATGGTCTGGTGCACGGGCACGCCATCACGCACCGCGTCGGCAAAGTTGGTGAAATGCGGCACATCGCCCGGAGACTCGACGTGTTTCTCCACTTCCTTGCCGGCCTTGTCGTAGACGATCCATCCGGCCGCGCTGTTGAAGTCGAACTTGCCCTCGGATCCGTAGACGGAGACGAAGGGGAGGGGCTCGGGCTTGCGCTGGTGGCACGAGGTCGCCTCCCAGGTGATGCCGACCTTCCCGAAGTCGTAGACCGCGGTGATCGTGTCGGGCGTCTCCTGGTCGTCGTCGTGGTGGTAGCGGCCGCCGGTGCAGGAGACCCGTTCGGGATAATCGACGCCCATGGCCCATCGGGCGATGTCGAGGCCGTGGGGACCGTTGTTGGCGAGCTCCCCGCCACCATAGAGCCAGTGCCAGTGCCAGTTGTAGGGGACGAGGTTGTCCTTGTAGGGCGCGTCCGGCACGGGACCCTGCCACATCAGCCAATCGAGCTCGGCGGGCGGCTGGGTGAGCTTGCCCCTGCCGATCGATTCGCGGGCCGCGGTGTAGTAGGACCGCGCATAACGCAGTTCGCCGATGGCACCGGAACGCAGCTTCTCGATGCCGAGCTTCACCCCCGGGTAGGAGCGGCGCTGGTTGCCCATCATGATCGTGCGTCCCGTCTCCTTCGCCACCTCGACGAGGCGCATCGCCTCATGGGCGCTGTAGCTCGCGGGTTTCTCGACGTAGACGTTCTTGCCAGCCTTCATCGCGAGGATCGCCGCGGGCGTGTGCCAGAAATTGGGCGCGGCGATGGAGATGGCGTCGACGTTCGGGTCGTCGAGGATGCGGCGGAAATCGGTGACCTTCTCCGGCGCTTTCTCCTGCTTGTCCGCCGGAATGGTGCTGGCCCCGGTGACGAGTCGGTTCGAATCGACGTCGCACAGGTAGGCGATCTCCGCGTTCGGCACGTCGAGGTAGGCCTTGATGTGGGCCCGGCCGCGGCCGAGACCCATCACCCCGACGCGGAATCGCGAATTCGCTCCCTTGGCTTGGCCAAGAAGCAGATTGGGGCCGGTCACTACGGCAGCGGTGCCTGAGGCGACCGTGGCGGAGAGCGTGGTGCCGAGGAAGGAACGTCGGGAGATTTGCGGAGAATCCATGCCTCCAGTTTAGGAAGCGGCCCGTTCCGGGGGAAATGGAAAATGCGGCGTCTTTGCGGGGGAGAGGAATCGGGGGCGAGAACGGACAACGGACAACGGACGCGCTTTTTACTCGAGCAGCTTGGCGCGTTCGATGGCGCGGAGCATGCCTTTGGCTTTGTTGACGGTCTCCTCGTATTCGCTGGCGGGGACGGAATCGGCGACGACGCCGGCTCCGGCCTGGACGTAGGCCTTGCCATCCTTCAGGACGACGGTGCGCAGGGCGATGCAGCTGTCGTGGTTCCCGTCGAAGCCGAAGTATCCGACGGCACCGGCGTAGGCACCGCGCTTGGATTTCTCGAGCTCGTTGATGATCTGCATGGCGCGGACCTTGGGACTGCCGCTGACGGTGCCGGCGGGGAAAGTGGCGCGCATGACGTCGTAGGCGCTCTGTCCGGCACGGAGGCGGCCGCGGACGTTCGAGACGATGTGCATGACGTGGCTGTAGCGCTCGACGATCATGAACTCGCTGACCTCGACGGAGCCGTATTCGGCGACGCGGCCGACGTCGTTGCGGGCGAGGTCCACGAGCATGACGTGTTCGGCGCATTCCTTGGGATCGGCGAGGAGTTCCCGGGCGAGGGCTTCGTCTTCCTCGGGGGTCTTGCCTCTCCAGCGGGTGCCGGCGATGGGGCGGATGCGGATGCGGCCCTCGATGGCCTGCACGTGGACCTCGGGGGAACTGCCGACGAGGGCGAACTCGTCGCCGAACTGGAGGCAGAACATGTAGGGCGAGGGATTCACGTGCCGTAGGGCGCGGTAAAGGTCGATCGGTCGACCGGTGTAGTCGTTCTCGAAGCGCTGGGAGGGGACGACCTGGAAGATGTCGCCGGCGAGGATGTATTCCTTGGCCTTCAGGACCATGCCCTCGTATTCGTCGCGCGTGGTGTTGCTCCGCACGGGGGACGTGGGCGGCTCGGCCATGAGGGAGAAGGGCACGGAGGGCCGGGGGCGGCGCAGGGCCTCGATGAGGCCGTCGATGCGCTCGCGGGCGGCGGCGTAGGCGGTCGCGGCGTCGGGGAAGTCGTCGGTGCAGAGGTTGGCGACGAGTTGGAGCTTGCGGAAACGGTGGTCGAAGATGACGAGGGTCTCGGTGATGACAAACGCCATGTCGGGCAGACCGAGGCCGTCATCGATGGGGGGCGGCACGGTGGGCTCGAAAAAGCGGACCATGTCGTAACCGAGGAAGCCGACGGCACCGCCGGAAAAAACGGGCAGTCCTTCGACGGGGACGGGCCGGAAGCGGGCCATGAGGCGCTCGATCTCATGGAGGGGGTCGCCTTCGCTCTCCGGGAGTTCGCGGGTGGTGAAGCCGCTCTGCCCGGACTCGCGGACGGAGAGGATGCGGCCACGGGCGCGGATCTCGAGGCGGGGACGAGTGCCGAGGAAGGAGTAACGGCCGATCTGCTCGCTGTTTTCGGCGGACTCGAGGAGGAAGCTGACGGTCTCGTGGCCTTCGCTCAGTTTCTGGAAGACGGAGACGGGGGTCTCGTAATCGGCGGCGAGTTCGGTCCAGACGGGCACGAGGTTTCCTTTTCCGGAAAGGGTCACGAAATCCTCAAAAGACGGTTTCAACACGGTCATCACGGGGGGCCGAAGGCGGAGCGGGTCAAGGGCGGAGGCGGGGGCGGCACGCGGCGGCCTGCCCTCAGAACGCCCACTCGGTCTGGCTCCACTGGGGAGCGGGGGAAACCGGCGGGGCGGGGGAGACGGCCGACGCGCGCACAGGTTCGCACACCCGGAGGGAATCCGCAGGGATTTCTTCGTAGATCGCGACCGGGGGCGGATCGACCGCGACGACGGGACGGGCCACGGGAAGAAGGGCGGTGGAGGCGTGGCGGGGCGCGCACTCAACCAGCACACCGCCGAGCCCGAGGCTCTGGAGCCGGCGATGGATCACGGCTGCGGCGAGTTCCGGCTGGTTGCAGTCGCTGCTGAGGTGGCCCAGGACGACGCGGTGGAGGTTCGGGCCGGCGATCGTGGCGACGAGTTCGGCGGCCTGGTCGTTGGAGAGGTGGCCGTGGCGGTTGCTGATGCGCTGCTTGGTCGACCAGGGGCGCTTCGTGTCGTTCATGAGGAGGGCCTCGTCGTAATTGGCCTCGGCGAAAAGAGTATCGACGCCCTGGAGCCGGTCGAGGATGAGTCGGGTGACGTGGCCGACATCGCTGAGAAGACCGAGTGATGCATTGCCGCATTCGATGCGGAAGCCGACCGGATCGATCGCATCGTGTGGCACGGAGAAGGAGTGGATTTCGACGCCGCCGACACGGAAGGAGTTGCCCGCCTCGAACTTCATCCACGCGATCGGCGTTTCGACGGATTCTCGCACCGCGACGGCGGTGTGAAGCGTGGCGTAGACGGGGATCTGCCGTTTCCGGCAAAAGACCCCGAGCCCGCGGGTGTGGTCGCCGTGCTCGTGGGTGAGGAGGATCGCGCTGAGGCTGTCGGGCTCGACGCCGAGGGCGTTGAGACGCTCGCAGAGCTGCCGGGCGGAGAGACCCGCATCGACGAGGATGCGGGTGTCATCGTGACAGACGAGGGCGCTGTTGCCCGAACTGCCGCTGCCGAGGACCGCCAAGTGAAGCATGGGAACAGAATAGGTAGTTAAGCCCTCCAAACAAATGAAAAAACGCGCAAAAGTGCGCCCCGGGGTGCCGGGGCAACGCCGGGGTGGGTTTGGGTCGGAATTCGATCTCTCCCGAATGCTGGGAATGATCCCGAATCCAAGAAAGGCTTGGACGATTTCGGAGCGATGCCGGTCTGCCGACAACGCCGCAGGGAGGCCGTGTCAGTGGGCGGCCGTCCTAGAATTTAGAATTTCCTCCATTTTGCCACCCAACTCCTGTCATACTAAATCAAGAAACGATCTAGACGATTGCGCTGCGGTGCCACCAAGGAGCGGGGCCGCCCCCGGCCCCGTCGGATGCGCGAGGGACGGTCGTTCGGGGCCGGGGGCGGCCGCTTCGCAGTGGCCACGCTCCTTGACGTTGCGACTCGACCGGAAAAACACCAATCGTCCGAATCGTTTTCAGAATCGGTATGAGGGGCGTGCGGAGAGCGGCTCCGTCGAGGACGAAGGGCTCCGATCCTTCCGCTTGGATGGGGGCCGCCTCGGCTTCGGTGAGGGCCCTTGGGTCGCGTTTTGAGGCCGACCCAACGCTCACCGCCCCATGCCCGGAGCGATGGGAGGCGCCGGGGTGACGGCCCCGGGCACGGGCGAAATGATCGGATCGAAGCCCGCCGGTGCGGGCAACTGGCTGTGATGGATCCAGTAAACGGCCCCGGCGATGGCTCCGGAGGCGACCTTCACCTCGATGGCGTCGGCTTCGTTGCGGAGCAGGGTGAGGTCGATGGAATCCTGGAGCCGGCGGATGCCAAGTCCGGTGAGGTTGGCGCTGGAACGGTCCCCGGGAGTGGGATGAACAGCAAAGAAGCGGCGGAGCGATTCCGGCGTTTGGGCGAGGTAGATGGGGTCCCCGGTCCGGCCGACACGGAGGACTCCGGAACCGGGATCGATGGGAGCGGTCGATTGGGGCTCCGGCACCCGATTGCGAGCCATCTCCACCCCGAGGCGGCCGGATACGAAGATGGCCCCGATGGCGACGAGAAAACCACCGAGCCAAGCGAGAATGTGGAGGCGCTGGAGGGCGTCGCGCCGGGCCTTGATGGCGCGATCCGTGGCGGAGAGCATGGTGGAGTCAGGAGTCGCGGTCGATCCGCCGGGAGAGTTCCCGGCTGCTCTGCTCGAGTCGTTTTCGCTCATCCGGGGTCAGGCTTTGAAAACCATGCGCGTTAATCTTGTCGAGGATGGCGTCGACATCGCTGGTGACGAAGGGGCCCCGCCGACCGGGAGAGGAAGGGCCTCCCGAATCCGGGGCATCGTCCCGCGGCCCCGGGTTGGTCACCCGTTCGGGCCGGGGCTTGCGTTTCCCGGGTGGGTGCGGATGGCCGGGCTGCTCATGCCAGCGGAAGCGGATGTAGGCCCATCCCAGACAAATGCCGCCGAAATGGGCCATCACCGCGACCGTGTCCTTTGCGGAAGGTTGGAAACTGAAGAGGAGCATGAGGGCGTTCCCCCCGAGAATGATCCAGCCGATCTGGCGCATCGTCAGGCTCACGGGGATGATGAAGAAAAGGAGCAGATTGACCCGTTGAAACGGCACGAGGGTGATCGCGGCGAAAGCGATCGCGAGGACCGAGGCCGAGGCTCCGATGACGATCGCGTCCCCGAAAACGGCATTCCAGGCGAGCTGGAAAGCGCCTCCCGCGACTCCGCCAAAAAGGTAGATTCTGAGAACTTGACCGGGGGAAACCAGTAGCAGGAGAAAGCGGCCCAGAAAGAACAAACCGAGCAGGTTTGCGAGGAGGTGCCAGAGGTGCGCGTGGACGAACTGGAAGGTCAGCGGCGTCCAGAGCCTGAGGGACCCGAGGGACTCGAGGGAGAGGCCGAACCAATCCCGTTGCGGGTTGAAGAAGAGGAGATTGTTGAACAGATAAACCGCGAGGTTCACCACGATGAGCCGGGTTACCACGCTCCAGGAGGCGGGACCCATGCCCTCTTGAGAGCGCTGATCGTCCCTCATGTAGTCGCGGTTGTAGATGCTCATCGGGTCGGGAGAAACGGAACGGGCGGAAACCCAGGGAATTTAAGACGCTCCCTGGCTTTAGGGCAAGGCACGGAAGCCCGGGAAACGAAAAATCGCGATAATTTGGGGTTGAAAGTATCTAGGAATTCTTGATGATCTGGGATCATCCATGAACTCCTGGGGCTATCTCCTTCTCATCACCGCGCTGCTCGTCCTTGCCGGCTTGATGCTTTACGCACGATTCACCACCCGATCCAGGGAGAAGTCCCTGCATCACGCTCCCTTCGACTGGGGTTTTGGATCGCCCGCTCTCGATCTTCCGTCGAGCGAGGTCGAACCGCGGGATTCCGCGGTCCGCGCCCAACTCCGCCCCGACCGCGCCACCGGCGACGAGGAGGCGTCCGCGGCTGCGCCGCCCCCGCGTGATTATCTCGACGAACTCCAGGAAGCCGCCGCCGGGTTGGCCAAACTGATGCGGTCATCGCCGGCGGCAAGGCCCGATCCGGTCGTGTATGCCCCCCCGGCGGAGGCGGAGGCGTCCCATGGCGGCGTGACGGAGGAAACCAACGGATCGAATGCGGAGCGGTCTCCGGAGGTGTCCGAGGCGGTTGCGGCTCCAGCGGTTCCGGAGGTGTCGGTGACGCTCCCCGTTGTCGAAACCGTGGGGCAGCCCGAGGCGGAGGCAACGACGGAGTCGGCTCTGGTCATGGAAACGGAGAGGGAAAACAAAGACCTCTCGCCCGCGACGGTGGATCCAGATGCCGCCGGCGAGGCGGTTTTTGTTTCGATGGAAACCCCGCCGACCCCACCCGTCTCGAACGCCGACAGCGAACTTGCGGAGCAGGAGGAGCCATCCGCCCCCGTGGTCCTCAGTCTGCGGGAACGGCTCGGAGACGCCGTCGTCGATCAATTCGAGCGCATCGATGCGGGCCTCGACGCCCTCGAGGAGTTGGTGGCGAGCATCGGGAAGAATCTTCTCCTGTTGACCGATTATGAGCGGGTCGAGGAGGATTCAGACTCCGAGGGCGAGGAATTGGCCCGGGTCGCAGATGCCGCCTGACCAAGCCGGTGGCGCTTTTTTGAACCGAAATCCTCGGCCGTGAGATTGGGCCTTGCGCCACTTCGCGGAGGGGCGAAGTGAAATTCTCGGTCTGGAAGCGTGGGTGGCCGGGAAGCGGTGGCTCATCCTACCGACCAAGAACCGCAGTCGGTGGATCCGGTCCGACATCGGGAAGTAAGCGTCAATAAATTGGCCCCGTGGTCGCAGTCGTCCCGAGCCGGTAGATTCGCCGGATGCCGAGGAAGTCATCCCGATGAGTGAAGGCGAGCCGCGAGAAGCGTGCCGAGTGAGAGTGTGTGAGAGTGTGTGAGAGTGTGTGAGAGTGTGTGAGAGTGTGTGAGAGTGTGTGAGAGTGTGTGAGAGTGTGTGAGAGTGTGTGAGAGAGTGTGTGAGAGTGTGAGAGTGTCGAGTTTGCCGAGGTGGAGTTCGCTACCCCGGTCGTGCCGCGGCTGGTGATCCGGTTCAGCGACGGTCTTTCGATCCTCGTCGAAAACGAACGAGCGGTGCCGCTCGCCGCGGCCTTCCTCCCTGACCCCTTTCCAAACGTCTTGGTATCCAGAGGTCACAGCCTGCGCAAAGCCTTGATGAACTTCCACCGCTCCCGAATCGGTGCCTTTTGGTGCACAGGCGGCAGGATCCCGCGATGTTTCAGGTAGAGCTGGAAATTCTCCGCGAAATCCTCCATCGGGTTGGTCGCCGCGTATTCGGTGACGTGATGGTCGGGATCGTGGATCATTGTCCAGCCTTCCCAGGATTCGGACTCGTGGGCGTAGCCGAAAGCCCGCTCGAATTTCGGAGAGTTCATTCGCCTCGGGTTGGCATCGGCGAAAGCGTGCCCATATTCGTGCCGCAGCACGTCGACCACGGTCGCCTCCTTCGCTCCATGGCACCATCGCAGATAGTTCCCCCACATGGCGGGTGAGACGCTTGGCATGACGATGTCGCCGACCAGCCGGCCGTCCTCCCGGTCGCCGAACCATTGGTAGCCGTAGGCGTCCCACATCCCCCGTTCGGGGAAGGTGCGGAGCCAGACCTGGCAGGATTCGAGTCTGTCGCACCAGAAGCCGAGTTCGATCATTTCCCTGCGCACCTTCCATCGCGCCCGTTTGAAGGACTCGAAGTCCAGGGGCGTCAACGACTTCAGGATTTTGTTGAAGTGCTTCTTCATCCGGGGGCGGGGGACGATGGGATTGTTGGCGTTCGTGAAAGGCGGTCGGATTTCGGGCAAAAGAGGCTTACCATAGCAGATAACCGATAACATGGAGCAGGAGGCCCACGATGCCGCCGACAAGGGTGCCGTTGATGCGGATATACTGGAGGTCGGCTCCGACTTGCGCCTCCTATCACAAGGGAACGGACAACCGTAGGGGGAGAGGGTAAAGAAAGTTCCGGCAAGGTTAAGGAGTTGCTTGTGCCCTTCGCCTCACCGCGTCTCCACCCGGATCGAAACCCCGTCTCGCACGGAGGGATCCACGACCGACCTGGCATCGAGGAGCACGGTGTGGACCTTGCGCAGGGTCACCGTGCGGCCGTTCCGGCTCACGACAAGGAGGCGACGCTCCGGGGTGACGAGGATTCGGAGCCACGCGGACGGGGCTCCGGGCTGGTGTTCGGCGGTGCGGTAGAGCCCCGATCGAACCGCCCCGCTGACGCGCGCTCCCGACTCGTTGCGGTAATCGACCCGGAAGTGGCGCGAGTCGCCGTTGCCCCGCCAGGCGAAGCGGTCGGGCCGGTTGCCGCGGTTGGTGACCGCGGCGTAGGCGGTGACGGCACGGGCCTTCGGGGAAGTCAGGCGCAGTTGCTGGGCAAGGGGACCGGTGTAGACATTGGCACCACCCAGAAAGGCAAGGGAGCCACCCACCATCGCGTCGGGGCGGACCACCGCCACGGTGCGCTCGTCGAGGGTCAGGGTGAATGGCTGGGGTGCCGCGGTGCCACCTGCCGGTCGCCGCACGCGCAGTTCGTAGGTTCCGGGCTCGAGGACGACGTCCTCGTCGAGATCCCAAGCGCTGGCATGGGACTTGAGCAGTGCGCCCGCCCCATCGTGGAGACTCACCTCGAGCCCGCCCGCGCCTGTCGTCAAATACGAGAGCACCCGCGGACCTCCCAGGGTGAAACCGAACCGGTGGGTATCGCCGGACCGGATGCCCCGCTCGAGGATGGCAAGCCCCTCCACGAAGACCACATTGGTGTCGGTGGTGAAGACGATCTCCGCCCCGTAGGCGGTGCCGAGGTGGTTGGTCGCATAGGCCCGCGCAAAGTAGGTCGTGCCCTCGGTCAATCCGGTGGCGGTCACGCTGAAGGTTCCGGTGCCGACGGTGGCAGCGGTCAGCACTCCGGGGCTCGCGAGAGTCGGCTGCCGACTCGTCGCATAAACCACCCCCCGCGCGGTGACGGTCCGCCCTCCGTCGGCGGTGACCTGGCCTCCGAAAGTGGCACCGCTGCCGCTGACCTCGGAGGCCGCCGCGGTCGTCACGGTGGGCAGGGTCGCGGGTGTCACCGAGACCGCATCGAGACGAACCCGGCTCGTGCCGGTGGACGCGGCATCGCGCGCGAAGACCCAGCGCAGGGTGTGATCGCCCGCGGGCAGTTCGACGAGGCGTTCCTCCCAGTTGGCGGGACCGGTCAAAAGGAGCGGTGAAACGACGCCGGTCTCGAGCCGGAAGACGTCCAGGGCGGCGCGCTGCGAGGCTTCCCAGCGGAAACGGAGGTTGCAGGGACCGGTCACGGTGGTTTCGAGCCAGCTCGATTGGCCGGGGGCGACGGCTCCGCTTTCGGCGGCGTCGATGCCGTCGTGAGTCATGCCCGTCTGGGCGAACCAGGCCTCGTCTCCGCCGGATTCCCAAGCGAGGTTCGGATCATCGAGGGCCGCGGCGAGGGCGAGGGAGATCGAGCGGGCGAGGCGGAAGCCGGAATGATCGAGGCGCAGGGCGGGCGTTTCGCCGGAGAGGGCGGTCAGCTCACAGGCGCTCGCGCCGGAGGACCATGCCCCGCCCCGGAGGAGGCGCTGGGCGGGCGCTCCCACAGGCGCGTCCCAGGTCCACTCCGCGGCGTTCCCGGCGAGGTCGTAGAGTCCGAGGCCGTTGGCAGTCTTGCCTCCGGCCGGTTGGACGGCTCCGTTGCTGTTGCCGTCATACCAACCGAGATCGTCGAGGGTGTTGCCACCGGGATAGGTCGAGGGCGTTCCGGAGGCTCCGCCGCGGGCGGCGTATTCCCACTCGGCGGCGGTGGGGAGGCGATAGCCACCCGCGCCGAAATCGCAGTTCACCTCGTCGGGCGAGGCGGGAACGCCGGTCTTGTAGACCACTCCGGCGACCTTGTAGGCGGAGGCGAGGGATTTTCCGAGAAGGGTGTTCTCCCATTCGGTGCGGGCGTTGCACCACTTCGCGGCATCGAACCAGTTGATCCCGGTGACGGGGCGGTCACCGCTCGCGGCAGAACCCGCTCCGGCAAAGTCATATCCCGCGTTGGCCTCGGCCCAGGCCACGACGATGGCCCACTGGCTGCCGGTGACCTCGTAGGCGCCGATCGAGAAGGTGGGCACGATCAGTTCACCGAGGGCGGAGAGGGCGGGCAGGCCGCCGCCGGGGACGCGGACGGAGCGGGCCGGGACATCGACGACCAAGGTGCCGCTGGCGGAGCCTTCGTAGCGGTCATCGGCGGAGGTGGCGACCACGGCGTAGGATCCGGGGGCAATGGGCGCGTCGGCCTCGCCGTCGTAGGTGACGGTGATCTCGAGGTCTTCCGGAACCGTCGTGACGACGACCTCGCGGGCCGTGCCGTCGGCGACCTGGTGGAGGCGCGAGAGAGTGATCGTGGCGGTGGCCTTCGAGACGGTGAAGATATGCGAAACCTCGACAGCGTCTTCGTAGTTGGCGTTGCCGGTCTGGTTCGCACGAACGGTGACCGAGCCGGGGCCGGTAAAGGTGAGCACGTTGCCAATGCCGAGTGCGGCCGGGCCCTCGACGGCGAAGGTGACGGGATTGCCTGAGCCGCCCCCGGTGGCGGAGAGAGTGACCGTGGCGTTGGCGAGCTGTGGGCCGGGATTGGCGAAGGTGATCACCTGCGAGGCCTTCGCGATTTGAAGCATGCCGGTGGCGCTGCCCTGGTAGATCGGGTCGTCGATCGTGGCGACCACGGCGTAGCTGCCTGCGTTGGTGGGTGCGGTCGAGATGTCTTCGTAGGTGAAGGTCACCGTTTTGCCAACGGGATCGGTCGTGGCGGTCGCAGGCCTTGGTGTGCCGTCGTAGGTCTGGGAGAGGTTCGCGAGCGTGACGGTGGCGTTTGCCTTGGTGACCGTAAAGGTTCGGGAGACGGGCGTGGCCGCTTCATAGTTCGCATTGCCCGCCTGGCTCGCGGTGATCGTGACGTTGCCCGCCCCGGTGAAGCTCAGGACTCCGTTGGTAATGGTTGCCGGGCCTTCGGTCACCGCGAAGGTGACAGTGTTTCCAGATGAGCCTCCGGTAGCCGCGAGCGCGACGGTGTCGGTAGTCAGCTTGTCAGGGATTGCAGCGAAGGTGATGACTTGCGAGGCTTTGGCGATCTCAAGAGTCCCCATGGCGTTGCCTTGGTAGATCGGGTCGTCGATGGTGCCGACTACCTCGTAGGATCCTGCGTTCGTTGGCGCAGTCGATCCGCCTTCGTAGTTGAAGTTCACCGTTTTGCCAACGGGATCGGTCGTGCCGGTCGCTGCTTTCGGCGTGCCATCGTAGGTCTGGGAAAGACTGCCGAGGGTGACGGAGCCGGTGGCTTTTGTCACGGTCAAGGTGCGGGACACCTCTGGAGCCGGATGGTAGAGGTCATTCCCGGCCTGATTGGCGCGAACGGTGACAGACCCGGCTCCGGTAAACGACAGCACGTTGCCGCCCCCGAGCGTGGCCGGGCCTTCGATGGTGAAGGTCACGGGATTGCCGGATCCACCTCCGGTGGCTGAGAGGTCCACGGTGGCGTTGGCCAACTGCGGGCCGGGATTGGGAAAGGTGATCGTTTGGGCCGCCTTGTCGCGGGTCACCGTCACGGTGTAGGTCTTTTGGGTGGTTCCGTCCTGAGCGGTGACGCGCACATCCACGATATTGCTCCCCACGTTGAGCGGCAGAGAGGCGCTCGGGCTGCCGCCGGTGACCGCGGCATAGGCGCCGGTGTTGACCCGCGCATCGATCGTCGCATTGGCCTGGGCGCGGGTCGCGGTCACGGTGAGGGAGGTGGTGGCGTTGGAGACGCTCGCCGTGTAGCTCGTCGTGGCGCTGGCGAAGGTGGGGCTGAGCGTGCCGCTGCTGAGGGTGAGGGCGCTGAGGTCCGCGTTGGTGCTGAGCGTGGTGAAGGTGGCCACGGTCGAGTAGGTGGTTCCCTGGCTGTTGGTGGCATAGGCCTTGTAGCTGTAGCCGGTGCCTTGGTTGAGACCGGTGACCGGGGCGGTGAAGACGCCGGTGGTGCCGGTGGCGGTGACCTTCGTCACGCCGGTGCCGCCGATGAGCGGATCGGGGTTTGCCGTGGTGGCGGAATACACGACGCCGCGCTCGATGATAGTGGCGCCTCCGTCACTCGTCACGTTGCCACCGAGGGTGGCACCGGTTGCGAATATTTCCGCATTTGTCGCATCTTTGATAAATGGGGGCTCCGTCGTATCCGTAACCAGATTACCAGATTCAAGAATTCCCGTTGATGAATAAATTTCTTTTCGAACTGTTCGAAAACCGCCGTCAAAATAGCGATTTCCCGGTGGATTATTCAGGCGAATGGCACATCTTGAAAAATTTCCGTCATTGAACCATGATCCGCCTCGAACGACACGTTTTGTCCCGCTGATCGGACCGATTGGGTTGATGGATCCGTCAGAATAAACACTACTTCCAAACCAGTCCAAGCACCATTCCCAAACGTTTCCAGACATGTCGTATAATCCGAATCCGTTTGACGGGAAACTGCCCACTGGAGCTGTGTAAGGCATGCTTCCGTTCGCGTAGTTGGGATGGTATGTGTAGTTTGTATAATCACTGGTATCGTAATTGAGGGCGATGCTATTCGCGTAGTAGTTCGCGTTGTTATGATTAATCGTGTCCGTTGCCCATGGAAACCGCTTCCCGCTGGTTCCACCTCGCGCCGCCTTCTCCCACTCCGCTTCTGTGGGTAGGCGATAACCATTCACGCCAAAATCAACCGTCGGAACGGTTGTTCCGGTGCGCATTACGGACCCCTCAATTTTGAATACGGGTATCAATCCCTCCATTTCGCTCCGCGCATTGCACCATTTCACCACGTCCCACCAACTTACTGTCTGTATTGGGTGGGTTGAAGTCCACCCTGCTCCTGCGGCCAGATCGGTATATCCATTGCTCAACGCCCAGGTCCGCACTTCGTCCCATTGAAACTTGGTCGTCTCGGTCTGCTGGATGTAGAATGCACTTACCGCCACCGTGATCGATGGTGCATTGCTATCAGTGTCACCACTCGTTCGGCCCATCGTAAAGCTCCCGCTCGGGACGAGCGACATGCCGTCGAGGATCGCGGTGCGGGCAGGACGAAAACCTTGGTTATCATTCGAGTATTCGGGTGTACCGCTGCTGGCGCGGTTCGCGCAGCGCGTTGTGAGCGCGTCAGTTTGCCAACTCCCGCCCCGGATCAGTCGGCCCATCTGCGCACCATTCCGGTCCCAGCACCACTCCCAGACATTCCCAGCCATGTCATAAAGACCATATCCGTTCGACTCAAAGCTCCGCACTGGAGATGTGTAGGGGGTCCCGCCCGCTATGTAGCTCGGGTGGTAATAATTCGTCCCGGTCGCAGGCGGCCGCGGCTCCACGTCCCAGTTGTAAAAGTTCGTCGTCCCGTTTTGCGAATAGACTTGATAGTTCGCCTCTGCATGACTGATGGTGTCCGTTCCCCATGGAAACCGCTTCCCTTCTACTCCACCCCGCGCCGCCTTCTCCCACTCGGCCTCCGTAGGCAACCGATACCCATTCACGCTCCAGTTCGGAACCGGTGCCGTTGTCCCCGTCCGCATCACAGCCCCGGATACCGTATACACCGGTGTCAGTCCCTCCATCTCGCTGCGTGCGTTGCACCACTTCACCACGTCCCACCAACTTACTGAGTGAACGGGGTGGTTCGAGGCCTTCCCTGCACCCACCGCAAGATCGGTGTAGCCGTTATTCAACGCCCAAGTCCGCACCTCGTCCCATTGAGCCTTGGTCGTCTCGGTCTGCTGGATAAAAAAAGGGCTCACTGTCACAGTGATTGATGGGGCATTGGCGTCCGTGTCCCCGCTTGTCACGCCCATCGTAAAGCTGCCGCCGGGGATGAGGGACATCCCGTCGACGAGATGAGTTCGGGAAGGACGAAACCCGGAGTTGTTATTTGAAGTTCCTGGTGTGTAGAAGCCTCGATTTGCGCTACGAGCAGATAACGCAATATTGTTCCAGCGGCCGCCTCGAAGGACACGGTTTGGCCCTGATTGAGGCCCGCGCGGATCTGTCGCGCCATTGCTCGTCGTGTAGTAGGTATTTCCATACCAATCCCAGCACCACTCTAACACGTTCCCTGCCATATCAAACAGTCCATACCCGTTCGCCTCAAAGCTTCTCACTGGCGAAGTGTAGGGAAACTCGCCCGCCGTGTAGCTCGGGTGGAAGGTGTTCACCGTGTAACCGCTTGTGTCGTAGCTGTAGCTGTTGCTGTTCGCGACGTAGTTCGCGTCACCGTGGTTGATTGTATCGGTCCCCCACGGAAACCGCTTCCCTTCCACTCCGCCCCGCGCCGCCTTTTCCCACTCCGCCTCTGTCGGCAACCGATACCCGTTCGCGCTCCAGTTCGGAACCGGCTCGGTCGTCCCCGTCCGCATCACCGCCCCGGAAACCGTATACACCGGCGTCAATCCCTCCATCTCGCTGCGCGCGTTGCACCACTTCACCACGTCCCACCAACTCACCGAATGCACCGGGTGGTTCGAGGCTTTCCCGCCTGCTACCGCCAGGTCGGTGTAGCCGTTGTTCAACGCCCACGTCCTCACCTCGTCCCATTGCGCCTTCGTCGTCTCGGTCTGCTGGATGTAAAAAGGGCTGACCGTCACCGTGATCGGCGGCGCGTTGCTATCGGTATCCCCGCTCGTCCGACCCATCGTGAAACTCCCGCCTGGGATATACGAAAACCCATCATCCGCCACCACCCGGAACCGCATCTGCGTGCTGTAGCTCAACGGCCAATCGACTCCCGCATTCCAAACAATCGCCTTGCCGGTGCCGGGCGTCACACTCTCCCCGACTGCACCCGTGGCTGAGGCCACAGGCACCGTCCAAGTCGTCCCGCCATCGCTCGAGGCCTCGAGGGTCACCGCCACAGCCCCAAAGCCCGGCGCCGCGAGGTCGTAGGTGATGTCCACCAGCTTCGTCCCCGCACGCTGCGAGGCGGTGAGGTTGCTCACCACCGGGTCGGCCTGAACCGACCCGACCGCTCCGCCGAACATCAAGGCGACGATCGTCGACCGGAGAAAGGACAGCATGGCAGGACGGGGCGCGTTCATGAAAGTCGAATCAGGAGTCGGCAATCTGGCAGAACCGAAGAAATTGACAAGGACGCATGAACAAGTCCCATCCCAAAGTCCGAAAATGCGCGGGACGGACAACCGTGGGGGGAGGGGGTGAAGAAAATTCCGGCAAGCTTAAGCAATCTTTTATGCCGGTTGACACCGAACCATGGGGCTTCCACCCTTACCCAAATCCCATGAGAGGTCTGTTTTCGTGCTTTCCACTTTTTTTCACACGGAGAGGGCCGAGAGAGGTGGGCTGAAGAAGCCGCAAGCCTCTATGGGACAAGGGATCGAGGCGTTTCCAAGGGCGATGGGGGCCGTGTCGAAGATGTGACATCCAGGGCGGAAATCGGTGACATCTCGCCCGTTTTCGGGATGGCGGCTCGTCGGGCGGATCGGGGGCACGTCCGTCGGCCGGGGCCGCATTTTCCGGCAAATTCCGCCGCCGGAGCCATCGGAAACCCCGTTTTGGTGAGGCAACAAACGCCCCGCCGCAGGGAGATCGGGCCGTCCCTGGCGTCATGGCCCCTCCGCGGGAAGCCGCTTCACGAGGGCCATGAGCCGCTCGATGAAGGCGAACTGGATCGAGTCGGGCCGCTCCTCGCGATCGCCGACCGGCTCATCGTTCGACTCCCCGTCGCGACGGCCCACTTCTACGCCCCCGCGCGACCCGGAAGCTCCGTGGGTGGTGCGGCGGGCCTCGGTGTCGCGGAGCAACTCCACGCCGAGTTCGCCGCAGGCATTGGCGCACGCTTCGGCGAGAGCCTCGACGTCGCGGATCTGGGTCAGGACGGTGGTGAGGTGGGACATGGTGGTGTTTGGGTTCTTGGTTGGTTTCTTTGTTTTCGGTTGGGTAGCCGGAAGTTCATCTCGATGAATTTTCCGGCGAAAAGGGGAGGCGGAGTCTCTTGGGGAGTTAGTTCAGTTCATTCGAATGAATATTTTGATGATTGGCTCGTTGATTCGGTCTTGGTTGCGCGTAGAGTTTCAATGAAATGAACTTTTTCATGTAGCCATGAGTCCGGAGGAACTGGGAACAATCCTGCGTCAGCGTCGCAAGCTGGCCGGCATCACGCAGCGGGACCTCGCGGCCCTGAGCGAGTTGGGAGTGCATACCCTGAGCGATCTTGAGTCGGGCAAGGGCAATCCGACCCTGGAAGTGCTCTCGCGGGTCTGTGGGGTGCTGGGCTTGGAAATTCGACTGAGCCCGCGGGAGATCGCCGGGTTCGTTCCCGCCAACACGGACGACGGGACCACGAACGAATGAGCAACCGTCGCAGAGGCTTGGTTCGGGTCAGGGGAATCGCGGCCGGTCGTCTCGAGGAAACGCCCTCAGGCTACCTCTTCACCTACGATCCCGTCTACCTGGCAGGCGACGCCGCCGCGGCGGTCAGCCTCACCCTGCCCCTGCGGTCCGAGCCTTACGTCTCGCCGCACCTCTTTCCCTTTTTCGAGGGCCTGCTCGCGGAGGGCAGTCTGCGGGAACTGCAAAGCCGGCTCCACAAGATCGATCTCGAAGACAGTTTCGGTCTTCTCCTCAAAACGGCGGCGTCCGACGTGATCGGATGCGTGACCGTCGAACCCGTTTCCGGTGAATGAGTGCGTCCACGCCCTATCCTCCCGACCGGTGCCTGAGCACCCTGCGACCGACCCAGGGGCAAGCGTGGAGCCGGGGCGCGGTGCAGCACTTGTGGAACGGTCGCAAGGTCTCTCCCATTCTCCCCTTCGACCTGCCTGCATTCCATCGCTTCCGTCTCGAGCGTTCGGACCGAATCTCGCTCTCCGGGGTGCAGGACAAGATCTCGGTCAAGCTCGAGCGCGGTCATCTCGTGCCGACGGAAACGGATGGGGAGTATTTGCTCAAACCGGTGCCATCGACGCCCGGCCTGTCGTTCCCAGGCGATATTCCGGCCAACGAGCACCTCTCGATGCAGCTCGCCGCTCAGATCGCGGGAATCGCGACGCCGCCGAACGGTCTCGTCTTCTTTCCGGACGGTTCGCCCGCCTACGTGGTGAAACGCTTCGACCGGGATGCGGTGACGGGACAGAAGCGATCGCAGGAGGACTTCTGCCAGTTGTCGGGCCGCAGCCGTGAAACCCACGGACGGAATTTCAAATACGAGGGCAGCTACGAGGAGCTCGGGCGGGTCCTGGAGCGTTATTGCCCGTCCTATGCGGTCGAAATCGAGAAGCTCTTCCGGATCATCGTCTTCAATTATGCGGTGGGCAACGGCGACGCGCACTTCAAGAACTTCTCCCTCGTGCCGACGCCGCTCGGGGACCCTGTCCTCAGCCCGGCCTACGATCTCGTGAACACGAGGCTGCACCTGCCGCAGGAAAGCGCCCTCGCGCTGGGGCTGTTTGCCGATGAGTTCGAGACGGAAAGTTTCAGACAAAACGGGTTCCATCGTCGCGAGGACTTCCGGGAACTGGCGAGGCGATTCCGAATGAAGCCGGACCGGGCCGAACGCCTCCTCGACCGGGTGTCCGGACTCGATGCGAAGGCGGAGTCTCTTCTCGAAGCGTCCCTTCTTTCGTCAGACGCAAGGGAAGCCTACCGCCGCATCCTCGTCGATCGGGCAAGGGCGTTGCAGATCCTTGATTGAACCGGGTCCGGGATGGGACCGAACCCTGTCTGATGGAGCAGACCGGACACTGGGAGGGCGGAGAGGCATTGTCCGGCGAAGCCCTTCTTGGTCTGCTGCGAAAGCGCTTCACCGAGGTCGACTTCGACCAGGCCCGCGCCGACGTGCTGCCCTTCATCCGGGACGCGGACGCCGTCGTCCTCTGGGGGGAGACGTTCTTCACGGGTTTGTTGGACCGCTTGAAGGTGGAGTAGGCGAATCGGATCGGGCGGTTAATCAGAACTTGAATTTCTGATAACCGGTGGTTAATTTTCTCAAATGGCGGAACTGGATCACGACATCGTCCACGAGTCTCTCACCCTGCTAGGGGAACTTCTCGAAGGGCGAAGATTGCGACCCCTGCATCTGGTCGTTTCGGGAGGCTCGGCTTTGCTGGCCGCCGAGATCGTGTCCCGCACCACACACGATGTGGATGTGATCGCGATGCGCGGGGAAGTGGACGGCGACATCATCGACGCCTATCCCCTGCCGGAGTTCCTCAAGGAGTGTGTCCGCGAGGTCGCGGAGGAAAAGCGCCTGCGCCCGAACTGGCTCAATGCCGCGACGGCCATGCTGATGATCGACCTGCGCCGCTTTCCGGCCGACTTCCTCTCCGAACTCGTCGAGCGCTCCTACGGCGGATGGCTCCGGGTCAGCTATATCGGAAGGTCGGGCCAGATCTATTTGAAATTCTATGCCGCGGTGGCCCGCAGTGAAGCGCGTGATCTGGGCGACCTTCGGGCGCTGGGCCCCGACGCCGACGAAGCCGAACGAACCGCACGCTGGCTCATTGAAGAGGAGGTGATTTCCAAGGGGCACATCCCCAAGCTCCTCGACCTCCTGCGTCAGCTCGAACACCATGACCTCGTTCCAAGAATTGAAGCACTCGCTGAGTGAGTCGCTCGTCCAGTTCCTCTGGGACCAGTGGGTCTCCATCGGGGTGGCGGGAGCGGGTCGATCCGGCACCGTGCCGTTTGTCGTGGATCCGGAGGCCTTGCTTCTCGCCACCTCCCGCTTCGGAGTGAACGACGCGCGCCTCTTCGGGGAGGCGCTCGACTGGCTGGCAATGAACGGCAAGCTGCTCTGCGCCCAGAAGCTCAAGTCGATGCACCTGCGTTCGGATCTCGGCGACTCACGGGTGCTCGGGGCGATGGAACATCATCTGACCGCGCGGGGCGTCGGCGGACCGCTGAAGCTTCTCGCGCCCGTGTCCGGATCCTCCGTGTCGCCGGAATTGTCCGAGTGGTTCGGAGATTCCACCTTCGATCTGCGGGGACAGAGCTTCCGTCCGGATCCCCGGGAACCCGAAGCTTTCCTCTTCAAGATGCGGTCGTTTTTCGGGATCAACGCCCGTGCCGAGGTCTTCACGTGGCTGTTGCTGACAGGCCGTTCCGGGCATCCGGCGTGGATCGCGCGGGAAACGGGATGGGGAGCCAAGACCGTCCAGGTCTTGCTGAATGAAATGGCGGAGTCGGGACTGGTCCACCTCTCGGAGGGAGAGCGCGAGAAGCGGTTCCGGATCGACGTCGATCACTGGCGGTTTGTGCTGCCTCCGGGACGAAGCCCGGCGTGGTGGAGCCAGACACCGTTCTATGAGGCCTGCTTCCAACTTTCCCGACTCCTCGACGAGCTGGCTCAGGCGCCGGACGCAAGCGATGCGGCAAAGGCGGTGAAAATCCGGGAACTGCGCCCGAAGGTGTTGAACGGGTTTGTCCTCGCGAAGCAAGCGGAGAGGTTTGACACACTCATTCATCTCCGGGGAGAAGAATTGGTCGAGGCCGTGAAGAACGGGACGGTCCGTCTCATCGCCGATATCATGAACCGGGAGGGGATGATGAGATCGGAAGAGCTTCTGCTTCGGTAGAACAGGGTCCGGGATGGGACCGAACCCTGTCTGATGGGTTGTGGGTGGTGGGCCGGGACGCTCACCCGGCGAGCTGCAACTTCCTCCGGCCCATCTGGCCAAAGCGCTCGACGAGTTCGCGCGCATCCTGGCTCGCCAGTTCGCGGGCGTGGTCGCTGAGCTCGGTGAGCCTGGTCTCGAGATTGCGGGGCGCGGTGAGGTTGTTGCGGTAGTCCCCGGCGCTGCGGGTGAGCAGTTCGCTGCGGACACGATCGAACTGGCGCTCCACTATGACGTCCCCGGCGAAGTTCAGTGACTTGAAGTCTTCGATGAACTTCACGAGCCGGTTGAGGGTCTTCTGGTGGACGCCGTCGGTCTTGCCGGTGCGCATCGCGGAGAGCATCTCGGCGGCAGAGCTCGAGGAGCGACAATGCCTGTTGAAACTCTCGTTGTAACTTGTAACCCGCCGATAATGAGAGAGATGGAGGTGAGGGGAGTCGAACCCCTGTCCTAAAGACCATTGCACCAAACGTCTACATGCTTAGTCGGTCTTTTGATTTGGGAGGGGCGGCTTCGACCGACAGAATCCGTTCCCTCCGATGATCACTGTAACCTCTCGTCTCATCCGCCGGACCCCCGCGGCGAGACCAGTCCGCTAAGTGGCGCGACTTGACTCAGCAGACATCGGCCAAGTCGCGTGACAGCTCAATTAGGCCGCCAGGGCAAGTTCAGGTTCGTTATTTGCGTTTGTTTTTTGAGCGGCTTTTTACGAGGCCAGCCGTTCAACCTCGGCATGCTGTCAGGTCCTCAGACCTTCAGTCGAAACCAGTACACCCCCGATTGGAACCGGGAATCTTTCCGGGAGGGAACGATACGGGCATCATGCGGAAAACGCAAGCGGAGGCCGCGGGATACCATTCGTTCCGTCGCTCCGGGCGAATCTCCGGTCAGAAAAGAAGACCGTCGGTCGGTTCGGCGGTGGCTTCGATCCGCTCGATCCGGATCAGCGGGATGAGTTCCTCGTTCTCCTTCGAGTAGTGGAGCTTCCCGTAGAGCTTGTACCAACCCATCTCGGTGTATTCCGGGGGCGCCTTGCCGAAATCGACCGGAATCGAGAGGGGGCGTGCGTCGGCCGCGCAGCATTCGATGAAGAGGCGGAAGGCCTTGAGACGGGTCTTTTCCGGATTGTTGAGCGTTTCCTCCATGAGCTGGGCGGTGGTCTCGACAGGAATGCCCTCCATCACCTCCATCAGTTCCTTGTCGCCGGCGGTGTAGAAGATCTGGGGCACGTCGAGGAGGAATTCCCCCTTGTCGTTCTGAGGGACCATTTTCTTGAGGTCCTCCATCGTAAAGGCACCCCAGGCTTCCGCGGCGGCTTCGTCCTTTTTGGGTTCGGGCGGGGTGTCGGGTTGTCCCGGATAGGGGGCGGAACTGCCCCCGGCACCCTCCGCCGCCTCGATCCCTTCACGGGTGTAGGGATTGGCGACGGGAGTCTGCGAGGCGGAGGCGTCGGTCGGGGCGTTCCGCGCATCGGCGATGCGTTTCTGCATCATCTGCCGTTCGATTTTGCCCCACTTGGCAACGTAATCGGAACTGAAGCGATCCTTGGAGTAGCCCGTCGCCACGAGCAGCGGGACCAACAGCACGAGAAGGGAGAAGGCAAGGCCGGCCGGACTTTCCTCGTGGTCATGGTGAAGGGCCGGAGCTTCGGTTTCGCCATGGTCGTGGTCGTGGGCATGCGGGTGGACGGGGTTGTGGTGGTCATGCCCGCAGCATCCGTGATCGTGGTCATGGGAATGATCGTGAGCATGCTCGTGGTCGTGAGCATGCTCGTGATCATGGTCGAAACCTCCATGGTCATGCTCGTGATCATGGTCGAAACCTCCATGGTCATGATCGTGAGCGTGGGGCGAATCGTGGTCGTGGTCGTGGTCGTGGTCGTGGTGGTGATGGTGCTCGTGATCGCACGCGTCCCCGTGGGCGTGGTCATGGGTGCACACGCCGACGGCCCGGTTCCGGTTGAGGAAATTGAACGCGCCCAGAAGAAGGAAGCCGATCCCCGAGATCAGGGCGTAGATCCGGAAACTGGGATCGAGGTATTTTTCGATCCGTCCGCTCGTGTAAAAGTAGAGGAAGAGACCGCCCCACAGGAAAAGGGTGAGAACCGCGAACGACTGGAGGATTTTCTTCATGGCTTTCAGGGAAAGGGATTTCCGGGAAGACGCGTCAGAGCCGCAGCCAAACGTAACTCAGGACGCCGATCACGACAAAGAGCGAGAGCGCGAGAAGGAAAACAAAGCGCGATTTGAAGACCGACAGATACATGAAGACCAGCTTCACGTCCATCATCGGGCCGAAGACGAGGAAGGCGAGCTTGGCCGACTGCGGCACCGGGAAGTTCGCCGCGATGAACGCGTCGGAGGTGCTGCAGAGACTCAGGACGAAGGCGAGCGCCATCATCAGGCCGATTCCGATCGGTTCACTCTGGTTGAAAAGAATGATCAGGTCCTCGGTGACATAGGCGCGGAAGACCGAGGTGATGGCGACACCGATCGTGAAATACATCGCCGTCTCCAGGAAATCCCGCATCGTCGTCCGCATCGAAAGCACGAGGCGGTTGGCGGTCGGGCCGGCGAGGGCTGGGTCATCATGGCTGCCGGGGCCGGCATCGGAATGCCGTGGAACCACGCCGGGACGGAGCAGCGAATGATGCCGGATCCTGAGGACGATGAGGCCCACCGTCACCGTCACGAGGAAGGCGAGGAGGAGCCGGCTCGAGGTCATGAAGAGGGGACCCTGGGTCGCGGCGGCTTCCGCCCCGCGAAGCGAGAATTGCCCGACCGAGGTGGAGAAGGCCTTCATCGTGCTGATGATGACGATGGGATTGATGATCGGCGCGGAGAGCATGTAGGTGATGGCGCAGGAGACGGGCAGTCCCTTGCGGATCAGCCTCCGGATTACCGGCACCACCGCGCATTCGCAGACGGGGAAGATGCCCCCGAGGAGGCCGCTCAGGATCACTGCGAGGAATCGGTTCTTCGGCAACCAGCGGTCAATCAGCCCGGGGGGCAGATACGCGTCGATAAACCCCGAAATCAACGTGCCGAGGAGGATGAAGGGCGCCCCTTCCAATACGATGGAAAGGAAGAGGAGACAGAAATCGGTGAAGGGCGAGAGGGTTTCGTTGGCCATGCCGGGACTTTCCCGAGCAACTAAGGCGTGGCCGGAGCGTTCCGCAAACCCGGAAATGCGCGTCGCGCCGCCGCCAGAGCCGGGGACGGGAACTTTTTTTGGGAGGAAAGAAAATTTAACTTGTTCACCCGAACACATTATGATTAACTGTCCACATGAGCAGCTACAATCGCGTAACCTTGGTAGGAAACCTGACTCGCCAACCCGAGCTCAGAAAGACGAAAACCGGATCCGCCGTGACCGAACTCGGCGTCGCCCTCAATCGCGTCTGGACCGGAGAGAACGGCCAGAAGCAGGAGGAGACCACCTTTGTCGATGTCACCGTGTGGGGGCGGGCCGCCGAGAATGCGGCCCAATATCTCCAGAAGGGGCGCAGCGTCCTCATCGAGGGGCGCCTGCAGATGGAGACCTGGCAGGACAAGCAAAGCGGACAGGAACGTTCGAAACTGAAGGTGGTGGCGGATACCCTCCAGTATCTCGGCTCCAGTCACGATGCGACGACCTCCGAAGGAGAGGGCCGCAGGGATGATCGTCCCCGCGAGGGGCGCCGCCAGGAATCCCGCGGAGAAGAGCGTGAGCCGCGCTCGGGGCGGGATCGTCGTTATGAGGCGGCGTAGATCGGTCTTTCCGGCGGGCGCCGGGGCGCGGATTGTGTGTCGGCCTTCCGGCCGGATCCCGGGGCCGCAGGTTTGCTCCGTGTGATCGCCGCAACGAGATCGTTTCGCCGGGGCTGGATGGATTGCGAGCCGGGAGGGAGGCTGGGGACAGCCTCCGATGGACGCGCCACCGCCGCTTGGGAAAGCGGCGCTCCGAAGGAGGCTGTCCCCAGCCTCCCGATGGACGCGAAACCGCCGCTTGGGAAAGCGGCGTTCCGAAGGAGGCTGTCCCCAGCCTCCCGATGGACGCGCAATTCGCCGCTAGGTCAGGTGTTGGCGGGAAGTCGGCCCGGAAGCAAATTCCGGAAGGCCACGGCCACGGCTTCGATGTTTTCCTCGTGAAAAATACTGATGTGATTTCCCGGCACGTCGATGATGTCCAGTTCGTCGACCAGATTGACCCAGCCGTAGTCGGCACCAAGTTCGAATTTGTCTCCTCCGACCATCGCCCGGAAAAGGGTCATTTTCCCTTCGAAGACTCCCGGCGAGTAGTCCGCCATGGCTCGCTCATGGGCAATGCGCACCTGTACTTGGCGCAGCCATCCCGCCCCCTTGGCTTCCGGCAAGGCCTTGGCCATCGCCCCTTCTGCCTCGAAATAGAGGCGGTAGGCCAGGCCCGTGCCGATCCGCATGCCGATCTTGCCGACTTTCTCGAGGACGCCCTTCTCGGCGAGATTGGGCTTCTTCCAGTTGACGGCAAGGCGTTCGCCGAGTGAGAGCTTGCGGGCTTCGATGGCCGGGTTCTCGGTGTCGACGAGTCCCAGAAATTCGACCCTCTCGCCGTCGGTCAGCAACTGGCACGCCATTTCATAAGCGACGACTCCACCGAACGAATATCCGCAGAGGTGATATGGCCCGGATGGCTGCACCTTTCTCAACTCCACGAGATATCGAGACGCGGTCTCCACCACGCTCTCGTTTGGGATGGGGGAAGTGGCGGTGAGCGCGGGAGCCTCGAAGGCATAGAAGGGACGATCCTCACCGAGGCGCGTGGCCAGATTGCCGTAGAAAAGGACTCCGCCATCCCCTCCATGGACCGCGAAGAGTGGTGGAAGATCGCCTTTTGGCTGGATCGCGACCGTGGTTTCCGCCAGATCGGCGGGATTGGCGGGAGCCACGGGCGTGAGATGGAGTCCGCCTTTTCGGGGAACGGCAATCGCGGGCGTGGCGGAATCGCCGCTTTCGTCCGGCATCGGCGCCGTCTCCTCCGCATGGAGGCGCTCGTCGATGACGGAAGCCAGCCGGCGCACCGTCGGGGCCTTGAAAAGGACCGCGAGCGGCAGCGCGACGCCGAGCGATTTTTGGATCCGGGCGAAAAGCCGCATCCCCAGCAGCGAATGGCCTCCAAGGGAGAAGAAGTCGTCGTCAAGACGGATGGACGCGGCACCGAGGACTTCGCTCCAGAGATCGAGCAGGGTCGCCTCCGTTGCGGACGGCGCGGCTCCGTCGGTGGCGGCGGAGAGTTCGTCCTCGCGCTTTGTTTCCAACAGGGCGGGTTCCGGAAGCGCCTTGGTGTCGACCTTGCCGTTGGCGTTCAGCGGCAACTCATCGAGAACAACGAATGCGGACGGCACCATGTAAGAGGGAAGTTTCGCCCGGAGATAACCGGCGAGTTCCTCGTCCGAGGGTTTCCTTGCCGCCACGGGAGTGAGATACGCGACGAGATACTTGTCGCAG